>JBBKVM010000024.1:0-23084 GCA_037968415.1 Bacteroidia bacterium | reverse complement strand
GTCCCTCAGTTCCTGTTAAATCGTTTGCAGGAATTGCGCAACCTGGATTACCCATGGCAGCAAATGCCTGGTCGGTAACACCTTTGAATGAAGTGACACCGGTTGTTTGTGTGCCATACACACCATAGTTATCAGAAAGTCCGAATGAACCATAGTTGTCGTAACACACTTCAATCATGATATTCCCACCTGTCCAAGTAAATGCTGAAGGCAAAGCAAAATAATTGTCAACGGACGCTCCTGAATATCCCGGATAAGGTGGTGGAGGATTATTTACTGCAGGGAACGTTGGGGTGTAAGCGCCAACTGTAAAGTTGGTGGTGGCACCCGTGAAACTCTGCCAAGGTGTGTTTGCTCCGCCCGGAGGTGGAGTAAATGTACCCATGTTTGCAGCATTGGTATGTCCGATTTTTAGCGTAAAGCCATCAAAAGAAGGATAACCACCATAAGCACTGTGGCCTATTACTTGAAATCCAAGAGAATCTATTACGTCACCGGGTTTAAAACCTTTGGCTGTAAGCTCAGATGCAAAATATAAAGCCTGGCTTCTGCCTGTATAACCGGCAGCAGGGAAAGGCGTGGTGGGTGCCGTGGCATCGGTGTAAAGTTTACCGTTTCCAATCACAAATGGATTCCAGAAAGCCGTGCGGTTGGTGATGGTGCCATTGTTATAAATGGAACCATATGCCCTGAACCAGCCAGCTTTTGGATGCTCCAATGTAAGAGTAGCACCTGCAGCAATTGTAATGTTGTAGCAACGGGCAGAATCACCATCGTAAACGATGGGCATTTTGCCGCCTTTAGGTACTGTAGGAATGGTTACGTTGGTAGTGGGTACAGGTATGCCATCGCACCAGTTACTGGCTGTGTTCCAGTCGTTGGTAAAACCAAGCCACTCGCCCGAGAAACAGTTAGGAACAATAGTTACCACATAATCTTCGGTTTCGCCATAGCTATAGTAGTTGCAAGGACTCACTGCCGCAGCAGGCGTCTGGCTTTGGCTGGTGTAGGCGGTATAAGAAGCCTGCGCATTCCAAGCTGGTGGAGGGCTGGCATTTCCTGAATTGCGAATCCACAATTCGCGTACACGCATTCTGCGTTGGCCCCAGAAGGCCGGGTTTGTTCCGCCACCCAAAGTGGGGATGAAAAATGTGCCGGTGGCTTGGCCCGCACCTGACGCGCAGTTTGTGCCAGGTAGGTATGCATTGCCATTCGAATGGTATGCTTCGTAAATACGCTCTGCATCTTCGAATATGCCGTTACCATTAAAGTCGATCCAGGCCACAATGTTGTTACCACTAAAATAGGTACCTACTTTACTTCTGAACTGATAAGATGAGCCTTGTGTGAAGGTGGTGGTGAACCCCGGGTTTGGTGGGTAATATGTATAGTATGGCGGGCTTGGGTTTGCACCTGAGCAATTGTTTTGCACGTTACCATTGGTTCCACCGTATGTTTGAACGTCCTGGATAAAGTCACCAGGCCAGCAAGTACCACAACCGTAAGCAGGTATGCAATAAGCGGCTGCTATTACCCTGCAACCAAGTGGAGCCTGATTGATGGCATAGGTAGAAGAACTTACCGTAATGTCAAGTATGTCAGCATCCGCACAGTTACCCGTGGTGGCAGTGCTTTTGATGTCGTAAGTAAGCCAGAAATAGTTGGTATCGTTTTCAAGATTTTGCGTGCCGGTAAAAGTCAAGTTGGTAGCAGGCACAGCAATGGTGGCACCAAACTGCACATTGGCAGGGTCGCCAGGGACAAAATTGTTGGAACCACGCGTGTACCATACTCTGGCATTTTGTATGTCAGCCAGATTGGTGGTTCCGTTGGTGTTGAAGTTCATGGTTTGCATCTGGCGGGGTGTTCCGCTTCCGCAAGTGATTACCATTACTTTTAAGATGTCTTCATTATTAAGTCCCAAACCAGTAGGGTTGGAGTTTTGAACTACCGCATTGGAAGTGTAGCTCATGGCGTTGGAATTTTGAGTGATTACAAAATTGTCGAAATACATACTTCCGCTGCCTGCCGCAGCTGCAGTGGCCCTAATGATAAGGTAGGTCTTGCAACTTGCTTGTATAGGCACAGCGAAACTCTTGGCCGACCAGCCATTGGTTGCGTTGTCACGGGGAACTGAGGCGCCAATTTGTGTGGCCCCGGTTAATACGGGAACAGAATTGTAGAATACATCAATGAGGTCACCGGTAACACCAAAAGTGTTATGATAAAATTGAAATGCAAATGAACCGGCACCAGCACGGAAGTCATAAGCGGGTGATACCAGGATGGCTTGCTCTCCAGCAGTGGCTGGGTTACCGCGGTACATGATGAAGTTAGGGCTTGAAAAAGCCGCAGCTCCCGGATTTACTGCACCTGCCGCAGTGATGGATATAAAATCATTGGCATTAGCAGTAGCACCACTCAACTTTCGTTGTGTCCAGCCAAAAGGCAGGTTGGGTAAAGTGGTTCCATTTGTGTTGGGTGCTTCCATAAATTCGTTCACCACCTGCGCGGAGGCAGGGTCTGCGAACATGGCCAGCGCCAGCACAAAGAGGGCGATGGGTTTCACAAGTCTTGCAAAACCAGTATTGCAAGTGCTTTTGAAAGCGTTGTAAGTAATGTTTCTCATGGTAAAGTTTCTCATGTGTGTTGAATTTTTTAACCAGTAATAAAATCTCATGTATTCAATAACAAAATCATACCTAGAGCCAAACATGGCGCCAGATAAGAGTTTCATTGGGTCCGTAAACTAATAATCAAAATTTTGTACTTAATAAGTGTATTTCCGTTGGGGGTATGTAACTGGTTTTAAAGTGTAAACCATATTCCATACGACAAACAAATATAACGATTATATGTTTGAAAAAGCAATAGTATTTCATTTAATCCCATGTTTTTTAACAGGATTTTAATCCAAAAAGCAGCAATATGCCCGATAATCACGCTATAAGCCAATAAAAATGTTAAAAACTTTCATTTCAACCCCGAATTCTTACAATTGTAAGATATTTGCCGTCTCGTTATGGTTTTTCAAATTACACAGTCGTCCGCACACTTTCGTAATAGCCTATTAGCCTGGGTTACAGCCCATTTTGAGCAATATGCGGTATTGGATAGCAATGGTTATTTCGCTCAAAACAAGTTTTGTGCGCAGCCCACGCACGATCTGCTATTGGCTGCAGGTATCACCGATGAAATCCGTTGTTCCGTAGATTGCTTTGCAGCTCTCGATGCTTTTCGCCTGCGCCATGCCACCACACCGCAAACGTCTGCCCCATGGATGTTTGGTTATCTCTCCTATGACCTAAAAAACGAAACCGAAAAACTCACTTCTGCCAACCCCGATACTGCCGCCCTGCCACGCATGCACTTTTTTGTACCTCAAGTGGTCATCAGTTTGCAGGGCGATCAAGTCACCGTCACTTGTTACAATGCAAAGCTGACGCCTGAATTGGTATGGCAGCAACTGTGCGAGACCCAGCCTTTTGTATCCCAAGCCTTGCCACGCATCGCAACCACCCAGCGCACATCCAAAGCAAATTACCTGCAAGCAGTTGAAAAAATCAAAAGCCACATTCAGCGGGGCGATGTGTATGAGATGAATTACTGCATGGAGTTTTTTGCTGCGCAAGTCGTGGTAGATCCGCCTTCGCTTTTTCAGCGCCTCAACGCGTGCTCGCCTGCGCCATTCGCGGCTTTATACAAAGCAGGTGAGGTGTGCATTGCGTCCTCGAGTCCCGAAAGATTCATGACCAAGCAAGGCGACAAAATTATTTCGCAACCCATGAAAGGCACCGCCAGGCGCGATGGCAATAGAGAAGCAGACCGCGCGCAGGCAGAAGCGCTGCGACAAAACGAGAAAGAACGTGCCGAGAATATTATGATCACCGACCTGGTGCGTAACGACCTCTCACGCACTGCCGCCCGCGGTAGTGTGGTAGTAGAGGAACTGTGCGGAGTGTATTCTTTTGCCGGTGTGCATCAAATGATATCTACTGTGAGCAGCCGCTTGCGCGCAGGCACACCGCCCCTGCAGGCCATCCGCGATGCCTTCCCCATGGGCAGCATGACGGGAGCACCCAAGGTAAAAGCCATGCAACTGATTGAGGAGTTTGAAGACATGACGCGTGGAATTTACAGTGGCGCGTTGGGCTATTTCGATCCGGAGGGAAACTTTGATTTCAGTGTGCTCATTCGCACCATCGTGTACAATCAGCAAAGTGGAGCGCTCTCATTCATGGTGGGTAGTGCCATTACGGCTGGTTCTGTGGCCGAGGCCGAATACGAAGAATGTCTGCTAAAAGCCGCAGCCATGCATGCAGTATTGAAAGGCGATGGGATGGATTAATTTTCTTCCCCAACGCACATAAAAATTATCTTTGGGTCATGCTTGAAAAAATGCTTGCCTACATGCGGCTTCATCAAATGGCCATGGCAGAGGGTCCGGTGTTACTTGCAGTGAGCGGTGGCGCAGACTCGGTGGCAATGGCGCATTTGTTTCATCAGGCCAAATTTGATTTTGCCATCGCGCATTGCAACTTCAAATTGCGCGGGGACGAGTCGGATGGTGATGAAAAATTTGTGCGTGGCATGGCGCAATGTTATAATGTAAAAGTGCATGTCAAGAACTTTGACACCGCCACTTATGCTGCCGGGCAAAAGCAGAGTATTCAAATGGCCGCACGCACATTGCGCTACGATTGGTTCAATGAACTGTGCATTACAGAAGGCTTTCAGCGCATTGCCACCGCACACCATCTTGACGACCATGCCGAAACCATATTGATCAATGTGACACGCGGGTTGGCGGCCAAGGGCATTCGCCCGGCTGCGGGAAATTTAATCAGGCCATTGCGCTTTGCTACGCGCGCAGAAATTGAAAACTACATTGCCGAACACGAGCTTGCATTCCGAACCGACAGTTCAAACGAATCGGATGCCTACGTGCGCAACAAAATACGTCATCATGTAATGCCCGTGTTGCGGGAAATAAATCCTTCGCTGGTGCACACCATGGACGCAGGTTCCGCGCACACCGAGGCCTTGCAGCATCTAACAGAAATATTTATAGCGCAGCAGCTGGCACTGATAACCGAAAAATCGGGCGATGATGTGCGACTGAATATTGATAAACTGCGTGCACTACCTGAGGCCGAAACGCTGCTTTTTTATTGGTTGCTGCCTGCAGGTTTTGTGCCGGATGTGGCTGTGCAGGCAGCCCGTGCCATGAACGCGGAAGCAGGAAAAAAATTCTATTCCCACACCCATAGTCTGATAAAAGACCGCACCCATTTTATACTGGCTCCGTGGCATCAGCCTGATCATAAAGAGTATGTGGTGCGCGAAGAGGATGAAGAAATTTACACACCACTGGCGCGATTGGAATTAAAGCAAATGGATGTGTCGCAAGAAATGATTTCCGAATTATTGGAAGCTGATAAAAGTGATCCAAATATTGCAATAGTTGACTACGGCAAAGTAGAATTTCCGATGGTGCTGAGGCACTGGCGCGAAGGCGATAAATTTATTCCGCTGGGTATGCAAGGGAGTAAGAAAATTAGTGACTTGCTCATTGATGTCAAAATGCCGTTGCACAAGAAAGAACTGGTTTTGGTGTTGTGCAGCGGAGGTGATATTGTGTGGGTATGTGGTGTGCGCGTGGCCGATAATTATAAGGTAGAAAACAGCAGCAACCGGGTATTGAAATTACGAATTCAGGCGCAGTGATTTCATAATCCACTTTCAGTGTTTTATGCGCGCATTTTCACAAGTCCTGTACCAGTTTGCAATTTATTAATTTAGCATCCTTCAAAATCAACTAAAACTATTGAAATGAAAAAAACGTGGATCATTATTATTGTCATAGCCGTGATTGCATTTATGCTTTACCGGCTGGTGGCCGGAAGTTACAACAGCATGGTAGCGCAGGACGAAGTGGTGAAGACCCAGTGGGCGCAAGTTGAGAACGTATACCAGCGCAGGGCCGACCTTATTCCCAATCTGGTGGCAACCGTAAAAGGATACGCTGACTTTGAGCAGGAAACCCTTACCAAAGTAATAGAGGCGCGTGCCAGTGCGACCAATACCAAAATTGATCCTGATCAGTTGACGCCTGAGAATATGGCCAAATTTCAGCAGGCGCAAAACTCATTGAGTGGCGCACTCAGCAGATTGCTGGTAGTGGTGGAGCGTTATCCCGACCTCAAAGCCAATCAAGGTTTCCTTGAGCTGCAGGCACAACTGGAAGGCACCGAAAACCGAATTGCGGTGGAGCGAAACAGGTTCAATGATACGGTGCGTGAATTCAACATCCTGGTCCGCACTTTTCCGCGCAATTTTATAGCAGGTATGTTCGGGTTTACAACCAAGGCACAATTTGAAGCCGATGCCGGAGCCGAGAAAGCCCCGGAAGTACAATTCTAATGTTCAAAGAGTCGGAAAAATATTTCACGCCCGCGCGCAGAAAAATGGTGCGCGATGCCGTAGCTGCGGCCGAACGCCAGACATCGGGCGAGGTCAGAGTGTGCATCGAAGACCACTGCCCTGAAAATATTCTTGATCATGCCGCTAATATTTTTGAAGAAACCGGCATGAAGGATACTGCGTTGCGCAATGGCGTACTTATTTATGTGGCTTATGTGCAACGAGAGTTTGCTATAATAGGTGATGCCGGAATACATGCCAAGGTGGGCGAAAACTTTTGGACGGAAATTAAAGACACCATGCGCAAAGCGTTTCAAACCGAAAGCCTGGAGGCGGGTTTGAGCAAAGGCATAGAGATGTGTGGTGGTGCGTTGGCGCAATATTTTCCACGCGCGGCCGATGACAAAAATGAATTGCCTAATGAAATGATTTTTGGTGATGGTGAAAAGCTTTAAAATTTTTTTACTCTTTGTTTTTTGCGCACTCCAATTTGGTGCGTGGGCGCAAAAGTTTCCTGCGCAGCCATCGCCACCGCGCATTGTTAATGATTACAGCGGCTCTTTGAGCGAGTCAGAAAAAAATGCGTTGGAGGTGAAGTTGGTCGCATTCAATGACACGGCATCGAGCCAAATCGCCATCGTGCTCATCAGTACGCTTGACGACTATGCGCCCGGATATGACATAGGGCAATATGGAATTGCACTTGCGGAAAATTGGGGCGTGGGCCAGAAAGGAAAAAACAACGGGGTGTTGATACTCGCTGCCATTGAAGACCGAAAAATTACCATACAAGTGGGCTACGGTCTTGAGGGCGCGGTGCCCGATGCGCTGGCCAAACGAATCATTGAGAATGACATCAAGCCTGCATTTCGGCAAGAAGCCTATTATGAAGGTCTCGAGAACGCAACCAACAGCTTGATAGCTTTGGCCGCAGGCGAATACAAAGCAGAGAAACGTAGGAAAAAATCAGGTACTGCGCCATTAATTATTGTGCTGTCATTTTTGGTGATGCTGGGATTGACATTATTTTTTTGGGTAGGCAATGTAAAACGCTATGCACGCTTAAATTCCTTAAGCTTTTGGGTAGCATGGTCATTGATGAACGAAATGAGCCGCAAGCACAGCGGAAGCTGGGGGAAGTTTAGCGGAGGCAGTGGAGGTGGCTCTGGCTGGGGCGGTGGTGGTGGTGGAGGATTCGGAGGCTTTGGCGGAGGCAGCTTTGGTGGTGGTGGCGCAAGCGGTGGGTGGTAAACATCCTGTCGCAGGCAATTTACATTGCGGTAATTAGGTTAATAAACTTAAATTTGTGATTCACGGATAGGAGCTTATGTACAAACGAATTCTTGCTTTTTGGTCGATACTCATTTTAGCTTGTGCGCATTCGGCCAGCGCGCAGATTTTCAGGCCTGTGAAGTGGAGTTTTGCCACAGAACAAAATGGGGGTGAAGCCACATTAATTTTCACAGCCACCATTGACAAAGGATGGCATCTTTATTCTCAAGACATTCCTGATGGCGGACCCATTCCCACTTCATTTGTATTTGATAAAACCAAGCTGGTAGATTGGGTGGGCAAGCCGAGCGAAGGCAAAGCGGAAGTAACTTTCGACCCCAACTTTGATATGAAGCTGAAATTTTTCAGCAACAAAGCGGTCTTCCAACAAAAAGTAAAAATACGTTCGCAACAAGATTTTAAGATCACCGGGTTTCTGGAGTTTATGGTGTGCGATGACAAGCAATGTTTGCCGCCCGATGAACTCAAATTTAGTTTCAACCTAAAAGGCCATAAGTCGGAAGCGGCCGTAGCGCCTGTTACCAGCACTACACAAGAGACATTAGGCACGCAACCTGCGGACGTAGATACTGCCACCGTAGTAACGAATGATACAGTGGTGGTAGGTCCCGACACCACCGAGCAAACAGAAGTGAGCATAGTTGCTGAAAACCCTTCGCGCTCCTTGTGGGGAATATTTATAGCAGGATTTTTTGGCGGCCTGCTGGCGTTGCTTACACCATGTGTGTTTCCAATGCTGCCGCTCACAGTGAGTTTCTTCACCAAGAAAAGTGGGTCGGCCTCGCGCGCTGTCGGCAACGCACTTATTTACGGTATCTCTATCATACTTATTTATGTAACTCTTGGTTTTGGTATCACCAAAGCGTTGGGGCCCGATGCGCTCAACGTGCTTGCCAGTAGTGCATTCTTCAACCTTTTGTTTTTCTTTTTGTTTGTGATTTTTGCTGCATCCTTCTTTGGTGCATTTGAAATTACGCTGCCCAGTTCATGGGTCAATAGTGTGGATAAACAATCGGAGCGCAGAGGCCTTGTGGGTATATTCTTCATGGCATTTACTTTGGCACTTGTTTCATTTTCCTGCACGGGTCCTATCATTGGCACCTTGTTGGTGGAGGCCGCCACCGGGCGCAGCGAACTGGGTCCTGTGGTGGGTATGTTTGGTTTCTCGCTTGCGCTGGCCGTGCCTTTTGCGCTGTTTGCCGCGTTCCCTAGCTGGCTTCATTCGTTGCCCAAGTCTGGCGGATGGCTCAACTCAGTGAAAGTAGTACTCGGATTTTTGGAGCTTGCGCTGGCCATGAAATTTCTATCGAACGTGGATCTTGCTTACCACTGGGGCATTCTCGACCGCGAGGTATTTCTTGTTTCGTGGATCATCATTTTTGGTATGCTCGGATTTTATTTGCTGGGCAAACTCAAATTTCATCACGACAGCGATGTAGATTATATTTCCATCCCGCGATTGTTTCTCTCCATCGTGTCGCTTGCTTTTGCTTTGTATATGATACCCGGCCTGTGGGGAGCCCCACTAAAGGCCATTAGCGCATTTTCGCCACCGCAAGCCACTCAAGATTTTGATCTGTACACCAGCATGAATGCCGGTACTGCCGCAGCACACGACCAGGGACAGTCAGGTACCAAGTATGCCGAAACCTTTCACTGTCCGCACAACCTGCCCTGCTTTTTCGATTATGAAGAAGGCATGGCTTATGCTCGCAAAGTGGGCAAGCCCGTGATGGTTGACTTTACCGGTTGGAGCTGCGTGAATTGTCGCAAGATGGAAGTAAGTGTGTGGTCTGACCCCAGCGTGCTCAAGCTGCTGCGCGATGATTATGTACTCATCTCTTTGTATGTGGATGACCGTACCAAACTACCTGATGGCGAACAATACGTTTCTACATTTATAGAAGGCAAACAAATCAGAACCATTGGAAACAAATGGAGCGATTTGCAAACCGGCAGGTTCAAAACGAACTCGCAGCCTTACTATGTGCTGCTCGACCACAATGAAGAGTTGTTGGTGCCCCCGCACGCATTCGATCTGAACATACAGAAGTACGTTACATTTCTGCAAAGCGGACTTACCGAATTCGAGAATCGAAAACAGTAAATCGCGGATTGAATTCTGAAGAAAATTATTGAGTGATTAAGGGAACACGCCCAGTGATTCGTAGCTGGCGCCTACCTTGTTGATACCGCTAATAAGTGCGGCCGTGCGCATGTCAGGAATTTTCTTGTTGCTTCTTTTTATTTCCCTCACTTCATTGTAGGCAAATACCATGGTGTCTTCCAGTCCTGATCTTACCAAGTCTTGTTCATCGGCACCGTAAATAAGAATGGCGCGTTCGGCTGCCTCCAGCGTTTTGCCTGTTGATTTTTCTACCGCATCTACAAGTTTTCTTTTTGCGAATTCATCAAACCTCCTGCCCATACGGCCAAAGCGCACATGCGAAAGATTTTTTAACCATTCAAAATAAGAAACCGTTACACCACCCGCGTTGAGAAACAAGTCAGGAATGATAAGACATTTCTTTTTAAGTAGTATTTCTTCCGCTTCTTTAGTCACCGGGCCATTTGCGGCCTCGGCTATGATTTTGGCTTGTATTTTATCTGCGTTGTCTTTGTGGATTTGGTTTTCGAGTGCGGCCGGAATTAATATATCACAAGCCATCTCAAGCACCGCTGCAGGCTTCGCCACATTTTTGGCGCCCGGAAAATTCAATAAGCTGCCCGTCTTTTCACGGTGGGCAAGCAAGCTTTTTACATCCAGTCCGTCTTTGCTGTATAAGCCGCCTTCGCGCTCCGAAACACCTACTATAATGCCTCCCGCTTCCTGGCAGAATATGGCAGCATATGAACCCACGTTACCAAGGCCTTGCACAATAATGCGCTTGCCTTCGATTCCGGTCGTGAGCCCCAACTTCTTCATGTCGTCTGTGTGCTCAAGCGATTCGCGTATACCAAAGAATACACCAAGCCCCGTTGCTTCAACGCGTCCTCTTATTCCACCCTGACCCACAGGCTTACCTGTCACACAACCCAACGCGTTGATGTCGTCAAACATAAATGTTGAATATGTATCGGCAATCCAGGCCATCTCGCGGCCACCGCTGCCATAGTCAGGTGCAGGCACATCAACGCCCGGACCTATCATGTTTTTCTTGAGCAGCTCCGTAGTATAACGCCTGGTGATGCGCTCCAACTGGCGCACATTAAATTTAGATGGAGAAATTTTGATACCGCCTTTGGCTCCGCCAAACGGCACGTCCACCACTGCGCATTTAAAGGTCATAAGTGTGGCAAGTGCTTTTACTTCATCCTCATCCACAAACTCGCTGTAGCGAATACCACCCTTGGTAGGTGTCTTGTGGTGACTGTGCTGCACGCGTATGCCTTCAAGTACGTGAATGTGGTTGTCTATTTCAATCGGGAAGTAAAACTTGTAAATGCTGTTGCAGGTTTTAATTTGCTGGAGCAAGCCTTTTGGGAATCTTGTGAACTGGGCAGCACGGTCGAGGTTATATAAAACGTCATTGTAAAACTTAGTGCCGCCTGAATGAATGCTCATACCTTGTTAGTTTTTAAGAGTTGAATATTACCGTAAAATTATCTTTTTGTTTGATATACCGAAATCAGTGTCGGCATCACCAAAGGATTTAATATTTTGCACTTTGATTGGAAAATGAAATATACAAAGTAATCACACAGATGACCACACCACAAGAAATTATAAAAGCGCAATTACAAGAGGCCGCAAATACGCTGGAGACCTTTGTTTCGGATGCCAGGGCGGTGGATAGTATAGCGCAGGCCGCGGTCATCATGCATACATGTTTGCAGGCTGGCGGCAAGATTATTTCCTGTGGTAACGGAGGTTCTATGTGCGATGCCATGCATTTTGCCGAAGAAATGACCGGTCGTTTCAGAGACAATCGTGAGGCCATGGCCGCTATTGCCATCAGCGATCCGTCACATATTACCTGCACCGGAAATGATTATGGGTTTGAAAAAATATTTTCTCGCTATGTCGAAGCCGTGGGGCGCCCGGGCGATGTGTTGCTGGCCATCAGCACCAGCGGCAATTCTAAAAATGTGCTGGAAGCCGGCACCACCGCACGCAAGCTGGGAATGAAAGTAGTTGCTCTCACCGGAAATGATGGTGGGCAGCTTGCCGCAATGTGCGATGTGGAGATAAGATCACCCAAAAGTAAATTTGCCGATCGCGCGCAGGAAATTCACATCAAAGTGATTCATTGCCTGATATTATGTGTGGAAAAATTAAGTAAAAAGTAAGCGAACAAAAGCAGGATTATGCTCATAAAGACCTACGGCAGTGCAGTATATGGCATCAATGCCACCACCATCACCATAGAAGTAAACGTATCACCGGGCGTGAATTTTTTTCTGGTGGGCCTGCCCGACAGCGCGGTAAAAGAAAGCCAGAAAAGAATTGTGGCTGCACTTCGAAACACAGGTTACAAGTATCCCGGCAAGGAGATTGTGGTGAACATGGCTCCGGCCGACATACGCAAAGAAGGCTCGGCCTATGACCTGCCCATTGCGATGGGCATCCTTGCTGCCTCCGAACAAATAGTGGCCGAGACGCTAGGTGAGTATGTAATTATGGGTGAGTTGTCGCTTGATGGAACCTTGCAGCCTATCAAAGGCGTTTTGCCAATTGCCATACAAGCACGCACCGATAAATTTAAAGGCATGATATTGCCCAAACAGAATGCGCGCGAGGCGGCCATAGTGGAGGGTCTGGAAGTGTATGGCGTGGAGTCTATCCAGGAAGTAATAGGGTTTTTTACTGGCACTCCTGTGGAGCGCACCATCGTAGACACACAAAAAGAATTTTACAACAGTCAGTCGCTGTTAGATTTTGATTTTAGTGATGTGAAGGGGCAGGAGAACATCAAGCGCTCCATGGAAATAGCTGCTGCAGGTGGACACAACGTGATTATGATTGGCCCTCCGGGCGCAGGCAAAACCATGTTGGCCAGACGTTTGCCCACCATATTGCCACCGCTGTCGCTTGACGAAGCGTTGGAGACCACCAAGATACATTCGGTGGCGGGCAAGATCAGCGTAAACGAGTCGCTGGTGTGCACACGGCCATTTCGCTCACCGCACCATACCATCAGCGATGTGGCTTTGGTGGGTGGCGGGGGCACCCCGCAGCCGGGCGAAATTTCCCTGGCGCACAACGGAGTGCTTTTTCTCGATGAACTTCCGGAATTCAAACGCACGGTGCTTGAAGTAATGCGCCAGCCATTGGAAGAGCGCCATGTAACCATATCGCGCGCCAAGTTTACGGTCGACTACCCGGCAAGTTTTATGCTGGTGGCTTCTATGAACCCGTGCCCTTGTGGGTATTACAATCACCCTGAAAGAGATTGCGTGTGCGCGCCCGGGGTGGTGCAAAAATATTTGAATCGCATTTCGGGACCGCTGCTCGACCGCATCGACATACACGTGGAAGTTACGCCTGTGTCATTCAACGAACTTACCACCACACGTGTAGAAGAAAAAAGCGTGGCTGTGCGCGCGCGCGTGATCAAAGCCAGGCAGGTGCAGGAAGAACGGTTTAAAGACAGCAATGGAATTTACTGCAATGCACAAATGACCAGCAACCAGCTACGCGAAATTTGTGTGATAGATGACACCGGCAGACAGCTGCTGAAAACAGCGATGGAACGCCTGGGCCTCTCCGCGCGGGCCTACGACCGCATATTAAAAGTAGCGCGCACCATAGCAGACCTCGAAGGCACCGCGCAAATCAAAACGGAGCACCTGGCCGAGGCCATTCAATACCGCAGTCTCGACAGAGAAGGGTGGGCGGGTTGATTATTAGTTGGCTCCGTGGCAAGCTTTAAATTTCTTGCCGCTGCCGCAAGGGCAAGGATCATTACGACCTACCTTTTGTTCTACACGCACCGGCTGCACTTTGGCTTGCGGACGCGCGGCTTGTGCCACATCTCCACCACCTTCATTCCAGGTTTCCGGGTGGCTTTCCTGATAGCCCGAACGATCGGTCTTCTCCTGCGTTTGCGCGCTCTTCACGTTGGCCGTATCGCGCACGGCTATTATTCCTTTATAAATAAATGAAGTGATGTCTTTGTTCACTTTGTCGATCATGCGTTTGAATAACTCAAACGATTCGAACTTGTAAATCAACAACGGATCTTTTTGCTCATACACCGCATTCTGTACCGATGTTTTCAACTCATCCATTTCGCGCAGGTGTTCTTTCCATGCATCATCAATCAAAGCCAGCGTAATTGATTTTTCAAATGCAGAAATTACTTCCTTGCCTTTGTTGTCAAACGCTTTTTTCAATGGCACATACACCGGCAACTCTTTGTGGCCATCGGTAAATGGTACAATGATATTTTCGATAGTCGCACCCTTGGTTTCCATTATTTCTTTGATGAACGGAAAGGCACGCTCGCTGATAAGCGATGATTTTTGTTTGTATTGCTCGTTGGCAAGTTTGAAAATCTGTTCAGTGAGCATATCGGGATTCTTGTTGAAAAAATCCTGCTCATCAAACGGACATTCAATGGTAAGGTATCTCAGCAAATCGAATTTCAACGCTTCATAATCACGGTTCTGCAAATGCTCGCTCACTATGCTGTCGGCCACATCGTACTTCATGTTCAGCAAGTCGAGTTGCAACCTGTCGCCATACAATGCGTGTCTGCGTTTTTTGTAAATGACTTCGCGTTGCGAGTTCATCACGTCATCATATTCGAGCAGTCGCTTGCGGATACCAAAGTTATTTTCCTCTACCTTTTTCTGCGCGCGCTCTATCGATTTAGAAACCATAGAATGAGAAATCACTTCTCCTTCTTCCAGTCCCATGCGGTCCATAAGGCGTGCAATACGGTCGGAGCCAAATAAACGCATCAAATCATCTTCGAGCGACACAAAAAACTGTGACGAGCCTGCATCTCCCTGCCTGCCTGAGCGACCGCGCAACTGCCTGTCCACGCGCCTCGAGTCGTGGCGTTCGGTTCCTATAATGGCCAGTCCACCGGCTTCTTTCACACCCGATCCCAGTTTTATATCTGTACCACGACCGGCCATGTTGGTGGCTATGGTTACTGTTCCGCTGGTTCCGGCTTCGGCCACTATATCGGCTTCTTTTTTGTGCAGCTTTGCGTTCAGAACGTTGTGCCTGATGTTTCGCAGTTTCAACATCCGCGACAGCAACTCCGATATCTCAACCGATGTGGTACCTACCAGCACGGGCCTGCCCGCTTCAGTAAGTTTTACTATTTCTTCTATGGATGCATTGTATTTTTCACGCTTGGTTTTGTAAACCAGGTCGTCAAGGTCTTTGCGGACTATTTTCCTGTTAGTAGGAATCACCACTACGTCCAGTTTATAGATCTCCCAAAATTCCCCCGCTTCGGTTTCTGCTGTACCGGTCATGCCCGCAAGCTTGTGGTACATGCGGAAATAATTCTGCAAAGTCACGGTGGCGTAGGTTTGTGTGATAGACTCAACCTTCACACTCTCTTTGGTTTCTATGGCCTGATGCAATCCGTCAGAATATCTGCGCCCGTCAAGCACACGGCCTGTTTGCTCATCTACAATTTTCACTTTGCCATCGGCAATGATGTATTCGATGTCGCGCTCAAATAGCGTGTATGCTTTCAGCAATTGGTTGATGGTGTGAATGCGTTCTGATTTTACAGAGAAGTCGCGCATCAACTCCTCTTTCGTCTCCAGTTTTTCGGCAGGTGATAATTGCTTTTTTTCTATTTCAGCTATTTCACTTCCCACATCGGGCAACACAAAAAAGTTGGCATCATCACCGGTGTCGGTGATCAGCTGAATACCTTTTTCCGTAAGTTCGATGGTGTTGTTTTTTTCATCGATCACAAAATAAAGTTCGGCATCCACCTTGTGCATGTCCTTACTCTGATCCTGCATGTAGAAGTTTTCTGTTTTCTTCAACAGTGATTTGTTACCTGTTTCGTTCAGGAATTTAATCAGTGCTTTGTTTTTTGGAAGTCCACGGTGGGCACGCAACAAGGCGAGTCCTGCTTCTTCGTCTTTGCTTTCGGTGAGGAGTCTTTTCGCATCGGTGATAAGTCGGGTTATCTGATCTTTTTGTGTTTTCACCAACGTTTCGATTCGTGGTTTCAGTTGATAAAACTCGTGGTTATCGCCACGTGGTGTGGGCCCCGATATGATAAGCGGTGTACGTGCTTCGTCAATTAAAACAGAATCTACTTCGTCAACTATGGCGTAGTGATGCTCGCGCTGCACGATGTCATCGGGATTGCGTGCCATGTTGTCGCGCAGGTAGTCAAAACCAAACTCGTTGTTGGTACCATAAATGATATCCGAGCGGTACGCTTTTTTTCTTTCTTCGGAGTTGGGCTGATGGAAATCTATACAATCAACCGTAAGGCCGTGAAACTCGAACAGCGGTGCATTCCATTCGCAGTCGCGCTTGGCAAGGTAGTCGTTTACAGTTACCACGTGCACACCACGTCCTGTCAGTGCGTTGAGGTATATGGGCAGTGTGGCTACCAACGTTTTTCCTTCACCTGTGGCCATCTCGGCAATGTTGCCTTCGTGCAATACCGTTCCGCCAATCAACTGCACATCGTAGTGCAACATATCCCATGTTACTTCGGTTCCCGCTGCCAGCCACTTACGGTGATAAATTGCGTGGTCGCCTTTTATCTCCACGTTCGATTTTTTGGTTGAAAGCGTGCGGTCGTTTTCGGTGGCGGCCACATTGAGTGAATCATTTTCTTTGAACCTGCGTGCGGTCTCCTTAATCACTGCAAAGGCTTCGGGTAAAAGTTCTTTCAGCACCGTCTCCGATTTTTCGTTGAGCTCTTTCTTCAACTTGTCAATCTGGTTGTAGGCCGCTTCTTTGGCATTCAACTCCATGTCAGGATTTTGCTCAATTTTTTCTTCTATGTCGGCTATTTCTTTGTTGATTCCCGCCAGTTGCTCTTTGAGCTGTGCCTGGAAAGTGGCGGTGCGGCCACGCAATTCATCATCACTGAGAGATTGCAGTTTGTCAAATTCGGCATTTACCAGGTCTACGTTTGGTTTTAGGTCTTTAAGGTCACGATCTGCCTTGGTGCCAAAAATTCCTGATATTGATTTGTTGATGAAGTCAAGCATAATATGTGTGCGATCCCCTTGGGGAATTAAGGTGAATATTTGCAATAAAAGACTGCAAAAGTACTAAATAATAAGCATTTGCAGGGATGTCGAAAGCCTGCCGCGATGGCATTAGCGCACTTCGCTCATGTCGAGTTTTCTGAGTGCGGGGGCCACCACGTAAGCAATACCCACTACCACCAGAGTGACAGTTCCACCAAACAACACCGAAGGCACCAGTCCCAGCAGGCTGGCTGCCACGCTCGATTCCACAGCACCTATTTCGTTGGAAGAGCCAATAAATATGGTGTTGACGGCCGACACACGCCCTCGCATGTCATCGGGCGTAAATATCTGTAGGATGGTAGAACGTATCACCACGCTCACATTGTCGAACATGCCGCTTAGGGCCAGCAGCACGAGCGAGAGGTAAAAATCGGTACTGAGCGCAAAGCCAATTATGCAGGCGCCAAAGGCCGCGACACTAAACATCAGTTTGCGACCTGCATTTTTGGTGGGCGGAGCGTAGGCCAGCACAATGGCCATAATGATGGCACCAAATGCAGGGGCCGCTCGCAGCATGCCGAGGCCTTCGGGGCCCACATGGAGAATATCAGAAGCAAAGACCGGCAGCAAGGCTACCGCGCCTCCAAACAGCACGGCTAGCATATCCAACGACAAAGCGCCCAGCATCACCTGGTGGTTGAAAACAAACCGGATGCCCGAGGTAAGTCGCTGGCGCAGGGTTTCGGTGGCTTGTGTGCGGGTGTAAGGCTTGGGGGCGATAAACGAAATGAGAACAACGGCTATAATCATGAGCACCACCACCAGCCCATAAGTGTAAGTGATGCCGGCAAAACCGTACAAAATGCCTCCCAGCGCAGGTCCGGAAACCGCGCCTGTTTGCCACATGGTGCTGTTCCAGGTGGAGGAGTTGGAATATATTTCGCGCGGCACCAGTTGCGCCATAAAAGCCGATAGCGCAGGACTCATAAATCCGCGCGCTATGCCTGTAGTAAAAATGACTGCATACACAGGCCACACACCATGCGCCAATAGAAATGCCGAATCATTGGTTGTAAACAGAGTAAGAAAAACAGAAGAGGCTATCAGCAGGAGCGAGAAAACGAGAATAATTTTCTTGCGGTCAAACTTGTCAGCCAGGTGGCCCGAAAACAGTGCGATGCCAATAGCGGGGACTGCCTCTGCCAGGCCCACCAAGCCAAGTGATAATACATTGCCGGTAATTTGATATACCTGCCAGCCCACAATCACCGCCTGCATTTGGATGGCTACTGTGAGCACAAATCGCGCGGCCAGATGAAATCGGAAATCGCGATATCGAAGTGCCGAATAAGGATCGTGTTTTTGTGATGGGCGGGCCATAAATAAAAAAGGCTCACACGTAATTGTGCAAGCCTTCTTTTAAAAGTGGTTATGAATTAATATTCATCTTCGTTGAAGAAAAAATCATCTTTAGTCGGATAGTCAGGCCAAATTTCTTCAATCGTTTCATACGCTTCGCCCTCGTCTTCCAACTCCTGCAAATTTTCAATAACTTCTAGTGGTGCGCCCGATCGGATTGCGTAATCTATCAACTCGTCCTTTGTAGCTGGCCAGGGGGCATCCTCAAGGTGCGATGCAAGTTCCAATGTCCAATACATATCTTATTTCTTTATCTGTTAATGTAATTTCTTAAATACTCTGTAAGGCTCGCAAAAGTATAAAAATTTTAATAAGAAATACAGGGTGTTGAAAAAATAGCCAAACGCGCTACATACGCGGTTTCCAGGGCATTTCTTCCGCTTTTAGTTGATGTGTGACGTGGCGCGACAACACAAACAGAAAATCTGATAGCCGGTTGAGGTAGACAATCACCAACGGAGCCACAAAGTCTGCTTCATTCAAATGCGTGGTCAGGCGCTCGGCCCTGCGGCACACGCACCGCGCTATGTGGCAATAAGATATTGCCTGATGACCGCCCGGCAAAACAAAAGACTTCATCTCCGGCAAATCTTCGTTCATCGTGTCAATTGACTTTTCAATATACTCCACATCTGATTCTTTCAGATCAGGAATTTTCATTTTTGATTTTTGGGGATCAGACGCCAATGAGCTGCCTATTGTAAACAACCGATCCTGAATTTCGAGCAACACTTCATTCATGTACTTCAATTCCTGCTGATCGCGCAGCAGGCCCACCCAAGAGTTGAGCTCGTCTACAGTGCCATAGCTCTCTATCCTGATGTGGTGCTTGGCCACGCGCGTGCCGCCAATGAGTGATGTTTGGCCCGTGTCTCCTTTTTTGGTGTAGATTTTCATAGTGGGCTATGCAGGGCTTTTGGTCTTAATTTTTTCGTTGAAAGCATCCGACTCCACCAGTCCGTCTTTCAACCGAATGATGCGGTGTGCGTGGGCTGCGATTTCTTCTTCGTGTGTCACCAAAATAATGGTGTTGCCACGCCTGTGTATTTCATCGAGCAGTTCCATTATTTCGCCCGAGGTGGTTGAATCAAGATTTCCGGTGGGTTCATCGGCAAGTATGATAGAAGGTTTGTTGACCAGCGCGCGCGCAATGGCCACACGCTGGCGTTGTCCGCCCGACAGTTCGTTGGGCTTGTGCGTGTACCTATCGCCCAGTCCCACATCGGTGAGTATGGCAATGGCACGTTCTCTTCGCTCGTCCGCACCCATACCCGCATACACCAGGGGCAACTCCACATTTTGCAGCGCGGTAGAGCGCGGCAGCAAGTTGAATGTTTGAAACACAAAACCAATTTCACGGTTGCGGATTTCAGCCAGTTCGTTATCGGTCATTTTGCTCACCGAGGTGTTGTTGAGATGATACTCTCCGGAAGTGGGTGTATCGAGGCAGCCGATAATGTTCATTAATGTAGACTTACCCGAACCCGAAGGGCCCATGAGCGCCACATATTCATTCTGATTAATATCCACAGTAATCGACTGCAGTGCCTTGATGGTCACCGTGCCGATGCGGTAAAACTTAGCAATATTCTTGAGTTTGATGATCTCTTTCATCGTGCTTTTTTCAGTTACTCCAAAAGTAAAAGAATTTTAACGTTTCAAAATTTAAACACAAAGTGTTGTTTGGTAAGTTCCTTTTTGAAAAAGACCAAACCCATTCGAAATAGGTCTACCGTCATCATCACTTCATCGAGTTCTTGAATGTCGGCCCAGGCTTGTTCCATTTCTGCCGACCAGTGTATGTCGTCTATCACCAGCACCGAATCGTTGTGGAGCTTGGGTATGCAGGCCCGCGCGTAGGCCATGGTAGGGGCATAGCGGTGGTTGCCGTCTATCAGTACCATGTCAATGGAGTCAAATGAATTTAGCACTTCAGGCAGTGCAGTATCAAACGGTGCATTGATGAGTGAAATATTTTTGCAAGCAAGTTTTTGAAAATTGTGTGTGGCTACAGCGGCAGTATTTGTGCAACCTTCTAAAGTGGTCACGCGCATGTGTGTAGAGGTTTTGGCCAGGTAGCAGGTGGTGATGCCCAGCGAGGTACCCAGTTCTAATGCTGTTTTGAAATTATTTTTTACACAAATCCTGAACAGCATTTGCGCGTAGGCTGCCGGCATGGCAGCGTGGCGCGCAATCGATGCAATGGTGCGCTGGGGTGCGGTGGCCACCTGCGAGCCTGCGCCAAAGTCGTCCACTTGTATAAGTTTAGTGTTGAGTAAAAGCGAGGAGCGCAGCGATTCTACAAGTTCGAATGCATAGAAAGGTGTGGTGTCGTGCATGAGGTTGTACAACTCGAAAGCAAATGGCGAGTGGAGGTCGTGCGCATTGCTTCTGCGCGCCAGATATTTAACGTAAGCCGCGGCCTGTGCGATTTTTTGTTCTGCCAAGTTCATTTCGGTGGTAGCTGTCAGAACTCAAGTTTTAGAAACACCAGCTTGCGATTGCGCAGTGCAGGAATCACCACAATATTTTCGTCTATCTGCATGCCGCTGCGCGGTATCAGTTGTGCGTCTTCACCAGGGCCAATAATCTGCGATTGCGAATCTTCTCCTGTGGTGCTTACTCGATGCACCATCACGGCTGTTCTGCGCCCTGAAAACTTGTTGTAGATAAAGTACATCTTATCGAGAAAAATGAGCGTGGCGTAGGAAGAGAAAAAACCACCATCATCTACAGTGAACTGTTCTTTTGGGACCACCATTTCCCAGTCAATGGTGCCGTCCACATTAATGGAAATAGCGAGTACATTATTGTAATAGTAATTGGTACGCGTGGTGAAGGCGTGGGTAAAATTATCGTAATATGTAAACCGTGAAGTGTAAAAAGATTCGGCCGTCACTACCGCTCCGCCATCGTTTCTGAGTACAATTTTATTTACCGAATAGTTCACGAGTTCTTTGCCTTTGTTCACTTTGGGCTCGCCAATAAATTTGAGCATAAAGCGCTCCGAAAATTTTTGTGATCCACGTTCGGTTATTTTGTTGGTGGCCGGATCGTAAGCCATGTAGTAGACTCCGGCAGTAGAGTAGGAGGTCTTGTCACTGAAAAATCCAGCTATCACCACTTGCTTGTTTAGTTCGTCAATAGAAAAACCGATGTCGGAAATAAATTGGTCCGTAATTTTTATTTCGTTCTGGAAAGTGATTTGTGTAAATGGGTCGTACATCAACAGCTGGTAAAAATATTGTTCGGGCGAACGCGCTTTCTTTTCATTGTCGTAGCGAGTGCCTAACACATACACTTTACCATCATTGGCCACCGCGTAATTTTCAGCTGTGTAATTTTTCTTTCCAATAGGAATTGCGATGTCACCGATTTTAGTTTTGCTAAAGGTCTCGTCCGTTACCACCACGCGTACGGTCTGTTTTTCGTTGTCGGACCTTACCGTGCCATAGCTGATCAGTAAATAGGTTTGCTCGTGCGAGGCGATGAGTATCAGGTCTTCATCCAACCCATATTCAGTGGTATTGAATTCATCAAGCCTGATGCTTTCGGCCACTATATTTCCTTTTTGGTCAACCCTATCGAGCCACAGTGTGTATTTGCTGTTTTTAGCATCTTCTTCCGAGCTTATTAATATGATGCTTTCATTAAACCAGGTGATTTTTTCAATGGTGCGGTTGGCATTTATTTCCAGTGGTTTCTCCCACGATTTTTTCAATCCGTTGGTGAAGTGCATGAGGTAATACTTCCGTTTCTTGAAACCTACGCGGCTGCGTTCATGTTCCAGGCTCAGGTTGCTGGCTAGCGCGAAAAAGCCTGCATCGTCATAGCCGATTATTTTCACG
The DNA here is from genome assembly GCA_037968415.1 of Bacteroidia bacterium. Taxonomy (GTDB): domain Bacteria; phylum Bacteroidota; class Bacteroidia; order AKYH767-A; family JBBKVM01; genus JBBKVM01. The sequence continues at coordinate 963 of JBBKVM010000024.1, read as the reverse complement.
TAACCCATTTTTTTGTCTATCAGGTCGTAAGCCGACCATTCTATCTTTTGGGCGTGGGCGTGCGGGGCTATGGTGGCAAGCCACAGGAAGGAAACTAACAGGTAAAAGCAATGTCGAATCATATAATACAAACGAATGAGTTTGCAAAATATGAAATCAAAGGGTTATAGATAGATTTGAGGCCTAAAAAATTGCATGACCAACTTCGATTCATTCGGCAACACAATCACTACGAAAAAAGTCACGTACTTGTACATGTTTATACAAACAAATTCAAACCAGATAATTTAATCACTCAGTTCAGAATTATGGATGCTTGCATTGTGCAGAAAAGGATATTGTTGTTGGCAGTGTATTGCTGTCTGATGCCATTTACCTCATTCAGTCAAGAAATTGAGTGGCAGAAAACCATTGGTGGAAGCGGGTTCGATAATTTGTATACCATCCAACAAACGGCCGAAGGTGGATATATTATGGGCGGGTATTCCTCGTCTGGCATTTCGGGCGATAAGACAGAGAACACATGGGGCAGTTGGGATTACTGGATTATTAAAACAGATGCGTGGGGCAGCATACAATGGCAGAATACCATCGGAGGCAGTGGCGAGGATTTTCTTTATTCTATGCGGCAAACCACAGATGGGGGTTACATTCTTGGTGGGTACTCAAATTCATATATTTCGGGAGACAAAACAGAGAATACGAATGGCGGAGATGATTATTGGATAATAAAAACGGATGCTGCAGGTATTATTGAATGGCAAAAAACCATTGGCGGAAGCGGATCGGATAGGTTATACGACATCAGGCAAACTTCTGATGGGGGATATATATTGAGCGGAACTTCAGATTCAAATATATCTGGCGATAAAACAGAGAATGGCAAAGGAGGATGGGATTATTGGATAGTGAAGACCGATTCGATGGGCACCATACAATGGGAGAAAACAATAGGAGGAGGCA
>JBBKVM010000023.1:0-42041 GCA_037968415.1 Bacteroidia bacterium | reverse complement strand
CGACGAAGCATGCGAATTACTTCATCAATACCGGTGGCGCGCGTGCGGCAGAAATCCGGGCCCTGATCACTCACGCCCAAGCGGTCGTTCGCGACCAGTTTGATGCCATTCTCGAAACGGAAGTCAAGATTATCCGCCCGGACGGAGGCCTCGACGTGCCTTCCATCCCCCGCTGACGGGACCTGTATGCCAGACTATTTCGCCCACGAATCCTGTTTCATCGATGAGGGTGCCGTCATCGGCGCCGGGACCAGCATCTGGCACTTCAGCCATGTGATGCCAGGGGCGGTCATCGGTGAGCGCTGTAACCTCGGGCAAAACGTGGTGGTCATGCCTCGGACCCGCCTGGGAAACAACGTGAAGGTGCAAAACAACGTATCGATATACACAGGCGTGACCTGCGATGACGATGTGTTCCTGGGTCCCAGTATGGTGTTCACCAATGTGATCAATCCGCGCAGTGCAATAATCAGGCGCGACCAATACGCCAAAACCCACGTGGGCCGGGGTGCTTCGATAGGCGCCAACGCTACTATAGTGTGCGGCAACGACATAGGCGCGTACGCATTTATTGGAGCAGGTGCGGTGGTGACCAAAGCAGTGCCGGCCTTTGCGCTGGTAATCGGAAACCCTGCGCGCCACACAGGATGGATGAGTGAATACGGTCATAAGTTGAGCTTCGATAAAGAGGGGATAGCCGTATGCGAAGAGAGTAAAGAGAAATACAAATTGGCCGATGGGCGCGTGACAAAATTATAAAATGCAGCATGCAGAGTGAAGAGAAAATAAAATTTGCGATAGTAGGCAGCGGCCACATAGGCATGCGCCATGCCGAGATGGTTGTGCGCAACGAGGAAGCTCAGCTTGTAGCCATGTGCGACACAGATGCAGAGGCGCGCGCGCGGGCCGGCAAGTACGGTGTGCCTGTGTATGCTTCTATTGAAGAAATGCTGGATGCCAATCATGCGATAGATATCGTAAATGTGTGCACGCCCAACGGCCTTCACGCTATCCACGCCATCACTGCGCTCAATCATAAGCACCACGTGCTTTGCGAGAAACCGATGGCGCTGTCAAAGGCCGATTGCGAAGAGATGATACACACTTCCATGCGCGTGCAAAGGCATGTGTTTGGCGTGATGCAAAACAGATACTCGCCACCTTCAGTGTGGATCAAGGAAGTAATTGACAAAAAGTTGCTGGGTGATATTTTTATGGTGCAGATTAACTGTCTGTGGAACCGCGATGACCGATATTACAAAGAGGGTGGGTGGAAAGGCACGCGCGAGTTGGATGGCGGCACACTCTTCACACAGTTCTCGCACTTCATCGATATTATGTACTGGCTCTTTGGCGATATCACTAATTTGCAGGGTCGCTTTGGCGATTTCAATCATGGTCATAGCACCGACTTTGAAGACTCTGGCATGGTGCTTTTTAACTTTGTGCGCGGTGGCATGGGTAGCATTACTTACAGCACTGCCGTGTGGGATAGCAATATGGAAAGCAGCATGACCGTGGTTGGCAGCAAAGGCACGGTGAAAATAGGCGGACAGTATATGAACGAAGTAGTGCACTGCCACATTGATGGATATGAAATGCCCACACTTGCCGAAGCAGGCCCGGCCAATGATTACGGGGCCTACAAAGGATCGGCCGCCAACCATCACTACATTATTGAGAATATTATTGATACACTGAAGGGTCGCACCAGCGCCACCACCAACGCACTCGAAGGACTCAAAGTAGTAGACATCATCGAACGCATTTACGAAATGCGTGACGACAAATTAAAAAACAAAGCGCGCCAGCAAGCCGCAGGATTATAGATTTAAGATTTCAAAACAAACAAAGTGATTTACGATAAACTGATAAAGAAAGAAGCTGTGCTCAGTGTGATTGGGTTAGGTTATGTAGGATTGCCCATCGCACTTGCTTTTGCAAAGAAGATAAAAGTCATAGGTTTCGACATCAATGCCGAGCGTGTGGAGTTGATGAAGAAAAACATTGACCCCAGTGGCGAATTGGAAGCTTCCGAATTCGAGGGTTGTGACATCACATTTACGTGCGATCCGACCACCCTCTCGCAAGCTGACTTTCACATCGTGGCAGTGCCCACGCCTATTGACGACCACAACCTGCCCGACCTCAAACCTTTGATGGGCGCCACTCGCACCATCGGAAATGTGTTGAAGAAAAACGATTACGTGGTGTACGAATCCACCGTGTATCCCGGATGCACAGAGGAAGATTGCATCCCGGTGCTCGAAGAATTGTCAGGGTTGAAATTTGTAAATGATTTCAAGGTGGGCTACTCGCCTGAGCGCATCAACCCGGGCGACAAAGAACACACGCTATCGAAAATCACAAAAGTGGTATCAGGTTGTGATGATGAATCGTTGGAAGAAATTTCAAAAGTATATGAGATCGTAGTGCATGCCGGTACTTACAAAGCATCTTCAATAAAAGTGGCCGAGGCAGCAAAAATAATTGAGAACACACAGCGCGATGTCAACATCGCATTGATGAACGAACTGTCCATCATATTCAACAAGATGGGCATCAACACATACGAAGTGCTGGATGCTGCAGGTACCAAATGGAATTTCCTGAAGTTCATGCCGGGCCTTGTGGGCGGGCATTGCATTGGCGTGGATCCCTATTACCTCACTTACAAAGCGCAGGAGATGGGCTACCACGCACAGGTTATCAACTCGGGTAGATATGTAAATGACACCATGGGTTTTTACATCGCTAAGCAAACCGTGAAAAAGCTGGTGGCCGCGGGCAAAGACCTAAGCAAATGCCGTGTGCTAGTGATGGGTGCCACGTTTAAAGAAAATGTGGAAGACATCCGCAACTCCAAAGTTGCCGACTTGGTGCGCGAGTTTAAATCATATGGTGTAAACACCGAAGTGGCCGACCCTCGCGCCAGCTCCGAGCACGTAAAAGCAGAATATGGATTTGAACTCACCACTCCCGGTACCGGATACGATGCCATTGTTGTAGCGGTGAACCACGATGAATATGTGGCTTTGAAAGAAGAAGATTTTATAAAGATGTCATCGCCCCAAGGTGTGTTGGTTGACGTGAAAGGAATTTTTAGAAACAGAATAAAAACGATGAGCTACTGGAGTTTATAAAACCATGACCACACGCAAGACTAACATATTGGTAACAGGAGGTGCAGGCTATATAGGCTCGCACACGGTGGTTGAGCTGCTACAAAGCGGCTACAATGTTTTTGTCCTCGATGACTTTTCCAATTCGCATCATGATGTGATCACCGCTATTGGAAAAATAGCCGGGCAGCAGCCGGTATTTTTTGAATGTGACATGTGTGATCGCAGTGCGATGGAAAATATTTTTGCTTCGCATCGTTTTGATGCCGTCATCCATTTTGCTGCGCGCAAGGCCGTTGGCGAGTCGGTAGAGCAGCCTGTTAAGTATTACCGTAACAATATAGTGTCGTTGCTCAACTTACTGGACATGATGCATGAGCAGCCTCAAGCCAAACTAGTATTTTCTTCTTCATGCGCAGTGTACGGCAACCCTGCTCGCAACCCCGTAGATGAGCAAACCCCAGTAACACGCCCGGCCTCTCCTTATGGTAACACCAAAAAAGTAGGTGAAGAAATTATCGAAGATGTATGTAACACTTCTTCACTCAAAGCCATTGCGCTCAGATATTTCAACCCGATAGGTGCGCATCACACTGCGCTCATTGGCGAACTGCCTTTTGGTAAACCCAACAACCTCGTGCCTGTAATTACACGCACCTGCATTGGAAAAAACGAAGCACTTCAAGTATTCGGTGACGATTACCCAACCCCTGACGGCACCTGTATCCGCGACTATATTCATGTAAGTGATGTGGCCCTTGCACACATAGTGGCGGTAGAACGATTGTTGCAAAAGAAATCAACCGAAGCATGCGAAGTATTTAACCTGGGTACAGGCAATGGAGTGTCGGTGAAGGAACTCATCAGCACTTTTGAAAAAGCAACCGGTTGTAAGCTGGAATATACGATAGCCCCGCGAAGGGCCGGTGATGCAGAAGCTGTGTATGCCAACACGGAGCACGCCAACAAAGTGCTGGGCTGGAAGGCACAACACACACTTGAAGATATGCTGCGTTCAGCCTGGGCGTGGGAACAACACCTTAATGCCATTACTGTGAACTCATGAGTACAGAAAAAAAAATATTGATTACAGGCGGTGCCGGATTTATCGGTTCGCATGTGGTGCGAAAATTTGTAACGAAATATCCGCACTACACCATTGTAAATCTCGACAAGCTTACCTACGCAGGCAACCTTGCTAATCTTGCCGACATCGAAAATGCACCTAACTATTCGTTTGTAAAGGGCGACATTGTAGATGCAGGTTTTATCAACGAACTTTTCGAACCCCATCAGTTCGATTGTGTGATACACCTTGCTGCCGAATCGCATGTGGACCGCTCCATCACAAACCCTACAGAGTTTATTTACACCAATATTATTGGCACGGTAAATTTGCTGAATGCCGCGCGCAAGGCCTGGATGGGCGAGGGCAAGAATACGGAGGGGAAATTGTTTTACCACATCTCAACTGACGAAGTATACGGATCACTGGGCGTTGAAGGGTTGTTTACAGAACAAACCTCTTACGATCCACGCAGTCCTTATTCATCTTCCAAAGCTTCCTCCGATCATTTGGTGAAAGCCTATCATCATACTTACAAATTGCCGATAGTTATTTCAAATTGCAGCAATAACTATGGAGCTAATCAGTTTCCGGAAAAGTTGATTCCGCTGGCCATCCACAACATTAAACAGAACAAACCCATACCGGTGTATGGCAAAGGCGAGAACGTACGCGACTGGCTATTTGTGGAGGACCATGCCGATGCGATAGATGTGATATTTCACAAAGGCCGAAACGGGGAAACATACAACGTAGGTGGTAACAACGAATGGAAAAATATTGAATTGATAAAAGTAATGTGCAAAGTGATGGACCAGAAACTGGGGCGCAAGCCTGGCGAGTCGGCACAGCTGATTACTTTTGTAAAAGACAGGGCCGGCCATGATTTGCGCTATGCCATTGATTCCTCTAAGCTGCAGAATGAATTAGGCTGGAAACCATCGCTTCAGTTTGAAGAAGGTTTAGAGAAAACCGTAGATTGGTATCTTGCCAACGAAGAGTGGTTGACGCAAGTTACTTCAGGCGAATACCGTTCTTATTATGAAAAACAATACGCCCGATAAAATTTATTAGATGTACGAAAATCCGTTTCATGAGCAGGACATCAGCAAGTCAACTTTTTTAGTGACTGGTGGGGCCGGCTTTATCGGTTCGCATGTAGTTGAATATTTATTGAAACATGGTGCGGCCAAAGTGCGTGTCATGGATAATTTCTCCACCGGATTTCGCGACAACCTCAACGCTTTTGATTCGCATCCCACACTTGAGATCATGGAAGGCGATATTACATCCAATGCCGATTGCCAGCGCGCATGCCAGGGCGTGCACTATGTGTGCCATCAGGCTGCATTAGGGTCGGTGCCACGCTCTGTCAAAGACCCGCTTGCCACACATGCTGCCAATACCACCGGATTTTTGAATGTGCTGGTGGCCGCGCGCGATAACGAATTGCGCAGTGTGGTGTACGCAAGCTCATCTTCTGTGTATGGCGATTCGCCAAATTTGCCAAAAACAGAAGAGAACACCGGGAACCTGCTGTCACCTTATGCGGTTTCCAAAAAAGTTGATGAGTTGTATGCCGATGTATTTGCATTGTGTTATGGAATGAAAATAATCGGACTTCGGTATTTTAATGTGTTTGGCCCGCGCCAGAATCCCTCCGGCCCATACGCGGCAGTGATCCCAATTCTGTTTGATTTAATGCTGGATGGGAAAAAACCTGTGATACATGGCGATGGCGAACAGAGCCGCGATTTTACGTTCATAGAAAATGCTGTAGAAGCAAACATCCGTGCCATGCTTACTAAAAATGAAGAGGCATTTAACAAAGTATACAACATAGCAGTGGCCGAGCAAACTACCATCAACGAGTTGGCAGGCATGGTGGCCGCACTTACTGCTTTTACCAAAGGCACCACGCACGTGGCCGAGCGCGAAGGCGACATCAAACATTCACTTGCAGATATTTCGCTCGCTCAAAAAATGTTGGGTTTCAATCCGCAAACCAATATCCGTCAAGGCTTGTCCATCACACTCGAGTGGTTTAGGAAATACCGCGCTACTGCAAAAGCAAATTAATGATGGCTGGCTGGTTATCACGTTTGTTTGGTTCGGGGGGTGCGCAACTGCCTGATTATGCAACATTTCGTTGCGACATGCACAGCCATTTTATTCCCGGCATTGATGATGGGGCTGCCACGCTCGAAGATTCCATCGCACTCATCAGAGGAATGCGCGAATTGGGTTTTGCAAAACTCATTACCACACCTCACATCATGAGCGATTTTTATCGCAACACACCCGAGACTATTTTGGGTGGACTGGAGCTGGTGCGCGCTGAACTAAAACGGTTGAATATTGATGTGGAGTTGCACGCTGCCGCAGAATATTATATTGATGCAGGATTTCAGGAATTGCTTGAAAATGGCAACCTGCTTACGTTTGGGGGCAAGTACCTGCTGGTAGAAATATCTTACATCAATTATCCTGAGAATTTTAAGGAGGTGCTTTTTCAAATAAAAACTTCCGGTTATTACCCGGTGTTGGCGCATCCCGAACGTTACCCTTTCTGGCTTCACAACTTTGATGACCTGCGCGAAATAAAAATGGCGGGCACTTATCTACAGATCAACACCAACTCTCTGAGTGGATACTATGGCCCTGAAGCACGTCACATGGCCGAGCGACTGATAGATGAAAACATGGTAGATTTTATTGGCAGCGATGTTCACAATATCAAACACCTGGATGGCTTACGCAAAACCTTGCGCTCAAAGCATCTGGCACGCCTGGCCGAAGGTGAATTGATTAACAAAGCACTGTAGAAAATTAGGCGCTCATCGCCTCCATATCACGGCTCACTTTCTTTACCAATCCTTGTAACACTTTTCCCGGGCCTACTTCTGTAAAAGATTTGGCGCCATCGGCAATCATGTTTTGCATAGTCTGTGTCCAACGTACAGGAGCCGTCAGTTGTGCGATCAGGTTTTGCTGAATTACTTCGGGGTCGGTGACGGGCAGGCCGGTTACATTTTGGTATACTGGGCACACCGGTTTGTTGAAAGTGGTTTTCTTAATGGCTGCTTCCAGCTCTGCGCGAGCGGGCTCCATTAGTGGGGAGTGGAAAGCGCCACCCACATTCAGCACGATGGCGCGTTTAGCTCCTGCAGCTGTAAGTGCTTCGCAAGCTTTGGTTATGCCTTCAACCGAGCCTGATATCACCAACTGCCCGGGGCAATTGTAGTTGGCAGGCACCACTACTTCTTTGATGGTAGCACATACTTCCTCCACTACGCTATCTTCGAGGCCGAGCACGGCAGCCATTGTGCCGGGCACCGACTCGCATGCCTTTTGCATGGCGTTGGCGCGGGCGGCTACGAGCAATAAGCCATCTTCAAACGAAAGGGCACGCGCTGCCACCAGTGCGGAAAATTCGCCCAACGAATGGCCGGCCACCATTTTTGGCGCGAAGGAATCGCCAAGCGAAAAAGCGGTAATCACAGAATGTATAAAAATTGCGGGCTGTGTAATGTTGGTTTGTTTCAGGTCGTCTTCAGTACCGCGAAACATAACGTCCATTATCTTAAATTTCATCACCTCATTGGCTTTGGTGAAAAGCTCACGCGCAAGGACGTTCGAATCAAACAGGTCTTGTCCCATACCTGCAAACTGTGAGCCCTGGCCGGGGAATACATAAGCTTTCATAAAAATTGTTTTTATTTTTCGAAAGGCACAAAATACGAAGGTTTTAGAAAACGCAAATTTGAAGTGCGCGCGACAGACTTTTATTATGACAAGCGATATATCTCCATAATGTCGCTTAGTATTTTTTGGAAGTCGATTTTTAGATCGATCAACTCACCTGTGTGAATGTCAAATACCCATCCGTGGACCATCAGCCCACGCTCTCTGATTGCTTTTTGCACGTCAGAAGTTTTGATCACGTTTACGCATTGCTCTTGTACATTCAGCTCAACAAGTCGGTTGTATTTTTCACTTTCGTCTGTAATGTCATTTAACTCCGTCTTGTGCAGACGGTAAACATCACGAATGTTACGCAACCATGGATTCAACACACCCATGTCTTGTTGTTGCATTGCAGACTTCACGCCTCCGCAACCATAGTGGCCACATACTACTACATGTTTTACTTTGAGAATGTCAACCGCAAAGTGAATGGTCGACATGGAGCTGATATCAGAATTGGGTACCAGGTTGGCAATATTGCGATGAATGAAAACGATACCCGGTTCCACACCCATCAGTTCTTCAGCTGTCACCCGACTGTCGGAGCAGCCTATATACAGAATGTCTGGATTTTGTTCTTCAGCCAATTTTTCGAAATACTGTGGATCCAATTTTAATTTTTGATCAATCCATGTTTTATTTTCAGCAAATATTTTTTTGATGTTTGGCATGATCGGATTTGTGAGAAATTGTATTGCAATAATAATATTATGTGATTTGCACTCAGTGCAGAAATTTAATTAAGAATTTTCCACAATCAAATAATAAATCGGCATACCCAAAGTGATGTTGAACGGAAACGTGATACCCAAAGCCATGGGAATGTACAAGCCGGGGTCGGCCTTGGGCGCGGCCAGGCGCATGGCTGCTGGCACGGCTATATACGAGGCACTCGCAGCAAGTATGGCAAACATAAACCGATTGCCGGGGTCTTGCGTCACAAACCCACTGATATATGCCACGATGCAGCCATTCACAAAAGCAACTACCACTGCAAATACCGGTGCAAACCAACCGTACTTTTTAAATGCGGAAAACCTACGCGCAGTTACCATGCCCATCTCCAACAAAAAGATGGCCAGAAATCCTTTAAAGATATCCGTAGTAAATGGACGGATACCTTCCGCTTGTTTGGTGTCGGCAATGATGCCTATCACCAGACTACCGAGAATCATCAATACACTCCCATTGGTAAAAGAGTGTTTTATTATTTCACCGAGGTTTCCGCTTTCTTTAGTCTCCTGATCGTATTTCATTATCAACACCACACCTACAATGATAGCCGGTGATTCCATCAGTGCCATTACCGCTACCATGTGCCCACTGAAAGGCACTGCCTGTGCTTCTAAAAATGAAACCGCTGCCACAAACGTAACCGCACTCACCGAACCATACGCTGCGGCCACCGCGCCTGCATCGCTAATGTTCATTTTTCTTTTTAAAATGAAGAATGTATACAGCGGAATGATTGAAGCAATGACCAGGCCGAACAACATGGCGTATACAATCTCCATTCCGAAATCGCTGTGCGCAAGTTCCTGTCCACCTTTAAATCCAATAGAAAACAACAGGTACAGTGATATAAATTTGCTGGTTGAAGCCGGTATCTCCAAATCACTTTTTACCGCTGAGGCAATCATGCCCAATATAAAAAACAGCAGTGTAGGATTAGTCAGGTTAGAGATGAGTATTTGTATATCCATGTGCAGATTTTATTCCATTGGGCTGGCAAGATAGGGTGTTTTCTTTTTTCAATCACTTTTGAATTCATGACTTGTCCACCACGGATATGTTTTTACCGGGCACCCACACTAGAAAATAGGCAACCACCAGCGTGGTAGCACTTGCCGTGATGAAAAACGCGGCTTGCGCGCCCAGGTAAAACCAAGCGAGGCCTGTGAGTGAACTGGCTGCCATTGCACACAGGCTTTGCAGGCCCGAAAACAACCCGATGGCGGTGGCGGTGTTCTTGCGTGCGGTGATATTGCTTATCCAGGCTTTTGAAACACCTTCGGTGGCTGCGGCATACACTCCATATAAAAAGAACAGTGCAACAAGGACATATAAATTGTGATTGAGCGCCATGCCTGCATACACCACGGTAAAAATCGAAAGTCCGATAAGCAACATTTTTTTTAGTCCAATTTTATCGGCCAAAATGCCAAGGGGTAAAGCAAGAATCGCATACACCAGGTTATAGAAAATATACAATCCTATTATAGTGGTGTCGCTAAAGCCTGCTTGTTTGCCCATCAAAAGCAGAAACACATCCGAGCTGTTGAAGAGCGCAAATGCCAGCAGGCCGCCTGCGACTTTGCGGTATCGGGCTGGGCTATCTTTCCAGTATCGCAGAAACGAAAAGGGCGAAGGCCTTGGTTTTAAGGAGGGTTCGCGCACATGTCTGTCATGGATCAAGAATGTAGCGGCTACCGCTAGCAAGCCAGGAGCAAATGCAATAAAAAACAGTGTGAGGTAATCATCCGGGAAAAAGTAGAGGTATAGCAGCGCAAAGGCTGGCCCCATCACCGCACCCAGCGTATCCATCGATCGGTGAAATCCAAACACCTTCCCACGCGCTTCAGCCGGAGATTCGTCAGCCAATAACGCATCGCGCGCGCCTGTCCGAATGCCCTTGCCCAAACGGTCGATGGTGCGCGCAAAGAATATCCAAATTGGAAACACAAACATTGCCATCATGGGTTTGGAAATGGCGCTGAGCGCATAGCCGGCTCGCACAAAAGGCACTCGCCTGCCTGCGCTGTCGGATAATTTGCCAAAATAGCCCTTGCTCAAACCTGCTGTCGCTTCAGCTATACCTTCGAGCACACCTATGAGCACTACAGAAAATCCAATGCTTTTCAAATAAATGGGCAATATCGGATACAGCATCTCGCTGGCCATGTCGGTGAACAGGCTCACAAGTGACAAAACCCAAATAGTGCGGGTGATGTGTTTCAAGGGAGATATTAGTTTGTTTAAGCCACTACAATGTAAATGAAAGTTATTTTGCGTATTTTGAGAATTATAACATATTCATTATGAATATATTACGTTCAATTGTTTAATGAAAGCACTATTTGTTATCTTTGCACTCGGGTTGGATTCGATCACAAGACGATTGAGCAGGGATAAGGCAGAGCCCATTACTTTAAGGACACCACAGAAAATCATTTACCGGACTAATTTTGCTGGCCGAAAGTCAATGCAAGGTTTGCCTGAGAAAATATTGTCAATTAATACAACATCGAAACTTAAAACTTCACATGGGTATCAAAAAATTAGAAATTGTAAAATTTGCACCACGCGGTGAAAAAAGTTTTTACGAATCAGTGATAGCTGATGTAAATGCCTATTTCGAAACAAATAATATTTCACCATACGCCAATGCAGAAATGTGGATTAAAACAGTGAGCATGGTGTTGCTGTTTTTTGTACCTTATGCGTTTATGGTAAGCGGTATGTTAGCCGGCAACATTTGGGTTTATCTTGGCATGTGGCTTTTAATGGGCGTTGGCATGGTGGGCATAGGCACTTCAGTAATGCACGATGCCAATCACGGTGCATACTCACCAAATAAAACAGTAAATAAAGTGATCGGTTCTATACTTGAAGTGATAGGAGGATACTCCGCCACATGGAGAATCCAGCACAATATTTTACACCACACCTATACCAATGTGGAGGGGCTTGATGAAGATATTGACAGTGGTATAATATTGCGTTTTTCTCCCCGCCAAAAGAGGTATTGGTTTCACCGCTATCAGCATTTCTATGCATGGTTTTTTTATAGTGTGATGACACTGTTTTGGATGACAGCCAAAGACTATCTGCAGGTAATCCGCTACAATAAGTTTGGCTTACTTAAAAAAGAGAAAGTAACGCTTGCACAAGCGATACAGCGCATCACCATGGTCAAAATTGTATACTATTCTTACGCGCTGGTGCTTCCGTTGATATTCTCAGGCATGCCATGGTACACCGTAATTTTAGGATTTGTCATCATGCATGCCATAGCAGGGGTGGCTCTGTCACTCATTTTCCAACCAGCACATGTAGTAGAATCATCTGATTATGCCATGCCAGTAGAACACGAAGGCAGGAAGCAAATGGAGAATTCATGGGCTATACACGAAGTAGCCAACACCACTGATTTTGCTCCTCGTAATCGAATCCTCAACTGGTTTATTGGAGGCCTCAATTTTCAAATCGAGCATCATTTGTTTTCGGGTATCTGCCATGTACATTACCGCAAGCTGGCTCCTATTGTTAAAGCAGCCACCGAATCGTATGGTATTCCATATCAGGTAGTGCCTACTTTCAGGGGGGCAATAGCTGAGCATTTGCGTATGTTGCGTAAGCTGGGACGCGAGTAACAAAAGCTATTTACAAGCCACTGTTCAAGTTGCAATTTTATTGATCATCCCTTCAAATATTTTGGAGTGTAGAGGGTATACCGCATACCAATACAATCGTCCCAATAGCCCTGTGGGCCGGAATGTGGCCGTTTGAGTGAGTACATCATTTTCCATTTTGAATTCGAGCCAGGCTTCACCCGGCAATTTCATTTCGGCAAAGAGCAAGAGTCGTCCTTCTTCTTTGTTGGCATACAGCACGCGCCAAAAATCCACTGCGTCTCCTGCCGCCAGCGTGCCTTCATTGGTGCGGCCTCTGCGCAAACCCACCCCGCCAAATAGCCTGTCAATAAATCCGCGGATCTTCCATAATCGGGTAGCATAATACCAACCTGTGGTGCCGCCAATGCGCCATATTTTCTCCACACTTTGCGATCTGCTTTTACACTTGACTGCACGCTTATCCGCAAAGCAACCATACTTGGGTACTTCAATGTAATCGGATAGTTTTATTTTAAATCGACCGCTTACCATTGAATCCTTCCAGCTCGAAATAATGTTTTGACCTTCTATGTGGTACAACGTTTTTTTCAATGCTTCTTCGTACCCAACAGGGTTTAGTCCCAAAATTTTGTTGAGGTCATGATTTCTGCAAACCACTTCTATTTTCATGCTATTCACTAACGAAACCGCTAGCTTATAAGAGGTTGAGGTTACAAAATATAACCAGTAAGAAGATAAACGTGGTGTCATTACCGGCACAATAAATATATTTCGCACAAGCTCGCGCACTTTAGCATAGCCAAGTAACATTTGTTTGTAAGTGAGTATATCAGGCCCGCCAATGTCAAAACGCTGGCCATAAGTAGCTTCATTCAGCAAACTGCTACTGAGAAAACTGATCACATCACCAATAGCTATAGGCTGGCATCGTGTGTTAAGCCATTTGGGGGCAATCATGACGGGAAGTTTTTCAACCAGGTCTCTGATGATTTCGAAAGACGCGCTTCCCGAACCGATGATGATGCCGGCCCGCAGCGCAGTAAAATTATAAATGCCTAATGCTAACTCGTCCTCTACTGCTTTTCGCGATGCCAGATGCTTGGACAAAGTTTTTTCATTGATGATACCACTCAAGTAAATCACATGTTGGGCCTGCGTTTCTTGAATTACTTTCCTGAAATTTTCTGCTGATTCTAGTTCAAGCTTTTCGTAATCGGAGGTAGTGGACATAGAGTGCATCAGGTAGAACGCAGCATCGATATCTTGGGGGATGTGTGTTAAAGAATTGAAATCTAAAAAATCAACTTCAATAATTTCGATATGCTGTGTGAGGTGAGCTGGAGCATTGAATCTGCTGCGGTCGCGCACACAACACACTACGTGGTGTCCTTGTTGGATGAGTGCTGGCAAAAGCCGCTTGCCAACATATCCTGTGGCACCTGTCAAAAGTACTTTCATCTATTTCGCTTTGAAAAATTTAGTGGCTAACATATTTATGAAAAAGATAATTTGTTGTTTAACAAACTTGAAGGTATAAAAAGTGGAGAGTTTAGTTCTGGCATGATTACAACCCGCAATCGGTGCATAGAAAACATCACCTTTCTTCAGTTGGAAGCGTGAGGAAAATAATGATGGCAACAGGAATGGAATCTGAGAAGGTATATTTGATATCATTGAAATCGCCTTTTCCTATACGAAGATATTTTTCGTCAAGGGTATAAAGCACCTTCCCGAATTCACTGTCGCCTTCGCGAATGTATTTGCCATCTGAGTTATACAAAACTTTATTGTACGCTCCTTTTCCCTTGCGAAAGTACCGACCATCCCATATGAAGCGAATAGAGTTGTAATCACCTCTTCCTTCGCGAACGTAAGTGCCGTCAAATGTGTTCAATACTTTGTTGTATTTCCCTTTGCCTTCGCGCAGATATTTTCCGTCAAAAGTGTAGAGCACTTTATTGTATTCGCCTTTGCCTTCGCGAATGTATGAAGCAGATTGCGCTCCACAGAACATCGGTAGAAATAGAACGGAAGCGACCAGATAAATTTTAAGATTCATTTGCATACTTGTCCATCAATTGGAACAATTGTCGTGCCTTTATTATTTCTATCCTTAGTAGCCGCGCACTTCCAATACAAAATGCAAGTCCTGAGTCGGTCAAAAAAATAATCTCTGCACATGATTTTGATTGCCTTGCTTGCATAGTCCGGTTGTCAATGTGGGCAATGTAGAAAAAGTCTATTGGATAAATTCGTCTGACTCACTTATACTGATTTTGTGCATCATAAGGCCACCCATTAACTGAGATCGCTTTACTGCTTCGAAGGCGTTTGTGCCCGCAAAATTTTCTTGAATTGTCTGGTCCCACAACATCAGCCATCGGTCAAAATGTTTTTTTCAAGTTTGGTTTGCTTATTAAGCGCAACGTGTTTGGGCATTTTTCATTTGCAGCCGTAAAGCATGCTCCTCCCAAACGGCAACGTTATAGTAAACTTGTCTCTCAAATACTCTTCCGAACTCGCCATTACCGGCCGCTATTAAACTATCAAATTCATTTACTGAAGCCCGAAAGGGCAGCGAGTGCTCGGACATATGCGAGGAAAGGAAAAGTAATGGTTTGAAGTCATCATATATTAGTGAGCAATCAAAGTTAAGCTAAACCAATTTATACCAAACGTGTAAAATCAAAAAGGGCGGATGTAAATCACCCGCCCTTTTGAATCAATCACAGGAACTACTTTTTAAAGAATATTTTTGCCGCTTGCGAATTTTGTGTACGCACTATTGCAATGTAAACGCCTTTGTCTTCTTTTTCGAGTGATATGTTAGTTTTGTTGTTTCCCTGCTGGCTGATGATTGTTTGCCTTGATATTTCTTTACCCATGATGTCGCTGATGATGATCAGGGCTTCTTCGTTGGCATCAGCATGGTAGGCAATGTACATGATATCATGCGCGGGGTTGGGGTAAACATTCAGCTGGCTGATTGATTCGGTATTCTCGAACCCGATATCGGTGGTAAGGTTGTAACATGTAAATCCACGTTTCACCTGTCCACGCAACTCACCATTAGGATTAGCCGCAGTGTGTATGTTTACATAGACACCGTCATTTCTAAACTGAACCGAATTAGCTACCATGAAAGGAGTACTATCTGTATTCCTCCAGTATCCGTATGCACCGTTGTTCGTAAAGGCCGCGCTCAAATCATAGATTACGCTACCATTCTGTCCCATCACGCCATTGTGAAAGTGGGTACCAGTGGCCGTTACACCATTGGCCACAAACATATAGTGTGCATTGCTTTGATCTCGATCTATTGATACAATCCCCGAACCGCTCGCTGCTGTCGACACCGGTGGTACTTCCTGATTACCATCAAGTGAAAATGTGTAGCCTTCACGTGTAGTGCGATACACTTGGCCGCGAACCTCACCATTAGGGTTAGATGCAGTATGTACATTTAAATATATTTCACCGCGCATAAATTTGTTGATGAGTGAGGTGTTTAGCATGGTGCCAGTAACCATCCCCGAAATTCGTTTTCCGTTTATACCACTGCTCAGGTCTATTTCCACACCTCCCGCAGCACCTACAGCAGCATTGTGAAAGTGCGCACCGGTGATCAAGCCGCTCAGTCCATCAATAACAGCATTGTACCATAGTGTATCCAATGTAGTGTTGAAATTCACGTTTGCAGCACCTTTGGCATTTGTAACAACCGAAGGTACTTCCTGGCTGCCATCAAGCGATGCATCAAAGTAAAGCATGTTAGCGGAATTAATTAGTTGCGCTCTGATTTCACCATTTGGGTTGGCAGCAGTGTGAACATTCACATAAATTTTTGAATTCATCATACTATCGATCAATGCAGCAGAAGGGGAGGCGATCACCCCACTGATTACATTTCCAAATATGCTTGCAGACAAATCAACAATCACGCCTCCGGCCATACCCGCTGCACCATTGTGTAGGTGCGCGCCTGTAATGGCTCCACTCAAGTCTTGTGTTACGATATTGAATTTGATTTTTGATTGATCTTTAGAAAGTGTGAAGAAACCCTCCCCATAGGCACTTGTGGTTACGGCTGGTACTTCCTGGCTTCCTGACAATGTTACCGCAAAGCTGAAATCAGTTTCCAGTTTTATCTGTCCTCTGATCTCGCCATTGGGATTGGCCGTGGTGTGAATGTTTACATAATATTTGCCGTCCAGAAACTTTGATAGATTCGCCATGGATATATCCGCACCTGTGAAAGATGTGGCAATTCTGGTACCTAACACATATGGCGTAAGGTCTAAGATTACTGGACCATTGCTGCCCATTCCGGCTTCATGTATATGAATGCCTGTAATAGGTCCGCTCAGGCCCGTCACACTAATGTTAACACACATAGTATCGCGTGTGCTGTTGAGCATAAATGACGCAATGCCTTGCGCGGAGGTTGTCACGGCAGGCACTTGTTGTGCGCCATCAATTTTTGCGGTAAGTAATAGATTATCACGTAAATGTGCCGCCTTCGATAAGAAGGTAAATGATGTCAATAAGAGAATGACTAAAAGTAGATTTCCTGTTTTCATAATTGTGAGTTTTAGTAATATTGAATTTGGTTTATTACTATAACTTACGATGCAGCGCGCGATCCGGATTTAGCAATCTGCATTATATTTTGTGTGATAATCAAGAATACATGAATGCAAGCAGTGAGCGTGCTTTTCAAAAAAAAAAATGTAATGAAAAGGAAGCCGAATGCTTCAATGTAGCAAAAGCACGCTGGATTTATTGGATAAATCTGCTTGATTCACTTTCACTGATTTTGTGCATCATCAGGCTACCCATTAACTGCGCCCTTTTCACTGCTTCATTGGCATTTGCGCCAGCGAAATTTTCTTCAATGGTCTGGTTCCACAGCATCAGCCATCGGTCAAAATGTTTTTGCTCAAGTTTGGTTTGCTTGCTTAGTGCAACGTGTTTCTGCATAGGGTGCCCGTTATACTTTCGTTCTCCTAGTAATATGCTGCACCAAAAATCATTCATTATCGGAATATGTGTGGACCAATTGAGCGCAATCACTTCTGTAAACACATAACCAATTACATCATCCACCACTACTTTTTTGTAGAAAGAATCTATCAATAGTTCCACATCCTCACGCGAAGTGATGTCAGGCAAACTAATGGCATTGTTCTGGCTCACTGCAGTTAATCTATTTTGTAGTTGAGCTTCATGGTAATGGAAGCTGATTTTTCTTTCGAAGAAGTATTGAATGTGCCACCCCACGAATATTCTTCGTTTGAGTTTTGACCGGTAATTTGAAAAATACCCATCTGGGCTGAAACCAATTCGCCTATAGCCCCACCGGAATTTTCAGAAATAGTTTGTGCCCGCGCGCGTGCATCAGCTGTGGCTGACGAGATGAGTTCTATTTTGAGGTCCGAAAGTTTGGTGTAGTAATAGCGTGGTGGTTGCGAACTGAATTGGATGCCGTTGTTGATGAGCTCGGTGATGTTGCGCGATATCCCTTCAACTTTTTCCACTTCGTTGCTTGTAATCTCCACCGAATGCGACAAGCGATATCCTTCGAATTCATCACCTGTGTATTTGCCATCCGCATTGTATTTACGCTTGTTTTGTTCGCGAATATCCACTGCCGAAAACACCACTGCCTTGCCCTGTATGCCGTTGGTAGCCAAATATTCTTCAATCATTTTTTTGTCGGCATTCAGCGCGGACATGGCCAATTTAAGGTCTTTGTTTTCTTTTGAGAAAGAGCCCTCCCACACGATGAGGTCAGAAGTAAAATCTTTTTTACCCAATCCGGTGACAGAGATTGCGCCATCTACCTTGGCCCTGTCCACATAAGCTTTACCAAGTACAACTGCGGCCATTACGATGGCCACGGAGAAAAGGATTGAATGGAGGTTTGCTTTCATAAATTAATTTCTTGGTTTTTGTTTTTTGAAAAAAGGTTAAAAAATTATTTAGCTCTGAGGGTGATATCGAAATGAATGACCAGATTGCCGTTGATGTCTTCAGGTGTAAGTGGCAATATGCGAAGGCGCGCTTTTTCCTGAGATGCCCAGGGATCTTTTTCGATGTGCGGATCGCCTTTGAAGTAAATTTGTGAAATCAGTTCCTTGCTTTTTTTTTCCGACACACGGTAGTGGATGTGCGCGGGTCGGTATAGTGCACCATTTAAATATTTTCCAGGCAGTATTGTTTTGAAAGCATATTCGCCTTCCGCGTTGGTAAGCCACGTGGAACGCAGCGTATATTTTTCAGACTCGTTGTCGTATTCGCCTTCGGTGCTGCATTGCCATATTTCTACCAGCGCATTTTTGATAGGTGTAACACAATCTTCTCTGAATACACGGCCTTTTAGTTGTAAGCGGGTGCCGGGCATAGACTCGTGTGTGAGGTCAGCGCGCTGGGGCGCGTTGGGGCGATAGAATGGCCCTAATATATCGTTGGTGGTATCGCAATCTCCGGCAAAAGTGCCATTGGCTTTTTTAATTATAGAACCAAATGTGGAAAGAGATACGGCTGTGAGGGAAGTGGCTAGTAAAAATTTTCTTCGATCCATTGGGTTTGTTTTTATTGCGGAATTCTTGAAACGGATATTCTCTGTTGTTATTATTGGTGCGTGTGTAGACCTGCAAGTTAACTGAACCCGAATTAATCATGTATTGTAAAAGTGTTATGTTGATTAATTCCAAGTTTAGACCCATTGCATGAAACGGGCTAGGTTGGAAATAAAGAGCCAGATAAATATCAAAGAGAACGAGATGAACAGCGTGTTCATCAACACTTCACCTATTTTAAAGATTGCTTTTTTGGGTATTTCATACATAGGGTAATATGAGAACTGGGTAATAACTTTACCCGTCCAGTAAGCCGCTATGAGGCCTGTGAGCGCAACGGCCAGGCCGGTTCCGTTTTTTAATTCTTCGGTAAACAAGATAGAGATGAGCCCAAAGGAAAAGTTGAGTCCCTGTATGTAACGGCCGTAGGTTTTGGCAATTTCCTGATTGAGTGGCTTCAACTTCTTAATATCGTTGTACCAATCGAATACCACGTGTCGGATGTACGGATATATAATAGCAGTAAACATTTGGCCTACCGCGCCAGCCACAATTACCCAGTTTGGTATTTCGTATTTCAATATGCGCATTGTTTTAGTATGGACACTAAGGTATACGAATTAGCACTAAGACTCTATTGTGAGTTACAATATTTGGATAAAATAATGTGCATTCACATTATGCTTTGAACTTATAGCAGGTAATATCTTTTGGATTTTCAAATCAGCCAACTTGGAAAAAAGTTAAGGATAACAAAGGAATGATAGTTCGGTTTCCCAACATTATTCAGCGTGCTGGCCGCGTTTCTGGCGGGCATGGTGGCTTTGAATACGGGTTTTGAATTATGGGCTTAATGCTGATGGCCATATTGAGTGTTAGGAGTGGCCGAGCAAGTGGGCTAAAGCAAGGCGGACCAAACAAAAAAGTGGAACGTTGCCCTCACAATGCGCTTGACCTATTTGATACTATTGGCCGTCATCGTTTCGCACATCATTATCCAAGCAGGGAAAGCATAGTTGATGCCAATGCATAGAATTATATTTTAAGTTGCAGTCGGGTTTATTGTTTGATGATTTCCCTGATGAGTACTCTTCCTTCCGTGTCGGATAAGGAAAGGAAGTAGATTCCCCGGGGCAGCTGATCGGTTCGGAATTTGTAGACGTTAATGCCTTGTATGGAATTCAGTTTTTCTTTTCCGACCTGGGTGCCTTTTGTGTCTGTAATTTCCAGAAAAGTGAAACCTTCATCAGGCGAGATATACGTCAGGGTGAAATCTCCGGAAACCGGATTGGGGAAAACATTGACAGAAGCAAGTGGTGTTTTGGAATCATTGTTCCGCACGAAAACGGGAGGAAATACTTGTTTGTGTCCGTCATAATCTGTTTGGGATAGACGGTAGTAATTGACACCGGTTAAAGGATTGGGGTCCTTCAGGATATATTGCTTAAGGGTGGTTGAATTACCGCTGCCGTTTACCATTGCGAAAAACTTGAATTCAGAATCTTCAGAAGCGCGTTCTAATGTGAAATAGTCATTGTTGATTTCGCTTGAGGTCGACCATTCCAGTAAGGCTAAGCTAGACTGCATGCTGGCTGAAAAATTGATGAGTTCCACGGGTAAAGGCCCTGAAGGTGGCGGACCAACGCTGTAGCCTGACAAGGATCGGTCCTGGCTACCGAGGTTGTTGATTGACCAGGCCACGAGCCTCATATGAAATGGAGATCCACTGATGCCACCTGCAGAGTTTGGAACGCCTGACGTATATCCCCAGTCGTTGCGGCTTGCAAGGTGGCCACCCCAAACAAGCACCGCTGTGGAGTTGAAAGGAGTGAAAACGATGGCAACATGTGTTTCTGACTGCGCACCCATCAGGTTTCCCTGTACGACATAATAAATGGAATCAATGGTGCCGTTGTACATCGTCATCAATCTTTCATTGGCAGGGAGTGCATTGAAACTGGCAGTCGGGTAGCCGCTGACCGGGGAACCAGCGCTGGAGGGAGCCGGAATGGGGTAAGTGGTAAAAGATGTGCCGGTAGCTAATCCGGTACCTGCAAGCGGATCTATGACCTCCGGTGTGCTGTGAAACATGAAATTATGCGGCATCATCCGGTTATAGTGGGTAAGATAATCAAACGCGTGTTTTCCACTGTTTTTATTGTCGTAACCTATTGTCAGCGTGACTTGTACGCCTACTTTGACGCCTGTCATCATGCATTGGTAAGGGGATGACATACCTTCATTATAATGTGCATTGCTGTTGCCCAGATTGCCATTTACCCATTGCACCGGGTTAATAGGTATCGTATCCGTCCCGTTGCGTGCCTGGCTGAGATTGGCGGCAGCAGCTGCGGGACCCGAAGCATAAGTTTGAGTTGAAAATAAAGTAAAAAAAAGCACCCACATGGCATACAAGCACAAATCAACCAATTTATTGATAGGTTGACATTCATATATGGGCGCTTTGGAAGTCAATCGTTCAGCAAAGTATTGGCTTGTAGATAATGGTGTTTTCATTATGAATGATTACTGATGAGGAGCGGTCAGGTTGCTGTTTATTAACCCAATTATAGCATGTATTGCTTCCTTCAGTCAATGTTTTTTGGTGAAACACAGTGATTTTTTGGTAAACCAGCCAAATCCTTTGGTGAATTAAAATGGGATTAAAACTTCATGCGACCGCATTCAGACGCAAACTCGAAATCAAATGGTATCACCCCATTTATACCATAATCTCCTCTGGTGGTGTCGTTTACAAAAAACAAACGAAGAAAACAGGTAAAAAGAGCCTAGTAACCATGATGTTCACCTGTTCGTTGTTTTTTGGTGTAATATGGTCCATCTTGCTCATGGTGTAATGGATGAAGGGCATCCCGCTCGGTTTGCTATCTACCCACGAATATCGGCCTGTGGAGTCATAATTGATGAAATGGTATATGTCTGTAAACTGGAAGTGGCAAGGCTACACCATAAATCTGATAGCAGCCATTGCACAATAGCAAACCGAACTTGATGGTGAACGAGAATATATTTTGCAGTCAACTCCCAACTTTGCTATTGGCTTGCTTTGCTATACTAAGTTTGATTTTTTGTTAGATGTAATTGGTGTACTCTTTGTTCATGAAGAGTGGCTTCAACTTCTTAATATCGGTGTATCAATCGAACACTACGTCAAGGATGCATGGGTATATAATGGCAGTAAACATTTGGCCCACCGCGCCAGCTACAATTATCCATTTTGGGATTTTGCATTTCAGAATGAATTTCGTTTAGTATTGATACTAACGTATTCGATTTTGTTTTGTAACAGGATGCAAACACCTTTTTTCAAAGATTAAATGGGGTATTCAAATTTTGCTTTGAACTTTTAGCGGGTTTTGTTTTATTGCATTCTCAAAACAAACCAATATGGAGAACAACTTAAGTGAAAACAAAGGCATGATCGGTCGGTTTCTCGATATCATTGAGCGAGCAGGTAATAAGCTTCCCGACCCTGCAATTTTATTTTTTGTGTTGATGCTCACCATCTGGGGGTTGTCGGCACTGATGTCGGGTATTGCATTTGGCGAGATCGACCCACGCAGTGGCTCGCCCATTGTAATCAATAACTTGTTGAAGCCTTCCGCACTGGCCGCATTTCTTTCGGGCATGGTGGCTACGTTTACGGGTTTTGCACCGCTGGGCATAGTGCTGGTGGCCATGCTTGGGGTAGGGGTGGCCGAGCACGCGGGTTATATCAACGCGGGCCTCAAAACATTGTTGAACATCACTCCTAAAATGCTGTTGACTCCAATGCTCATATTGGTGGCCATCGTATCGCACACTGCAACTGATGCAGGTTATGTATTGGTGATACCATTGGGCGGTGTAATATTTTATGCTGCGGGCAGGCACCCGCTTGCGGGCATTGCGGCAGCGTTTGCCGGTGTGTCGGGCGGTTTCAGTGCCAACTTTATCCCATCTGGTATCGATCCATTGTTGCAGGGCTTTACGCAAAGTGCCGCGCAAATCATTGACCCCAACATACAACTCAACCCACTTAACAACTGGTTTTTTACTTCAGCCTCTTCTCTGCTTATTGTGCTGTTGGGCTGGTACATCACCGATCGCATAGTGGAACCCCGCCTGCGCAAAACCGAAGTAGATGCCGATGCCGAAGAAGTGCCGCGCATGGACAAGTTGGATGCGAAAGAGAAGCGCGCGTTTATAGTTGCCAATTTGAGCATACTTGCAAGTTTTGCCGTATTGTTTTTTTGGGCCTCACCGGCCGACTCGGCCCTGCGAAGCGACACCGGCCAAATCACATCTTTCTCCGCACCCATCATGAAATCGATAGTGCCGCTTATCATGATTATATTTCTAATTCCCGGAGTGATTTATGGTCGCATGGCCGGTACCTTCAAAAGCAACAAAGATGTAATCAGCAGTATGTCGCGCAGCATGAGCGGCATGAGCTATTATATCGTGATGGCATTTTTCTGCGCCTTGTTTATTGATGCGTTTGGTAAGTCGAACCTTGGTGCATTGCTGGCACTCAAAGGAGCTGCCTTTCTGAAAGAGATGGCGTTCCCGGGCCAAATCACTATCGTAGGAATCATCATGCTCACTGCGTTTGTTAATTTATTCATAGGTTCAGCCTCGGCCAAATGGGCGCTCATTTCACCCATCATGGTACCCATGCTTATGCAAGTGGGCATTTCGCCCGATCTCACACAAGCCTCTTATCGTGTGGGCGATTCTGTATCGAATATTGTGACTCCTTTAATGCCTTACTTCCCGTTGGTAGTAGTATTCTGCCAAAAGTATGTGAAGAAAACGGGTATCGGCACGCTGGTGTCTATGATGCTTCCCTATTCATTATTTTTTGGCGTCATATGGACAATCTTTCTGATTGTGTATTGGATGCTGGGTATCCCACTTGGCCTGCAATCTACCTATGAGTACCTGCCTGTAGTGCCGTAGGTTTCTGTGAAAGAGATTATTCTTGCATACTCAAAATTACTTGATTTGTTAATGCGCAATGAGCATTAGTATCCATGCTAGTTTTTTTGATATGAAATTGTTCACAGAACGAATATTTGGTATATTGTATTATGCTAATACAAATTCAATAATCGCAACATGCTTTATCAAAACTTACTCCGCTTCTTTATTGCCGGATTTGTATTGTTGATTCTTGGTGAGGGTCAAAGTGTAGCGCAGCCATACGTACATTGGCAACATAATTATGGAGGAACGCAGATGGATTTTGCTAAAGCAATACTTCAAACAAGTGACGGTGGTTATATGGTTGGGGGTAATACACAATCAAATGATATTGATGTAACTGCCGCATATGGACTAGTGGATTGCTGGCTATTGAAACTTGACTCGTTGGGCAATTTGATTTGGCAAAAAAACATAGGTGGAAGTGATTCCGATGTTTTGAATGATATCATACAGACTTCCGATGGAGGTTACGCAGTAGTAGCAACAACTGCTTCTAATGATTTTAATGTATCAGGAAATCACGGAAGCACCGACATGTGGGTGGTAAAACTTGATAGTACAGGTAATATTCAATGGCAAATTTGTCTTGGGGGCACAGCTGCAGAAACAGGTAATTCCATTAAGCAGACAAGTGATGGTGGCTACATTGTGGCAGGCAGTGCTAGTTCAACTGATGGAGATGTTTCTGTGAGTTTTGGTAATTCCGATAGTTGGGTTGTAAAATTGAATGCATCAGGTGGCATCCAATGGGAAAGAAGTTTTGGCGGCACCAGTTCAGATGTAGCCAATTGCATCATACAAACAGCAGATGGTGGATTTGCTTTTGCCGGTCGAGGCGGATACATTGGAGGGTCAACAAATTCAATTGATTTCTATATGGCAAAGCTAGATTCAATAGGAATGATGCAATGGCAAAAGCTATATGGTGGATCCGCTTTGGATGAAGCATATAGTATTTTACAAGCAACCGATGAGGGGTTTGTTTTAGCAGGAATAACAAATTCAAATAATGGTGATGTTTCCGGCAACCATGGCAGTTCAGATGCATGGGTTGTGAGAATAGATAGTGTTGGAAATTTAGTTTGGCAAAAGTGCTTTGGTGGTCAGGGTGCGGACATTGCGCGATCAATTGTTCAAAATGCATCCGGTAATGTTGTAGCATTAGCCTTAATGTCAAAATCTGGCGGACAGATTAAACACAATTGGGGTGGTAATGATTTTTGGCTTTTTGAAATTGATAGCATTGGTGATTTGCTTTGGGAGAAAAGTTTGGGTGGAATTT
Source organism: Bacteroidia bacterium (assembly GCA_037968415.1). Lineage (GTDB taxonomy): Bacteria > Bacteroidota > Bacteroidia > AKYH767-A > JBBKVM01 > JBBKVM01. The sequence goes on along the minus strand of JBBKVM010000023.1, from coordinate 16,899 downwards.
ATAGTGATTATCCTTATGCACTCAACACAACCAATGATGGTGCGCTATTATGTACTGGTAGCAGTTGGGTTGCCTTTGGTGACAATGGTGCAAATGCGAAAGGTCTTTCGGATGTATGGGTATTAAAAATTTCAGATAAGTACAATGTGGTGCAAGGAAACACATTCATCGATACAAACAGTAATCTTATTCGTGATCCATTTGAATTATTCGCACGAAACAAAGTGATCACTGAAACTAACTCGGGCATGATTGCTTTCACCAACAATACTGGTGCATACACCATGAAGTTACCTTGGATAGGAACTGCATCGCTTTTGCCTGCACCTGCAGATTATTACAACCCTGCACCTTCATTTCACACAGTGGCTTTCAATACGATTCCTTCAGTAGATTCGCTCAAACATTTTGCACTTCAACCTGCATTTGCAGCATCAGATTTATGTGTGCTTATCAATCAGGTAGGCGTGGTACAGAAAGGCCAACAAGCCGGATATTCCATTACGTATTTCAACAACGGAACTATTCCCATCAATAATTGCAAGGTTGTTTTTTATCCTGATGTATATAGTAGTTATCAATGGCCGCTTTTCTCCCCTTCTTCAATAACTGCAGATAGTGTGGTCTGGGATGTTGGCACGCTCAATCCATATCAACGTGGTGAAATCAGAATTTATGTGTTGGTGAACCAATCCATTTCTTCAATTCATGAATTAATTCAACGAGCAAAGATATTTCCTACGGCAGGAGATGTAAATGTCTCCTGCAATGAGAGTATTTGGAAGCGTAAACTTGACCAGATTTACACCGAAGAATTGCTCATTGTAAATCGGGATGAGATTTTTGTAACCGAATTAATCAATCCACCATATTTGGATTATAATATTCAGTTTAGAAACTCGGGCAGCGATACGATTCATGACATTGTGGTGCTGGACAATATTTCAGAGTTTTTAAATATCAATTCAATTGAGTTTGAATGTGCTTCGCATCCAGTTACTATGGAATACGAACCTCATGCCAGAAAGCTAACTTGTTCTTTTGAAAATATATCACTTCCACCATTCAGTACCAATACGCCTGCAAGCCACGGATATTTGAGGTTTAGAATTAAATCCAATTCTGGTTTGGCCATCGGGCAAATAATAAATAATAGAAGTGTGATATACTTGGATGATAAACCGCCATTGTTGAGCAATTATGTTCAAACAATAATAGTGGCAGCAACTGCAAATATGGAAATCGTTGAACCTGAAGAAGTGGGACTTCTGCTGGCACCCAACCCAACGAATGAAGAATTGAATATTTTCTCCAATACTCCAATATCAACTCTTAAAGTGATGGATTTATCAGGTCGATTATTATTCCTTGTCAAGGTGAACAATATGATGGAAACAAGTTTATTGACAGCAGAGCTTGCCAAAGGAATTTACATTTTGGAAGTTCGTGTTGGCACGAATACGGTTCGCAGGAAATTTGTGAAACAATAAGGTCTGAATAACAATCTATGCTGCAGGCGGTAATGCTTCCCACAGTTCAGCAAGTATGAACTGGGTTTCATATAGTTGTTCGAATGATTTTAATTCAAAATACTTGTTTTGGATTTCGCTGGTCACAAAACTCTTGTTGATTATTTCATTCAAATCAAACGGAGATATTTTTACTTGATCGGTAAAGATGTGATTGGTCTCACCAAATGAGGAAATGATACCTGCGCCATATGTTTGGTGCCTGCCGTTGCGCAATAGCAGCCCGAACTCAATAGTGAACCAGTACAAGTTTTGCAAACAACTTACCACTTTGGCATTGTCTTTATATGCCACACCTAGCTTGCCTATTTGCTCCATGTAGTTTGCATACTCTTTGTTCATCAGCAGTGGGGTATGTCCGAATATATCGTGAAACATATCCGGTTCCTCCAGGTAATCGAGCTGACTCATTTTACGCAACCATGTAGAAGAACAAAATTGGCGCTTAGAGAGATAACAGAAAAATTCATCAACAGGAACAATACCCGGTACCACTACAATGGACCAGCCATTGGCCTGCGTAAGGGACTCACTTAGTTCAGTGAATTCAGGGATTTTATTTGCATTCAACACCGGACTCAATTGTTCGAGGCAATCCATATACTCGGCACAGCACTTATCGGCCAAATTCGCTTTCTGACGTTCGAATAGTTTCTTCCATACCAGCAGATCTTCAGCTGTGTAATTTTCGTAATGTTGTTTCATTATTGATAATGTTTGTGTGGCCCGTAGCGCAAGGCTTCATGTAAAGTCCTTATACTTGAGCAATGGCCAAAAAGTTATTGTGAAAAGAGTGTGGACAGGCGCAAAGTACACTACAATTGGGGCTTTAAATCACAATGGGAGATAAAAAATCCGGCTGCCTCAAGAATGAGACAGCCGGATTGATTGGAAAATATTCAAATTATTCTTTCACAACTTTTGTTTGGATTACCGCATCTCCACTTATTATGCTCAAAGAATAAACCCCTGGCACGAATGCTGACAAATCAATTTTATTCTGATTGTGACCTGCTGTTGCGATTTGATTGACAGACATTACCATTCTTCCCATGACATCTGTAATTACAAATTGGCAGGCAGTTTCTACTTCAGATTCGAAACTAATATTCATTTCGTCTTTTGTGGGGTTAGGGTACACCACCAAAGATTGCGAAAAAAGATTTTCGTCTGAAGTCATGATAACACGTGTGCCTGGGCAAGGACCTATTACATCGCCATGGCCAAGGTGATCGGGCAGTGAACAACCTGACACCAAGATAGCGCCAGCGTTGTTGCCGGTGAGGTTGTGGCAAATCATTACTTTGTTAGACACCGCAGTAACACGGATAGAGCCGCTTCCTACGCTTTTCTGATACCCATCTACTTGCACAAAGTATTGTTTGCCTTTTTCAAGACAATAAGCTCTGTTGATGAGTGATGAGAAAATGGCACTGTTGGCATCATCATTAGCAGCAATCAAAGTAAAATTGCCATTGCATAAATAATTATCAGAACTGTACAGTGCTATTTGTGTGTTGAAGGGTGCTTCATCGGCCATCACTTGTATGTTTACGGCAGCGGTAGAGGGTGCAATAAAACTGAACCAAACAGAATTGTCAACGGAAGGACCCGAAGCACTTTCATCGAGCCAGCCATCTTGTGAGCCTAAGAGGCCTGAGGGGATAGCAGGAGGGAGGGGCTCCCCGGCTTGTGCGGTGGCACATGAGTTGCTGAAAGTTGCCCAACTGCCGATGGTAAGTGGTTGTGCGTTGCATACATCGTCATTGGCAGGCGCGCTGTTGCAGAGTTTGGCGACAAGCACATCAGCCGAACTACCTGTTGTACTTTTATTGAGAAGAATGTGTCCATCAATGTCCAAAGCAATGGTTGAATAGGTTCCGCTTATTAATATATTTCCTTGCTTGTCCATTTCTGTTGCCCATATCTGATCACCTTGTGGCCCGCCCCAGCTTTTTCCCCAGATAAAATTTCCTACTTCGTCAAGTTTTACCAGAAACATATCATTGCTTCCTGCTGATATTACAGGGTATACGCTCGGACCCGGATCGAGATCAATGGTGCCAGGAAAGAAACCGGACACATAAACATTTCCAAGGGCATCAGAAACCACGGCATTGGTTTGATCTAAACCGGTTCCACCAATTCCTTTTGCCCAGATCAGATTTCCAAATGGCGAATATTTACCCACAAAAACATCTGCACTTCCGGCAGATATAACTTCAAAAATGCCAGCGCTTGGGTCAAAGTCAGTGGTGCCTGTAAATTTGCCACTCACAATTAAATCTCCATTTTTATCAATCACTATTGATCTTGCGTCATCAGCACCTGACCCGCCAAACGAAATGGCCCAAACAAAATCTCCATTGGCATCAAGCTTCAGAATAGCAGCATCCAATGCGCCCACTGATGTTAGGTTGTAAACACCTGCTCCCGGATCAAAATCTCCCGAGCCCGAGAAGGTCATTACAGCGTAAATGTTTGCGGTGTTATCAAGTACTAAAGAAAAGCCATTGTCATTACCTATGCCTCCTACACTTTTAGCCCAAGTTAAGTCTCCGCTATTGTTAAGCTTCACAATGTAAATGTCTGTGACTCCTAGAGCTGATAAATTGAAAGTGCCTACCCCCGGATCAAAATTAGCCACCCCGGTATATGCTCCTGTAAAGAAGATATTGCCAGAAGCATCCAATGCTATACGGCTCACCCAGTCGGCACCGATGCCTCCAAAATTTTTAGCCCAAATAAAATCGCCATCTTGATCAAGCTTTGCAACAAACGCATCGTCTCCCCCATTTGATGTAAGGTTATAAACAGCTGGGCTTGGGTCAAAATCAACGACACCAGCGAATCGACCACCAATAATAACATTACCTGTTGCATCAAAGTCAATTGCGAAAATGCCAGTTTGACCAGATGCTACAGTTCCTCCAAAAGAGCGTGCCCACAAGAAATTCCCATTGGGACTGAGTTTGCAAATATATGCATCAAACAAGCTAATTGCATTTAGCTGAAATACGCCCGGGCCCGGATCAAAGTCGGCTGACGAAGTGTAGGTTCCGGAAATGTACACGTTGCCTTGTGCATCGGTAGCAACGGTTCTACAAACGTCTGAACCGGCACCGCCAATTGTTTTGGCCCATGTGGCATAGGAAGACTGGCCATTGGCTGACGTAATACATAATGCGCCAGCCAGTAAAGTGAATAGTGAATAAAGAGCAAAATTTTTCATGGTTGATAATATTTAGATTGGTTAACTATTTTTTTACAAAAAGGATTGAGTGAATTATTACTTGGCAAAGAAACCCCACATCGCAAAAATCCGCCATCACATATATGTGTGACAAAGTGTTGAAACCCTTTTGGGGAAGTAGTTTGGGCCTGAGGGAAAAAACAAAAAACAGGTGTTTATACCTGCTATTTTTTGCTAATCAGAATGGAGAATTGAAAAAAAATCGATTTGAAAAAAACGACAAAGCGTTACACAATTTTGTTTTGGAGTGCTTTGGCCACCGCCTCACTTTTCGAATTGACGTGCAATTTTTCGTAGATATGTTTGATGTGGCTCCTGACCGTTTCTATACTGATGGTCAGTTCGGAGGAAATCATCTTATAACTAAATCCTCTTACCAATAAAGTGAGTACATCCTGTTCTCTGGATGTGAGTGTTAATAGATCTTTCTTGTGTTGAAAAGGAAGTGAAAATAGTTTTAAAACTTGACGGGCTATTGTAGGCGTCATAGGAGCCCCCCCATTAATAGCCTCTCTAATAAAGTCAAGTATTTTTTCTGGCGGAGTCTTCTTTAATATATAACCTGTGGCCCCATCGCAAATGGCCTGAAAAACTCTTTCGTTGTCATCGAAAACGGTTTGCATAACTATACCCACTTCTATCCCCGCCTCCCTCAGTTGCCTCAGGCCCTCAAGGCCATTTACAACCGGCATATCTATGTCCATCAACACAATATCAGGTTGAAATAGCTGTACCTGTTTCAACGCATTCTTTGCATTGTTAAAGGTGCCAACCAACTCCATGTCCGGTGCGTCATCCAACATGTCTCTGAAGCTTTCTGCAAAGTCTTCGTTATCTTCAAATATGAGTACTCTTATCATTTGTGTTGCTAAAGTCATCATCTCAATTGTTATTATGTATCACACAAAAGGGTGATAATTATGGGAAGTGTATTTGGTCGCCTACTATTTTATAGCACTTTTTCCAGCATGAGCAGTGTCCCCTTCCCCACATTACTGGTTATCGTTAATGATGCTTTCATCTCTTTAGCTCTCGATTTCATATTCGCTAATCCATTCCCGCCAGTCATTGTGTGATTGTTTGTTTTAGGATCAAATCCAATCCCATTGTCCTGTATTATTAAGATGAGTGTATTGCGATTAACAGTAAGTTTGATTTCTACACTCGAACATTCGGCATATTTCACGGCATTATTTATCGCTTCTTTATAAATTAGGAAGATGTTGTTCTTAGTTGCAAGTGGCAACTTTAAGTAGTGTGCATCTTCCGGGAAATTTATCGTAAAGTGAATCCTTTTCGCTTCTAACAAAGTGCTTGCATATTCGCGCATACGAGCCAGAACATTGTCAAGATGATCATTCTCGGGTTTTACACTCCAGATTATATCACTCATGGAATCCAATATGCGTTGTGTACGAGTGCTTATTTTCTCAAGTGAATCCGACAACCTGAGTTCGTCTTTTTCTTCAAATCTTTTTTTCGCTGATCTTGTCAGGATATTAATACTGCTCAGCGTAGAACCAATTTCGTCATGCAAATCGCGCGAAATATTTGAACGCACCCTTTCAAGTTCAATGATGCGGTTAATGCGCAAACGGTATAGCCAATAGAGCATGCCCGACACAACGGCAATCACCAAGAGAGTAAACCACCACGTATTATAGAAAGGCGGCAATACTGTTAATAGAATTGGATTACTGATTGAAATCCATTCGCTGTTTTGTTTACTTCGTGCCCTTACCCACAATGAGTAACTACCCGCTCCAAGATTAGAAAACGTAAGATCAGAGCGGCTGTCCATATCAATCCAATCAGAACTATTTCCAAATTTATATTGGTATGTTACCGGTTGGTTTGTCTCATAATCGAGCAATGAAAAATGAAGTGAAAAATTATTTTGACGTGGCTTGAACACATAATTGTGTGTGGGTTCGAAGGGGGCTTCACTTCCATTGATGGTCAGAGAGTTTAGTACCAATGGAGTGCTCTTTGCTTTTTTCTGATGCAAATTGTCTTCGATTATATACAGGCGATCCTGATAGCCAACAGCGATAGAGCCATTGTGAAGCATGCAGATCGAACTCTCGTTTTTTGAAAAGAAGCCCAAATCCGAGACTGCAATATTAAAGTGCTCATTTTCGATATTGAATTTTACCAACCCCTGATCGGTGGAGAGTATCAAATCGCCACTTTTACTAAAATCTAAGCCCCACAATATGTTTGTTGGCAAGCCATCAAACTGAGTGTAAATGTGTTCAATAATATTGGCAGAATTAATTTTGACCAAGCCTTCCAAAGTGGCTGCCCACAAATTGCCCTGGTTATCCTTAATCAAATCTCGTGTATAAGACGTTGGATAACGTTTTCCATTTGAACCTGCATGGTAAAGCGAAAACAATTGATTCACATGATCAAACTTATACATGCCTTTATCTCGCGATGCGAAAAACAAATCGCCCGATTTACTGTGTTCAATTTTAAATACAAATTCCAAAGAGATGTTGCCGTATTCGATCGACTTTGATAGATATTCTTTGTAATAGCCTGAAGGAGGATGATATTTGAAAAACCCCCGCCCACGGGCCAACACATACATTGTATCACTAGCACCAAATGCGGCTGACCCACAATTATTGTTAATCAAATCGGTGGGAGCTCCATAAGGAAATGCATCTACAAACGATTTTGTTATTCTATCAAATTTATACAATCCCTGTCCGCTGATGCCTGCCCACACAGTGCCATCAGGCCCAGATGTAAGCATGCTCACGTAAGCGCCCGGTAGCTTGAGTTGAGGATTTTCCGCGTTCTGTTTAAATAGCACAAGAGTGGCGGTGGCAATGTTGTAATTGAAAATGCCAGCAGTCCATACATGGAACCATACTTGGTTTACATCAACTTTATCGCTGAATATATCTTGAGGCACATCACCATGGAGTTGAATACCGTGGCTGGTAAAATCTACGGATTGAAATCGAGTATATGAAGGTGTGTATTTAAGCAGTCCCACCTCACTTCCAAACCAAATAATTCCCAGGTCGTCTTTATAAATAAAATGGATTAATGTTTCTTCTTTCTGCCGTGTGGTTTTGTTGAACAAATGATAAAGTTCCATATCATGTGAGTCCATGTTGAGATAGTATACACCTGGTGTGGTTCCACTGCAAAGCAATGTGGTTTCATCTGGCCCTGGTGAAATTGCCCAAATAGTGGTGGAAATTGATCTTTCTGTTAAGACAAGCTCGCGTTCTGTGAAATTAGCTACACCATCGCCCCACAGGCCGATGTAAAACCGATTGTCATTCGATTGAGTGATGCAACGAGGAATAAATCCAGAACTGATTTTCGAACGTTCTTTATTGATGTGCTCAAATCGTTTTGTGGCTTCATTGAAAGAGAATAACCCATCAATAGTAACTACCCAAACATTTTTTTGGAGGCTTTCGTAAAATTGAAATATTTCCATGGTAGCTCCAATTCCATCTAGTTTATATTGTCTTGATATACTTGTGTTGCGATTATAGCACACAATGCCTTCATGGTTATTGAACCAAACACGGTCTTGCGAATCGCAAAACACATGGCGCTTCATAAACAGACTGTCATTTTTAGGATAAGGCTGAGCCAGCCTTGAAACTTTCCTTGTTGTCAGATTGTAATAACAAACACCCTGGGGAGTGGATACCCATAGATTCCCATCGAGATCTTCTGACAAACTTTGCACGATATTGCCCGGCAGCGAATTCTCATTACCGGGCTCATTTCGAAAAGATTTGAAATGTTTGCCATCAAATCTGTTGAGGCCATCGTTGGTGCCTATCCACAAAAAACCTTTAGAGCCTTTGAGTATACAATTGATTTGGTTATTGGATAATCCATCATGAACTGTATACTTTACAATAGGGAGTTGCTTGTCAGCTGACAATGATGGTTCAGCCCACAATGAAAATACCGGTATAAAAAGCAATGCACAAAATCGAAATCGATGTGTCATAACCAATAACAGTAAAGGCTATTAATTCAATATGTAAGTATATGAAAGGATTTCTTTATTTCTAATCAGAACTTAAAAAGAATATTCAAAAATACGGGGTAGTAGAAGATGCCTGCGAAAGGCAAAGTTGGCTAAATAGCACCATCTAGAAAACTGTGATCATTGAAGTAAATATTTTGAATGGAATCGTTGGGCGCTCTTGGTGCCTGGCTTGCTCCGCATTTTGCGATAATGGAAGTCATGCTTTGTATTTTCTTGTCTTTCCAAAACCCCACTTTTGTGAATCCCACTGCGCAAATTTTTCCCTCCTGTGTAAACACCTGCCGGTGGTATGCCCATTTTTCATCCCAGCCTTCCAAGTGCAATGTTATTTCAAAGCGGCTCCAGATTTTCAAAGGACTTTTGTAAATTATTTTTTGCGAAGCCAACACCGGAAATATTCTTTTACCTACCGTTTGCCCATATAATGGGGATCGAAATAGTAGCTCGAAACGTATGAGGTCCATGTAATAAAAGTACTTGGAGTTGGCCATCAATCGGAACGCTTCACAGTCGAAAATGCTTACTCTCCGTTTGCGAGTTAACACCGCATCCACAGGTAATTTGCTCCAGAATAATCTTGAGCCCAGAAACACATAAACTATATGCAGCCAGTAGTATATCATACTGCACTATTGAATGCAGGAAAATAATTACAAGCTCTCCACATACTTTTTGAAATTATTGAGAATGGCATGCCAGCCATTGCGCTGCAGCACTTCAGTATTTTCCTTTTCGGTGTCAAAAGACTCAGCTACTTTCACTCCATCTTTTGTTTGCGTAAATACAATCTTTACTTTTCTGTCATCAGCCAATTTGTATTCGATACATTCGTTGGCCACCACATTGGTGTACACCCCTTCAAAATCAAACCCCATAGTGCCATCGCGCGCTTCCATACGGGTTTTGAATTTTCCTCCTACGCGCAAATCATTTTCTGCTGAAGGTGCGTGCCAATCAGCAGAAGCAAAGTACCAGTTGGTAATATGTTCAGGCTGATTCCAGGCCTCCCACACCAAGTTGATGGGCGCGTTGACACTGCATTCTACAGTAATCATAGTTGTAAATATTTACAATGTTTCTTTTAGCCAGCGATAAAATTCGCGCTGCCATACCAATGCGTTTTGCGCAGTCAGAATCCAGTGATTTTCTTCGGGAAAATAAACAAGCCTGCTTTTGATACCCCTGAGTTGTGCTGCCTGGAATGCTTCGAAAGCCTGGCCATCGGGCACGCGATAATCTTTGCCTCCTTGATATATAAGTATGGGCGTGTTCCATTTTTCCACCATATCACTGGGGTCAAAATTCTTATAGGTGCGTTGTGCAGCAGCATTAGACTTGTCCCAATACGGGCCGCCATAATCCCAGTCGATAAAAAATAATTCTTCGGTAGTGCCATACATACTTCTCAGATTAAAGATGCCATCGTGAGCTATGAATGTCTTGAACCTGTTATCGTGAATGCCGGCCAAATAAAATGCCGAGTAGCCGCCATAGCTTGCGCCCACACAACCCAGTCGATCCTTGTCTACATAGGGTTCCTTGGCCATCGCATCAATAGCCGACAGATAATCGTTCATCACCTGCCCACCATGATCTTTGCTAATTTGTTCATTCCATTCCACACCATGTCCTGGCATTCCGCGCCTGTTTGGGGCCACTACTATATATCCGTTGGCCGCCATCAACTGAAAATTCCAACGGAAAGAATAGAATTGGGAGAGGGCCGATTGCGGGCCGCCCTGGCAGTAGAGCAGCGTAGGATATTTTTTGGAAGCATCAAAATCAGGCGGATAAATTACCCAAACCAACATTTGTTTTCCATCAGTGGTGGTCACCATTTTCTTCTCCACTTTGCTCAAACTTAGTTTGCTGTACACCGCATCATTCACCTGTGTGAGTTGTGTCATTTGCCCGTTGGACAGATTTACGGTGTATATCTCGGCCGCATGGTTCATATCGGTGCGCGACACCACCATTGTATTGCCCGACTGACCTACAATACCGGTTATGTCAAATTGTCCTTTCGTGATTTGTTTTACAACAGGGATTTTTTTTGTGAGACCGGGATAATCAACCTGAAACAGCTGATCGGTCCCATCTACTGCAGCGGTGAAATATATTTTCTTTCCGTCAGCGCTCCAACGAAAATGATTTACGGTACCATCCCACGCCACTGTGAGATTGAGTGTGGACTTGCCCACGCGCACCATGATATCGTTTTTATCCGACTCATATCCATCGCGCTTCATACTGAGCCAGGCCAGCGTTCCGTTTGCAGCATAAGCAGGCTCCGTATCATAGCCCATCATGCCTTCGGTAAGATTTACCGTCACACCGCTAGCTACATCATACTCATATAAGTCGGTGTTTGTACTCACGGTATATGCGGTGCCTGCTTTTTTCTTTGTCACATACACCAGTTTTTTACTGTCGGGTCGCCAGGTAAAATCTTCATCACCGCCAAATGGTTGGGTCGGACAATCATGCGGCTCGCCTGGCATCAAATCTTTGCCTTCGTTCGGTTTTCCATTCGTCAATGTGTGCAGAAACAAATGACTGTAAGCACCATCTTCCCACGTATCCCAGTGGCGATAGTTAAGTGCATCATAGATGTACACATCTGATTTTTCTAACTCAGGATAATAGTCATTGCCGAACACTTTGGTCAGTTTTACATCTTTCATGGTGATCTTGTATTTGCCATTGGGCGATACGCTCTTATCAGCCACAATATTTTCTTCAGGCTTCACCACTTTTGCCACTCCACCTTCTAACGGAACTGTGTACGTTTTGGTAGAGCTGGTATTGCTTTCTGCATTTGGTTTGGTCACGGAGTACACCAATTGCTTGCCGTTAGGCGTGAGGCCAACCGCATTAACCCTTCCAAGTTGCCAAAGCAATTCGGGGGTCATGGCTTGTTGTGCCGACAGTGATAAGAAAAATGTGATGAGGATCGTGGAGAGAAAAATATTTTTCATGGTGTGCCTGATTAGAAAGGTTTAAAAATTTCAAAAAATGAACTTAAGCAAAAATAGCAGGATTGCGGTTGTGTGCAAATTGCTTGCACGGCCTATTTACAAATTTGTAGAAACGGTATGCATCCAAAGACAATCAATGTAATCGGTAAGCATATGTAGCAATAAGCCAATGGCAATGAGGCGGGACTTGGGGAAAAAGAGAAGGGCCACGTAGAGCCCAATGGCAGGGTATGAGTGGAGCGGATGAAAGCCTATGCTGCAACGTGCAGGGTCAAATAGAGGTTGGGCCAGCAAGTGGTCAAGGTCAACAAGCATAGTAGCAAGCATGATAATCCACGCTTTCTTCCAAGTGCCTTTATAGAATACCCATGCCACCAACCCGGGAAGTAGTAGGTGTAGGCTGTAATGGACGATTAATTGCAAGGTGTTCAATGAAAAAATAATTTAGTCACTTGCCATCAATAATTAATGACGTCATACTTATAGAACCCGCTACAGCTTTATCGTTAAAAAGGCTGATGGAATCTTTTTCCGATTTCAATGCAAGTGAATATAGCAATGGCAAATAATGCTCGGGCGTAGGAATGGCAAGATCAAACGCCCTTCCCATCGATTTATAATTGATAAGTGATGTATGATCCCCTTCATGGATAAACTTTTTCATTTTGTCGTTTGCTTCAATGGCCCACTCAAAACCATATTCTTTGGCATTCATTTTATCCCAAGCAATCATTTGCAGATTGTGAACCATGTTTCCGCTGCCAATTATTAACACGCCTTTGTCGCGCAGTGCAGCTAATTCCTTTGCCAACTCATAATGATATTTTGCTCCTTGTGTATAGTCAAGGCTCAATTGGATAACCGGCACATCGGCCTGAGGGTAGAGGTGTTTAATTACGCTCCAGGCGCCATGGTCGAGTCCCCACTTGTCATCAAGTCCTACTTCAGTTGTGGTGATGATGTCTTTCGTTTGTTTGGCAAGAGCGGGATGGCCGTGGGCGGGATATTGCACATCAAACAATGCTTGTGGAAATCCACCAAAGTCGTGAATGGTTTTTGGCAATTCCATTGCAGTCACAAAAGTGCCACTGGTTTCCCAGTGTGCGGAAATGCACAGTATGGCATTTGGCTTAGGTAGCGTGAGGCCAAGCGTTTGCCATTGTTTAGAAAATTCGTTGTCTTCAATGGCATTCATCGGACTGCCATGTCCCATAAACAAAACCGGCATGCGCTCGGAATTTGCAAAGGGTTCAATGATGCTATTTAATGCTTTTAGTTTCATGGCTGCTCCCACCAATGGTAATATAGCAAGTGTCTTGAGAAATTTATTTCTATCCATTGAATCTTAAAATTCATAAAATTTCTGATGACATCTAACTTACTTAAGTTTTTGAGCAATTTGTGTAAATGCTAAAGTTTGGTTGGCAATTTGTAAAGCTGTAATATCCGTTCGTAGGGCAAGTCGTGTAAAAACATGTATGTCGGAATCCATCATGTTCATTTCAATTTTTCCTCCCGCGTTTGTTTGCATGCCTTTGTATATTAATACTGCACTTGTTGAACTTGCCACAGGGTCGTGTGTACTATGAAAAACTTGCATGTGAGTATTTGAAGGCAACTTGATGCCATCTTCAAGATCTTTTCGTACAATTTTCATCAGTTTATTTAATTGATTGATTGTTTCAGTAGGCCTGAATCGATACCAATAATTGTTTTGCTGAGCCGACTGGTCAACTTCTATGTAAACTATCATGGGCCCAATAATTCCGGCTATAGATTGCAGTTTATTAGAGGGAACTACAATGGGATCGATTAGAAACAGATTTTTTGGAGCTAGATGCGCATTAAAAAAACCACCACTAACCAGTCTCAATATTAATGTGCCTCCTGTCGAAGAGCCTGCCATGCTTATCTTGGTATATCCAAGTCCAACAAGCAGCTCATATTCTCTGGTAATTGCAGCACTCCAGTCTTGCCATGTGGATGCTTTAAACGAATTGTAATCCCGGCCATGGCCATCGAGTAATACTTGGGATATCCTATAATTTGTATCCGTAGACCAGTTACTGAACTCTTCCCATTCAAAAGTAGAAGCCGAATAGCCGTGAATTGTAAGTATGATGTGTTTGCTCAAATCATTCGTAGTTGGGTTGGGGTATTTTGCAGATACCAAGAATTTTTCCGGATTGTAAAGAGAAGGGTCAAAAATAATATTACCGTCTAGCAAATCATCCGTTATATCCGGGTCGCTGCATGATATTGGGCTGCATGCCAAAATGCATAGAAGTATGAGTAACAGTTTATTCATTATTAGAAGATTTGAGAATGAAATAAGAAAAATCTAAATGAAAGTAAAGCGGTTGTAAAGTGCCTGGGGAGTAGCCATCTTTTGAAGTAAACAGATAGTATCCTGTCCCAAGATTAAATGAAATGGGCATATTAATTGGGTTGTACCTCAAGCCAATTTCAGGTGAAAATAAAAAAGCCGTGTTGGGCACTTCGTCAAACATTTCAAATTCGAGATCTGAATAAAAATACCCCAGATTCAATCGGGAATAAAAATGATAGGGTTTGTTGGGATTAAATAACCAAGTTCCAGATATCAGAAAGTTATCTTGTTTAATGGCATTAGAGTGGAAAGCCGTTCCAAACCGTGAGGATATATAATCAAATCCAAAATACAATCTTTCTGGTTTCAGTTTTTGAGATGAATACTGAACTGTAATTCCGTTTTCCCAATACATATATTGAGTTTTTTGGATTCTTATCCCTGCATTAAGCGACTGGCAATTGGCATCCGAATAAGCCAATGTGATAGTTACTAAAAATAAAATCCAAATTGGAAATTGTCTTGTTAGGTGAGATGTATCTACAGCACTCATACAATTCAGTGATATTTTGAACGATTGAAATTAATCAAATATAGATTAGCTCTTTAATCGTCTGCAGAAAATATTTGGTTTGTAATTCAACTCCTCAAAATAAACCAAATTAATTTACCACAAGCTTTATTTTCTCAGTCGTCATATCTTCCCGTTGCACCACCAACACGTATATGCCAGCTTTGCTACCGATCAAATCTACCACATCAGTTTTGTGATTAAGTGTGGTAATTAACTGCCCTTGCATGTTGTAAACATGACCGTGGGTAATGGCACTTTGCGCTGCATCTAATATGGTAAACTGACCATTGTTGGAAGGATTCGGAAATACGCTTGCCAACCCCGTTGGCCACACCACGGCCTGAGGCTCGCCTACCCAAATGCCGCCAAATTTCACGGTCAGCATTTTGAATAAAAAATCGTTGTAGAATTCGCGTGCAGATTGCCCGGTTACGACAAATCCACCTTGCACATCGCGCGTCATATCACGAAGCTGATCCCAACTGGAGAATCCTGATATAATAGGCGTGGTATAAGTATTGATAAAATCCACCGCTCCGGCTGACGTGTAACCGGCAAGCACATAATCATAATTAGTTGTGACGCTGTTGATGGCCCAGCCGGCTGTCACCACACGGTTTGAAGGTTCTACAATAAGTTCAAGCGGCTCGCGATCGCTGGCGGTTTGACTGTACACCTGCGCCCATTGAAATGCACCAGCCCCGCTATACTGGATAGTATAATAACGGGCCACAAATCCTGTCCACCCGCGGCTGATCAATGCAACATTACCGGCTGGTGTGTGCCTCACTTTCACGCCAAATTCACTAGTTGTGGATGTAGGATTGTAAACTTGTCGCCATAACAAGTTAGCCGTTGCGCCCACAATTTTCCCTACCATTATTACCGCACCAGACGAACCGGTAAAGGCTACTTCGCCTGCTGTGTTTACATGCACATCGCGCACCTCATCTGATGTGTTTGCTGAGTCTATGGAAGCAGTCCACAGCTTGGTACCACTTCCTGTATACCGTTGCACCAGCCCGGCTGACACACCAGACACTTGTGAATATCCACCAACCACAAAATCTCCGCCCGCCATAAAATTTACACTGTTGGCTCGCGATATCGCTGAGACTGTAGAGTCTATTTTAGCAGCCCATGATGCATTGAAAGCGTTGTCAAAAAACAACACCATCCCTCCATTGATGTTCGAGCTCACAGCCAGCGCAACACTGCCATCACTTCTTATGTCCATGGAGCGTGCCAGCGTGCTGCCATTGCCCACATACCAGGCGGTATCTATAAAATTGCCGTTCTGATCCACTTTCAGTAATGATAGTTTGTAATTGTTTTTCAACTTGGCCGAATCGGTTGATATGCACAATATGAGATTGCCCATAGGGTCAAATTGCATGGCCGTTACAGTGTCGTTGTTCCAGCCAAATGAACTGTAATATTTATCCCACAGAAGATTTCCATTGGGGTCATATTTTATAATCGTCACGTCATACCCTTCTCCATAAAGCCTGTCGGTGGTGCCGGCACAATACACATTGCCGTTGCCATCTGTTTCTACAAACTGCCCCATTGTAATTGCGTCTCCGCGCCCATTAAATTTCCACTCCGCCATTGCATTGCCTGATGTGTCGAGTATGATGGTGTAAAGATTTTCATTTATATAAGCGGTGTCGGTAACAAATCCACCCGCATATACTTTTCCGTTGCGGTATGTGATGTCAAATGCCATTGAGCTATTAAGCGAATCCTGACAGCGGTAGGTCCATAGCGAATCGCCTGCCATGTTATATTTTGTGATGATCATATTAGGTAATCCGCCATTGCCATAATAGTTGGGTCCCGGCCACACCCCGCGCCCTGTGGCGTACACATTGCCGGCCGGATCAACAGCTATGCTGTGAAAAACATCACCGCCATTAGTTACAGGTCCTCGCCATTTCTTTCGCCAGCCTTGGGTGCCATCGTTTCTAATACAAGTAACATACCCATCCTGATAATCAGTGCCGGTAAAATATACGTTGCCTGTAGCATCCACTACTACTTTGCGAATGTATTCATCCACGGTCGATGTCGCATCCGTATATATGGTCGCCCATTGCTGCACGCCTGCAGCATTATATTTTATGGCAAACATATCTTGATTCGATCCGGTGCTGTTTTTTGTTTCACCACCCACGAACAAATCACCGGCCGAATTGAA
>JBBKVM010000022.1:0-35165 GCA_037968415.1 Bacteroidia bacterium | reverse complement strand
AAATATATATAAAAAATTGAATATATAAAAACATGGATATAATAATTCAAATAAAAAGAAATAATAAATCTTAAAAAATGCTTTTGATGCGTTGGTAGTCGATATAATAAAGCACCTTGATAGACACATTGTTTGAATGTGGCAGATCAATAGTGTTCTTGAGGTTGTCGTAGAAATCCGCAACCACTGCATCGCCTCTATGTAATATTTGGTTTTTCCACACAAAACTGAATTCAGATCCAGGAGCAAATCTCCACACAAAATTAAAATCGACATTGAATGCGTTGAAGTTAACATCGTTGTTTTCGTTGTACGATGTAGGTTGCAGATCGCCTTCCTGATCCAACTCAAAGAACTGTGTGTATTTGGCAGTTGACCAATACTGCCGCAATTTTACCTTTATCCAAAACCTGGGATTGAAAATATAGTTGGTGGTAATTCTATTTTCATAAATATTAAGGTGCCGGGCACCAAAGTAAATAATCTTGGGATCTCCATCAGAATCTACATAACCCACATCGTCTGGCCAATCCGAGTAGGAAAACGAATAAATTATGTTGAATTTATCGTTAAATCGATAGCGTGGCGAAATGGATGAATTCCATCTCGCTCGCTTGAGTTCATCAAATATTCTATAATTCGAATTAACATCCAGGGCAAATTTCTTGCGATAATCTGAGGATACCCAACCGCCAAAATTATAATTGATCGGGAAATTGTATTTTCTTCCAGGCACGCGCGCTTCAAAGTAATCGTAAGTTTCCACAGGTTCTACATAAGTAAATACGCCTGCACCCAGATAATTGTGAAATACACCATACCCACCCAAATTGATGCCTAGATTGGTGAATTTATCTGGCGCAAATAAACGGCCATAGAATATGGAAGCATCAAGGCCTCTGTTTACAAATGTTTTTCCCGGGTCATAATTTTGATAATAGAGCCCGCCACCAAAGTTGCGTTCGTTGCCGCTGAAAAGAAATCCTGCATCGTTGGGGTCATACGTGTCACTTTCAGTATTGTGCCAAACTTCGTAGCGCAACTTACCGCTTACTTTGCCAAACGAGAATGCATATTTGTGTCCGTATTCATCACCACTTGCCAGGCCATATTTTTGACTCAGCGCTCCTGATCCCGATACAGAATGAGATCGTTTTTTATTGTAAAAATTGAAAAGTAGTCCGGTTACATCTGCATCATAGGTAGAGCCCTCGCGCATTACATTGGTGTTGACCAAACTGATGGAAGAATTGTTTTTCAAAGTTTGATCCAGTACAAAAATATTGTAGTTGGTAAAAGGTTGAGTAAGTAATTCATACTCTCCTCCATCAGCATCTGTGATGGTGGCATAAGTGGGTGAGGTCATAGCATTAAATAAACCTACGCCCAATTTGCCGGGTGTGCGCCCCGATAGCTTTGTAGCATTTATCAAGCGGGCTTCGCTTGGATTTTCTTTTACTGTTTCACCATCCCTTATTTGGTTGTAGACATTAAAAAAATTCACGGGTCTGCCTCCAATTCTGCGTGAATAAAACAATCCACCTTTTGAAAACAACTCAGTTCCTTCGGTAAAAAATTGTCTATTCTCATCAAACCTCACTTCGAAAGGAGAAAGGTTCAACACATTGTTGTCGCTTGCTACTTGGCCAAAGTCAGGAATCAAAGTCATGTCGAGCGTAAAGCTGGGACTGATTCCGTACTTCACATCCATGCCGCCATTAAAAGAAGTGGAGGTGTTTTTGATGCCGGATTCGTTGAATGGATAGTGATCCAATGATGTACTCAGATACGGATAAAACGAAAGTCGCAAAGGGGATTCAATATTTTGAATACCAGACAATTCCCCGGACTGATTTACCATTCCTTGTATATCAGGATTGATATGATTATAAAACGATACCTCGCGCACCCGCCTGATCTGCCGTATAAAATTTATGCCCCAAAGCTGCTCTGGTTTTTTTGAAAATCTTAAAGCGGAGTAAGGGATCCTCATTTCCACACACCAACCTTTATCATCTATCTGCACTTTGCTGTCCCACACCACATCCCACTTAAAATCAAAATTGCTCACTTGCAGCAACGCATCTAACTGAACGCCTGCTGAAGTCACGCCCAGTGCGAACGCACTAATTCCTGTGTTGTAAGTGTCAAAAAACACGGCAAACAGGTCGGTGTTGCTGTCATCATCACGAGCGGTCAGCTGCCTGTAAATGCTATCGCGCGAAACATCGTGCATGTATGCACCTATATAAATAGCCTGATCATCATATACAATCCGCACTTCGGTATTTTGAATAGAAGGCTGACCCGGGTTGGGTTCGTTTTGGGTAAAGCCTGAATATATCTGGGCTGTTTTCCAAATTTCGTCATCCAGCTTACCGTCAATTTTGGGTGCAGTTTCTACGCGAGTCGCGGTGAGTTGCTTTTTTACAACACCATCAGGACTCTTAAACGCAAAACAACTTGCAATGAGTATTACTAAACTAAATCGGATAATTGAAAAATATTATGTGGTGACTAATCCGAGAAAAATTAAAAGTATAGAAAAATAGGTTTGTTTCAAAAGAGCGAAACATCTAAAAAACGTTAAACAGGCTGCTTTTTGTTTCAATTACAATTCAATTTTCACAAATCACTATAATTTTCCTGCAACCACTACCGGTTTCTTAATTTTCTCGATGTTGCCATTGGTGTGAAAAGCTTCAAGCATTACCACGTAAACACCAATTCTCGCTTTCTCATTTCCATCGGTAATGCCGTCCCACGAAACCACGCCCGATTCACCCTGAAGTTCGTTGCGCACCAATTGCCTTATCAACCTGCCGCGCGCATCATAAATATTCACTGACATTACGTATCCCGGAGCATTGAAAGTATAATGCATGTTCACCACGTCACTCACCCCGTCATTATCGGGCGAAAATATTTCGGGTTCGATGCTGAGTGTGCCTCCACTTGAAATCGTTTCGCTGTATTGCGAATTGCGATAGCCGGGTGTAGCAAAACCTATCTGCTGCGCTGCCGAGTGCCAGTTGGTAATGTCTTGCGTTGCTCGGTTTGGGTTGATGCGCTCAAGTGAAACTCCTTTTACGGAAGTCAACAATGGGTAGTGCATTTTTTCGGTGTAAGAAAATTCATCGATGCGCACTGCAGTGTTATTCAGAAATACCGCATATCCTTTGTCATTGTTGAATGATGGCATAGAAGACATATTGATAAAAGCATCGGGGTTTGGTGTTTGATAATTTGCTTTTACGTTGTCGGGGCTCACGCTTAGTACAACATATTCACCAGGAAAAAGCATGTAGCCTTCGTTGCTGATATCCTTGATTGAAGTAAGGCTTCCATTATCGGTGCTGGCACTGGCTAATTTTGTGCCGGCAAGTTGTATGAATTTTTGCGATCGATTATACAATTCAACAAAGTCACTTCCTCCTGTGTATGGGTTGAATAATATTTCATTTATCACTACATCATTTGGCATCAGGCTATCGGCAAGCGCAAACCGCCCGCGCGCAGGCAGCGCTACTCCATTCCCTTTGCAATCTTTTACCGAAGCATTGACTGTGACCGTATAAATTTTGTTGGCCACCACGCCCGCGCTCAACGTAAGGTCGATAATGGTGAAACTGACGTCAGGCAATGCCACGCTCACCGGATTCCCCAGTGCATTGTCTATACTATACAGAGCAGGATTAAGGATGCCAAGGGTATCCAATGGTTCGTTAAAAAACAATCGAACTGTGGTATTGGAAGTGAGCGAAGCCCTTAACAGCTTGGGGCCTTGTGTATCGTTGAAAAACCCCACCACACTATTGGCACTTCCCGGTGTGCCGCCCGCCACCGCCACCGATGCTCGCCAGTTCATTGGATTAGAACATGGAAAATCAGGATCGATACGCTCGAGCGACCAGCCTCCGTCTTTTTTAGTTCCGTCCACATACCACGAATCGCTGTAGGTAAGCGCATGAATTATTTTACCGCCTGCATTGCGTAAACTGAGTGATGTGCCAGCGTTGGTAAGTGCAGTGGAAGATGTAAGAATGGGAGTTACCGGACCAAACTGGGCTAATTCTCCTGCTGCTGTGGCCGTGCACAATATCAAATAACTGTGTGCCGGCATGTTGATATTGGTAAATGTTTTCACAGTGGTACCATGTGTGAGTGTCCAGTTGTTGAGCGCCACCGTGTTGGCTGTACGATTATACAATTCGAGATATTCGTAATTGGGCAGACCCACCACAGGATCTGGGTCGGCCATTATTTCGTTGATGATTACATCGAGAAAATCACCGGCAAAGCCCACTGAATAATTGATGAACGAATTAGGTGCGATCATGTTTCCGGAGCAGTCGCCAATGTTAGAAACGGTGGCCGTGTATGTATTTACCGAATCGATGTTGAATGGCAATGTGAGCGTGGCGCAGTTGAAAAGTGGCCCTGCAACCAACACCGAAAGGGGTGATCCTACAAATGGATTGATATTGTAATTGTTGATGTTGGCGGCTTGAGTGCTGTCTACCGATTCGCTGAAACAAATCACCACTTTGTTGGTGTCAATTACGGTGGCACTGAGAAGTGTTGGTGGCGTGGTGTCGGGAGCTGTGTTGTTGATGCTATTGCGTTTGCCCGGTGTGCCACCGCTTGGGTCGATGCTGGCACGCCAGTTGCCCGCATTGGAGCACGGCAGCGTGAGGTTGATTATTTCCAATGACCAGCCACCATCTTTTTTAGAGGGATCCACATACCAGGTGTCGCTATATGATACCTGATTGATGACAAGGCCGCCTGCGTTTTTCAACACCAGCGTAATGCCACCATTTGTAAGTGTGGTGGACGATGTTAAGATGGATGCAACCGGCCCAAATACCGAAAGCGAACTAGCAGCAGTGGCGGTACATACAATTAAGAAACTATCGGGAAGAATTGAAATGTTACCAAAAGTTTTCACTGTGCTGCCGGCTGTGAGCGTCCAGTTGGTAAGATTTATAGCGTTGGTGGTTTTGTTGTAAAGTTCGAGATATTCAAAATTAGGAAGACCCACCACAGGGTCGGGGTCGGCCATTATTTCGCTAATGATTACGTCTGCTGATTGTATTTGTGAGACATTGAAATTTCCGCTTGAAAATGATAGGATATTTCCAGCCAGATCGGAAATAGAACTTGCAGTAATGATGTAGCTGGTGTTGGGAATGAAAGCAGATCCGAATGTGAGATGGACCAACGAAAAATCAATTGCATCGCGCACTGCAGAAATAGGATTACCGATTCCATTATTCACCGAATAGTTGCTTGTGTTTTGTGCGGTTGCTTGTGTGACGGGTTCAGAAAATTTAACATCGAGTTGTGTTCCGGAAATTACGGTGACGGTGGAGAGTGTGGGTGGAATGGTGTCGTTTACCACGGTGCCTGAAATGGAAAAATCGTCCAAAACAAAACGTGCAGTAGTGCCCGTGCTGTCGGGCGATTGCGCAACAGTAATTTTTAATTTCACCAATGCTTGTCCGTTGGTGTTAGACGCAAAGTTGTAACTGTAGGGCGCGAAGGGTGTGGTGGCATTTGGAAATGCAACAGCGGAGCCTATCAATGTGGCGGGTGTGTAAGAAGTACCACCATCAATAGAAGTAGAGAAATTGACAAGCGCGGGTCGGGTGCCGGTGCTGTTTTTTATAGTGCGGGCCGAAAAATTGGCCATGGCATTGTTGAGCGAAGAAAAATTAAGGTCGAGAACAATGTCGGCAGTAAAAGAGCTAATTGGAATTACTGCCAGCGCTCCGGTTCCATTTTGTTGGTTGGTGCCATCACGAAAAATCCGCGTGCTGGTTTGAACCTCGTTGCCGGTCCAGTTTGGTAAAAACTGCACGTTGAGTCCTGTGGTGAAAGTATTTTCAAAACCTTCAGCGTAAGGAAAAGTACTTACCTGCGCTTGTGATAATGCCGGCAGCAAGAAGCTTAACAAAAAGGCGATGCGTATAATAGAGATGTTGGTTTTCATAGAGGCCAGGGTAATTAAAGCGAACACACTTGCTTAATAATGCTTTATTTGCAAAATGGACAGAGATAAAAGTAAACAAATTGTAGTTTTGAAGTATAATTAATTCAATTCATAAAATAGCATGAGAGTAGCTGTAGTAGGAGCCACCGGCCTTGTGGGCACGGTAATGTTAAAAGTACTTGCAGAGCGCGGATTTCCGGTGACGGAATTAATTCCTGTGGCATCGGAGAAATCAGCAGGGAAGAAGATACAGTATGCCGGCAAAGAGTGGGAGGTATGCACCGTAAAAGAAGCCGTTTCGCACAAGCCCGACATCGCTATTTTCTCAGCCGGAGCCACTACCTCTTTGGAGTGGGCGCCAGCTTTTGCGCGCGAAGGTACTTTTGTCATCGACAATTCATCGGCCTGGCGAATGCACCCCGACACAAAACTGGTGGTACCTGAGATTAACGCCTCCGAAATTACAGCTGAAGACAAGATCATTGCCAACCCCAATTGTTCGACCATTCAAATGGTGGTGGCCCTTGCGCCATTGCACAAAGCATACGGAATTTCCCGGTTGGTTATTTCTACTTATCAATCGGTGACTGGAACGGGAGCCAAGGCCGTGCAACAGTTTGAAGACGAGCGCGCGCATGGCAAGTCTGAAAACATGGCATACCAATATGCGATTGATAAAAATTGCATTCCGCAGTGCGATGTTTTTTTAGACAATGGTTACACTAAAGAGGAAATGAAGTTGGTGAATGAAACCAGAAAAATATTTAGCGCACCCTACCTGCGCATTACCGCTACGGCAGTGCGCGTGCCTGTGGTGGGCGGGCATTCCGAGTCGGTAAATGTGGAGTTTATAAAACCAATTGATTTGACCGAAGTGCGAAATTTGTTGACAGCCGCGGAGGGTGTAACATTACTGGACAATCCCGAAAAATTTGAATATCCCATGCCACGATTTGCTCACGACAAAGACGATGTTTTTGTAGGCCGGTTGCGGATTGATGAATCGAATCCCAACACGATGAACATGTGGATAGTGAGTGACAACCTGCGCAAAGGCGCTGCCACCAATGCAGTACAAATAGCCGAGTATTTATTAAAAGCCGGCCTCGTAGCGCGCTAGAATTATTGCTTTACAATCTTTTTTATTGCGATGCCTTTGGCTGTTGCAATGTGCAACAGATACAGGCCTGGCGTAAGGCTGCTTACATCTACCATTGTGGAAGTAAGCGCTGAGCGATTGCTTGCCGCTGCCACTTGCTGCCCCACCATGTTGGTGATGGAAACAGAAAAATCAGTGTTGGCAGATCCAGCATATTGGATGTTGATTTGTGTGCTTGCAGGGTTGGGGTGAATGACGAACTCATTTGTTAAATCAGCTTGAGCAATGCCGGTGGAGATACTGGCCAGAGGCGCGTTGAGAATTGTAAGCATGCCATTACTGAGGGTAACACCGGTAAAAGTTTTGTCATAATACCCTGCCTTGGAGAAAACTACGTTGTATGTGCCGGCTGTGGGTAAACCGGTTTTATAATCTCCGGTAATTTTAGAAAGTTCGGTTACGGGTGTAGAGATTATTTCAACAAATGCACCGGAAATAGGCATGCCTGTAACGCTGTCGGTTACAATGCCTTCCAGATAGCAACCGCGAACGTAAGTGGCACCTAGAATGTAGAGTCCTGAGTCACGGTCGGTGACGAGCAGGTTGCCCGAGGGCAACCAGGGGTAAACACCCCATACCCCGTTGTAACCATTGCCGGTCAATGGTGACACATCATAATTGCCGACCTGTATGAGGTTGGCCGGGCGTGCGGCATCCACTATGGTGATGCCATCGTGGTACCATGAAGTAACACAGTAATCGTTTATCACATGTGTGTTGTGCACCACGGACCCGCTTCCGGGAGTGGCTTGTATGCGATCGAGTTCGGAAATGTTTGTTTTATCCGATACGTCAAAAGAAGCAAGATAAGAGCCCAATCCATTGGGCGAGTTTTCATCCGTAGTGAACATTGTTTTGCTGTCGTCAGACAGCCAACTGTTGTGCGGAAAGGCAGTGGGTGTGGCTACTGTGGTAACCAGCGAAGGTGCTGCTTTGTTGGTCACACCTATAATAGCTACCTGCCCTTGATAAATTTCACATGCATACACCGTATCGTTGCGCACATATCCATCGTGCACATAGTGCAAGTCATACATGCCTGCATAAGTGGGTGCCATTGGGTTTGATACATTCACTATGATGATGCCACCGTTGGCCAATCCCGAAGGGCCATATAAATATGCATAATCATTGTCCACATGCAGCGCGTGTATGCGTCCCAAATTGCCGGCTATTGTCCCGTCTCCAGTCCAGTTGATGTGATTTACGCTGGCAGGCAAGTTGCTGAGATCCACCACCTGCAGGCCACCGCCCGCTTCTGTAGTCACGTACGCATAGTTTCCTATGGTCTTTATCTCACGCCAGTTATTTTGGTTGCCGGTAGCACCTTGTGTGGGCACCAGGAAAAGTTGAACAGGCGTGGCAGGGTTGGTCACATCTACAATAGAAAGCCCGCCTGGCGCACCCACCAAAGCATATTCATTTCCAACGGCATCTGCGAAGCCACTTATGTTAGATAAGCGTTGTCCAGGCTGCATGTTGTATGCCAGTCGGCCAAGGAAGTTTACATTCAGCTGCGCTTGAGAGACAGATGCCGACAGCAAAATAATTGCCACAGCAAGGATTGTTTTAAATTTCATTTTGTGTATTTGAAAGGTAATGTCCGTAAGAGAACCATAAAGTTAAGGATAATCAGCCGATTATAAGTGTCAGTTTTCAGACACAGGCTCAGTGGTTGGGTCCTGATTCATAACAGGTTGACTGTCATGATGGGCAAAAAATTGTTTTTGCATGATGATGATCACTATGATGCCGATGGATATGGATGCATCGGCAATATTAAACACAGGCCTGAAGAAGATAAATTCTTCGCCAGCCCACATCGGAAACCACTGTGGATAGTGTCCGGTAAGTACTGGAAAATAGAACATGTCAACCACCTTGCCTTGAAAAAAGGTGCCATAACTTTCTATTGGATTGAATGTAGCCAGTTGGTAATGGCTGTGTGTAAACCAAGCACCATAAAAAACACTGTCGATAGTGTTTCCAATCGCACCGGCCATCACCAGGGCTATGCAATAGATAAATCCTTTGGGTTCACCTTTGCGCACCAAGTCATATAAGTACCAGCCAATACCACCAATTGCTATAATTCTAAATCCGGTAAGAAATAGTTTCCCCCATTCACCTGCAAACTCAAAACCGAAAGCCATGCCATTGTTTTCGGTAAAGTGTATGATGAACCAATCTCCGGCAATCAGATATTCCTGCCCCAGATACATATTGGTTTTGATCCAGAATTTGAGCAGCTGGTCAATGAGCAGAATGACAAAAATCAGAATGATCGGTTTTTTCAATGGAGTCTTTTGTTGGGGAGTTGGGTAAAAATAAAAAAGTTGCACCCCTTGTGTGAAGAGTGCAACCTTTCAGTCATAGCGTGACTAGTCTTTGTATTGATTGTTTTTTGCTTCTATGCTTTGCGTGGTGTGAGGCACAGCACGAAGACGTTCTTTTGGAATGAGGTTGCCGGTGACACGGCAAATACCATAAGTTTTGTTTTCGATGCGAACCAGCGCGTTGGCCAATTGTTCAATATATTTTTTCTGGCGGGCGGCAAGGAGGCCGGCTTCTTCTTTTGCCAGCGTATCCGATCCATCCTCAAGTACTTTGAAAGTAGATGCGGTGTCGTCAGTGCCGTTGTTGTTAAAATTATTGAGGGTGTTTTGATGGTTCGAAAGCTCCCTGCGTGCGCTTTGCAATTTGTCCAATATCAACGCCTTAAATTCTGCTAATTCAGAATCGTTGTACCTGTTCTTTTCATTTCCTTTTGGCTTAGCAGGTGCAGGTGCTGGAGCAGGAACATGTTTCACTATAGGAAGGGCTTGTACCTTAACCTTTGCAGGTTTTGGTGTTGGCTTTGCAATTGGTTTCGACACCTTAGCTACCGGCTTGGTTACCTTCTTCAAAGGCTTTAACACAGGCTTTTTTGCTTTAGGCGCTGCTTTTGCTTTTACCGTTTTCTTTATTGTTTTTTTGGCCACAGGTTTTTTAGGAGCTGCTTTCTTCACCACTTTTTTGGTCACTTTTTTAGCGACTTTCTTTTTAGGTGCAACCTTCTTCTTAGCTACCTTTTTCACCACTTTTTTAGCCACTTTCTTTTTGGCTACGGCTTTTTTCTTAGGAGCAGTTTTCTTTTTAGGAGCAACCTTTTTCTTTGGGGCAGCCTTCTTCACCGCTTTTTTAGCAATGGCTTTTTTCTTGGGTGCTACTTTCTTTTTAGGTGCTGCCTTTTTCTTAGGAGCTGACTTTTTTACAGCGGCTTTCTTAGTCTTTGCCGGAGCTTTTTTCTTAGGGGCTGCTTTTTTTGCAGCTTTTTTAGTTGCTTTTGCCATTTTCTTCGTACCTGTTGATTAATACTAATGTTTTTACTCCTTCTTCTACCTCAATCTCCACAGACTCAGCTTTATCCAGCTCAGTTACTAATTCAAGTGAATCTGCTAAAATTTCGCTGCAAATATAGGTTAAATTATTAGAAATAGAGGCGTTCAAAGCATCATGCTTGGCTATCTTCAATGCAATACGGTCGGTTACTTCAAAACCTTTGTCTTTTCGCAGATTTTGCAACCTATTAATAATCTCGCGTGCCAGGCCTTCTTCCTTTAACTCCTCGCTTATGTCTATATCCAGTGCCACGGTGACTCCACCTTCATTGGCCACCAGCCATCCGGGAATATCCTCGCTCGTAATCTCCACATCTTCAATTGTTAAGCTGATGGTTTTGTTAGTGATTTGTATCGCATGACTACCCGTTTTTTCGAGCGCTGATATATCTTTTTGCTCCATTTCGCCCACCGCCTGTGCCACCTCCTTCATCTGCGCGCCTACTTTTGGCCCCAACACCTTGAAGTTGGGTCGTATTTTTTTCACCAAAATACCTGACGTATCTGTCACGTATTCAATCGCTTTCACGTTGACTTCTGAAAGTATCAATGGTTCTACGGAGGTAACCTGTTGCTGCATATTATCATTCAGCACCGGCACCAGTATTTTGGCAAGAGGCTGACGTACTCTTATGTTCACTTTTTTGCGAAGCGACAACACCATAGAGGAAATACGTTGAGCCAGGTCCATTCTTTTTTCCAGGTCGGCATCTATCAGAGAGCCATCGGCTATGGGAAACAAACAATGATGCACCGATTTCTGTTGGTCTTTTCCCGCTACTGATTCCAGGTCGTGGTATAACTGATCGGCATAAAACGGAGCTACCGGAGCCATCAGTTTGGTGAGGGTGCCAAGGCAAGTGTACAATGTTTGATAAGCCGAAATTTTGTCTTCACTGTAGTCACCTTTCCAAAAACGTCTGCGCGAAAGCCGCACATACCAGTTGCTCAAATGATCATTGGTGAAATCCTGAATAAGGCGCGTGGCCCTGGTAGGCTCATACTCATCATATGCCGTTGTCACATCTTTAATAAGTGTATTCAGCAAGCTCAATATCCAACGGTCCAGTTCGGGTCTTTGGTCGATTGCCACATCTTTTTCGCTGTAGTCAAAGTTGTCAATGTTGGCATACAATGCAAAGAAAGCGTAGGTGTTGTGGAGGGTTCCAAAGAATTTGCGCTGCACTTCGGTGATGCCATCGGTATTGAATCGAAGATTGTCCCATGGTTGTGCGTTGCTGATCATGTACCAGCGCGTGGCATCTATGCCATATGTTTTTATGGTCTCGAAAGGATCGGCCGCATTGCCCAATCGTTTCGACATTTTGTTTCCGTTTTTGTCAAGCACCAGGCCGTTGCTCACTACATTTTTAAATGCCACCGAGTCGAACAGCATTACGGCAATAGCGTGCAGTGTAAAAAACCAACCGCGCGTTTGGTCCACACCTTCGGCAATAAAATCGGCCGGGAAGTTTTGTTCAAATAATTCTTTGTTCTCGAATGGATAATGCCATTGCGCATAAGGCATGGCACCCGAATCAAACCACACATCAATGAGATCAGCTTCGCGCTTCATGGCCTTGCCGGTAGCCGATATCAATATAATGTCGTCCACTGTTGGGCGATGGAGATCAAAGGTTGAATTGACCTTACCATCCGCATCGCGCAGCGGATTTTCTTTCATCAGGCCAGCGCTCACCGCTTTGTCTATTTCTACAGCCAGGTCCGCTACCGCGCCTATGCATATGCGCTCGCTCAGATCTTCCGAAACCCATATGGGAAGAGGGATTCCCCAAAAGCGCGAACGCGAAAGATTCCAGTCCACCAGGTTTTCGAGCCAGTTGCCAAAGCGACCAGTTCCGGTTGATTCAGGTTTCCAGTTGATGGTACGGTTGAGTTCTATCATGCGCTCTTTGCATGCGGTCGTTTTTACAAACCACGAATCGAGCGGGTAGTACAATATGGGCTTGTCTGTGCGCCAACAATGCGGGTAGCTGTGCTCGTACTTTTCTACTTTAAATGCTTTATTTTCTTCTTTGAGTTTGATGGCTATGCGCACGTCCACGCTCTTGTAGTCCGCGGGTTTTTGTGCCGGGTCTAAATATTCTTCTTTCACATATTCACCGGCATAGTCAGTTACTTCTGCAGTGAATTTGCCTTGCTTATCGACCAGCGTGAGTGAGCCGATTCCATTTTGACGTGCCGTGCGAAAGTCATCAGAACCAAAGCTGGGCGCAAGGTGCACGATGCCGGTGCCATCTTCGGTGGTGACAAAATCACCGGCCAGCACACGAAAGGCATCACCATCTTCGGGTTGTGCGTAAGGCAACAACTGCTCATAGTGTAAGCCCACAAGCTGCGCGCCTTTTACTGTAGAGACTATCGAATAGGGGATCGATTTGGATCCTTCGGTGTAGCTATCCAGCGGTTTGCCTTCAGCTTCTTTGTCAAAATATTTGGCCACCAGATCGGTTGCCAACACCAGCGTAACGGGTAAGTGTGTGTATGCGTTAATTGTTTTAACTACTGAATACTCAATCCCTGCGCCCACGGCCAGCGCGGTGTTGCTAGGCAGGGTCCAGGGTGTGGTTGTCCAGGCTATTAAGTATACATCCGTATCGGTAGCGGCCCGCAACGCAGCCGATTGTTCATCGGCCACCACTTTAAACTGCGCGATTACAGTAGTGTCTTTCACATCGCGATATGCGCCAGGCATATTGAGTTCGTGCGAACTAAGGCCTGTGCCCGCGGCTGGTGAATAAGGTTGAATCGAATAGCCTTTATAAAGCAGCCCCTTGTCGTACAATTTTTTCAAAAGGCTCCACACACTTTCTATGTAGTTGTTTTCAAAGGTGATGTAAGGATCATCAAGGTCAACCCAGTAGCCCATCTGACGCGTGAGGTCGTCCCACACATCTTTGTATTTCATTACCTCTTTGCGGCAGGCTTTGTTGTAGTCTGCCACCGAAATGGTGGTGCCAATATCTTCTTTGGTAATGCCCAATGTCTTTTCTACACTCAGTTCTATGGGCAGGCCGTGGGTGTCCCATCCGCCTTTACGCTTCACCAGAAATCCTTGCATGGTTTTGTATCTGCAAAAAATATCCTTGATGGTGCGCGCCATCACATGGTGGATGCCGGGCAGTCCGTTGGCCGAAGGGGGACCTTCATAAAATGTATAGGCAGGGCTGCCCTCGCGCAGGCGCATGCTCTCCTCAAACGTATTTTCTTTTTCCCAACGCTCCAATATCGAAATGTTGGTGGCGGTGAGGTCCAGTTGCTTGTATTCTTTGTATTTGTGTGTATTAGCCAATTTTATTTGCGTAAAAAAGAGGTGCAAAAATAGCAAATAAAAGGCTACAAAGTGCCTTGTTTAAGGGGATGTTTTTAAAAATGCCAATAGAGGCGGGCGTATGAGGGCTAGTCGTCCTGGTTGTCTTTGAATACCGTATAAATTTTGTTGAGCAACAAAACGGTAATCAAACCGGGTAAATAATACTGTCGGGTTTCGCCTGCATCATAAGCATGGTAAATCAGAAATGCGAGTATGGCCATTTCCACAAGTATGTAAACAATTTGCATGGGCAATTGGAGCGGCTTGATAGGAATCGCGATGATGACGAACGCTACAATATTCAACATTACAATGTACAATGGAACGCTCATGATTTATTGTTTAAGTGTGGTGGTTTTGGATGGTATCAGGCGAGGGCCACTACCTTCAATTCAATAGCGATAGGTGTGGGCAGGCTTTTTATTTCGATGGTGGTGCGGCAGGGTTGGTTGTCTTTAAAGTACTCTGCATAAATTTTGTTGTAGGTGGCAAAGTCGTCTTTCATGTTGGTAAGAAAAACCGTGACATCTACAATCTTGTCCCACGATGAGCCTGCGTCTTCGAGTATGTATCGGATATTGCGAAACACACTGTGGCATTGGGTCTCAATGTCGTATGATACAATGTTATTTTGTTCATCCAATTCTACTCCGGGAATTTTTTTGGTGCCAACTTCGCGCGGGCCTACGCCCGAGAGAAACAGCAACTCGCCCACCTTGCGCGCGTGAGGGTACGCGCCTACAGGCTCGGGAGCTTTCGAAGAACTAATGCGAGAGGAGTCATTTTGCATGGGTTCAAATGTAATTATTATTGTCAGTAAAATCGGGATAAAACAGCGCGCAATTGCGCAAGATATCCACCGCCAAATAAGTTGACATGCACCAACAGCGGGTACAGGTTATAGATGTCCATGCGCTCGCGCCAGCCATTTGCCATAGGGAAGGCAGCGTGGTAACTTTGGTAAAACTGTTCATCGAATCCACCAAACAACATCGTCATGGCGATGTCGGCTTCGCGGTGGCCGAAGTAGATGGCAGGATCAATGAGCGCGGGCAGGCCCTTGTCATCGCAAAGGAAATTTCCGCTCCACAAATCGCCATGCACCAGCGCGGGTTTTTCAACAGGAAAAATATTGGGCAGCTCTGTATACAGCGCCTCAAAAGATTGAATATCTTTTTGGTGTAGCAAGCCGACATCTGCAGCAAGTCGAACTTGCGGGTCGATACGCTGCCTGATAAAGAACGAGGTCCACGAGTCTGCTTGGGTATTGGATTGTTTTAAACTACCTATGTAATTATCGTGGTCGAGGCCGAATTGTGATTGTGTACCACGATGCATTTGCGCAAGCCCTTCACCCAGTTTGCTGAAAAACGAAGGTTGTCTATTCGCACCATCAATCCATTCCATCAATATCAAACCCACGTCTTCATGCTCCGCTATGCCGATTACTACCGGCACACGCAGTGTTGTGGCTTGCCTCAATATGTTCAACCCTTTAGCCTCAGCTGCGAACATTCCCGGGTGCGCCTTCGCGCTATTCCACTTGGCGAAATAAGTGCCGGCAGTGGTTTCCACTTTTGCAGCCTCGTTGATGCTTCCCCCTCCCACCGGTAAAATGTTTTGAACCACCACATCGTTTCCCAAAAGTGTGGTAAGCGGAAAATATATAGTGTGATTGGTGATCATGCCAATGTTTTACTGTGTTTGCGTCAAGGTAACAGATGTTATTGAAACATGAAATTTTGTAAATTTGTGTTCCAAAAATAAAAATCGATGATAGGCATTTATCTTATTTCTTTCTTGTTCATGATTATTGGTTGGTTGGTAAGCAACCAGCTCAAGAAGCGTTTCAAAGAGTATTCTCAAATTACGTTGAGCAATAATTTGAGCGGAAAAGAAATTGCAGAAAAAATGTTGCGCGATCACGGCATCAGCAATGTGAAGGTGCTGAGTGTAGAGGGCCAACTGACAGATCATTACAACCCACTTCAGCATACCGTGAATCTAAGCAAGGAAGTGTATCTGGGTCGCAATGCTGCGGCAGCCGCGGTGGCTGCTCACGAGTGTGGACACGCTGTGCAGCACGCCAAATCCTATAGCTTCTTGCAGTTACGATCTGCATTGGTTCCTATTGTGAGTGTGACTTCCAAATTTGTGCATTGGGTGTTGTTGGCCGGCATACTGCTTATCAATACTTTTCCCAGCTTGCTGATGTTTGGTATCATTCTTTTTTCGGGCATGACGTTATTCAGCTTTGTCACGTTGCCTGTAGAGTTTGACGCCAGCCGCAGGGCGCTCGTGTGGCTCGAAGGCAACCGCATGCTCACCAGTCAGGAGCACACCAAAGCCAAAGATGCACTGTGGTGGGCTGCCACTACCTATGTAGTAGCCGCCATCTCATCGCTTGCAGTGCTTATGTATTATGTAATGATATACATGGGCAGACGCAACTGACCATTTTTCATTGTCATCATGTTGTTGTCTATTATTGCAGTTGCAAATTGTAATCTGTGAAAACAACAAGCGCACAAAAATTTCAATTTACTTCATCCAGACTGGCACTATTCTTCATCGTGCTGGCAGGGACTGCGCTGCGTTTGTATCATCTTGATGGGTTTTCGCTTTTCAACGATGAACTGAGTGCGCTGTACCGAACACGATTCAACTCAATTGGTGAACTCTTCATGCTGGGCGTAAAAACGGGTGACTTCCATCCTGCCGGTGTGCAGTTGTTTATTTATTACTGGGTTAAACTTTTTGGCAACGGGGCCTTTGCGCTGAGGTTGCCATTTGCGCTGATGGGTGCCGCCAGCATTGTGTTGGTTTATGTGCTTGGACGCGACTGGTTCAACAAGTACACCGGACTTGCAGCCGCTGCGGCCATCGCATTTTTGCATTTTCCATTGTTGTACAGTCAGGTGGCGCGGCCTTACAGTCCGGGCCTTTTGTTTACGCTGGTGGCCATGTATTTCTGGAGCCGCATTATTTTGAAAAGCAACACCGACAAAAAAACATTGATCGGATATGTGGTGGCGGCAAGCCTTGCCACGTATACACATTACTTCGCATTTCTATTGTTGATTATCAGTGGCATTGCGGGGCTGGCAATCGCGCGCGGCCAGGTGCTCAGGCACTACCTCCTTGCCGCGCTTGCGGTGTTAGTGTTGTACATTCCGCATCTACCTATTTTTCTTTATCAGTTTGGTATAGGTGGGGTGGGTAATGAGGAAGGCTGGCTCAAGCCGCCCGATTCCGACTGGCCACTTACGCACTTCAATTATATTTTTAATTCATCGGTGTATGTGCAGACAGCATTTGCGCTGGCAGTGGTGTGCATAGTGGCGATGGCCATGGCGCAGAAAAAATTTAAGATTGAACGCAATCACATTTTGGCGCTCGTCTTTTTTGCATCGCCACTTTTGATCGGATATTATTATTCCATCTATCGCAATCCGGTGTTGCAACATTCCATCTTGTTGTTTTCGTTTCCGTTTTTACTGATTCTGGGATTCTCGTTTTTTAATGTGCAAAATACGAAGCTCAACTATTTCCTGATTGCCGCCATCAGCATCGTTTCAATATGGAGTACCGTATCTGAAAAACAATATTACCGCACCACACACTTTGCTGATTTTCGTGATGTGGCTGCTGAAACCATGGAGTGGAATAAGGAGTTTGGCAGTGAAAATATTTTGAAAGTGGCCAACGTCAATGATCGCTATTACCTTGATTATTATTTTGAAAAACTAGGCCAGCCCACAGACTTCGAAATTTATTCATCCAAGACTAACGAAGAACTTTTATCCTTGCGCGCGCTGTTGGACACAGCAAAATCACCTTATCTGTTGTACACCTGGTTGCGACCATCATCTGCCGAAGTGTATGATATTATTTCGGTAAAGTATCCGTTCGTGGTGAAGAGCGTGGAGCACGAAGAATTCAGCATGTTGTCTTTGTTCAGCCGCGAACCCAGTGCTGGCTACGAACTGGTGCCAGCGCCTGATTTCAGTGTGATGAATGACTTTGAATCGGGTGATGTGTGGGGCCAGGATAGCAGCGTGGTGATGCGTGATTCGGCCGCAGGCAATCAAACTCATTTTGTCAATATGAAAGGAGTTCAATTCAGTCCTACTTATGAGCAACGGATTTTAAAAATAACAAACCGTCCAATAGAGAAAGTGCGTGTGCGGGTGAATGTGAAAGTGACAGAACAGTTTGATGATGCACAATTGGTGATCAGCTTGCACTCGCACAAAGACGACAACTACAAATGGCTTGCCTACAAACTCGAACACTTTGTGCCACTCAACAGCTGGGGCGTAGTGCAGATGACCTATGAAATGCCCCAGCTCAAACTGCGCGATGATCGGATTAAGATTTTTATTTGGAATCCGGGCAAGCAACTCATCTTAATAGATGATTTCCAAATCGACTTTTACGAAAATTATTAGCGGTTAAATTTCAGCTTGTTTAATATCGGATGCACACATTTTTTTCTTCCGTAAAAAACTTGAGCGCTTCAAACCGCCCTCGCGGCCTACGCCAGAGTTCTTGATGCCACCGAATGGTGTGCGCAGGTCGCGCAGCAGCCAGCAGTTGATCCAGGTGATGCCGGCCTCCAACTTCGCGGCCACGCGGTGCGCGCGCGACAGGTTTTGTGTCCACACGGTGGAGGCCAGGCCGTAGTCGGTGGCGTTGGCCCACGCTATCACTTCGTCTTCGGTTTCAAAAGGCATGATGGTCACCACCGGGCCAAAAATTTCTTCCATGTTGGTGCGGCAGTTGGCAGGCAGGCCCTCTATCACAGCCGGGCTGATGTACCAGCCGTCTTTGAATTCGCCCTCCATTTGCAAGCGATCGCCACCGCACAATACCTTGCCACCTTCTTGCCTGGCGAGGTCTACGTAGAAAAGAATTTTTTCCATGTGTGGCTCGGACACAATGGCGCCCAGGTTGTGGTCGGCCGCGGGGTTGCCTACGGTGAGTGCTTTGGTTTTTTCTACAAGTGCATCACGAAATTTTTCATAGATCGGCTTTTCAACAAATATGCGGCTGCCGCACAGGCATATCTCACCTTGGTTGCTGAAAGATGATTTGATGGTGGTGTTGAGTGCGTGTTCAAAATCGCAATCGGCAAAAATTATGTTGGGGTTTTTTCCACCTAGTTCGAGCGACAGCTTTTTAAACATGGGCGCGGCTATGCGCGAAATGGCTTCTCCGGTTTTGGTGCCACCGGTAAACGATATCATCTTCACATCGGGGTGCGCGACTATGGGCTCGCCCACGCCCGGTCCAGTGCCGTGAACGATATTGAAAACCCCTTTGGGCAGCCCCGCTTCTATGCATAGTTTCGATAGCATGTATGCCGTCATGGGTGTAATTTCCGAAGGCTTGGCTACCACGCAATTGCCCGCGGCAAGGGCAGGCGCTACCTTCCAGGTAAATAAATACAACGGCAGATTCCATGGCGAGATGCAACCCGCTATGCCCACCGGTTGACGCAGTGTGTAATTGATGGCGGTGTTTTCCATGGGGTGGGCTTCGCTGGCAAAATGCAAAATGGCCGTACCATAAAAACGGAAGTTGGCCACCGCACGCGGTATGTCAACCATGCGCGCCAGCCACACGGGCTTGCCCTGGTCGCGCGATTCGGCTACCGCAAATTCTTCAAGGTTGTCTTCAATCAACGAGGCAATGCGCATTAAATATTCCGACCGTTTTTCTGCAGCCATTGTGGACCATCCGGCAAATGCCGCGCGTGCGGCTTGCACCGCAAGGTTTACATCGTTGGCATCGCTGTCGGGAATGTGTGAATATACCTTGCCCGTAGCCGGGTTGTAATTATCCAGATAGCGGTTGGTGGTGGGTGCGGTGAGTGCTCCGTTGATATAGTTTTGTAGTTGTTCCATGTGTGCGGTTGGCGATGTACACAGTGGCGCAGAGCGCCCAATGCGGTCTTCAGTTTGTGAATGCTGACAATAAAGCTAAGGCAAATTTAACAATCGGTTTTTGGCCGATGACGTGGGAAGGGGTTTATTCCGGTTTATTGCTTTACAAACTTCACCCGCGCTGTGCCCGATTCTACGATGTACATCCCTGCGGGGAAGCGGCTTACATTGATTGTGTGGTCCTGGCTGTGCGGCATGCCGGTGGCGCGGTACACTACTTTGCCCAGCATGTCAATTATTTTTAGTTCGCCCTCGGCATCGCGTATGGTCACCGACTGGCTGCCGGGGTTGGGGAAGATGCTGAGTTGCTTTGCCGTGTGCGGTGGGCTTTGCGGCACGCCTGTGGTAAGTACCACCGCGGTGGTGGCCGTGTTGGTGATGACGGCTTCGTTGAAATCGAAATAAATAAACGCCTGGTTTTTGATGGTGTCGTTTACCACCAGCGTGGTTTTGGGTTTGATGCGGTAGCGCACAAAGCCGTGGCTCATGGGCTCGTTCACGTTGCTATCGGGCAACAGGATGTTGTCGAATTTAAATTCCATGTTGCGCTGGTAGTAGTCAAACCGCATGTTTGTCAATGGGTGTGAGGCAGCCACAAACTCAAGTGTGTTCAGTTGCAGCTTGGTAGTGTCCAACGGGTTTAGAATTTTTACAAAGAAAGCGGTGTCGTTGCCGGTGTTCTGAAAGCGGATGGTGTATTCGAGGAAGGGCGGATTGGGAAACTGCGTAACATGCAAAGTATCTTTATTGACTAGAATGTCGTTTGGGTCGAAACTGCCGATGGTGGCAATGGCCATTTCATCGTAGTTGCATGCCTGATTAACATCGCCAACTATGGGATCGATGCGCACCCACGAATTGATCATGGTGCCAATGGGTGTGCCCACATTCACAAGCACCGTAACCACAATGCTGCCCGACTGGAACGGCACAAGGGTGCCGATGTTCCATACCACGCTGTCGGTATTTATTTGTGCAGGGGTTGTGTTGCTGCTTACATACGACAGACTGTTGTGCGGATGAAACACCATGCTGCAATTGTTGAGGGTGGTAGTGCCTGCATTGTGGTAGTTGATTAGGTAGCTGGCCTGAAAGCCGGCACGGAACGGGCCCGTAGGCGTGATGAAAGCACACAAGTCATTGAACAAATTGGTAGCTTGAAAAGCGAAATCGTTCAAACTGTCTGTTTGCAGCATAGCAGTGAATTGAGCCGTATGCACTAAGGGCCAAGCATTATAATAGGCGAGCGTAGCCGGGTTTACCGTGAAGGTACCGGTATCCAAAACTGAAACATAATAAGTACCATCATTTCTGCTGAAACCGATGCGGCCACTGGAGGACTCGGTAACCATCCTGTGTGGAAGAACCGGTTCACCGGTATCGTGCAGTTGGTTGCTGTTCAAATCAGCAAATACTTTGCCGGTTATCAGATTGTATTGATCCGTTAGTTTTACAATCCAGTAATCATCGCCACCTCTGCTGTTTTCTGCTTTTTCTCCTGAAACGTTTGATTCTGAGTATCCCCCAAGCAGGTAACCCCCATCATTAGTTTGGTGAATGGAATTCAACCAATCATGACCGCTGCCCCCTATAGTTTTTTGCCACTGTATGTTTCCAGAGGTGTCGATTTCTACAATCCAGTAATCAGATCCACCTCTGCAGGTATCTGTTTTTTCGCCTGATATATTTGACCAAGAAGTTCCTCCTAAAAGATAACCCCCGTCTGTGACTTGTATTATGGTTGTTAGTGCATCTGAATCATTGCCCCCGATGGTTTTTTGCCACTGAATGTTGCCAGTAGCATCGGTTTTAACAATCCAGTAATCTTCACCACCCCTACAGTTTTCTGTTTTTTCGCCTGATATAGTTGACCAAGAAGTTCCCGCCAAGATATAACCCCCGTCTGTTATTTGTTTTATTGACTTTAGTGCATCTACAGCATTGCCTCCAATAGTTTTTTGCCATTGTATGTTGCCGGTTGCATCGGTTTTCACAATCCAGTAATCACTTTGGCCCCTGCTGTTTTCAGTTTTTTCTCCAGAAATATTTGAAGTGGAAGCTCCCCCCAAGATGTAGCCCCCGTCACTGGCTTGTTGAATGGAACGAAGTTCATCATAGTCGCTTCCCCCGATAGTTTTTTGCCATTGGATGTTGCCGATGGCATCGGTTTTTACAATCCAGTAATCAAGACTACCCCTGCTATTTTCTGTTTTTTCACCTGAAATATCTGACGCGGAAAATCCACCCAGTATGTATCCACCGTCTGTGGTTTGTTGAATTGATGATGAGTAATCATAATAGTTTCCTCCTATGGTTTTTTGCCACTGGATGTTGCCGGTGGCATCGGTTTTCACAATCCAGTAATCATACCCGCCCCTGCTGCTATCTGTTTTTTCACCCGAAATATTTGAATTGGAAGTTCCCGCCATGATGAAGCCCCCGTCCAAAGTTTGTTGAATAGAACTTACACCATCTGAACCGTTTCCCCCAATGGTTTTTTGCCATTGGATATTGCCTGTGGGCATCGGTTTTCACAATCCAGAAATCATAATCGCCCCTACAGCTATCTGTTTTTTCACCTGAAATGTTTGAAGCGGAGGTTCCCCCCAAAATGTAGCCCCCGTCTGTGGTTTGAATTATTGAATAGATAAGATCATTATTGTTCCCTCCCACTGTTTTTTGCCATTCTAGAACCATTGGCTGTGAGGAGGAGGGACGGGGTGCGGTCAAGGCCAACAGCATAGCAGCGAAAAAGATTACTTTATGTAGCATTTTGTTCATGGTTTAGTTGGTTTAATATTTCAAAAACTTCACCCGCGCTGTGCCCGATTCTACAATGTACATGCCTGCGGGGAAGCGGCTCACATTGATTGTGTGGTCCTGGCTGTGCGGCAGGCCGGTGGTGCGGTACACTACTTTGCCCAGCATGTCAATTATTTTTAGTTCGCCCTCGGCACCGCGTATGGTCACTTGCAATTGTGTTGGGTTGGGAAAATTTAGCAATGTGTTTTCCGGTGAGGGCGGTTCAGGATTTTTTTGTGGAATGACAACGATAGTTGTCGCTATATTAGTGATAACCGGTGCGTTGAAATCGAAATAGATGGCTGCCTGGTTTTTGATGGTGTCGTTTACCACCAGCGTAGATTTGGGTTTTATGCGGTAGCGCACAAAGCCGTGGCTCATGGGTTCGTTTACGTTGCTGTCTGGCAGCAGGATGTTGTCGAATTTGAATTCCATGCTGCGCTCAAAGTATGCAAACCGCATATTTGTCAATGGGTGTGATGCAGCTACAGGCTCAAGTGTATTGAGGCTGAGTTTGGAGGTGTCTAATGGATTCAAAATTTTGACAAAGAAAGCCGTATCGTTGCCGGTGTTTTGGAATCGGATGGTGTACTCGAGGAAGGGCGCGTTGGGAAACTGGGTAACGTGTAAAGTGTCTTTGTTAACTAAAATATCATTGGGGTCGTAACTGCCGGTGGTAGCGTTAACCATTTCATCATAATTGCAAGCCTGATTGGCATCGCCAACAATAGGATCTATTCTCACCCACGAGTTGATTTGTGTGCCGATGGGCGTACCCACATTCACCAATATGGTAACCAATATGCTGCCCGACTGGAACGGCATCAGGGTGCCGATATTCCAAACCACGCTGTCGGTATTTATTTGTGCAGGGGTTGTGCTGCTGCTCACATAAGTCAAACTGTTGTGCGGATGAAACACCATGCTGCAATTGTTGATGGTAGTGGTGCCGGCATTGTGATAGTTGATCATATAACTGGCCTGGAACCCAGGCCGGAACGGACCCGTAGGCGTGATAGAAGCACACAGGTCGTTGAACGGGCCAGTGGGTTGGAATGCAAAATCGTTTAAGCTGTCTGACTGCAGGATGGCTGTAAACATGGCATTGTGGGTAAGGGGCATGCTAGTGAAATAATTCTGAGGATCTGCCCGCACGGTATAGTTGCCTGTATCCAATACGGAAACAGAATAGACACCATCATTACCGCTGAACCCAATCCTGCCAGTGTTGAGCTCGGTGACCTTTTTGTTTTTAAAGGTAGGCTCACCTATATCATGCTGTTGGTTGCTGTTCAGGTCTGCATACATTGTGCCCGTTATCAGGTTGAATTGATCGGTTAATTTTATGATCCAATAGTCATTTCCTCCCCTTCTGTTTTCTGTTTTTTCACCAGAAATGTTTGACCAGGAACTTCCACCCATGATGAACCCTCCGTCAGCCGATTGTTTGATGGATGTTAGGAAATCACCACCGTTTCCTCCAATGGTTTTTTGCCTCTTAATATTGCCTGTTGAATCAGTAATTACAATCCAGAAATCCCAAGCACCCCGAGGATTTTCAGTCTTTTCACCAGAAATAGATGAACCAGAATGTCCTGCAAAAGCGTACTCTCCATCTGTTGTTTGTAGAATAGCCCTTAAATCATCTGTTGTATTTCCCCCAATTGTTTTTTGCCATTGGATGTTGCCTATAGTGTCGGTTTTTAGAATCCAGTAATCCATGTTTCCCCTGCTACTATCTGTTTTATCTCCTGAAATACTTGAAAGCGACATTCCGCCCATTAAATAACCCCCGTCCGTAGTTTGTTGAATAGCATATAACCAATCATCCCAGCTTCCCCCAAAGGTTTTTTGCCATTGGATGTTTCCGGTCGAATCTGTTTTTACAACCCAATAATCATCATATCCTCTGCTGTTTTCAGTTTTATCACCTGAAACATTTGACTCGGACCAACCGCCCAATATAAATCCCCCATCAATTGTTTGTTGAATGGACTGCAAAAATTCACTTCCATTGCCCCCGATTGTTTTTTGCCATTGGATATTGCCGTTGGAATCAATTTTTACAATCCAATAATCGCGTAACCCCCTACTGTTTTCAGTTTTTTCCCCTGAAATATTGGACTGGGACCAACCGCCCAATATGTATCCCCCTTCCAAAGTTTGCTGTACGGAATAGTGGTAATCGTTTTCACTACCCCCGATGGTTTTTTGCCACTGAATGTTGCCGATGGCATCGATTTTTACAATCCAGTAATCAAAATCTCCACGGCTATTTTCAGTTTTTTCTCCTGAAATATTTGAATTCGAAAAACCACCCAGGATATACCCCCCGTCTGTTGTTTGTCTGATGGAACTTAATTCATCATAATTGTTTCCCCCGATGGTTTTTTGCCATTGTATATTGCCGGTGGAATCTGTTTTTACAACCCAATAATCATTATATCCTCTACTGTTTTCGGTTTTTTCGCCTGAGATGTTTGACCAAGAACTTCCACCCAGGATATATCCTCCGTCTGTGGTTTGTTGTAAATGGCGCAATTCATCGTCATCATTTCCTCCAATGGTTTTTTGCCACTCAATTTCTTGTGCGGTTGTGGGACGGGGTGCGACCAGGGCCAACACCAGGGCTAACAAGATTACTTTATGTAACAGTCTGTTCATTCTTTAACTGTGTCAGTATTTCAAAAACTTCACCCGCGCTGTGCCCGATTCTACGATGTACATGCCTGCAGGGAAGCGGCTTACAATTAGTGTGTGGTCCTGGCTGTGCGGCAGGCCGGTGGCGCGGTACACTATTTGGCCCAGCATGTCAATTATTTTTAGTTCGCCCTCGGCACCGCGTATGGTCACCGACTGGCTGCCAGGGTTGGGGAAGATGCTGAGTTGCTTTGCAGTGTGCGGTGGGTATGGTGGCAAGCCTGTGGTAAGCACCACAGCGGTGGTGGCCGTATTGGTTGCAACCGGGGCGTTGAAATCGAAATAAATAAATGCCTGGTTTTTGATGGTGTCGTTTACCACTAGCGTGGTTTTGGGTTTGATGCGGTAGCGCACAAAGCCGTGGCTCATGGGTTCGTTCACGTTGCTGTCGGGCAGCAGGATATTGTCGAACTTGAATTCCATACTGCGCTCAAAGTATGCAAACCGCATGCCTGTGAGTGAGTGCGAAGCAGCCACCAACTCGAGCGTATTTAGGCTGAGTTTGGCGGTGTCCAGTGGATTCAGAATTTTGACAAAGAAGGCCGTGTCGTTGCCGGTGTTTTGAAAACGGATGGTGTATTCGAGAAAGGGTGGGTTGGGAATCTGGTTGGAGAAGAGTTTGTCAAAGTTGACCAATATGTCGTTGGGGTCGTAACTACCGCTGGAGGTAATGGTCATTTCATCGTAGTTACAAGCCTGATTGACATCACCAATGATGGGGTCGATGCGAACCCACGAATTGATTTGGGTGCCGATGGGGGTGCTTGCATTCACCAACACGGTGACCACAATGCTGCCTGACTGAAATGGCACCAGGGTGCCGATGTTCCATACCACGCTGTCGGTACTTATTTGTGCGGGGGTTGTGTTGCTGCTTACATAAGACAGTGTGCTGTGCGGATGAAATACTATGCTGCAATTGCTCAGGATGGTAGTGCCTGCATTGTAATAGTTGATTACATAACTTGCCTGAAAGCCGGCACGGAAAGGACCGGTAGGGGTGATGGAAGCACAAAGGTCGTTGAACAATCCAGTGGGTTGATAGGCAAAGTCCTTTAAACTGTCTGTTTGCAGCATGGTTGTAAACACTGAATTGTGCTTGAGTGGCTTGCGGTTATAATAACCTTGAGGTTGTGAAAGAACGGTATAACTGCCGGTGTCAACTACAGCAATATGATAGGAGCCATCATTACTACTAAAACCAATTCTCCCGGTTTTTGTCTCGGTAACAATTTTGTGTTTGAGTACCGGCTCTCCTGCATCGTGTAGTTGATTACTGTTCAAATCAGCATATAACTTACCAGTAATCAAGTTGAAATTATCGGTTAGTTTTATCATCCAGAAATCCCATCCACCCCGGTTGTTTTCTGTTTTCTCACCCGAAATGTTTGACAAGGAAATTCCCCCCAGAATAAAACTTCGATCAGAGGTTTGTTGAAGGGAATACGAATAATCATGAACGTTTCCTCCGAATGTATTTTGCCACTGAATGTTGCCTGTTCCATCTGTTTTTAAAATCCAGCAGTCATAAAGGCCCCTGCTGTTTTCAGTTTTTTCGCTCGAAGTATTTGACTGTGAATGTCCTCCAAGTATGTAGCCATCGTCTGTGGTTTGTTGGATGG
The DNA here is from genome assembly GCA_037968415.1 of Bacteroidia bacterium. Taxonomy (GTDB): domain Bacteria; phylum Bacteroidota; class Bacteroidia; order AKYH767-A; family JBBKVM01; genus JBBKVM01. Next base: position 8,225 of record JBBKVM010000022.1, on the reverse strand, counting down.
AATATAATTGATCATTTTGGTTTCCACCAATGGTTTTTTGCCATTGAATGTTACCGATGGCATCGGTTTTTACCATCCAGTAATCAGATAAGCCTCTGGTGTTTTCAGTTTTTTGTCCCGAAATAGTTGAATTGGAAGTTCCTCCCAGGATGTAGCCCCCATCCGTTGTAATGTGAACAGCTCTCAATATATCATTTTGGTTTCCACCAATGGTTTTTTGCCATTGGATATTACCGCTTGAATCAGTTTTCACAATCCAGTAATCATCCAGACCCCTTTTGTTTTCGGATTTCTCGCCTGAAATATTGGAAGCGGAATATCCTCCCAGGATGTAGCCTTCGTCTGTGGTTTGTTGGATGGACATCAAATAATCGTAATCACTTCCTCCGATGGTTTTTTGCCATTGTATGTTGCCTGTGTCATCAATTTTCACAATCCAGTAATCAAAATTTCCCCTGCGATTTTGTGTTTTTTCACCCGAAATGTTTGAAATAGAGTATCCTCCCAGGATATAGCCTCCGTCTGAGGTCTGTTGAATGGAATATAAATTATCATCAAGGTTTCCTCCAATGGTTTTCTGCCATTGGATGTTACCGGTTGCATCCGTTTTTACAATCCAGTAATCATACCCACCTCTTAAGTTTTCTGTTTTTTCACCAGAAATAGTAGATCGGGAAGATCCCCCCAGAATATAACCGCCATCCGTGGTTTGTTGAATTGATTGTAATAAATCAGAATTATTTCCTCCGATAGTTTTTTGCCATTGGATGTTGCCACTCGCATCGGTTTTTACCATCCAGTAATCATACCCGCCTCTGCCATTTTCTGTTTTTTCGCCTGAAACATTTGAACTTGAATATCCAGCCAGAATGTAGCCTCCATCTGTGGTTTGTTTGACGGAACTTAAAAAATCGCCTTGGTCGCCTCCGATAGTTTTTTGCCACTCAATTTCCTGGGCAGTAGCGGAGTGGGGTGAGGCCAGGGCCAACAGCATAGCAGCGAAAAAAATTACTTTATGTAGCTTTTTGTTCATTCTTTAACTGTGTCAGTATTTCAAAAACTTCACCCGCACTGTGCCTGATTCTACGATGTACATTCCTGCGGGGAAGCGGCTTACATTGAGTGTGTGGTCCTGGCTGTGCGGCAGGCCTGTGGCGCGGTACACCACTTTGCCCAGCATGTCAATTATTTTTAGTTCGCCCTCGGCACCGCGTATGGTCACCGACTGGCTGCCAGGGTTTGGGAAAATGCTGAGATGCCTTGCTGTGTGCGGTGGGTTTAAAGGCACGCCTGTGGTAAGCACCACCGCGGTGGTAGCTGTATTGGTTGCAACCGGTGCGTTGAAATCGAAATAAATAAATGCCTGGTTTTTGATGGTGTCGTTTACCACCAGCGTGGTTTTGGGTTTGATGCGGTAGCGCACAAAGCCGTGGCTCATGGGTTCGTTTACGTTGCTATCGGGCAGCAGGATGTTGTCGAATTTGAACAGCATGTTTTTTTCGTGGTAAACAAATTGCATGCTGGTAAGTGGATGCGAAGTGGCAACCAACTCAAGCGTGTTAAGTTGCAGTTTGGTGGTGTCCAGCGGGTTTAGAATTTTGACAAAAAAAGCCGTGTCGTTGCCGGTGTTCTGAAAACGGATGGTGTATTCTAGAAAGGGTGGGTTTGGAACCTGGTTGGAGAAAAGCATGTCTAGGTTGACCAGTATGTCGTTGGGGTCATAACTGCCGGTAACGGTTACAGCCATCTCATCATAGTTACATGCCTGGTTGACATCGCCAATGATAGGGACGATGCGCACCCACGAATTGATCATGGTGCCAATGGGTGTGCCCACATTCACCAGCACTGTGACCACAATGCTGCCCGACTGAAATGGCACGAGGGTGCCGATGTTCCACACCACGCTGTCGGTATTTATTTGTGCAGGGGTTGTGTTGCTGCTTACATAAGACAGTGTGCTGTGCGGATGAAACACTATGCTGCAATTGTTGATTGTGGTGGTGCCTGCATTGTGATAGTTGATCATGTAGCTGGCCTGGAACCCGGGCCGGAACGGACAAGTAGGAGTGATGGAAGCACACAGGTCGTTGAACATACTGGTGGGTTGAAAGGCAAAATTGTTTAAGCTGTCTGTTTGCTGAAAAGCTGTGAACAATGCATTGTGGTTAGTCGGCATGCTACTGTAATAATTTAACAATTGCGGTTGCACGTTGTAGCTGCCGGTATCAGGTACTGTAATGGAAAAGATACCAATATCACTGCTGAAACCAATCCTGCCTGTGTTGATCTCAGTTACCATTTTGTGTTTGAGGTCCGGTTCGCCCGCATCGTGCAGTTGGTTGCTGTTCAAATCAGCAAATAGTTTACCGGTAATCATGTTAAACTTATCGTTCAATTTTATAATCCAGTAATCAGCAGTATGCACACCACCCCGATTGCTCTCAGTTTTTTCACCTGAAATATTTGAATGTGAAAATCCCCCAAGCATGTAGCCCCCATCTGTGGTTAGTTGGGTGGAAATCAAATAGTCCAACCCACTTCCCCCAATGGTTTTTTGCCATTGGATATTTCCAGAGGCATCGGTTTTTACGATCCAATAATCAGCTCCCCCCCTGCTATTTTCTGTTTTTTCACCTGAAATATTTGAATCGGAGTAACCTCCCAAGATATAACCACCATCTGTGGTTTGTTGGATGGAAAATAACCATTCATATTTACTGCCACCAATGGTCTTTTGCCATTGAACAATTCCAACAGAATCGATTTTTACAATCCAGTAATCCTCAAAACCTCTGCTGTTTTCTGTTTTTTCTCCTGATATGTTTGAATCGGACTTCCCTCCTAAAATATAACCACCGTCTGTTGTTTGTTGGATGGAATATAATTTATCATCGCCACTTCCCCCGATGGTTTTTTGCCATTGAATGTTGCCTGTTGAATCGGTTTTTACAATCCAAAAATCATTCGCCCCCCTGCTGTTTTCGGATTTTTCACCCGATATGTTTGATTCAGAGTATCCACCCAGGATGTAACCTCCGTCTGTGGTTTGTTGGATCGATTTCAATTCATCGTAACTGTTACCCCCAATAGTTTTTTGCCATTGAATGTTGCCGGTGGCATCTGTTTTTACAATCCAATAATCCGATCCACCCCTGCTGTTTTCTGTTTTTTCTCCAGAAATGTTTGAATCAGAAAATCCGGCCAGGATATATCCCCCATCAGCTGTTTGTTGCGCTTCCGTTAATCTATCATTTACACTCCCTCCGATCGTTTTCTGCCATTGAATGTTGCCGGTAGCATCTGTTTTTACAATCCAATAATCATAATAACCCCTACTGTTTTCCGTTTTTTCGCCTGAGATATTTGATTCAGAATAACCTCCCAGAATGTAGCCCCCGTCTGTGGTTTGTTGGATGGATAATAGCCAATCTGCATTGTTTCCCCCAAAAGTTTTTTGCCATTGTATGTTGCCGGTGGCATCGGTTTTCACAATCCAGTAATCATAAGCACCTCTACTGTTTTCTGTTTTTTCGCCCGAAATATTTGAAATTGACCAACCCCCCAGGATGTAGCCCCCGTCCGTGGTTTGTTGGATAGAATATAAAAAATCGACATGGTCTCCACCGATGGTTTTCTGCCACTCAATTATCTGGGCGGTGGTGGAGTGGGGTGCGGCTGCAGCGGCAATCATTAATACAATGATAAGCCGCATGGTGGTGAAGGTTTTCATGTTTGATACAATCTTATAGGAAAAGTACACAAAATACCTTCAGTTTGAAACTTTTTTTTCAGCAGCCGGCCGCATGCATTGTTCACCTCCGGAGTGTAAAGGCCGTTGATTTGCGGCTGCGATGTGTCACATTGAATCGTGCACAAAAATTTATTCCTGATACAAAAATTGCATGGTGTTTTTGTTGCGCTCAGCCTCGGCAAATATTTCTGCCAGTGCTTTCTTATAAGGAATCTTAATCTTAATAAGTGTAAAATTTCCGCGCATCACCTCGCATCCGTGCGTAAGGCCAAAACATATTTCGGCTTCGCCATCGGCTATGCTATTGATGCACCATGACGTGGGCAGCGTTTGAAAATTTACCTCACAATCAAAGCGAATGTTGTCGAGCATCACATCCATCTTGTCAGTCACCATAGAATCCATGTTGCTTTTGATGGTGGAGTCCTGCATGAGCGCGGCCATCAAAATAGGCTCATCAAAAAAATCGAGGATGTGCACAGGCTCCAGTTTGTTGTTGAGGTCCATGGTAGAAAACCAGCTGCCGTAGCTGGGGTGCGCACCGCCTTCGGTATAGTACGAATAATGATAACTCACCACGCTCCCCACCACCGATAGCATTTTGTAAAAATGGCCTTCGCGCGTTTCACTGTCTTTGGTATCGCGGTATAGCTCCACCGGTTTTGGATGTGTGGTATTGGTGGCGGAGGCAGATTGCTTGTCGATGCGGATGGCCCACCCGGCAGAGCGAATTACCTGAGGGTCTTGTGCTGCCGCAGCGGTGCAGAAGCAAATGACACAAGCCAAAAATATTTTTTGCACGATGCGATTCATAATTGTGATTACAGTGATCCTGTTCTTCCGCCATCTACCGGCAGGTTGATGCCGGTGATGTAAGCCGCGGCAGGCGAGGCCAAAAAGGCAATGGCGTTGGCGAGTTCTTCGGGCTCGGCAAACCGGCCCATGGGTATTTCATTCAGCATGTCATCAGTAACAGCCGATATGGTATGATTCGTTTTTTCAGATTTGTTGTGAATGATAGAAGTAAGGCGTTGGGTGCGCGTGGCACCGGGCAACACATTGTTGACGGTGATTCCAAAAGGAGCCAGTTCCAACGAAAGTGTTTTGGCCCAATTGGCCACCGCAGCGCGCACGGTGTTGGAAACGCCCAGTCCGCGCAAGGGCTGCTTCACCGATGTAGAAATAATATTGATGATGCGACCGTAGCCGGTTTCTTTCATGCCCTCAATGACCGCTTGTACCAAAATGTGGTTGCATATAAGGTGCTGGTTGTACGCAGCAAGAAACTGATCGGCCGTGGCCGAAGCGATGGGCCCCGCGGGCGGGCCGCCTGTGTTGTTAATCAAAATATTTACCGGCCCCGATTTCCAAAGTTTGTCTTCCAGCTTTATTTTCATCGCATCGGGCATGGTAAAATCTGCCGCTACAAAATCGTGCTGCGCTCCACCTTTTACAGGCAGTTCTTTCACGGTGTCGGCAAGTTTTTTTTCATCGCGCGCCAGCAAAGTCACGCTGGCACCCAACTCGGCAAGTTGCATGGCCGCTGCCCTGCCTATGCCCTGCGTGCTTCCGCACACCAGCGCATGTTTTCCACTAAGGTTCAAATTCATGCTTTAAAGGTAAGGTTTAATAGCAAATGCCGCACGAACCAAACGCGTGGTTTCGCTGCTTGGCGCATCGTGTAGGTCTTTTTTGCTATCTTGCTTTCAAGTTAAAAAACAATCGCCATGGCAATTACAAAACCCTTTAATTTCAAAAAATGGATTGATGACAACCGCCACTTGCTAAAGCCACCGGTTGGCAACAAACAAGTGTGGACACAGGTTGATGACTTCATCATTATGGTGGTGGGCGGGCCCAACGCGCGCAAAGATTATCACTACAATGAAGGCGAAGAATTTTATTACCAGCTGGAAGGCGATATAGAAGTAGGCATACAGGACGATGGAGATGCGGTGACCATTCCCATCAAAGAAGGCGAGATTTTTTTGTTGCCCGCCCGCGTGCCGCACCAGCCGCGCAGAGGCCCCAACACAGTAGGCATGGTGATAGAGCGCGTGCGTAGCAAAGGAGAGCAAGACGGCCTGCAGTGGTACTGCGAAAAATGCAACCACAAAATATATGAAGAGTATTTCCCGCTCGAGAATATCATGACTCAGTTTCAGGGTGTGTTCGAAAGATTTTATTCGAGCGAATCGCACCGCACGTGCAGCAGCTGCGGCACCGTGATGGCGCCACCCGACAAAGCCTGATCAATCACTAAAATTATTTCTACATCATGTCGCACCCGCTTAAGGTCGATATCCATACACACATAATGCCCGAGCACATACCCGACTTCCGTGCGAAGTTTGGTTATGGTGGATTTGTTTCACTCGATCATCACAAGCCTTGTTGCGCGCGCATGATGGTAGACGATAAATTTTTTCGCGAGGTAGAAGACAACTGCTGGGATCCTGAAGTACGCATGCGCGAATGCAGCAAACATGGCGTGGGCGTGCAGGTGTTGTCGACCATTCCGGTGCTGTTCAACTACTGGGCGCGTCCCGAGCACACGCTTGAGGTATCGCAGTTTCTCAACGATCACATAGCCGAGATTGTGTACCGTTATCCCGACCGATACATCGGCCTGGGCACACTGCCCATGCAGGCTCCCGACCTGGCGGTAAAAGAACTCGAGCGCTGTGTGAAGCAACTAGGGTTGTCGGGCATTCAGATAGGCAGCCACATCAATTCATGGAATTTGAATGCGCCCGAATTGTTTCCGGTTTTTGAAGCCGCGCAAGATTTGGGAGCGGCCATATTTGTGCACCCTTGGGATATGATGGGCAAAGATAAAATGTCGCAATATTGGCTGCCGTGGCTGGTGGGCATGCCCGCTGAGTCGTCACTGGCCATTTGCAGTATGATATTCGGAGGTGTGTTTGAGCGATTGCCCAAACTGCGCGTGGCCTTTGCGCACGGTGGCGGTTCGTTTCCGGCTACCATCGGACGGATAGAGCACGGTTTTCAGGTGCGCCCCGATTTGGTGGCGGTAGACAACAACGTAAACCCGCGCGACTACCTCGGTCGCTTTTACCTCGACTCGCTGGTGCACGATCCTGCTATGTTGCAATACATTGTAGACCTGGTGGGCATCGACAAGGTAGCGCTGGGCACCGATTACCCTTTTCCGCTTGGCGAATTGCAGCCGGGCGCACTCATAGAGAGCATGCCGTTTGATGATGAAGCCAAAGAGTGGCTGTTGTCGGGCTCCGCGCTGGCGTGGCTGGGCCTGCGCAAAGAGAAATTTGTGAAAACCGCGGTGGGAAAATCTTCCCGCTGATGCCTTCCTTCGCCTTAATTTGAGTATCTTTGCCGGGCGCTGAAATTGAGCATTTTAACCCATGAGCGACAGCATAAAACACGAATGCGGCATAGCCCTCATCAGGCTGCTGAAACCGCTGGAATTCTACCAGCAAAAATACGGTACCGCACGCTATGGCTTGAATAAGCTGTACCTGCTGATGGAAAAGCAACACAACCGTGGGCAAGATGGTGCGGGCATGGCCAGCGTAAAGTTGGATATGCCTCCCGGCAGTAAATACATTACCCGCTACCGCTCCAATGCAGCACAACCCATACTCGATATATTTTCGCGCATCAGCAAAGGCATGACGGAAATTGCGCAGGACAGCTCCGCGCTGCTGGATGATGCCGCATGGCTCAAAGCCAATGTGCCAGCAATAGGAGAAATTTACCTGGGGCATTTGCGCTACGGCACCTATGGAAAAAACAGCGTGGAATACTGTCACCCTTTTATGCGTCAAAACAACTGGATGACGCGCAACCTGGTGATTGCCGGTAATTTCAATCTTACCAATGTAGATTTGTTATTTAACCAACTGGTAGAACTGGGTCAGCATCCGCGCGAAATGTCCGACACGGTGACCGTGCTCGAAAAAATCGGTCATTTTCTTGACGAAGAAAACGAAACACTTTTTCAGCGTTTCAAAAGCGAAGGCAAAACCAAAGAAGAGATATCGCCACTCATTGCATCGCACATCGACCTGCAACGCATGCTTACGCGCGCTGCTAAAGGGTGGGATGGCGGATACGCCATGGCTGGCCTGTTGGGGCATGGAGATGCATTTGTGCTCCGCGACCCTAACGGCATCAGGCCCGCATATTTTTATCACAATGACGAGATAGCGGTGGTGACCTCCGAGCGTCCTGCCATACAAACTGCTTTTCAGGTTCCGTTTGAAGATATACAGGAAGTAAAACCCGGCCACGCATTGGTGATTCGCAAAAACGGGGAGATCAAACAAGTTCAGTTTCGCGAGCCACAGAAAAAATTGTCGTGCTCTTTTGAGCGCATCTATTTTTCGCGCGGCAGCGACAAAGAAATATATCAGGAACGAAAAAATCTGGGGCGTCTATTGTGCCCTAACATTCTGAAGAGTGTTGACAATGATTTGCGCCACACCGT
>JBBKVM010000021.1:0-3993 GCA_037968415.1 Bacteroidia bacterium | reverse complement strand
ATTGGGGCAGTGAGTATCTACACACTATGGGATCCAAACCTCCACTTTGCAAGTGTGTGGGATAAGATTTTCTTCTCCGTCTTCCACTCCATCAGCGCATTCAACAATGCCGGTTTCTCTTTATTCACTAATGGTTTGTACGAAAACGGAGTGAGCAATTCTGCCATTTTGCATCTGTCTATTGCAGGGTTAATATTTATGGGTGGTTTGAGTTTTTATGCTTTGCGTGATTTATTCAGTCCCGAAATTTTGCGCGAACGCCTGCGCTATCCATGGAAGAACTTGCGCCTAAGTACACGCATCAATCTTTTTAGCGCGGTGGCGTTGATTGTGTTTGGTGGCCTGCTATTCTTCCTGCTTGAACAAAACAATGTGCTTGCAGGCGAAAAATTTATACCCAAGGCCATCACCTCAGTATTCCATTCTATCTCAGCGCGCACCGCAGGTTTCAATACAGTAGATATTGGCGCGCTCAGAACTCCCACGCTCATTTTATTGGTATTCCTGATGTTTATTGGTGGCTCATCGGGATCCACTGCCGGTGGTATCAAAACATCCACTTTCACAATCATCATGTTATCGGCATACAGTACAATAAGGGGCAAACAAACTTTGCAAATAGGAAAAAATACCATCTCAAACGACTTATTGAACCGTGCATTCTCAGTATTTGTATTCTCCTCTTCTTTTGTGCTGATGGCATGTTTCTTTCTTACCATCACCGAACCCGATACCAATATCATGCAATTGGTTTTTGAAGCAGTGAGTGCATTTGGCACCGTGGGCTACTCCACCGGTATCACTGCAGGCTTATCTGACCTAGGCAAAGCGATAATTATGTTGTCTATGTTTGTGGGAAGAATAGGTCCCCTCACGCTGGCGTTTGCCCTCAGTGTGAAAGTAAAAACTACCGGGTACCACTATCCAAGCACTCACCTAATGGTTGGATAAAATTAATGCCATGCAAGTAAAGCCATACAAAGAATCAGAGTTGGGAAAAAAGGAACAAGTGCGCAAGATGTTTGATAGCATTGCGCACCGCTACGATTTTCTCAATCATTTTTTATCGCTGGGGATTGATAAAACATGGCGCACCAAGGCGGTTAACCTTATTGCTCCCGCCCGCCCACAACAGATACTTGATGTGGCTACAGGTACCGGTGATTTTGCGCTGGAGGCCGCGCGTCTGGATCCACAGCTTATTTGTGGCCTCGACCTTTCAGACAAAATGTTGGAAGCAGGCATCAAGAAGATCCAAAAGAAAAATTTGGCGCACATGATTACTATGCAGCAAGGCGACAGTGAAGCACTACCTTTCGAGGACAATACTTTTGACGCAGTGACCGTTGGATTTGGCGTGCGCAACTTCGAAAACCTACAAAAAGGATTGGAAGAAATGCTGCGGGTGGCAAAACCCGGAGCAGTGTTCGCTATTCTTGAATTCTCCAAACCCTCCACATTCCCATTCAAGCAGATATTTAATTTTTATTTCAACAATATATTACCCCTGTGGGGCCGCATGTTCTCAAAAGATGCATCGGCATACACCTACTTGCCACAATCAGTGGCCGCGTTTCCTGAGGGCAACGGCTTTGTGGAAGTGCTCAATCAATGCGGGTATACAAATGTTTCAATACATAAACTCACGCTGGGCATCGCTACAATTTACCAATGCTATAAAGAACGTTAATGTTACTTTTGCACTGAACTATTTAAAGTGAAATATACTTCCTATATAACGAAACTAGCCCTGGTGGCGGGATTTATAATCATCTCGTTTGCATCGTTTGCTCAAAAACCATGGATACGAAATCAGGAGAATTATGACGAAAACCTGCTGCATTTCGGATTTTCACTAGGTATCAACAGCACCGGTTTCCGTATTCAGCACACTCCCGATTTCAAACTACTCGACTCAATTTACATTGTGGAATCTCGTCCTCAGAGCGGCCTAAATCTGGGAATCATCAGCAACCTCCGCCTTGGGCCTTACTTCGATTTACGCTTTGTGCCCGCGCTTAGTTTTGCCTCACGCGTGCTCGATTATACCTTTCATGATAGTACTGCGGTGCTACCCGTTATTTCCAAAAAAGTAGAATCCACATTCATTGAATTGCCTTTGCTACTCAAATACAAGTCGGAACGATATCACAATTACAGGTTCTATGTGCTGGGTGGTGGTAAATATAGTATAGACCTTGTGTCACAAGCCAAGGTAAAAGAAGATGACAAGCAGTTGGTAAAACTGATCAATAATGATTACGGATATGAAATTGGTGTGGGTATGGATATTTATTTCGAGCTCTTCAAATTTTCGCCAGAAATAAAGCTCTACAATGGCTTGAATAACCTACTGGTGAAAGAAGAATCTGCATTTTCCTCGCCCATTGATAAGATGTTTTCGCGCACCGTTCTTGTCACTTTCAACTTTGAATAACCAATAGCCCGGGGCTTCCGGCAATCAAATACAATGATCAAAACGATCGACCTCGCCCTTCTGCCATCAGAGGCAGCAGATGAGATCAGGATAAGAACAAAACTTGCCGGAGAATCAGGTATCGATGAATCGAATATCAGCGGATTCAACTGGCTGAAGCGATCGATAGATGCGCGAGGCAAGCAAGTGCTGGTACGCGCAAGGCTGCAGGTGTTTGTTGACGAACCTTATCACCAAAACATTTTTAAACTTCCGGAATACAAACAAGCAACAGGCAAACAAAATGTGGTGATTGTGGGTGCAGGTCCTGCAGGGCTTTTTGCCGCGCTACGCCTACTGCAAGCCGGTATCCGACCTGTCATTATAGAGCGTGGCAGTGATGTGCGCGCGCGCAGGCGAGACCTGGCAGCTATCAACAAAGATCATATTGTGAATCCTGAGAGTAATTATTGCTTTGGCGAAGGCGGGGCAGGAACCTATTCGGATGGTAAGTTATACACTCGCTCGGTGAAGCGTGGCAACGTGGATAAGATTCTTCAAGTATTGGCAGGCCATGGCGCTACACCTGATATTATGGTGGATGCCCATCCGCACATAGGCACCAACAAGTTGCCCAAACTCATAGAAGCGCTGCGGCACACCATCATAGAAAATGGTGGCATTATCCGTTTTAATGAAAAAGTAACAGGACTATTGATTACTGACAAAGTGGTGCTTGGGGTTGAACTATCCACAAGTGAGCAGTTGCGTGGAGATGCGGTGATTTTGGCCACGGGGCATTCGGCCCGAGATGTTTTTCATATGCTGCACCAAGCTGGCGTGGAAATAGAAGCCAAGCCATTTGCCTTAGGCGTGCGCGTGGAGCATCCACAGCAAATTATCGATAGCATCCAGTACCATTGCATCCAGCGAGGCGAATTCCTTCCCGCTGCTCCTTATAGCGTTGCGGTACAGGTACAAGAACGCGGTGTATATTCATTCTGCATGTGTCCCGGTGGATTTATCGTGCCCTCCGCCACTGCACCTGGCGAAATCGTAGTCAATGGCATGTCTCCTTCCAAACGCAACTCCCCTTTTGCCAATTCGGGTTTGGTAGTGTCGGTAGAGTTGGCTGATGTGCAGGATTTAAAACAACATGGCCCACTGGCGGCTTTGCATTTCCAGGCAGGAGTGGAAAAGGCAGCCTGGCGCGCAGGAGGGCGAACGCAAGCCGCACCAGCCCAGCGACTAATGGATTTTATAGGAGGCAAACTTTCGGATACGCTACCTGCCACCTCCTATCAGCCGGGCATCGTATCAGCTCCAATGACCGAGGTGCTTCCCCCATTTATCCACGCGCGATTACAAAAAGGTCTGATGGAAATGGGTAAAAAAATGAAAGGTTTTCATACCAATGAAGCAGTATTGGTGGGCGTTGAATCCCGAACCTCGTCACCGGTGCGCATACCGCGTCATAAGGAATCGCTTGAACATGTGACTATCAAGAATCTATATCCCTGTGGCGAAGGGGCGGGTTATGCGGGAGGCATTGTGTCAGCAGCTATTGACGGTGAACG
>JBBKVM010000020.1:0-3862 GCA_037968415.1 Bacteroidia bacterium | reverse complement strand
TTATCGGCCCACGGCTTTCCCAACTTCTTGCATGTCAGCGCCAGCACTTTGAAATGGTAATCTTGTTCATTGCCCACCACATACACCAGCTTTGACGTCTCCGGTTCTTGCTCGAATCGCAACTGCGCGGTGCCCAGGTCTTGTGTGATATACACCGAGGTCCCATCGGCACGCAGCAGTAGCTTATGGTCGAGGCCATCTTCCGTGAGGTCAACCCACACGGATCCATCTTCTTTTTTGTAAAATGCTCCATTGTCAACACCTTCCTGCACAATGGCTTTGCCCAGCACGTAGGTGTCCGACTCATAATAAGTGGTATCGAAATCCACACCCAGGTTACGGTACGATTCTTCAAAGCCCGCGTACACCCAGCTGTTCATGGTCTTCCACAAGGCGCGCACTTCGGCATCTTCCTGTTCCCACTTTACCAACATCTCTTGTATCTGCTGCATGAGCGGTGCATCTTTTTTGGCTTGCTCTTCCGCCATGCCACCGGCTATTAGTTCCGCAACTTGCGCACGGTACTCCTGATCAAACTTCACATAATATTTTCCTACTAAATGATCGCCTTTGATGCCGGTGCTTTCAGGCGTTTCGCCATTGCCCCATAGCTGCCATGCCAGCATCGATTTGCTGATGTGCACCCCGCGGTCGTTTACAATACAAGTCTTGATTACACCATGGCCGGCAAACTCCAATATGTTGGTGACTGCGAAGCCCAACAGGTTGTTGCGGATGTGGCCGAGGTGCAGGGGCTTATTGGTGTTGGGCGAAGAGTACTCTACCATCACCAGGCTGTCGTCCGGATTGTAAGGTCGGCCATACTCTTCCTGCGCGCGGGCTTGGTTGAAAAACTGCATCCACCAATGGTTGTGCAGCACAATATTGAGAAAGCCTTTTACCACGTTGAAACCCGCCACCAGCGTGCCGTCTGCCAGCAATGCTTCGCCCAGTTCCTGTGCGGTGGCCTCGGGCGACTTGCGCGATTGGGCCGTGAAGGGAAACACGATGAAGGTGGTATCGCCTTCAAACTCTTTGCGCGTTTCTTGCAGCAACAGGCTGTCAGCGTCAGCCTCTACTTTGTATAGGGAAGCCAGCGCGTTGGCAATACTTTCTTTTAGTGGTTGTTCAAATCCCGGGTTGGTTAGTTTCATGACGTGCGTAGAGGTTTGTTAGCTTACTATCTGGCTCACCACACGTTGCAATATCTCAAAAGTGTTCTCTGCCATCAGGTTCTCTTTGTCGAGCGTGGGGTTCACTTCGCAAACCTCAAAGCAGCACACTTTCTCACTTTGGACCAACCGTACCAGCAAGCTTCCGGCTTCTTTCTCGGTGATGCCATTGCGCACAGGCGTGCCCGTACCTTTAGAAATAGAAGAGTCCATGCTGTCCACATCAAACGAAATGTAGATGTGTGTGCAATGCGACAGATGCGACAACGTATCGCGCGCTATCTTCTCCACCCCGTTTCTGCGCACTTCGGCTGTGGTAAACACCTTTACTTTGTTAGTACGAATGAGGTTCTGCTCTTCCGGTTCCATGTCACGCAGTGCAATGTATACGATGTCCTTGTAGGTAATCTTGGGTGACATTCCACCTACATTCTTGAGTTTGTTCCACTGCTCCACGGTATCTTTATCAGGTCGGTTGAGCTGATTCCCCTTGTGGTCTTCTCCAAGGACTACAGCCATCGGCATGCCGTGGATATTGCCCGAAGGCGATGTGTAGGGAGAATGGAGGTCGGCATGCGCATCTACCCATATTACGCCCAGCTTGCTGCGCGGAATGGCCATTTTGATTCCCGCAATGGTTCCGGCTGCCGTACTGTGATCGCCTGCAAGCACGAGTGGAAAATGTTTGCCTTTTATTGCAGCAGCTACTGTGGCAGCAACCTTTTCATGCATTTTCAGCACGCCTCTGATACGCTTGGCGTAGGGACTGCCTTGGCTTTCGAACAACATCTGGTTTTCGTTGGGCACTTCTACCGATGCAATCTTGTGAAAAAGCGTGCTTCCATAGTCAAGTGCGGCTATTTTAATGGCATCTACGCCCATGCTCGCACCACGTGTGCCGGCTCCGATCTCGCTTTTAACCTCAATAAATTTTACATTTCGCATATCAAAAAGTACTATATTTGTTTCCCTTACATTTAATCCGGGTTACTTACTTGCCAGAATTATCACTCATCCAACTCACTTACATCTTAATTTATCATGCAAAACAAGTACATCGACATCATTGAGCAAACATTTGAATTTCCTCAGGAAGGATTTGAAGTAAATGATGGTGAACTCAACTTCAACGACATTCCCCTCATGGAGGTGATCAAACAATATGGCACTCCACTCAAAATAACCTACCTGCCCAAAATTTCATCGCAAATTCAAAAAGCCAAACGCCTGTTTAATGTGGCCATGGCCAAAGCCGATTACAAAGGTACATATACATACTGTTATTGCACCAAAAGTTCTCACTTTGCCTTTGTGCTTGATGAAGCCCTGAAGAACGACATACACCTGGAAACCTCTTCGGCCTACGACATCCCAATTATAAAGCATTTGGCAGAGCAGGGCAAGATTTCGAAGAAAACTTTTATCGTGTGCAACGGATTCAAGCGCGGTAACTACTCCGAGTACATCTCCGACCTTATCAACCAGGGCTACGAAAACCTGATTCCGGTGCTTGATAACATGGACGAACTGAATGCCTATGACAAAATGGTGAAGGGTAAATGCAAGCTCGGCATACGCATAGCGGCCGAAGAAGAACCTAACTTCGAGTTCTACACCTCACGCCTGGGCATCCGCTACCGCGACATCATCGAGTTCTATGAAACACGCATCAAGCCGAGTAAAAAGTTCGAACTCAAGATGCTCCACTTCTTCATCAACACCGGAATCAAAGACACTGCATACTACTGGGCCGAGCTAACCAAGAGTATCAACGTGTACTGCCAATTGAAAAAAGTGTGTCCCGAACTCGACTCCATGGACATAGGCGGTGGCTTCCCTGTGAAACATTCGCTGGGGTTCGAGTACGACTATGGCTACATGGCCGATCAGATAGTACAAAACATAAAAGCTATTTGCGAAGAACATGGCGTGCCCGAGCCCAACCTCTTTACCGAGTTTGGCAGCTTTACTGTGGCCGAAAGTGGTGCCACCTTGTTCTCAATAGTAGGTCAGAAAAAACAAAACGACTCGGAAAAATGGAACATGATAGACAGTTCGTTTATCACCACCATGCCGGACACGTGGGGCATCAACCAACGCTTTCTGCTGCTGGCCATCAACAAGTGGGATAACAAATACGAAAAAGTAAACCTGGGTGGCCAAACGTGCGATAGCCATGACTATTACAATGCTGAATGGCACAGTAATCAGGTTTTTCTACCCACGCTCGAAGGCAAAGATCCACTGTTCATCGGTTTCTTCCACACAGGTGCTTACCAGGAATCGTTGGGCGGATACGGAGGTATTCAACACTGCCTCATCCCCGCTCCCAAACACGTGATCATAGACCGCGATGAAGATGGCGAATTCACCACCAAACTATTTGCCAAGGAGCAAAGCGCCAAGTCGATGCTGAAAATACTTGGGTACTAAAGGCTGATGCGCACGGGCTTTGTGGCAATAATTTTTTATTTTGCAGGTTACATAACCAAACTGATACGAACATGAAATTGATTTTGAGATTAGCACTTATGCTGTGTGCAGCCGTGGCCGTGCAACATCACGCCACCGCGCAAAAAGGCGGCAACTTTGAAGGCACCATTGTTTACGAAATATCTTTCCCGGACATAGAGTTGGATGAAGCCAGTAAAGCCATGCTGCCTACCAAAATGACCATGCAATTTAAAGAC
>JBBKVM010000019.1:0-3038 GCA_037968415.1 Bacteroidia bacterium | reverse complement strand
ACCAACACAAAACGCCCAAACTGAATACGCGTGCGGATGTTTGATGCTTTGAAGACAAAAAACTTGGTGATGAAAAAATTGGTGAATAAACCTGCTGTGTACGAACACATCAATGCGATGGTGGGTGCCGTGATATCAAATGTAGGATTCACATCCAAATCTTCTTTGTGCAATATGTAATTGAACATCACAAAATACACCACAATGTCGACCACTGTGGCAGTGCCTGCCGAGAAAAAATAACGTATCACTTTGTTGTGATACATCTGCTTGATGAGTGAGTCTATCTGCACTTTCTAATTCTTAATAATATTTATTACCGGCAAGATATTGTTTTACATAATCACTGATACCTTCTTCAAGGGTGTGGAAAGGTTTTTCGTATCCGGCCGCACGCAGCTTATCCATGGTGGCTTCGGTAAAATACTGGTAGCGTTCGCGGATGTCGGCAGGAATATCGATGAAGCGAATATTCTCCTTTGCGCCCATGGCCATAAAAGTAGCCGATGCCAGCGCATGAAAACTGCGCGCCTTGCCGGTACCTAGGTTGTAAATACCGGAATGTTTGCGATTCAGCATAAAGTAAAATAAAACCTCCACCACATCTTTTACATACACAAAGTCGCGCAGCTGCTCACCGTCTTTGTATTCGGGGCGGTGCGAACGAAACAACGCCATATCCCCTTTTTCCTTTATCTGCTCGTGCGCATGCATAATCACCGAAGCCATTCGCCCCTTGTGATATTCGTTGGGCCCATACACGTTGAAGAACTTAAACCCCGTCCAAAAGTATGGCTTGCGCTCCTGCGCCAGTGCCCATTTATCAAATTCATTTTTAGAAATTCCGTAAGGATTTAGCGGCTGCAATTGTTCCGACAGCGCATGGTCATCGCGATAGCCCAGCGCGCCATCGCCATAAGTAGCTGCCGAAGATGCATACACCAGCGGAATGCCATGCCGCACACACACATCCCACACTGCTTTGGTGTAATCGAGGTTGAGGCGGTTGAGCAACTCCTTGTCGAACTCCGCAGTGTCGGTGCGCGCGCCTATGTGAAACACAAACTGCACCAGCCGCTGGTTTTCTTCCAGCCAGCTGATAAATTGTTCGCGATCTATCTTGTGCGTAAACTTCTTGCCTGCCAGGTTTGCATCTTTATCAGGGTGCGAAAAATCATCCACCACCACCACATCATAGTAGCCTTCGCTGTTGAGCTTGCCCACCATGCAACTACCAATAAATCCTGCCGCGCCTGTTACTATTATCATATCCGTTGTTTAATTTTTTTTTGTGCTTCCCCCAGCCATCGCGCCCACAAATATATCATGCGGATCGGGTATGCTATGTGCCGATTTTGCGAGCAACGTCATCACCGCATCGCGCCCGGCCGCGCCCAGCGTCAGTGAGTAGTCGTTCACATATAGTTTTATATGCTGTTGCATCACCTGCGGATCCATTTCCTGCGCGTGGGCTTTCACAAAATCTGCGCTCGCCTGCGGGTGGTCAAATGCATATTGTACACTGAGTTGCATCATTTGATTGATAGCGGTAATGTGCGCTGTGGGTAGGCTTCTGCGCACGGCAATGCCCCCAAGGGGCAACGGCATCTGCATTTTGTGTTCCCACAGGTCGCCAAGGTCGGCCACCAGGTGCAGGCCGCGGGCCGCATAGGTAAACCGGCTTTCGTGTATCACCAGCCCCGCATCTACACTGCCACTGATCACCGCTTCTTCTATGTCGCTGAACAGCATTGCTTCTACATTTGTCACCTCCGGAAAAAATTGCTGCATCAGCAGCCAGGCTGTAGTGTGCAGGCCGGGTATGGCAATGGTTTTATCGGCCAGCTCGCTTTGGTTCATGTTAGCTTTTGCCACCAACAACGGACCGCAGCCCTCGCCCAGCGCGCTGCCGGCATCTAACAACAGATACTCTTTTTGCACCTGCGGATACACACCGAAAGAAAGCTTGGTCACATCCAGATCACCGCGCAGGGCCATCTGGTTGAGCGCTTCCACATCGGCCATCACAGGGTCGAAAACAAAAGGTGTAGTATCAATGCGGCCATTCACCAGCGCATCGAACATAAATGTGTCGTTGGGACAAGGGGAGAAACCGGTTTTTATGATGATGCTATCGCTCATGTCAGTTGTGTCGGCTCGTTTCCTGGATCAGGCCATCGGCCAGTTCATCCAGTATGTTGATCAATATATTGTTGAGGCTGCGCACGGCCAACGGAATGTCCCAGTCGCTGCGGTTACGTTTCTCCACATAGTTGGAGATGCCTCTCAATTGAGCGTAGGGTATACTGCTATACGCGCAAGCAAAAAAGAATGCCGCTCCTTCCATACTCTCCACCACAGGATTGCAACGCGCCAACACTTTGTGAATTGAATCTTCCTGGCCATGCACAGTGTTTACCGTAATGCCATGCACCTTGGTCAGGTTTTCAATCACGGTGACGCCTGTAGCTGAGTTATTCACCAGTTTGCCATTGGTGAAAGGCTTGCTGTCGGGGTCTTCCAGTCCTAGGTCAAAGATGCTAATAAAACTGTCCTTGGCTTCCGCACCCATCTCCGGCATCTCTTCCGACACCACATGGAGCACGCTGCCAATAGGCACAAAACGGTGGAAGCTGCCACCTACGCCCGCATTCACAACCAAATCATAGTGGGCGCTCATGAGCGCGCGGCCCGTGTGGTAAGCCGTGCTTACCATGCCCACGCCAGTCTGCATCACGTCTACCATCAGCCCACGGTACAGGTAATAGCCTGTTTTTCCGGCAGGTGCATCCATAGCCGACATCCGCTCCAGCAGCGGTTCTATCTCAAGACTTGTGGCACATACCAGCAGTAGTTTTTTCATACGTCAACAAATATATCGAAAATGACCCGCAACGCACGTTTCGACCCCTTCAAACTGCCCCTGTTTTCGTTATTTGTAACTATATTTGCAGCCTTCAAACAGCCCGCAATGGTTTACATAACACGCAAAGAGATTTTTTCTGCCGCCCACAAGTTGCACAAAGACGAGTGGAGCG
>JBBKVM010000018.1:0-14587 GCA_037968415.1 Bacteroidia bacterium | reverse complement strand
AATATATTTTAGAATATTTGCTTATATTTGCATGATAAATCATGCAATAGCACTCAATATCCTATTTATGACTGATATTTCATACCAAAACTGGCTTCCTATGAGCGACAAAGCATTGGCTGAGCACATAGGTGCTTTTGTTAGGCATCATCGCCTGGACCAAAACAAAACGCAGGATGTATTGGCAAATGCTGCCGGTATTAGTCGTTCTACGCTTAGCTTATTGGAAAGAGGTGAAACGGTAACCTTAGCAACTTTAATACAGGTGCTGCGAGTGCTGGATCAGTTACACGTGATGGAAACATTTGTGGTACAAAAATCCGTAAGCCCTTTAGCCCTTGCCAAAATTGAAAAAGATAAAAGACAAAGAGCGAGAGGTAAAAAAGAGAATGCTCCAAAAAAAAGCGACTGGTAAAAAATGAATACAGCATATGTAAAAATATGGGGTGAGCTGATAGGTGCCGTTGCCTGGAACGATGCAACGGGTATAGCCTCGTTTGAATACGATCCCAAATTCAAAAATCTGAATTGGGATGTAGCGCCATTACAGATGTCCATTTTCTCAGGAAAAAATAAATTTGAATTCCCGGCATTAAGGAAAAAAACCGATGCATCGTTAGACACCTTTAAGGGGCTGCCGGGATTGTTAGCCGATGTTCTTCCGGATCGCTATGGTAACGAACTAATAAATATTTGGTTGGCACAGCAAGGTCGGACTATGGATAGTATGAATCCGGTCGAAATGCTTTGTTTCATTGGCACCAGAGGCATGGGAGCATTGGAATTTGAGCCTACTACATTAAAAGAAAGCAAAAACACGTTTGCCATCGAAATAGATAGTTTGGTAGATATGGCAAAAAAAATGCTTTCCAAAAAAGAAACTTTTCATACGAACCTTCAAAAAGAGGAAGAGAAGGCGATGATAGAAATTCTGAGAATAGGCACTTCGGCCGGAGGTGCTAGACCCAAAGCTGTAATTGCATACAACGAAAAAACAGGTGAAGTAAAATCAGGGCAAACCAAAGCACCGAAGGGATTTGAACACTGGTTGATTAAACTGGACGGTGTTAGCGATGTGCAATTGGGAACAACCACCGGATATGGCAGAGTTGAGATGGCCTACTACAACATGGCAATAGCATGTGGTATTGAAATGATGCCCTCTAAACTATTAGAAGAAAACGGCAGAGCACATTTTGTGACCAAAAGATTTGATCGTGAAAACGGTACTGTTAAACACCACATTCAAACATTTTGTGCGCTAAAACATTTCGACTACAATGCGGTAACAAGCTTTAGTTATGAGCAACTTTTTCAAACCATGCGCGAACTTAAATTATCCTATCCGGCTGCCGAGCAAATGTTCCGGAGAATGGTGTTCAATGTGCTGGCAAGAAATTGTGACGATCACACCAAAAATTTTTCATTCAGATTAAAGAAAGATGAGAATTGGGAGTTGGCTCCGGCATATGATATGTGCCATGCTTACCAACCAAAACACAAATGGGTGAGCCAACATGCTTTAAGTATTAACGGCAAACGAAATGGTATCAATAAAGAAGACTTTTTAATAATTGGTGATTCTATTAAGAATAAAAAGGCTGAAGCGATGATAGAGGAAATTAATGATACCGTTAGTCAGTGGAAAAAATTTGCTGACGAAGTAAAAGTGTCACAAACGCTTCGTGATGAAATTGCAAAAACGCTGATACACTTGAAGTAATATTCTGTAGGGGAAAGCTATTGACTTACTTTCGCGCAAATCTGTATGTGGCAAGTAAAGAGCTGAGATCAAAATAATGTCTGCCACAGAGGTTAAGTCTATTTTTTATTCCAAATTGGCAGAAGAAAAGAATTGGCCCATTGATACAGAAATCTGTTTCTAACCCTTTGCAGCTAATAATATATGTGAAGTGTTCAAGCAAACTATGCTTGGCCTATTGAGCGCAATAAAGTACCGCTGTCACGCCAAATTTTAGCACTTTAAAGTGTGATGGCTCGTCAGTTTCTGCGTTTCCTAATTGCCGATGAAGTGGGCATGGGTAAACTTCAGCCACGCGCTGGCTTTGCAGAGGTTTTCTGCGCTGCGGGTAGGTCGGTGGCCTGCACCCATGCCTGTGCGCCACAGCAGCAGGCGGCACAGCGGCAGGCCTTGGCTCCCACTATCCCATTGTACCACCAATAACAATAATTACTTGCCGCCACGAGGGCAATAGCACTTGTGCGCATGAGGCTGCACGCAGGCTTTAAAATAGTTTTCACTCCGGTTTGGTTGTAGGATGATGTGCCATGACAAATCATTATCTTGGATGCGGGCAAGTAGGATGAAAGCAGAAAGTGTAAACAGATGCTTTTGTCAGATTTATACACAAATTAGTGGTCATTGTAATTGGCGACACAGCATTTGTTATGGTAAGAAATCATTTAAGCTTACAGAGAAAATTTGTAAAAGCACAATTTCATTCTTTTACAGTATTTTCTTCCAAGACACATTAATTTTTGGTGACAGATAGTGAATGCTGGGACTTAGAAAAAGCATTTCATTCAATATTGTCAAGTTGATTGAAATACAGGACATTCATAAGAATCTTAAATATTTAGAAAAACAGAAATGAAGCATACTATTTATATAGGAATTTTATCATGCATGCTTCTTTTTCTATCATGTGAGAAAAAGTAATGAGGAAACATAAAAAATATTAAAAAGAACAACAACAAACCACAATATGTATAGTGCAAAGCACCCTGCGTGATGCTTCTGACTACAGCCAACACGATAGCTGCTATTGCCAAAACAAAAAACAATGATTAACAGACTAGAATTTTCGATTGATATTAAGGCTGATAAAAACACTATTTGGGAAGCACTCTGGAATGAGAATTCATATCGCGAATGGGCCAGTGTTTTTTTTGAAGGGTCTTATGCCGTAACAAATGGTTGGAAAGAAGGCAGTAAAGTGCACTTCCTTGCTCCCGACCAAAGTGGCATCTACAGTATCATCGAAAAACACATTCCTAATAATATCATACGGTTTAAACATATCGGAAAAGTGACGGGAGGAAAAGAGCAACCTATTGATGAAGAAACAAAACAATGGTCTGGAGCCACAGAAACTTATACGCTTACCGAAGGAAAAAACGCTACCACACTCGAGGTTAAAATAGATGTCATGGATGAGCATCTGGAATTTATGACCAGGACATTTCCACAAGCATTGAAGAAAATAAAGGAAAACTGCAGATGACAAGGGTTTTTCATCAGGCCGGTTGAAATGAAATCTTGAAACTTTGAACTGCTCTTAAACAAAAGTATTTGATTGAAACATTGTGCGCTGAAACCAGCCCTAACACGAAGCCCTGGAATGTTGTGTGCTAATTTATGACAACAGCAAAATCAACCAGGCGCCTTTTTTAGAAATCAAGATTTATGAAATTAGCGACAAAACTTGAAGCCACGCATAAAGCAGTAAAATCGAATAAATGGTTTCGATATTTCGCTGTATTTAACCGCATAGTTTTAGCAGCAGGATTTATACCTTCTGGATTGACAAAAATTATTGATGAAAGGTTTACAACATTGTCAGTTAATCACCCGATGGGTAATTATTTAGAAGCCTTATACCAAACTAGCTATTACTACCCATTTATTGGCTATACTCAAGTGACAGCAGCCATTTTATTACTTATTCCAAGGACGGCTACACTTGGTGCAGTAATCTACTTTCCTATCATTTTAAACATTTGTATTTTATCGTTAGCTGTTGGTTTTGATGGCTCTTTAGTGACTGCCCCGCTAATGGTTTTAGCTAATTTATATTTGTTAGCCTGGGACTATGACAGATTAAAATTCATTTTGCCATTTAAATATTCATCAACAGGAATTAGTAATTCTAGTGAAATAGTCGTTGACAACAAATTCCCTAAAGCATTCTTTCTTGGTGTATTAGCAACTGTTGTTTTAACTGCATTAATTATAATCAATGCGTACGACAAAAAAACGAGAAATAATTATCAGGACTGCTATAATGATTGCAAAAATTCAGATGACACACAAGAATGCATTGACTTTTGCGACTGTATTCATAATCAAGGGAAATCATTAAGTGAATGTTCAGAAGCGCTTAAGATCGCCAAGGAAAATAAACAGAATGAAGTATACAACGGGTTTGAATGAGTATAAAGAAAACGGAGCATCACGCGGGTTTGGCTATGCTGGCAATTTTGGCATTACGGGTTGTGGCGAAAATCGACATCTTCGCCCAGCCAAAAACGTTACGCTCTATCCAAAACCAACCACTGACCTATGATTAAATTCTTTAGAAAAATTCGACAAACCCTGTTAGTTGAAAACAAATTCAGTAAATATCTGCTGTATGCTATCGGTGAAATATTCCTTGTTGTCATTGGAATCTTGATAGCCTTGTCCATTAACAATTGGAACGATGGAAGGAAAAAAACTAATCTTAAGGCAAATTATATTGAATCTTTAAAAAGGGATTTATCTGCTGATTTGGTGTATTTTAAAACCCAAATAGAACAAGATAGTACCGATTTAGCAAAAATGCTATCTTTTTCAAAAAGATTATCCAATTCACTTGCAACAAAGGACACGTTAATTCAAATAGCACGTTATGAATTTTTACCATTTACTGATATCAATAACGAGTTAAATTTGTCAACATACAATTCGTTGATCACCACCGGAAATATTAATGTGTTTGACAGAAATACGAGCGAGGCTTTATTAAAATTCAATAATTTGCAATTAAACTCAAGTAGTATGATTGATAGAAATGATGAGCTGTATTTTAATTCTGTTGTGGTCTACAGAAACAAATACCCATTTAACAGCGAAAGAAATGGAATTAATGGTCAATTTATGGAATCATTTTGGGCATCTTTAGATGAAAACAACCTTAAATCTGATTTCAACGGAATTTTAACAGCGAAAATAAGTATGCTTCTTAATTCCATTCATGGCAGAAAGGAATTGCTTCTAGAAACTACTGATATGTTAAGTTAGCTAAATGCCATAAATGATTAAATCACAAAAGCATGACAAAATGTAGAACGTAATGTGCTTCAACAGTATCGGCTCCACCTTATCCACCCACATTATCCACAATTAATAAACACACAAACAAAAAACCCAACAAATGGCAACAACTTTGGTAATAGCAATATCGCTTTTGTTAATATTCACCTTACTTATTTGGAAGCTTAGTATTGGTACATTCAGAAAAGAATATGGTAAAAGGATGCGTAAAATATGGGGAACGCGACTTTTCTATTGGCAAGCTGTGATATACGCCAGTTTCGCATGTACAATACTCATCATGTTTCTTTTAAAATGGACAAGTGTTTTGACGTTTTAGAAGTCTGAATAACAAGAAGAAATAAAAATAGAGGTTGGCTTCAGTAAGAAAAAACTCTTTTAATTTTCAAAGTGCTTCTAACTTTAATGAGTAGTAACAGCTATTCACAGAAACAGATTGTACAGATTATTGATTATTATTAGAAAACCCATTAATTAGCAAGTCTGGGAAAGACGCAATAACCAATGCTCAGATTGGGTGTTTGGAATTCCATAGAAATAAAAGCTGATAACACACAGTGATTGCAGCATATATCTGCGTATTGCTTGAGAGCCGCTGTATTTCGCGAGTCTGTTGAAGGCGCAAGCGTGAAAATACTGGCGCCTTTTACCACATCATTTCAGGCAAAGTCAGATTCACGGATTAAAAAAAATAAAGAATGCAATCCACATCAATATTATTAACACTAAATTCAAAAAATAAATTAATAATTAAAAAACGATAGAAAATGGACATAAATGATATTAATGATGCGGAAGATTCAATTCGGGGTGCTTTGAAGAAAGGACTTTGGAGGAATCTACTAATCATCGGGGTAATTCTCATAGTGGTAATGCTTTTTAAGCCTTGGGTGCAGATTGGCGCAGGAGAAAGAGGAATAGTTTTGAATTTTGGGGCCGTTCAGGATAAGGTGTTGAATGAGGGAATGCATTTTAGGATCCCCATCATGCAGCAAGTCACCATTATGGATGTTAAAGTTCAGAAAACACAAACCAATGCATCATCAGCATCATCCGATTTGCAGGATGTAACTTTGTCTGTTGCACTCAATTATCATATCATTCCCGATAAGGCAAATGTAGTTTATCAAACAATTGGCATAGAGTTTAAAGAGAGGATTATAGATCCGGCAATACAAGAAGTAACCAAAGCAGTTTCTGCTAAGTACTCGGCAGAAGAACTCATCACCAAGAGACCCTCGGTGAGCACGGCTATGAAAGAAGCACTCAGCGAAAAACTCATGGCATCCAACATTGCTGTTGACGCTGTTTCGATAGTCACATTTAGTTTTTCAAAAGTATTTATGGATGCCATTGAAGCAAAACAAACGGCAGAACAACATGCACTGAAAGCAAAGCGCGACCTTGACAGAATTAAGATTGAGGCAGAACAAACAATTGCAGCAGCAACAGCTGAAGCAGAGGCACTGCGGTTACAGAAAATGAATATTTCGCCTGATCTTATTGAACTCAGAAAAATTGAGGCGAACCTCAAAGCCATTGAAAAGTGGAATGGAATTCTACCAACGGTTACGGGCGGTGGCGCTATCCCATTTATCGGAGTTGATGAGCTGAAGAAATAATAAACCCCACTACTACCCGACCCGACCAAAGGGCCTGCAGCAAAGCGAATCTTTCGCGTGTATGTCTGAGTATTATCTTTGATTATTCCAGCACCTCTCACCACGAAGTAGCAGCGAACTTCAAACCGACAATCTTTGTCTGCAACCCTATGGCGACATTGCAAATTTTAGCCATTCAAACAATGAAATTGAATACGCTGTTGATCTTAAGCATACTTACATCGTTAACTTCGTGCAACGGACAGCCCTCCTCGCCCACCGCGGATAAGGCTTTGACCCACCACAATGCCACCATTGCCATAGGTGACACCGTTTCACAATTGGATACTAGCATTTGGGTGGTTTTTCATGACAGCAATAATAATTACTGGTTTGGCAGTGATGGACAAGGCGTGTATCGCTATGATCCTTCATCATCGCTCAATACCGGGGGTAAAACAATACTTCACTATACAACTAAAGACGGGTTGCTCAACGACAGAATCCGAGGAATTCAGGAAGACAAATCAGGCAACATTTTCATCACCAGCCTGGAAGGCATCAACAAATTTGACGGACAAAAATTTACTGCATTACCGGTAACAGAAAGCAATGAATGGAAATTGGACCCGAATGATTTGTGGTTTGCAATACTGGGTAAAACAGGAGAGAATGGGCCGTACCGATATGACGGCACTACCCTACACCATTTGCAATTTCCAAAACACTACATGGAAGATGAATATTATAAAGCAAACGGTAAACGCCCGTGGAGCCCTTATGAACCTTATACTATTTATAAAGACCGCAAAGGAAATGTTTGGTTCGGCACTGCCGAATTTGGAATATGCCGCTACGATGGAACATCGTTAAGCTGGCTGTATGAAAAGCATTTAACGTTAATAGAGGGCGGTGGTTCTTTTGGCATTCGTTCCATCATGGAAGACAAAGCAAGAAAATTTTGGTTTACCAATACCAGTTATCGATACGATATCTTTCCAACCCACACAATGGAAGAAGGCAAAAATTTGATAGACTACAAGCGAGAGCAAGGAATTGACAACGTAACGTCACCGGAAGGAAAGGATAAGATTTACTTCATGTCGGTTGTTGAAGATGAAAATGGAATTCTTTGGATGTTAACCTATGAACAAGGCGTGTGGCGATATGATCCTTCGGCTTCGCTCAGCACAGGTGGAAAAAACATTACCCACTTCCCTATCAAGGATGGGGATAAGTACATTAAACTGTTCTCCATGTATAAAGACAAACAAGGCGACCTATGGCTTGGCACCCACGAAGCAGGAGCCTATAAATTCAACGGCAAAACATTTGAACAATTCAAACCTTGACAACAGCAAGAAGCGCATCCACCAACACAACTTTTGCGACAGGCAGGCGAACAGCGCAAAGCAAAACTTTGAACAACCAATCATATATGAAAAGAATCTTAACACTCTTACTTCTGTTTGCTTCTGCCCACGTAGCCATCAGTCAAATCTCTGGTGATTGGCATAGCTCGTGTTATCACAACCCTTTCACCGATTATAGCATGAAACTTGAAGGAAATGTAAAGTCCTGGACAATGACCTCCTCGAATGATAAAAACCGAACCATGACTTTTGATAAAAACGGAAAGATAATTTCCGACAATTTCAAAGGCACTACGCAAACTTTCATCCCACCAGATTTTATGGTTTACAAACTAAAAATCGACTTGGAAAAGCCATCTCCGTTGAAGAAAAAAGAGGATAGTTTAAGCACCTTTAATAACCGAATGCAATTGTTAGAAAGACACGCTCCTAATTATCACGAACAGAACAGTTTTGATGATTCCGGAAAAATCCTGATTCATCAGCAATCGTTTTCGACCACCGAGACCAGAGCCTGGAATTCAATTCACCATGCAGAGCCCACTTATACATACACGGTTAAAACCGGGACATTGGCCTTATTCAAGTACAACAAACTGGGTAGCTTGACAGAAATTTCATACTTCAATTCCAATCCCGATCATAATCTCAGGATGGTTTACATCTATGACGAAAACAATAACATGATTCAAACCAATAGGTATGATAGTTATAATATCGCCACGCAAAACAAACCGGATAATTACCTCGACACCATGATGCAATCAGAAGTGGATACAACCTTTGCGGTTGAAAAATATTATCCAAAATACTGGAACGTAGGCCAACCCGCGGTTAACAAATGGAAATACAATACAAAGAATCAAAAAATCGAATACAATGCGTATGGCTACAAGCCCAATGGCGGGACTGCCATCATTAGTTTCATAAGCAAGTGGGAGTATGATGAAAAAGGAAGGCTACAAAAGGAGATTCATTACGATGTTTGGAAAAACAGAATCAGCAAGACAATTGAATTTGATCACACAGGAAATGTGATAAAAGAAACCCAACTGGGGTACGATGGGAGAAATGATAAAGTATCAGATATAAGCATTGTGTACTATTAGAAAAATAAAGAAAACGAACGCATGACAATGTGTGGAAGTAATTGCTAGTTCTCGTTTACTTTGATTATTTATAGAGAAATTCCAGCATGACGTGGCCTTGCAAGTGTTTGTTCTAACACTCCGAAATATTTCTCCGCCACTGCGCGAATTGAAATGTAGAGCAGCTAATCCCATCTCCTATCGCACCACAAAGTAGCAGCGAAGCTCAATTTGCAATACACTAGCTTTGAGATTTACACTAAACATTACCACAACGTTGAAACAATTAACACTTTTAACACTGACATTTGTTTCGCTTCCCAGCTGCATCGCGAAACAATCAAGGAGCGCTCAGCAAAGTAAGTCGCTCGCATGTGTGGTTAAATATAGTGATTGAATGTACCCGCCCTTCGCACCACAAAATAGCTATGAGTCTAAATCTGCTTTCCAAGATCAAAAACAAAATATTTATAATGATAAAACTGATACTCACTTATAGTTTATTAATTCTGTTTTTTAATTGTTTTAGTCAAGAAAATATTGACATACCACATCAGCTTTATCACCAATACCAAGGTGATTTTGTGTTTGAAGATGGAAGATATATAACTGGCGGACCCATGGGCGAAATCAAGGGCAGTTTGGTGTATATAGACCCCGTGGATGGTAGCATTGGCGGTGTTTTTGTTCCTGAAAATAAAACCACTTTTTCATCGGCATTTCCCCCCGATTCAAAATCCAAAATCGAATTCAAAATAAATAAGAAAAAAGCAGTAGAAGGACTATGGTGGATAAATGAAAACGCTGAAAAAAAATATGCGAGAAAGGAAGTCTCAGCCATTGTTCAGCAAGTAAAATTTGAAAATGGGAATATTACGCTAGCCGGTGAGTTAACTTTACCTCTGGGCCAGGGTCCATTCCCCGTCATAATAAATGTTCATGGTTCAGGACGACAAGATAGACACGCAGGTCCGTGGACTTCTTTCTTCACCAGATATGGCATTGCTGTACTTTCTTACGATAAAAGAGGTGTTGGGGAGTCGACAGGAAGATATGAAACAGCAGGATATGAAGATCTTGCAAGCGATGTACTTGCAGGCGTAGATTTTCTTAAAAATCAGCCAAAAATAAACTCTGACTTAATTGGAATTCAAGGATCAAGTGAAGGAGGCTGGGTAGCATCCATTGCAACTTCCAAGTCAGAGGATGTAGCTTTTTTGTTGGTACGTGCAGGCTCAGGGGTAAGCGGTTTTGAAACATATATGCATGAAGTAAAAAATGAGCTGGCAGAAAAAGATCTCAAAAAGCAAGAATGGGTTGACGCTGTAAAATTTGAACGAGCCATTTACAATATGGCTTTGTCTGAGGTGTCTATTGATTCCATTAACAGTTTTATCAGGAATGCAAGAAATGAATATGCATGGTTTGAAAAAGCATTTCAGGGATGGGACCATTTAAATCCAGAATACAGAATTAAGATAAAGAAAACCGGACCTGTAGACCCGGTTGAAAGTTTCCGTAAAATCACTGTTCCAGTTCTTTGGTTTTTGGCAAATGAAGATGAAAATGTTCCTTACGAACTTAGTGAACCCAGAATAAGATTAGCCCTTGAAGAAGCTGGTAATGAAGATTACCAAGTGGTGACAATAAAAGGTGTCAGGCATGATTTTATTTTTCATAGCAAGGATGGTAGTTCCAAATACGTTGATGGTTACTGGGATAAAATGGCTGACTGGTTACAAACACGTGGTTTTGTTAAAAAATAATGAGAAAGCCAGTTGCCAACGATGTGTAAACTGCATTAAAACGACCTTTTAAAGGAACCGAAAGTGATAAGACAAAACAAAATTCCAATTATTAAATAACTATTAAACATATCATGAAATTTAAAGATTTTAAACTCACCGATGAAAATCATTTTGTCGCTATGGAGTATTACTTCTTGATACTAAATAGAACGTTTCTTATTATAAAGACAAGTGACAATTTAATTGGTATTCAAGGAAACGGGTTAATAAGTGTTGAAGGCGGTAAAGATATTCTCACTCGACAAATAACCTCAAATATGGCCATCAAGGGTGACCTGACAAATCCCTATTCATATTTAAAGAATAAGTATTTAGAAAATATTTCCGAATTGGATTTATTAGACGGAAGCATTGCTGAAGCCAATAAGACAAATTTTTTGATTAAGACTTCGGAGATAAAATCTGCTGTTTACAATCCGGCAAAAAAGTTTGGAATGGGTCCTTACCCTCATGATGGAAGAGTTATTATCGAAACATACGATAACAAGAAAAGAGAATTTATTATACTTGGTAGCCAATCTGGTGAAAAGATTGCAAGCCTTATAGTTAAAAACTAAATGGCTAGTTTGGGTAGAACTAATAAAAAAAATGCTGCGAACACCCGCTACCGTACGAATCGACCGAAGAGAATTCAGTGAAGCTAATTACCGCTAAAGCGGGAATCTCCTCGCTAACGCGCTAGTCTCTCGCGTGTGTACGCATGTATAGTGCTAAAATCCCCGCCCACCGCACCACTATGTAGCATCGAAGTCATTTCTGCAGTGTGCTACTTAATTTATTTTCTTAGTTTGGTTCTCAATGAAAATTAATGACACACCACGCTTGCGGATTACACTCATCCTGTCTGCGGTGTTGTTATTCTTTCTTTTTGTCTTTGCTCAGCGAATCAAAACCAAAGAATTATTTGCCAGTAAATGGAATGCGCCCACAGAAAGCAACAAAGAGCCGTTGCACAACCCATTTGCTACCGAACCCAAACAAAAAGGCGCGCATGTATTCGGGTATTTAGACTCCACTGATTTTCAAACATTACGACAGAATAATTTAGAGTGGATCACCTTGGTAGCCTGGGGTTTTCAAAAGGACTTTGACAGTCCGATTGTAACCCATCATGATGGAGATAGTTTGCATATACAACAGCATGATTCAAGCTGGGTGCGCCAAATAGGATTGGTTCGTGCGGCAGGATTTAAGGTTTTTTTCAAACCACATCTTTGGATCGATTCCCCCACTGATGGGAAATGGCGCGCTGACATTGTTCAAGCCAGCCCGGAGAACTGGGAGCTGTGGGCCAGTAGTTATCGCAATTTTATTATTCGGTATGCCAAAGTAGCGGAGCAAGCCCATGCCGAGATGTATTGTATTGGCGCAGAGTTTTCCAGACTATCATCAGAAAAACCGGAATATTGGAAAACACTGATTCATGATATCAGACAGATATACTCCGGCAAGCTAACCTATGCAGCCAACTGGTATGATGAGTATGAAAAGATCACTTTTTGGAGCGACCTGGACTACATTGGTGTGCAGGCCTATTTTCCTTTGGCTAAAAACCGCAACCCCAGTGTGGAACAAATTGCAGCTGGTTGGAACAATTATTTGCCTGCCCTGGAATCGATTTCGAAAAAGTACAATCGGCAAATACTATTTACAGAGATGGGATACAAGAGCACCTCAGAAAGCGCCATTGAGCCTTGGCATTGGATTGAAAAAAACACACCCTCCGACAGCTTGCTTTCGCTCGAGACGCAAGCCAATTGCTATCAGGCTTTTTTCAATACTGTTTGGCAACAAGAATGGTTTGCAGGCGTTCACATTTGGCAATTGCGCACCAAACTCAAACGAAAACACAGAGAAAACAATATGGACTTCACACCCCAGGGTAAGCCGGCAGAATTGGTCATTGCAAAAGGTTTTGAATAGCAGCCCGTCAATTACATAATTTACCAGATTGATTACTGAACAACCATGATTTGTTACCAAAGTCAGGATATACAACCAGCCCGCTAAACCAGTGAGCAAAAAGTTCGCCTCACCTTTTGGCCGACCAGAGCCCAATTACAAATAAGAAATGAAATCCTTCAAACTAGAACAGGTTACACTCACTGATCTTTACAGATTACAGAAAATCGGTAAACAAACTTTTGATGAGACTTTTTCAGCTGCCAACTCTGCAGAGAATATGGCCATCTATCTGAACGAAGGATTTTCAATTGAGAAACTAACTGAGGAACTTAAAGACCCCAACATTGAATTTTATTTTGCAACGCATGAGGGTGAGGTAATCGGCTATTTAAAAATAAATTTCGGTAAGTCGCAAAAGGAATTGAAAGACGACAATGCGCTTGAAATTGAACGTATATATGTGTTAAAAGAGTTTCATGGCAAACAAGTGGGACAATTACTTTACAACAAAGCATTGCTGATTGCCACCCGCAAAAAAGTTGACTATATATGGTTGGGCGTTTGGGAAGAAAATCCGAGAGCAATAAACTTTTACAAGAAAAATGGTTTTGTTGAGTTTGATAAACACATATTCACACTTGGTCACGATAAACAGACAGATATCATGATGAAACTCGGTATGGGAGATTGAATCATCAATTATATAAATGAACTAGCCAGGTAGAATGAAAAGCAAAAAGTATTTAGTCCCCTTCCTATTCCTGATTTGCCTCTGTTCGCTTAACGGCCGCGCGCAAACAATAGAAGAAATGTTCGCGCCCAAAATGCCCACACAGATTGACACCTTGTATTTTCCGTTTTACAACGGAGTGCAAATGATTGAATTAGACCACATCGGATATTGGGACCGAAAGATATTTTTCCTCGAACAATCCCAGCCCCGGGCCATGCCTCACTCCATGTTTCATCCGCAACCGCTGGGCAACGAATATTATTTCAGAGACTCCACCGGCACCATCGTGAAGGCTTTCAACACCGCGCACACCACCGCACAGCTCACCACACATTTTGCCGCTACACCCATCAATGCCAGAAGCAAGGGCATCTTGGCCTTCATGCCTTATCACAGCCAGCGATCATTCACCTCACAGGGCGTGTGGGCTTACAGCCCGCAGTCTATGTTCCAATTTAACGGGTATTACAAAATCGCCACCCACCCCGCCTGGACCACCACCCAACGATTCGAAACCAAAAAAGAAAACACTATCCGGTTTGGCCTTATCGACACATTGGGTAACATCAGAGTCCCGCTTGAATATGAAGAAATACTGCCGCTGAACGAAGACCTGATGGTAATGCTAAACGGAAAGTGGGGAATAGTCGACATCAACCGCAAAGTGATTGTGCCTGCACAACATGACAGCTATGACAACTATTACTCAGAACCCAAAAACAACAAACTGATATGCTTCAGAATCAATGCAAAGTTTGTAGCTGTGTACAATGTACTTACGAAAACAACCATTCAATTAGATAACTATGATGATGTGTACGACCACTATGTTGCCTTTGGATATTTGCTGATTAGAAACAACAATCTATTTGGCCTTGTCGACATGAATGGCAAAGTAGTATTGCCTATCATATACGACCGGGTGAACAATGTTAACCGCCCCGACTGTACTTTTAAAAACTGCGTGAGCGTGGTGAAGGATGGCAAAACGTTTGATCTGGAATTGAAAAGATAAATGCAACC
>JBBKVM010000017.1:0-6386 GCA_037968415.1 Bacteroidia bacterium | reverse complement strand
CTTAAGCTGACAACGCCATTACCTCCATCATAGGTTAATGAAGCCAAATATTTATCATCTACTCTTGGGTCATCGCTGAATACAAAATCATTGATGTAAAAAATTTGCTCCGGATTGAGCATAATCACCGGGTGAATGTGGGCTGGCATGGAATTGTCGGGGTAGGGTGCCGGTTTTATGGTTCTGATTTCATAGTATCCTGTTGAATCTGTTTTGCACCATCCATGCAAATGGCCATGCCATTTCTGCACGCCAGTTTCATTTCCTTTTTTTGAATAATAACCCTTGGAGTCAGTATGGTAAACATACATTGTAACATTGGGGTATGGTGTTACGCCATCCTTCTGGAATATTCTGCCTGAGATTGCGAGTTTTTCTCCTGGCTCATTTTCATCTACTATTTGCATGATGTTGTTCAGTTGGGCCGGCATGTTCGCAAAACAACAGCTAATGGATGCATCAGGATTGTCACAATGATCTTGTTCAATTGTGGATTGAGGTGAATCAGTTTCTTTGTTGGGTTGGGTTTGCGCGCAACTGGTAATGAACAATGAAATTAACAGGAGGATGTATAGGTTGGGTTTAATCATATTACTAAGTTAAACACTTAATGTGTTTATTCTATACGGATTACCACGTTCCCAATTTTCATTCCTGTTTCCACATATTTGTACGCATCCACAATATGATCAAGCATATACGCTTTGTCAATCACCGGTTTGAAACTACCTTGCTCCACCAACTGTTTAAAATAATTCACATCCTCCTGGTTGTAAGTGGGTAGCGGAAACAGCACTTTCTTTCCACCCATCACAGGCGCGGCCAGCGCCAGGAAAACATTTGCCCCACGCTTGCCCAACTCGGTGGAAATGTAAAACCCTTTTTCTTTTAGCAACATTTTGCATTTGGCAAACGAACTTTTGCCCACCGCGTCAAAGACGAAGTCAAACCTCTTGTCTATTTTTGTGAAGTCCTCCGAAGTGTAATCAATCACTTTGTCAGCACCCAACGTTGCTACTAAATCCATATGAGGCTTGGCACACACTGCTGTTACTCGCGCGCCAAAATGTTTTAACAATTGCACTGCGGCTGAGCCAATCGCGCCAGTGGCACCGTTTACCAACACATTTTGTCCGCTCTTTACTTTTGCAGCCCTTATATTACCCAGTGCGTAATGGCCACCCTCAAATATGCATGCAGCTTCTTCAAAGGTGCTGTGTGCAGGCATGGTGGCGATGGCCTTGCGCGCGGCCAGCGTTTTGTATTGCGCATGGCCACCAAATTTTTCATCATCAAAACCAAATACTTTATCGCCCACTTTGAAATTCTTAACCTCAATCCCTATCTCTTCTATCACCCCAGCAAAATCGCAACCCAATGTTTGGTATTTAGGTTTCAGCAACCCGCTGAAGAACCGGCTCACAAAATATTCGGCACTGCGAAAGCCGCAGTCGGTGCGGTTTACTGTGGTGGCATGTACTTTTATCAATACCTCATCAGGCGCGGGTACCGGTTTTGCAACCTCTCTTACTTGCACCACTTCGGGTGGTCCGTACTTTGTGTGTATGGCAGCTTTCATAAACTTGGCGTGGCTATTTTATACAATATACTAACTGTTTTACACCCACGTGTAAGCTCGTGAAGGTATGTAGGTAAAATAAATCGGCTCAGGATTGACAAGCAATCCTGAGCCGAAAATATTCTTTAAATATTTTGCTTCGCGTCTACTTTACGATGACTATTTTTTTCGTCATTGCTGTATTCGCACCTGAAATTTTTACAATATAGTTACCGCCATAAAGCGTTTGTGTATCCAGGAATGTGTTGGTGGCACCCGCATTAATCGAAGATGTGGCTACCAGCTTACCCACGCTGTCAAATAGTTCTACACGCAATTGCTCACGGTTCAATCCTGCAATTTGGATGGCAATAAAATCAGCCGAAGGATTTGGGAAAATGGTAGCCTTTAGTTGAGCTCCATCATTTGTCAATATGCCAGTGGTTGAATTATAAACCGTGGTAGGCTCCGTTACAGAAGTTACTTTTCTGTTGGCGTATACACCATAGTAAGTAGGCCCCACTACATATGGATATGCTGAATTCCAGTCGGCATCAACAGGAGCAAAGTAACAATAGATACCATTAGAATATTCAGGTGTGACGCTAAATCTTCCGTTGTGCACGTCCAGATAATCTTCCTGGCCTGCATGGGTAACAAATTCATAGTCTTCGCGGAAATAACCCAAAGGATAAGTTGTACTCACAACAGGCCCTGAAGTAACAGCTGCTCCTGTAGGCGATGTAGTGCGGGTGGTGATATTTCTTAGTTGGTAGCCAGATTTGATTCTTACTATGCCACCGGTTCCGTTCGCATTTTGGTAACCATATGCGCCATAGATTGGAAAACCATCGTAAGCGAATCCGATAAGTGGCGAATGCTGTGTGCTGTCGATTGCATACAAACCATCGGCATCATACAAATTGCAGATGGTAGATATCACATTGATATCCCATTTGAAAGCAGAAGGGTTTTGATGGTGGTGATAATTGCCCATGGCGGGATGTCCTTTTGAACAGTCGAAACCTGGCTTTTCAGCCGGTATGGCATCTCTGTTCCAGTCTTGCGTAGCGGCCATACCACCGGGGCATTGCGGATTGCCTGGGCCGCCACACAATGCGTTGGTTGTAGCATTCCATGCCACACCATCACGGTAGTCAAACAGTGCCACACCATTGATGAACACACCTATGTTGGCCGGGTTGGTGGCAGTAGGCGTTCCGGTGTTTTGTGTCGGATTCAATGGAAATTTGAAAATGGCATTTTGGTCAGTTGCATTTGAAGGATTACCATCCTGAAATGGACCCGTGGGGTAGGAAGGCACACCTTTGGTGTGAATGTATACGTTGCTGGTAGAGTATTCAACCAATTGACAGTTTACCAGTATGCTGTTAGAAATAGCTGTGGAGTTGCCCGTCACGTAATACGTTCCTGTGGTAGTGGTGTTTTGTAAGAAAGAAGTGATCGCAGGATTGAGCTGTGCATGGCACCAAATTGAACTTAATAAGAAAGGGAGGATTAGAAATTTCTTTGCCATTGTTTGATTTTGTTTTTTTGAGTGTTTGATAGTTAGACGACATTCATTTTTCAATCCTTCGCAGATTCAAAAAAAAGTTCTTTGGGATAGAAGAATTGTGGATTGAACAAGAATGATTTATCGGTGAGTGTAAGCAGAAAGGCAATGAGATCAACCTTCTCGTTGGAGCTGAGGACAATGGGCTTCTGCAGTTGCGCGGCCAGTGTGCGGTGCTTTTGAATGCCTGATGTATAATGCTCAATTACCTGCGAGAGTTTTTTGAATCTGCCATCGTGCATGTAGGGATATGAGAATTCGATGTTGCGCAGCGTGGGCACTTTAAACTTCAGTGAGTCCTGCGAATTTTCGGTTACGCGGTATCGGCCATAGTCGTGCAGCGAAGTATCCACAGGCAAGCCATTGTTCATGAAATCATCATTAGTAAACAAGGGTTCGGTATGGCATGAGCCGCAGTTCTTTTTGAATAGCGCATATCCGTTCTGTTCCTGCACGCTAAATTCTGACTCGCCTCGTACCACACTGTCGTATTTCGAGTTGCTGGACACCAGCGTAAGTGAAAACTGTGCAATGGCCTTCAGCACGTGCGCTCCGGTGATGATTGAATCTCCAAACGCTTTGTTAAATAACGGTGGGTACATTTGCGTGGCCTGCAGTTTGGCTACCACGTGGGCAATATCTTCATCCATCTCTACTGGATTGCTTATGGGTGCAAGGGCCTGCATGTCCAGGTGGTTGATGGCGCCATCGCGCATAAATGTTTTTTGCCATGCCAGGTTCATCAATGCAGTAGAGTTGCGAAAGCCTATGCGGTCTTCGATGCCGTGGCTGAGTGCGTGGTCAATGTGTGTAAAGGCAGAGAACTGAGAGTGGCAGCTGGCGCAGGATATCATGTTATTGCGCGATAGCAATGGGTCGTAAAACAATGCGCGGCCCAATTGAATCTTATCTTCGGTAAGCGGATTGCTTGCAAAGTCGTAGGCTGGTGCAGGAAAATGAGAAGGAACGACAAACGGTGCATTGTCTGCAATGCGAAACGCGCATACCATAACGCACAACACACCAAGTATGAAGATTCGATTTTTCAATCTTGTACCAAGCTAAAGGCGTTAACTAAATATTTAGAGAGGTTCACTGCTTCGGTATTGGGCGACATGATGTGATTGGTTTTTGCCAGGTCAACCTGAATCAAAAACTTCTGAACATCAAACTTTAGATTGATGGCCTGTGGGTTGTTCACTGCCAGCGAAACGGTTTGCAAACAGTAATAAGGCGGCAAATAACCTCCCAGGTGAAATTGAAATTCGTTGTTGCGCGTGGGGCAAGACTTGCTGCTGCCTTCCAGCTTAAAATTGATATAGCCACTTTGCCAGGTCCAGTACATTCCTTTGGTGGGATCGAGATCACCGCCCATGGCGCCCGACACATTGGTGGCGCTGTCTATTCCTATGTCAAATCTGATTTTATCAAACTCCACTTTTTCATTGTTTTCGATTGTGAATTTATAGGGCTGTTCATTTTCTGCATCTATCAAATGAAAACTGTTTGGCACCGCGAGCACAGTCTTACTTTCATTGGTAAATGTGATGTTTGAAATATAGAATTTCAACACATCTATTTTTGAGTCTTCTGATTTTTGCGTTACAAAAGGACCATCGGACAACTGCAATGGGGCTATTCCATACGTGGATGATACCGACAATTGGATGGTGCTAGTTTGTGCAAAAGCAATACTGCTTAACAAACACATACAAGTTAAAATATGAATGCGGCTACTTTGCATTTTTTCGCGGTGGGCCTGGCGCAAACAGTTTGGCTATTTCTTCGCAGAATTTGTCGTAAAGGGCCAACTGCTCAGGCTTACAGAGCGTTTTGATGTCCTCAAAATGTTTGTAGTGGGTGTGCTCAATTGTCTTTTGAATCTTGCCGATATCAGCGATGACTGAATCTACTTCATCCGTTTTGGAATTCTGCTTCAGGCTTAAGTAAAGTTGATTTTTAAGTGACAACATTTGTTGCTCAGACTTTTCAACTTCAGACTTGTGCCATTCAATCATTTTTTCGTATTCCTGAGTCTGAGAGGCATCCAATTGGAGTTTTTCAATCACCATTTTTTTCGGCCCCTCTTTTCGAGATGGGCCAGGCTTGTGCGAAACGATAAACCACAGCATACCAAGATTGATCACCAACAAGCAAATGGAAACAATGGTTAGTAATTTTACTTTGTTCATCGGTATAAAGTGTTATCGGTAGTGATATGCATAGATTGTGTAAAGGACTGTGTGGCATCTTGTTTAGGCAAGTAGTTCACTATGGCAATAGTATTGATGATTAAGAGCAAAGCAATTCCCAATTGAATGGCTATGGATTGAAACAGGGGAAGCTTTTCTGCCTTAGCTGATTCTATTTTTTGTTGAATACGGGTCAGCAAGTAGGGAGGGGGCTCTACTCTTTGAATCCGGTCAAGTGGGTCTAAGTTCATTGATGTGTGTTTAAGAGGTTAGACGATGTTTTTTTATTTATCCTTCGCTGAGATCAATTTTTTTTGACAGATTTGTTTTAGCTCTTTGCACCAGTGACTCTACTGCCTTGGTCGTTAGGTTCATTATTTCGGCTACCTCTGTTTGCGACTTATGTTCAATTTTATGCAGTATCAGTGCAGTTTTTTGGTTGTCGGGCAATGTGTTTATCTTTTTGAATAGAATGGCCACGGCTTCTTTGTCTTCCATTTGCACACCCGGATGATTGTGTTCTGGTGCGTGATGTTTTATATGGCTGCTATTGTCATAAAACAGCGAGGTGATAAAGGCAAACCGTTTCTTTCGCTGCCGCGATTTTATGAAATCCAAGCTTTTATTGATAGTAATTTGATACATCCATGTGGAGACGCTCGCATCCTGTCTGAATGATTGGATATTTTCATGGACACTCACAAATACATCCTGGGTGATTTCCTGTGCATCCTCCACGTTTTGCACATATTGCAGCGAAAGATTGTACACCATGTGGCTGTGCTCAGTATATAACGCTTGTATGTTTAGTGATTCGCTCACGCGGTGATTGGGAGATTCATATGAATCACAAATTTAGCAGCTAAAAATTACTTTCAGAAAAACAGAAAAAGCGTTTAATAAATGCGGATAGATATCATAGTATAGAAAGTCTTGGGGATGGGGCTAGGGTTTAACCGCAGAGCAGACGAGGTGTTTGAATTTATCAATTGAACCACACCGCATAGCGTTGCCTGCGCAATTGCAACGCAAGGCTTTCTTCCATTGCCAGGGCCTCTTCGCG
>JBBKVM010000016.1:0-6618 GCA_037968415.1 Bacteroidia bacterium | reverse complement strand
TGTCGGCCAATTGCTCTTCGTGCTGCAGGGCAAGGGCCTGTATGAGTTGGTTTTTGGTTTTTAAGTCGGCAGTTTCGGCATTTATAGAGGCTACCTCGCGGGTGTGTTTTTCTTGCAGGGCGGCTAGCTCGCGTTGCTCTTCATCATCGATCATAGATATTTCTATGTCGCGCAGCTGCTGGCGTAGCTTGATGGTGGCAGAAATAAATTTCTCCTGGTCTTTGGTGGGGTCAGTGGTGGTGCCTTCTGGTCCTTTGAGTCCGGCAAGTTCTTTTTCGGTCTTAATTAATTCTTGTCGCCACTTGTTGAATTCCTCACTGCCAATGGCGGCATTGGCAATTGCTGTATTGAGCAATTGAATTTTCTTTTCGTAATCTGAGAGTGTCTTT
Source organism: Bacteroidia bacterium (assembly GCA_037968415.1). Taxonomy (GTDB): domain Bacteria; phylum Bacteroidota; class Bacteroidia; order AKYH767-A; family JBBKVM01; genus JBBKVM01. Next base: position 6,229 of record JBBKVM010000016.1, on the reverse strand, counting down.
GTTGACATTCCCATGGCGCGGGCTCCTGCTTCATTTTTCTCATTGAAATCTTCCTGTATGCCCAGCAATGCGTTTATCTCATTTTTGAGCTTCTCCATTTCTTCAGTAACGGGGGCAACTGCTTCCTCCATGTTCTTTTGCCCATCGGCAGCATTGAGGGCATTCAGGCTAACCATGCCATATGCACTGCCCAGGTTTTGCGCAGTGTTGGCCAGGCGTTGCCAAATTGTGGGGCTGTTGGCCATCAGCGCAATTTCTTTTTTGTCGGCTTCCAGTTTTATCAGTTTTGCACTGGCCGCTCGTAAGGTGTTGCGTATTTCTTCTTCGAGCATTTCGCGCTGCACCTTGGCCAAGTGATTATAAATTTGGACTTGCGAATTGAGACGTTCTTTTGCACCGGATAGTTGTGTGGTGACACTAGTTAAGTCTTTGAGGGTTTGAAATCTCAATCTTTCGGCTTTGGCTGCATCAGAAAAGTTCTTTTGGTAAACATTGAGCGCCACCACTACTGCGGCAAGACTGGCAATTACCGCTGTATATGGGTTGAGTGCATACACGGCATTTAATGCTGTTTGCCACACAATCTGTGCTTTGGTGCGTAGGGTTTGCGCTTCAAGCACTTTGGTGTAGGCTGCGGTGGCGGCAGTTTTTATCACCAACCATTTAGCCCCAAGCGCATGTGCGGCTGTTTTGGCCATTGTCCAGGTGGTGTGTACAATGGATGAGGCTGTAGCAGCCATAAGCCGGGCATTGTAGGTAAGTATGATGCCTGATAGAGCAAGAAAAGCTGATGAGTTTTTACTAATAATGGCCGGCACCGATTTGAAGAAGTCGAGCATGGAGCTTAAACCCCTTACAAGTGCAGCTACAGCTCCATTGATGGCATCGCTTGTGAACATGCTGAAAAGCTTTTTTTGCAGCTTTTCTACTTCTGCGCCCAACGTTTGGTTCTTTATGTTGAACTCATCAGTAAGTGAGGTTCCTTTTCTAAACTCATCATTGGATAGTGCCTGCTGTTTGCGCAACATATCAACATTTTGGCTTAATACACCAATTACGCCTGCTGCACGGGCGCTGTCTACGCCTAGGTCGCCAAGGGTTTCTACCATTCCCTCCAAGCCTTCTTTGCTTGATTTTGCCCCTTCCAGCACTTTTATGAAAGCTTCGTTGGTATTGGTTGCCATCAACTGTTGCATTTCGGCAACTGATATGCCGGCAATTTTTGCAAACTTGGGCACGTCTTTACCCATAGTCACAAGTATTTTGCCCAGCGCGGTGGCCGATACCTCTGATGTTTGGCCTAACTGGTCGAGTGTGGCGGCCAGTCCTAGTGTGTCTTGTATAGATATTTTGGCGTTGGGTGCTATGCCACCAAATCGTTTGGCAAACTCTACCAGGTAGGCTTCGTTGGCGGTGCTGGCCGCGCCCAGGGCGTTGATGGCCGAGCCTACTTTGAGCATGCCTTGCTCTATCCCAAATTCATCTTTTACTTTAAATATATCTACCAGCTTACCCACTTGCCGGATAGCTTCTTCTGTATTGCCCCCCAGGTCCTCAGAGAGGGCCACATTAAGCTGATCGGCTGCACGTATAAATCCTTCAATGTTTTCTCGGCCTTCTATTCCCAGCTTGCCGCCTACTCTGCCAAGCTCCAACAGTTCGGTACGGCTGCTTCTCGTATCAATCTTACCAAGGCTGCGCGAGAGTTTTTCTACTTCCTGTTGTGTAAGTCCGGTAGTTTTGCGGACATCAGCCATGCTGTCGGTCAACTTGGCATTGCGCGATATGAGGTTGTTTACCTGTCCTATCAATTGCTGTATGCCCAGTGCGCCCAGGGCAATTACACCAAATCTTTTTACCTCATTGATCACTGCCTGAAATGCGCCACCCACACCCCTTATTTTCTTTTGATACTTGTCATATATGGCACTTTGCGTATCGATTTCTTTGTTTTTATTAATCCATTCCTGTGTCCCAGTTGGTATATCAATTATTTCTGCTTTTAGTATTCTTAATTTTTGACTGAGCTGCCGTAGTGTAGGCCCCAATCGGCCTTCTAACTGGCCAACAAGTACGCTGGATTTCTTCTCATACTTGTCAAGGGTAACAACTCCATCTTTAAACTCCTGTGAATTAGGATCAAGGCCTTTGAAACTTTGTTTAAGGGTTTCAACTTTTTGCTTGTTTCCAACTAATCTCACTTCAAGTTTTTCCAGCTGCTGTGTGAGCTTTTGTCTTTTTGCATCATCAGGCACCATCGTAGCAAGTGCTTCGCGTAGCTGGATGACTTTTTCCGTGTTTTTTTGGAATACCGCCTCTGCTGCCTTAAGCTTTTCAGTGGCCTTAATGTATGCTTCTGTACCTTCTTTGAGGCCATACATGCGGGTTTCAAGCTTCTGGGCGTTGGCCTGCAGATTTTTTAACGCTTCTTCAGCATCCGCTTGGTTGATGAAGATGTTTATCCGCCTGTTTTCTGATTTGTCCGCCATTGGGGTATTGTAGTGGGTAGGCTACAAATAAACTAATGGAAGCTGCACGAAAAAAGGACAGAGGGAAACGGCTTGGGGAGGGAACTGGCTTTGTTGGTGCCAAGGAAAATGCTAGTCTGCTAGTATTTTCTTTTTTTCAGAATCAAACTCTTGCTGGGTAATGATACTATCGTTCAATAGTTTTTTCAAATCAATAAGTAGTTGATATTTATCCTTACCCTGATGCGGTGTGGTGGCAGCGCAGGGAGTGATTTCGCAAGTGGCAATGGCATCATCTAAGTAAATCCAAAAGTTGCTCATGGCAATTTTAGCTGTGAAAAGTATTTTGCCGGAATCGTCTTGCTTCATTATTTTTTTCAATATGCCGAAATGCCCTGAGTAGCCGGGGCCTAGGCCTGTAGCATCGGGGCCGGCAAGTGCGGCTGTCATGCCGCTGGCTTGTATGTACACGTATTTGGCATTCATTCCGGATCCACGTCCGAGCCAAATGGTGTCACCAATATTGTAGGTTATTCCGTTAGAAGCCTGGTAGGTGGTGAGTTTGGTTTGCGCGGATGACAAGAGCGCAGAAAGCAGTGCGATAAATAGTAGAGTAGGCTTCATAACTTAATCGGATGGAGTTGCAAAATAGAGAAAAATATTATTCATACTTCCATCACCATCGGCACTTGCGTTTCTTCAAACAGCGAAAAGTCCCGAAGGGACTTTTCGCTCCTGCACATTGCGGTACTACAACAGTTGTAGCATTCGCCCATGCACGGCTATTTGCTTCTGCATGCGCAGCGCGGGAGCCGTCACTTTAAGGCTTTCCGTGAAATGGTTGTACAGTGTCCACAAACTCGGGTCTGTAAACTCATCACTGAAATTAATTTCACGTTTTATAATTCCCATCTGTGTGGAGTTTATCAAGTTTTCATTGATAAATAAGCGCCCGGCAATTTCAGCCATCTGCTTTTTAGTCAGCTCTACCAGTTTCATTTTTTCGCTATCAATCTGAATACGGTCAAATTGTTCAGCAGCACCCAGTACCACGCTTTCCACAATGTTATCCAGGTCATTAAACACGCCAGTAGTATGCTTGCGCAAAGTTTTAATATCACCCTTAAACATCAAATTACTGCATACAATTACAGTTGCGCCAGCCACTAGCCCAACGGCTAACGACTTGTCATAACTATTTCTAAAACCAATGTTCATTAACTGCTCGCCATTGCCGCGCGCAATATTCATCACACCAAACATTTGAGAAGCATTACCATTTGAAGTGTAATGAGTTTTTTCAATTCTCATATCATGTTTGTATAATTTCTCTTTAATCGCACTCACTAGAATGGCGTGTGCAACAGGTTGGTAACTGTGCGTTTTTTCGGGCACAGGTACTGCAAATAATGTTTCTTCGATAATCTCTTTTTGGTTACTCATGGTTGTAGTTTTTTAAGTACTCGTTTAACTGAAAATTGAACTCCGCAGGATTTGTGATTGCTAATTTTTCGGCATAGCCTTCATAGTAAATAGCATCAATAAATTCTGTGAAATCTTCGCACGCAACTTGCGCGCGGCCCAAAATGCCACCTTTTGCATGGTCGCACTCACCCTGATTTTGATTTTCTGTAATCATCTTTTTAATTGTTAAATGGTTAATAATTAAATACTTATCGAATATAAATATACAACAAACCTTGCATATATGCAAGGTTATTAGACAGAGAATTAAGAGAAAAAGTAAATTAATCTCGCTGATTATCAGTAAGTTATGAGAGTAGAAAAATCACGGTCACGAGAATTTAGTTAACACATTGAAAACCAATGAACAAAACCAGATTAACATCTGTTTTTTGTTCATTGTCACGGCTATGCCCAAGCCCCGCCCTAAGTTGAAACGGCAATTGCCATCACTCGAAAACACGATATATGAGGGGGTGTATTAGATTTTTGACATGGCAATGCGCATCGAGGCAGTCCCCTATGAGCGTGAGTTGGGCGGAAAATTATTTGCTATTCACTAGATGACCAAGCCATCCCGAGTGTATTGGTTCTCTTGCCCATGTCGGTGGCAAATAGCCCAAAGAACAACGTATCTGCCGCATCGCTGGCGTGCGGTGCTTCCTCTTGTGGAAATGCTGAGTTCTTCTCCCACTTCTTTTCTTTTTTGAATCCATCGCGTGATGCAATCACACCAGTAAGTTCCATACTGATAAGTAGGTACTTGCAATGGTCCCTATTAAAGCTGATACCCGGTAATCTTTGATCATTGCCCGCAAGAGCAACACCCCAGAAAAGATACCTCTCTTGAGGATCAGGCACAGCACCGATGTGGACTTGCTCTACATTCCATCCACGTTCGTGAAATCGTTTAATCACTTCTTCTGCGTAAGTAAGCTTGGAAGATGCATGGTGCCCTGTAGATGTTTGGTCGTACACATACCTCACTGTTTTGTATTGATGAGCACTATAGTAATCACAGAATTTATCTACCACATCCTGAATGAGCTTTGGCTTCTTTACAAATAGTGCGTTAACAAATCGGTAGTCGGGCTTTGTGCTGGTGGTGTTGAGTTGTCCAACTACCATGAAGTTTATGTGATACCCTGGATCAATTGCTATATCGAGCGGAGTGTGTGGGTCTATGTCGCCATCGAAGCGTGACGTGGGTTTCGTGAGTTCATCGAAATTGAAATTGAAAGAATCGATCGCATCGTTGTCGAACTTTATGTACTTGTGTTTGTCAGATAGGTATGGGTAGAAACCATCCTCGACCTTATCAACAGGCGAGTTTAGTATCTCTACTTTAAACATCATGTCCGACAGTACTCTCCTTTGTGATTTGATGTAGTTGAATCCTACATTCTCAATGTTGTCGAAGATATCCGCTTCGGAGTAGAAGAGGGTCATCTTCTTATTGTGTAGGTTGTAGTGATGCTTGTAGTATTTGATTTTCCTTTTGATCTCCAGTATCTCCAACCACAGCTGTGATTGCAGTTTCAAATCATTAGAATCTATAAACTCCAATTGCAGTTTAACCAACTGCTGTTTGAGTGGTGCGTAATCATGACCGTTTTCCAAATAGTAATTTCCAAACTCACTGATCCACGCGCCTGCCGAATCATATGGCTGCGAGCTGGCAACTGTTATACCATGGTGCAGCGATGTAGAGAACTCTTGCTTGTTGCCACGCAGGGTTGCAAATGTTTCTGTTTGCAGTTTGAAGTAATCGAGCGTCAATCCTTCGTCCATTAACAAATAGTCCCAATCCGGGCCACGACTATCACCGGAGCGATCTTGTGAAACCAAATCAAATCCGGCACCTGTGTACCAGGTTATGAAGTGTTTGTAGTCCAAGGGGGCTAAAAATGGCTTGGGCCATTCTTTGGGAGGTTTGGTGCCAATAACGTAGTGGCTATCTTGGTAGTAGCCAAATTTTTCCCATTGTTTTATTACCGGGGGCAGGGTGCGTGTAAGCAATCGTTGGTAAGAAGGGCCAATGAAAGCAAATCTGCCGCGCGGCATGACATGGGAAATTTTTTTAGATTTCCATGAAAAGCCGGTTGACTTACCGGTGCCCCTCGGCCATTTATCTACCTGTATCGTAGCATTGGCCAACGCTGTCAGCAGCTGTGGCCTGTTCAACGAAAAACGCTTTGGTATAATCAGTTTGCTCATGTGCCTAATACATCTTTCGCACTGGCCGGCAACATTTTCATATGCAGCTCATCCATCAGCAGCTGCGCACTCTGCTCATC
>JBBKVM010000015.1:0-26422 GCA_037968415.1 Bacteroidia bacterium | reverse complement strand
GGTTGATTTAAGGTAAATCCGCTGCTATTTGTGGAAGGAAGATTCAATGGTTGAACCTCATCGTACAGCTTGTTTGCGATTTGAGCATTGGCGCCCGATAGGTCCAGCCCACCCGCATTGTGAACAAGTTCGACCACAAGTCTTTTCAAATCTGTCATGTCCTTTTTCATATCGAACAAGACCTTGTAAAGCAAGTCACGCTCATTCAAATCACTGTTTTGTCCTTTGTCGCCTTTAAACAACACGGGCAATTGACTGAATGATTCCTTTGGTAAATAGCGATAAATAATTTCTGAATTAATTTCCCTTTCCTTCTCCAATATGGAAATTTGTTCGGTAAAGTTTTTCAGCTGTCGTATGTTCCCGGGCCAACGGTAATCAGTTAGAATTACTTTGGCTTCGTCATCCACATTGAGCTGAGGAATTCTATATTTTTCAGCAAAATCAGACGCAAATTTCCTGAACAACAACATGATGTCATCCTTGCGGTCGCGAAGCGCAGGCACTATGATAGGAACTGTATTCAATCGATAATATAAATCTTCTCTGAATTTACCTTTTGCGATCGCATCTGGTATGTTCACATTGGAAGCGGCTACCATACGCACATCGGTTTTCTGCACCTTTGAAGAACCCACTTTTAAAAATTCGCCAGATTCAAGCACACGCAGCAACCTTACTTGCGTAGATAGAGGCAATTCAGCAACTTCATCAAGAAAAATAGTTCCTCCGTTGGCAACTTCAAAATAGCCCTTGCGTGCTTCATGCGCTCCGGTGAAAGAACCTTTTTCGTGTCCAAACAATTCTGAATCTATGGTGCCTTCTGGTATGGCTCCGCAATTCACCGCAATATTGGTTCCGTGTTTGCGCGCGCTCAGTTGATGAATAATCTGAGGAAAAACTTCCTTGCCAACTCCGCTTTCACCGGTAATCAATACAGTGATATCCGTGGCCGCCACCTGCATAGCAGTGTATATGGCGTGGTCAAGCGCGGGAGCGTTGCCTATTATTCCGAATCTTTGTTTTATATCCTGAATTCTCACTTATTAATATTTTCAGAAAAATGTTTTGAAGTTAGTTTTCTACTATGTTTCCTAACAGAGTTGCAGCCGTACAATCATCTACAAATACATCTACATAATCTCCTATTTGAGCATTCCCTTTTGGAAACACAATCGTTTTATTCTGATCGTTTCGTCCTGCAAACTCCTGGTCTGATTTTTTGGAATCACCCTCAATCAATACCCGATGTATTTTATTTAAATCTTTCAGGTTGCTTTGTAGTGAAGATTTTTTTTGAGCTTCAATAATCTCACTAAGTCTTTTGCTTTTTATCTCTTCGCTCACATCATCTTTATACTTTTTTGCAGCCATCGTACCCGGCCTTTCACTGTATTTGTACATGTATGCAAAATCAAAACCTGCCCACTCCAAAAGCGAAAGAGTTTCATTATGATCTTCATCAGTTTCAGAGCAGAAACCTGCAATCACATCGGTAGATATTCCGCAATCAGGAATGATACTTCTGATTGCCTGCACGCGCTCCTTGTACCATTCACGATTGTAAGTCCGGTTCATCAGCTCAAGCATTCGGCTGCTACCGGATTGCACCGGCAAATGAATATAATTGCAGATATTTTCATATCGACTCATAGTCTCCACTACCTGGTTGGTAATATCTTTAGGATGAGAAGTAGAAAACCTAATTCTCATATTCGGATCAACAAGCGCTACTTGTTCTAACAAAGCGGCAAAATTCACCACTTCCTTAGTATGTTCATTTTTAAACTTATACGAATCTACATTCTGACCTAACAAGGTAACTTCTTTGTAGCCTGCTTCGGAAAGTTCTCGAGCTTCTTGTAAAATGGATATAATGTCACGACTCCGTTCGCGTCCGCGCGTAAAAGGCACCACGCAAAAACTGCACATATTATCGCATCCACGCATGATGGAAATAAATGCGGTGATACCATTTTTTCCAAGGCGCACCGGACTTATATCTGCATACGTTTCTTCCCGTGACAATAATACATTCACTGCCTTTTGGCCGGTATCCACTTGCGCAAGCAGGGTTGGCAGATCTCGGTAAGCATCTGGCCCTACCACCATGTCAACCAATTTCTCTTTTTCAAGCAAAGAAGACTTCAATCGCTCGGCCATACATCCCATTACACCAACCACCAAACCTGGATTGGTGATTTTCTTTTTCTTAATGTCACGTAACCGAGCCCATATTTTTTGCTCGGCATTCTCCCTAATAGCACATGTGTTGATAAAAATTACATCGGCAGTATCAATGTCTTTTGTGGTTTCGAAGCCCACCTTGCCCATGATAGAAGCTATGATCTCGCTATCCGAAAAATTCATAGCGCAGCCATAACTTTCCAAATACAACTTACGCCCATGGGGTGTTTCAACTGGTTGTTCCAAGGCATATGCTTCTCCCTGTCGGGATTCATCTAATAACTTGTTTTCCTCTCTCAGCATGTGTTTTAATACGTTTCCGCAAAAGTAGTTAATTTTGACCTCGTGACAAATTGTCAGCACATAATAATTTTACATTTTCGTGAATCGAACTTGAAAAATATTATTTTGCGCCACTCAAATTTAATTTTATACCTAATAATATGTCCAAAAACCTTGTAATAGTTGAGTCTCCGGCCAAAGCCAAAACCATAGAAGGGTTTTTGGGTGAAGGATTTGTAGTAAAATCGAGTTATGGCCATGTAAGAGACCTTACTAAAAAAGATACAGCCATTGATGTAAATAATAATTTTGAGCCCACATATGAAGTAAGCGCTGATAAACTGAAAGTAATAAGTGAATTAAAGAAATTGAGCAAAGAGGCGGAGATTGTGTGGTTGGCCACTGACGAGGACCGCGAAGGAGAGGCCATATCATGGCACTTGTTTGAATCTTTGGGTTTGAAAGAAGCCAATACACGAAGAATTGTTTTTCATGAAATCACAAAAAATGCCATCACCGCGGCCATCCAAAATCCAAGAAAGATTGATAAGAATCTAGTTGATGCGCAACAGGCGCGCAGGATTCTCGACCGCTTGGTTGGATTTGAACTTTCGCCTATACTTTGGAAAAAAGTTAAACCTTCGCTGTCAGCAGGTCGTGTTCAATCTGTGGCAGTGAGACTGATTGTTGAGCGCGAACGCGAGATAACCGACTTCCAGGCCACATCTTCATTTAAAGTGGTAGCCATATTTGATCTGGAAGATGGAAAAAGTGTGCTGAAGGCAGAATTGCCTAAACGTTTCAAGGATGAAGCACTCGCCAATGAGTTTTTGACCAAGTGTCTTGATGCCAAGTTTACCATCAGTAATCTGGAAACAAAACCATCCAAGAAATCACCCGCTGCTCCATTTACCACCTCCACATTACAGCAAGAGGCCAGTAGAAAATTGGGATTCTCTGTATCGCAAACAATGGTGGTGGCGCAAAAGCTATACGAATCAGGAAAGATCACATACATGCGAACCGACTCGGTCAATCTTTCTGAGCTGGCATTGAATGCTTCGCGCGATGAAATCAATAAAAGCTATGGAAAAGAATATCATTTTCAAAGGGTATTCAAAACCAAAAGCAAAGGCGCACAAGAAGCTCACGAAGCAATCAGGCCAACTTACTTTGAGGCACAAACAATTGATGGAGACAATGGTCAACAAAGGTTGTATGATTTGATTTGGAAGAGAACCATTGCTTCGCAAATGAGTGATGCAGAGCTCGAGAAAACCACTGCTACCATTGCCATCTCTACAACGGATGAAAATTTAGTCGCTCAAGGCGAGGTAATTAAGTTTGACGGATTTTTAAGGGTGTATATGGAGTCAACCGATGACGAAGAGGAAGAGCAGCAAAGCTCAATGCTTCCACCTATTAAAGTAGGCGAAGTGCTTGCATTAAATAACATCACCGCCACCGAAAGATTTTCGCAATCGCCACCCAGGTTTACTGAAGCCAGTTTGGTTAAAAAACTCGAAGAATTGGGAATAGGAAGACCTTCTACTTATGCGCCTACAATTTCTACCGTACAGAAAAGAGGGTATGTGGTTAAGGAAGATAGAATAGGCCGCGATAGGAATTATAAACTACTAAAGCTTATTGACGGTGTAATTACTGCAAGTGTCAACACGGAAGTTACCGGCACCGAACGCAACAAATTGTTTCCTACCGATATAGGTATGGTTGTAAATGATTTTTTGGTTGAAAATTTTAAAAACATTCTCGATTTCAATTTTACAGCTTCTGTAGAAAAAGAGTTTGATGAAATTGCCGAAGGCCAAATGGAATGGCATGACATGTTGAAAAACTTCTATTTCCCGTTTCATAAAACTGTGGAGGAAGCTGAAAATGTGGATCGTGCGTCAGGAGAACGAGAGCTAGGGGTAGACCCAAAATCGGGACGAAAATTAATTGTGCGTATTGGCCGCTACGGACCAATGGTTCAGATTGGTTCAACTGATGAGGAAGAAAAACCATTGTTTGCATCACTGAGGAAAAATCAGCGACTGGAAAATATCACATTTGAAGAGGCATTGGAGTTGTTTAAACTGCCACGTACCGTGGGGGAATACGAAACCGAAGAAGTGGTGGCCGCAATTGGCCGGTTTGGTCCTTATGTCAGACATAAAGGAGCTTTTTATTCCATCCCAAAGGGAGAAGACCCGTTGGAAATAGGAATTGATCGGTCTGTAGAATTGATAGAAGCCAAGCGCAAGGCCGAGCGTGAGAAAGTAATTAAGATTTTTCCGGAGAATGAAAACGTACAAGTACTGAATGGCCGATATGGCCCATATATAGTGGCGGACAAGAAGAATGTTCGTATTCCAAAAGGTACTGATCCCAAGTCTTTGACATTGGAGGAGTGTTTGGCGCTGGCCGAAAAGAAAGAAGAGACGGCACCACGATTTGGGAGGAAAGGAAAGGCGGCTGGCGATGCAGACAAACCAATAAAAACGGCAGCTAAGAAAACCGCCAAAAAGAAAACAGCAGCTAAAAAGAAAACTGCTGCCAAGAAGAAAAAAAGCACACCCAAGAAAACAGATAAATAATTTGTCTGATGAGCTACAACGGTTACTTCACACCTATTAGCGATGAAATTACACTCACCAATGAGAATGACACAACGCTCTTAGGTAATGTCATAAGATCGCACACACGTCAAAAAGGAATTCCAGAGTATGAAGCTGGATCCATTGCCATAATTGGTGTGCCAGAATCAAGAGGCAATGTATTGAATGAAGGTTGCTGCCATGCTGCCGATGTGGTTCGTCAAAAACTTTACAACCTGCGTAAGGGTGGGTTTGATATCGATATATGCGATATCGGAAACCTAATACCTGGCGAAACGCTTAACGACACTTATGTGGCGCTTGGTCATATCATGTCTGATTTGATTAAGTCAAATGTGTTTCCCATAATTATCGGAGGCAGCCACGACTTGACCTACGGACAATATTTGGCATACACAGAATTAGACCAAACAGTCAATATCGTGGCAGTGGATTCAAGATTTGATTTGGGCATGCCTGAAACGCCTATGAATTCTGACAACTATTTGGGAAAAATTGTGCTCCACCAACCTAATATCCTTTTCAATTTTAGTAACATTGCTTTTCAGTCCTATTTTGTTGGCTCCCAGGCCATTGAATTTATGGATAAGCTATTCTTCGACACATACAGAGTGGGTATGGTCAAGAGTAATATTGAAGAATGTGAACCCATCATCAGAAATGCAGACATACTTTCCTTTGATATTGGCGCCATCAGGCATGCCGATGCACCCGGCAATATCAATGCTTCACCCAATGGGCTTACAGGCGATGAAGCTTGCCAACTGGTTCGGTACGCAGGCCTTAGCGATAAATTAACCTCAATTGGCTTTTATGAAACCAATGTCAGCTTAGATATCAATGAAGTGACTTCCCATCTCACAGCCCAGATGATTTGGTATTTTTTGGATGGTTATTATCATCGAAAAAAGGATTACCCCATCAGAAACCGACAATCATTTTTGAAATACCGTGTAAGCATGAAAGGTGCCGAGCAGGAAATTGTTTTTTACAAGAGTAAGAAGAGCGAAAAGTGGTGGATGGAAGTGCCTTGCTCTGACCAGTTTTCACGATATAACAGCCACCATATCATACCATGTAGTTACAAAGATTATCTCACAGCCTGCGAGGAGGAATTGCCAGAGAGATGGTGGCAAGCATTTCAGAAATTAAATTAAGCCCACTATACCCACATTTATTTTGTAATTAATATTATTTTTTCCTTACTTTACCCGCTTAAATACCCTTTTGTCGTTTCCAAATACACCTAACCCCGAAGCCATTTTATGAACATGAATAAAGTTTTTACACTTTTATCCATATTACTTTTTGCTACTTCCGGATATTCTCAACAAGATCCTCAATTCAGTCAAAACATGTTCAACAAACTGGCGGTGAATGCTGGTTCTGCTGGCAGTAGCGATGCTATTTGTTTTGGGGGGTTGTATCGCAATCAGTGGGTTAGCTTTGAAGGTTCTCCTGAAACATTTGTGTTTAATTTTGATGCACCAGTTTTCAAAAACTTTGGCGTGGGTATTTCTATTTTGTCAGACAAAATCGGATTTGACAAAACACTGGGGGCCAAGCTTGCGCTAGCTGCAAGACCTAAGCTAGGTAATGGAAGATTGGGAATTGGCTTAGATATTGGGTTCATTCAAAAAGAATTGGATGGCAAGTTTTTATTCAATGATGCCGGTGATCCATTGATTCCTGCGGCAGGGATTGATGCGAAAGTGTTGCCAGATATAGGCGCAGGGTTATATTACTACACTGATAAGCTTTATATTGGTGCATCTGCACTACATCTTACAGAGCCGGAAGTTGATTATGATCCAATCAAAACCACCATGGTAAGACATTTTTATGGTACGGTTGGATACACATTTGAGTTAACCCCTTCTTTGAATCTTAAACCTTCTGTTTTTGCTAAAACAGATCAAACAGAAACTCAAATTGACATTAATGCTTCTTTAGTCTACAATAACAAGTTCTGGGGAGGCGTTTCGTATAGGTTAGATGATGCCATTGTCCCTATGATTGGATTTAATTTGGCCAAAGACCTCAAATTAGGATACGCTTACGATATAACTACATCTGAATTGAAAAGCTTCAGTGACGGAACCCATGAAATTATGGTGAGCTATTGTTTCAATGTAAAACGCACTCCTTCGTTCTATATGAACCGGAATGTAAGATTCTTGTAACAATTACTAAAATATAATTTCAGGATTTCGGTTATTGTAACCATAATGTTGGACCTCCGTTAAAAAACCTCACTGCATTGAGAAATGCTAGTGTTTGATTATTGCAAAAACTAATTTTAACTGCACACTTACAACTCCAACAAAAAAGACATTTAAATGGAGATAGCTAATATGAAAAAAACACTGTTGTTAATTGGTATCCCACTGCTGCTTGCGAGTTGTGGCAAAGGTGATCGTGGTCAACTTGTCGGTGTACAAGGACGAGATCAATGGTATCCGGCTGATCCTTATGGAATGGTATACATACCTTCTGGGCATTACATTATGGGTCCAAGTGATCAGGACGTACCCTATGCGCTTGTATCCGAAAGCAAGTCCGTGACAGTGCATGCATTTTATATGGATGATACTGAATTGACAAACAACGAATATCGCCAGTTTGTTTATTGGGTGCGCGACTCTTTGGCGCACAGGTTAATGGGAGGCGATCATTTGATTGATGAGGGTGAATATGGTGAAAGAATTAATTGGAGAGAACGAATCAGATGGGATGATGAAGAGAATGAAGAAACGCTTGCCGAGCTATTCTTGCCAGAAAGTGAGCGATTTTACCGTAGGAAAGAAATAGACACACGAAAATTGAATTTTGAATACTACTGGGTAGATTTGAAAGAAGCGGCCCAAAAAGCCAATAGAGAACAAGGCATGAAGGATCGTTCTGTGTTTATTAAGAAAGATATCATTAATGTGTACCCAGATACTTTGGCTTGGATACACGATTACACGTATTCTTTTAATGACCCTATGACTCAGATGTATTTCTGGCATCCTGCATACGATGATTATCCTGTGGTAGGCGTGTCCTGGAAACAAGCAAGTGCTTTTTGCATCTGGCGAACAAATTACTTAAACAGCTATTTGAGGGATCATGACGAATCCTTTCATCAGGACTTCAGACTTCCAACCGAATCGGAGTGGGAGTATGCATCGCGCGGTGGACTTGATTTATCGCCATACCCATGGGGAGGACCTTATATTCGTAACAGTCGTGGCTGTTTCCTCGGCAACTTTAAGCCTATGCGTGGTGACTACATTGCTGACGGAGGTTTTTATACCGTGAAAGCTAACTCTTACTGGCCTAATGATTATGGCTTATATAATATGGCTGGAAACGTTTCTGAATGGACAAGTAATGCATATGATGAAGCAGCATATAATTTCATGCATGACTTGAACCCTGATTATGCCTATGATGCAAAAGATTCAGATCCTTCTTCATTAAAGCGAAAGGTTATCAGAGGCGGCTCTTGGAAAGACATTGGATATTATTTACAAACCGGATCTCGGTCTTATGAATATCAGGATACTTCTAAATGTTTCGTTGGATTCAGATGTGTACAAACATTCATGGGACGAAGTAAAGATGACTTTTAACATTTTGAATCTGCATCATTCAAACCATTAACCTAATTATAAACTGAATAATTAATTAAAATCAACCGTTATGGGAATCAATCAGATAGTTCAAGGAAAAGGATTTAAAAATTTCATGGCCAAACTGTATGGCTGGGGAGCATCACTTGTTATTGTGGGTGCACTTTTTAAGATTCAGCACTGGGAAGGTGCAGGACTTATGCTTACGGTAGGTCTTCTTACTGAAGCAGTAATCTTTTTCTTTTCAGCTTTTGAGCCACCCCATGAAGAAGTAGATTGGTCATTGGTTTATCCTGAACTTGCAGGAATGCACGATGATTCCAAGGAAAAAAAGAAAAAAAAATCTATTGACCCGGTTGCACAAGAATTGGACAAATTGTTAGCCGAAGCTAAAATAGGTCCTGAACTGATTGAGAGTCTTGGAGATGGATTGCGCGCGCTGAGCAGCAATACTCAAAAGATGGCAGACATTACTGATGCTTCAGTTGCTACCAATGATTATTTGAAAAATGTACAGATGGCGTCAAGTTCTGTCAGTGAATTATCTCAATCTTATCAAAAAGCTGCCGAAGTAGTAAATCAAATGTCCACCAGTTCGGATGATATGAGAGTTTACAGTGATCAAATTACATCAGCAGGTAAGAATCTTGCCGCTTTAAATGCTGTTTACGAATTGCAACTACAGGATTCAAATACACATCTCAAAGAAACTACGCGTTTCTATGATGGAATCAATGAATTGATGAGAAACCTCAGTGATTCTATAGAAGACACAAAGAAGTATAAAGACGAAGTTTCATCACTTGCTAAAAACCTTAATGCCCTCAACACTGTTTATGGCAACATGCTGTCAGCTATGAACGTGAATCGTTCCTAAATTTGGAAAGTCAGTACAAGTAACCCTAACCCGAAACCAAACTTTTAAATAGAAACGAAAAATGGCAGGAGCGAATTTATCACCGCGGCAACGAATGATTGGTATGATGTACCTCGTACTGACAGCCTTGTTGGCTTTGAACGTATCTAAAGAGATCATAAATGCATTTGTTACAGTAAACGCGAGTCTTGAAGTCACCAACAGGAATTTTGCAGACAAGAACGCACAAACCTATTTGGCTTTTGAACAAGCAATGACAAATGATGCTGCAAAAGCAAAACCTTATTACGACCGGGCAAAAGTAGCCGGCACTTTGTCTGATTCACTTATTGCATATATTGAAGGAATCAAAGATGAGGTAATTATTAAGGTTGAAAAACTAGATCCCAATACACCAAAAGATAAGATCACAGCAGTTCAAGATATTGGTAAGAAGGATGATTATGATACGCCAACTACCTACATGAATGGAAGTGAAAACGATGGCAGGGGTCACAAAGCAACTGAATTGAGACAAAAGCTTATCGAATATAAAGCCAATATGCTTGCAAACCTGGCTCCCAAAGATACTGCTCGATTCAGATCAAGATTTGAAGAATTGTTAAATACAGATGATCCTAAAGTGGTGATTGATAAGAAACGTACCTGGGAAATGGCTGTTTTTTATCATAACCCAACCGTGGCAGTTATTACATTACTCACCAAATTTCAAAGTGATGTGAAAATTGCAGAAGCTGAAGTAATATCGCATCTGCTGCGTGACATTGATTTAGGAGATTTTAAGTTCAATGCACTTCAAGCAAGAGTTATTGCTCCAACCAGTTATGTACTGTTGGGTCAAGAATATAAAGCGGATGTATTCCTTGCAGCATTTAGCACCACATCTGACCCTGAAATTTTTGTTGGTGCCGTTGATACAGCTTCTAAATCGATAAAAGGTGAAGGCCGTCTATTGGAAGTTGAAGGTGGAATAGGAAGGTATGTGGACAGGCCTTCAACAGAAGGTTTGAAAAAGTGGGGTGGAATTATCAAAATAAAAAAACCAGATAACACTTACGAATCTTATCCATTTACTGCTGAATACATAGCATCAAAGCCTTCAGCAGTTGTTTCATTGGATAAAATGAACGTTCTGTATATCGGAGTTGATAATCCTGTTTCAATTTCTGTACCTGGTGTGGCTAATGAAAACGTTACTGCAGGAATCAGCGGTGCTGGTGGTTCATTGAGTAAAGCAGGTGGTGCAAGTTATGTTGCTAAGGTTGCCGCAGTTGGTGAAGCTAATATCAGTATCACTGCCAATTTGGAAGGTAAGCAAACCCCAATGGGAACATTCAAGTACCGAGTAAAAAGAGTGCCAGATCCGGTAGCAATGATTGCAAATACAAAGGGAGGTAACGTGGCTAAAAATATA
Source organism: Bacteroidia bacterium (assembly GCA_037968415.1). Lineage (GTDB taxonomy): Bacteria > Bacteroidota > Bacteroidia > AKYH767-A > JBBKVM01 > JBBKVM01. Next base: position 15,427 of record JBBKVM010000015.1, on the reverse strand, counting down.
TTATTGGCGCAGACCGCTGTGATACCAGTGATGGAGAATTTTGACTTTGAATTATTCTTTAGAGTCACTTCTTTTAAAATGACTTATATACCAAGAGGAAAAGATTTAATTGAGATGGATTCGAACAATAACCTCATTACTGGCGGTATGAAAAGTGCATTGAGCAATGCACGGCCAGGTGACAAAGTTTATTTTGAATATATCCGCGCTGTTGGTCCCGATGGAACTACAAGACAATTAAGTGCCGTAAACTTTACAATACAATAAAGAACCTTAAATACAGGTTTCTATTTAATAGATAATAAATCATAATGAGAAAATTACTGCCTTTAATATTGATTTCAATTCTTTCAGTAGCTGACGTACAGAGTCAAACTGTGTTGGATGGGATTTATGTAAGAGAAAATATCCCCACACGAAGAGTTGTACCATATACATATCTGCGTGAAGCCGATGTAATGTGGTCAAAGAAAGTATGGCAAGTTATTGACCTCAATGAAAAGATGAATACGCCATTGAGATTTCCAATGAGCAAGACCACATCTGACAGGAAGAATTTGATAGATGTGTTGATGGATGCTGTTAATGAAGGTTCGTTAACAGGTTACAGCATGATTGATGATGAGTTTACACTGCCCCTAACATTAGAGGAAATCACGAAAATAGGCAATGCAGGAGTGGATACCACCTGGGTAACTGAACCCGAACCTCCATACAACACAAAAATGGTTGTTGTTAAAAGAGAATTCTCTTATGACAAAATTATAGCATATCGTTTAAAGGAAGAGTGGTTTTTTGACAAGCAGCGATCTGTTATCGATGTTCGAATAATTGGTATCGCTCCCATGATGTATTCTGAAGATGATCAAGGTAATATTCGTGAAGGGGCAATCAAAGTGCCTATTTATTGGATCTATTACCCTGAAGCTCGTAGGATTTTAGCAAATGCTGAAGTGTTCAATCGCTCAAACGATGCCGAGAGAAAATCTTTTGATGATGTATTCCAGAAGAGACTATTCACTTCCTATATTTTCAAAGAAGCAAACGTTTTTGATAGGAGGATTGAAGCGTACAAACAAGGGCTCAATGCCTTGCTAGAAGCTGAGCGAATTAAGGCTGAAATTCAAAACCTTGAGCACGATCTCTGGGAATATTAATATCTTCTAAATCATATTTAAAACTCCGATTGAAATTTCAATCGGAGTTTTTTTTTACCATAAAATTGGGCTATTTGCCTATTTAGCTTGCTTTTAATTGGGCCGGGGGATCTCCGGTTTTGCTCAGACATGGCACTTGGCCTTTGAAAAGTAAGAGCCGTTTTTCTAACAAATCTTGCTCCATCTTACAAATGTTTTTTGTGCGATGATAATAGCCTATTGTGGCGTTGGTGTTGACCTATTTTTGAAGGAAACGAAAATACATTAAACACTCTGAAACAATGAAATTCAAAAACATCTACTTATTGATTGCATCTGCTCTGATGTTCAGTTTGCCTATCAACACAATTGCCCAAGATTACACTACTGCGATTGGAATCAAAGCCGGTAAATTTTCTTCTGGTTTAAGTGCTCGTTACTTTTTTGACACTAGCAGTTCAATTGGTCTGGAAGGCAATCTAACTTTCAAAAAGAATTTTGGTACCGCATTGGCCACTGTATTTGTTGAAAGGCAAACGGGATTGCGTAATAGAATACTTCAAGCACCTATCGATTTTATATACGGTGTCGGAGCGCACGTGGCTATGTACAAAGAGGGGTACTACAGGATACGAAACGGTGAAAAAGACCAATACTATGGCAAGGGGATGAGCATAGGCTTAGATGCCATTGTGGGTTTGGAACATCCTTTTTCATTCGCTCCGTTAACTGTTGGAATCGAAGTAAATCCATTTTATGATATAGTGAATCCGGGTCCTGAGTTTGTGGATATAGCCGTATCGGTGCGTTACGCTTTTAGGTAGTTGCATCATTAAGATTACCCCAATGAGAATGATAATTAGCTAAATCAGATTAGATGCAGTACAAAGTAGCGAGCACATTGAATGAAGTCACATCTGCGTGGAACATTGTTTACAAGCAATACCTGGCTCATTCGCTTATAGACCCAAATCCTTATTCGGTGTTTACATTTCCAGAATATGTTTACAATGATTCGGTAGTTATTGTAGGTGAAGCCGATAACACACCTATCTGTTCCGTTTCAGGAATTTTGGATGGCGCAGCAGGATTGCCACTTGATAAGTATTACAAGAAGGAATTGAATAAACTTAGAAAGAATGGTGGGAAGCTAATTGAAATTGGACTGCTGGCTGATATAAGAGAGTATAATAACTTAAACAGCATCATTGAGTTAATGTCTGCGGTGGGAAAATTTGGAGTGTTCTCAAACCATATTGATTACGTGGTAGGCGTTCATCCAAGAAGAGTGGAATTCTTCAAGAGATTATTTGGGTTTCAGGTAATTGGTGATATAAAAAAGTACGATAAATTGAATGTTGCACCGGTAATCCTATTATTTGCAAGTGGCTCGGACATAGAGGCCATGAGGCACAAGGTAAGTCAAGACATACTAAACAGTCCTTTAGATTTTAGGTTCCACAAAAGATACAGGTTTGATGATACCAAGTTTACCGGATCGAAAATCAACAAATTCTTAAACAAGCAAAAAGGAAAAGTTGCTGCCTAGCAAAATTTACATTTCCGATGAGGATCCATTAATATTTTGATTAATTGTTGGCTGATCATTCTTCGAAACGAATTTTTTAAATTTTCTCAATAAATCACCTGCATTCTTATAGATAGCAGGTGAATTTTTTGTTAGCGCATCCGCAGTCACATTGCCAACTGTCATTGCCACAGCAGCTTTGATAATAGCAGGCGATTTTTTCAGTAACATGTTTTCTGCCAGAAAAATTACACCGCTATTGACCGCTTTAAACAACAAGCCAGACTTGCTCTTGTCGGAATTGCTAAACAATACATTGGATATTAAATCGGGCACAAGCTGTGAGGGTTCAAGGTCAGATTGCAACAATTCAACTTTCTCTTGCAAAGCCTGCTCTTGAATTTTTTTGAGTTGTAAAAGCCTGGATATTTCAGCCCGTAATTGCGAGTGGTTTTCAATTTGTATCGCCATTGTCAGTTTCTTTAAGAAGTGATTTGATTATTTTGTTCTTTAGCGGGGTTCTCAAAAGTGGCTTTTTTACAACTAATAATAGGATGAAAATAATTGTATAAAAACTGCCGACTATTAAAAATCCGATGGCCAAGGAATCATATTGTTCTGCTATGTAGATGGCAGCTGATGTACTAAGAAAGATGACTCCAATTATTAAAGTCAAGGTAATTATCAATTGAGACATTGCTTCAGAAACAGCTGAAGCAGTTTTATCCGAAGCTTTTAATTTGGCCAATTCTACATTTGTTGAAAAATAATCTTTTAAATCAACCACTAAGGCCTCAACGTTGTTTTTAAGTTCACTCATAAATAAAATTTTTGTGAAGGTGAATGCTGTTAAGTTGTTGGACGTAAATATAATAGCAAATTAATTGCCGCGATAATAATATTATTAATTAATTTACCATAAATATGCATCACCTGCAAGTATGAAGAGCGCGTTTTGTTCTGAATTGTACAATATTAATTCTAAATCTATTATTGCTTGTATATGTCCACCTTGTTTATTGACAAAGCCATTCAGGTTAGATTTAATGAAGTTCGTGCGCTCACTGTAGCCATTTGCAAACCGTTGATTCCGGAGGACTATGTGGTACAACCAATTGTTGACACCAGTCCACCCAAATGGCACTTAGGACATACCACATGGTTTTTTGAAAGTTTTATTTTGGAAGAGTATTTACCTGGATACCAGATATATGATTCAGGCTTTGCATTTGTGTTCAATAGTTACTACGAAGGCAAAGGGAAGCGAATATTAAGAACCGACAGAGGTAATTTATCGCGACCTGATACCAAAGAAGTTTATAATTACCGAACTTATGTAGATACACACATGAAAGAGTTGTTATCTACTGAGGATACACGTGATCCTGAAATTGCTGCATTGATTGAAATTGGACTGAACCACGAACAACAGCATCAAGAATTGTTGCTGGCAGACATAAAATTCATTCTTGGAAATAATCCATTATTGCCACAATTTGTTTGCAATCAGAGAAGTCGAGAGAAAATAAATTCTGATGAATGTTGTTTTTTGCCTGTTGAAAGTGGTGTATATGAAATTGGTCATGAAGGTGATGGATTCTCGTTTGATAATGAACTCGGCAGGCACAAGGTTTATGTGGAGGGATTTGAAATTGCTAGTCAATTGGTGTCCAATGGAGAATATATGCAGTTTATAAGTGAAGGGGGTTATGAGAATTTTTCCTTCTGGCTTGAGGAAGGTTGGCAATGGGTAAAAGAAAATGAAATAGACAAACCAATGTATTGGCACAAGGAGGCAGGGGAATGGAAACACTATACATTTTCAGGCTTGTTGCAGATAGACACGGACGAGCCCGTAATGCATGTCAGTTTTTTTGAAGCGGATGCTTTTGCGCGGTGGAAAGGAATGAGATTACCTACGGAATTTGAATGGGAGGTTGCTGCTAAAATGTATGATCCAGTTATCTCTGAAGATCACACACTTTTGAAAATTGATAGGCTTTTTCCATATAAAACCAACAAGGCGGGACCGGTTTTTGTCGGATGTGCGTGGCAATGGACCAATAGTGCCTATTTGCCCTATCCTAAGTTCAAGCCACCGCTTGGTGCGTTGGGTGAATACAACGGGAAGTTTATGATAAATCAAATGGTATTAAGAGGTGGATCGTTTGCTACACCATTCTCACACATTAGGCACTCCTATCGCAATTTCTATCATGCAGATAAGCGGATGCTTTTTTCGGGAATAAGACTAGCAACATAGATTAGTTAAAAAAAGTTATGATTGACGATCAGTTTGCCAGGGATGTACTTTCAGGATTAACAACGAATCCAAAATGCTTGTTATCAAAATACTTTTATGATGAGAAGGGTGATGAGCTTTTTCAAAAAATCATGCAATTGCCCGAATATTATTTAACTCGCTGTGAGTTTGAGATACTCGCTCAGAATACCCATAAAATAATTGAATCGCTTTCGCTAAAGCGTGATTCATTCAGATTGATCGAATTGGGTGCTGGTGATGGTCTCAAATCAAAAATATTATTGAAGTTTCTTTTAGACAACAATTTTGACTTCAAATACCAACCTGTTGACATATCGAATAATGCGATTGATAAACTTCAAAAAGACTTAAGCTCGTCACTCCCACAACTGCAAATTGAAGGTAGTGTTGGAGATTATTTTCAGGTCTTGAAACACACAAGTCAATCCTCAGCCAACCGAAATGTTGTTTTGTTTCTAGGTTCAAATATTGGCAACTTGTTAGATGAGAGGGCAGCTGATTTTTTAAGTTTGTTGAGCAGCTCACTCAATAGTGGTGATAAGGTTTTGATTGGTTTTGATTTAAAAAAAGATCCAGGTTTAATCCTTTCTGCCTACAATGACAAAGAAGGGGTAACAAGGAGTTTCAATCTTAATTTATTAGCAAGGATCAATCGTGAACTTGAAGCAGATTTTGATTTGAGCCAATTTATTCATTTTCCACTTTACGACCCTCAGTCGGCAGTCGCTAAAAGCTACATAGTCAGTTTAAAGAATCAAATAGTAAACATTCACGAACTTAATACAGCAGTGCATTTTGAAGCTATGGAAACAATTCATACTGAGGTTTCGCAAAAGTATGATTTGAAGATGATTGATTTATTAGCTTCTGGTTCTGGTTTCGAGGTCCAGGAAAACTTCACGGATTGCAAATCGTATTTTTCACTATCGCTTTGGAATAAATTATAAGCAGAAGGTATGGCAATTGCAAAATGGATGGATGTAGTAATAGCGGAAAGTGATGACATTGTTGTGGTGGAAGGGAATCAATATTTCCCCATAAGCGCTATCAAAAATATTTATTTTATCTATAGTCAACATACAACTTACTGCCCTTGGAAAGGAGTTGCTTCATATTACCACTTGAAAATCAGTGATCAGATAAATGAAAATTCCGCATGGTATTATGCAACTCCCCAGGCAGCGGCCATGAATATCAAAAATAGAATTGCTTTTTGGAAAGGTGTTCAAGTTGATTAAGGCTTAATCAATCAAACGACACCGTGCCGGGTCGGGACAGAAAATAATCGCGGAACTGAAAACTATAGTTTGTGAGGGGATTAAATTTATAATCGAAAAAATTATCCTTAGGTATTTGAGGATAAATAGCAAACGTGAGGTCAAAGGATTTCATAACCAAATGTTTATTCAGTATTAAAACACCCAATCCATATGATTGATATACTTTGTTACCAATCAAGGGGTCGTCTTTGCTTCCCACCATCCCAAAACCCATAAATATTATAGGGGCAAATTGAAATCCTGCAACATTGTAAGGTGAATAAAAAATTGATTCAAGATTCAGGACCATCTTGGCAGTACCTGATAATTTATCATTGACCATTCCAAACAACCCATTGTCCTTATTTATATTTAGCAATGCTTCATCTTTTCTGCTGAAGCCATGTGTGTATCTATATCTTGCAAACTGTCGGAATTCCCAAGCTTTCATTGTGATTGAATTGGTGAAGAAAGAAAGTTCTGTCTTCAATACTCCGTTTTCAGCGAATCCTTTGTTGAAAAATGAACCGAGAATAAATTTTCGGGCCAGATAGCCAACTTTGTCAATATGTGAAGCGGCCGCAACTTCAAACCCAAGATATATTCGATTGTCTTTTTCTGTTTCCTGCCAACCAAAAGTTAACGCATGAACACTGCCTTGGGGCACATCTTCCGTGACATCGATTCGATATATATTGCGATCCTTAAAGTAGGAACGGCTGGAGACTCCCAAGCTGGTCAAATAGAATCTGGAGTTTCCATATGTGAGTGTAGTATCAAACTCCAAAGGTGGTCTTTCGTTATGGTATATATCAATAATTCTTCCTGTCCAAACAATTCGCCTGCTCCGAGCCTGATCTGTTTCTCCTCTGTTAAACCTAAAGCTTAAGCCGACCCATCCATCCTGGTTATATATTTCTGTGTTAAACTTTTCTACAAATAGGGAATCAACATCATAATATCGCACGCTTGAGTTATGAATATTTCCATTATATCCACCAGCCCACAGAGTCAATGGAGAGTAAAATTCTCTATTTACATTAAAGCCTTTGGTTGTGCTAATACTGTCAATGGAATAATAACCTGCTGCAGAAACAAACGATCCTGAGATATTTGGAATCAAATAATTTCCGCTGTACGCCAGCTCGCTGTTTTCTCTAAAATTGTAATTAACACTATTCGAGAATTTGTGGGTTAGACCCAGCACATTTCGTTCAGTCAAATTGATTCGGGTTCTGGATGTAGTTAAGTTAGCTTGAATCGCAATGGACCATATGTCTTGGGTGATGACAACTATATCCACACTATCAGGGCTTGTTGGAATGCTAACCAATTCTATTTTGCAATCACGTATTGCCTCCTGTTGTCTTAGAATTCGTTCAGTATCTCGAATTTTAAACAAGTCAAGTGTGTCACCGACTTTGAATTGTAATTTAGGCCTGATGATAAAGTTTTTGGTTTTGTTGTGCATTGTATTAGCAATTCGTTTCACTGGATTCGAAACATCATATTGACTATCATATACACTTGCTCCAAAAGGATCTAATGATAATATTTCAATGCTTCGAATTATTTGCGTTTGTGTGTTTGGAGATGTTGAAGTAGCGGGCTCAACAATTGGTGACTGAGATAATGTATTTGGTTTGTTGAATCTGGTTTCACTGAACACAGCTTTATATATCCAATAAGTGATTTTTCTCTTTTTGGCGGCTTTTTGAATTTTGTTGTAAATATTGGTTGTATCGGGATGGCCGTATTGAATGGTAGTGTCTACAGGATTTTGAGCGTTCAATACGCTAAAAGAGAACATACCCAAACAGCAAAATAAAATCAGCCTCATTCAGACAAAGTTGACAATTTCGCCCAATTATTCATATTTAATAAATTGAATGCTTATGAACCCAAGCGTATTTTGGAAATTAGAAGGATAAAAAAAATAGAGTCGCTATTTATTGAATAGCGACTCTATTGGTGTAGTAGCGGGGACAGGACTCGAACCTGTGACCTTTGGGTTATGAGCCCAACGAGCTACCAACTGCTCCACCCCGCAATGTTTTGGACTGCAAAGATAGATTTTGTTCTTATGTTTGCAAAGTTTTAATAAACTTTGTTCTCATGAGCCACAGGGCTGGATTTGTAAATATCATTGGTAACCCAAATGTGGGCAAATCAACACTAATGAATGCCCTTCTTGGCGAAAAGCTGTCCATTATAACAGCAAAGGCACAAACCACGCGACATAGAATCAAAGGGATTTTAAGTACAGAAGAGTACCAGATTGTGTTTTCCGACACACCAGGACGTATAGAACCTGCGTATGATTTGCAGAAAAAGATGATGGTGGCGGCTAATAGTGCCTTCGAAGATGCCGATATTCTGCTTTACATAATTGAAGCCGGTACCAAGAAATTTGATGACGAGTTGATAGGCAATTTGCAAAAAGCCGATGTGCCTTTAAAAGTGGTAATAAATAAAATCGACAATTTTCAGCAAGATGAAATCGCGCAAATGATTTCTGATTTGAATCAAATTTTACCAACAGCAGAAATAATACCTGCTTCCGCACTTCACAAATTTAACGTTGATACTATTCTGAAATCATTAGTTTCAGCTCTTCCTGAAAGTCCACCATACTATCCGAAAGAGGATATTACAGACAGGTCGCAAAGATTTATTGCTTCCGAAATGATCAGAGAGAAGATTCTGGAACGCTATGCCAAGGAGATTCCGTATAGCAGCGAAGTGCAGGTGGAAGCTTTCAAAGATGAACCAAAAATCCTGAAGATATCTGCAGTTATTTATGTAGAGCGGGATAGCCAAAAAGCCATATTAATAGGCAAACAGGGTGCAGCCATAAAGCAACTGGGAATATCTTCGAGACAGCGAATGGAACTTTTTTTTGGCAAGAAAATACATTTGGAACTGTTTGTAAAAGTGCAGAAAGATTGGCGCACCAATGAGCGTGATCTCAAGAATTTTGGATATGATAATGTTTGATATAAATATAAAATGAGCTGTTTAATCGCAATTATTGGAAGACCCAATGTTGGCAAGTCAACGCTGTTTAATCGATTGACCGAATCGAGGCAGGCCATAGTGGATGAAGCAAGCGGTGTAACGCGCGACAGGCATTATGGTAAAGTGGAATGGTGTGGAAAACATTTTTCTATCATTGACACAGGAGGCTATATCACAGGTTCTGACGATGTGTATGAAGCTGAAATAAGAAGACAGGTAGTGATTTCACTGGAAGAGTCTGATGCAGTAATGTTTTTGGTAGATGTTACCACGGGAATTACGGACCTTGATGAAGATGTAGCACAAATTTTACGCAAATCTGCGAAGAAAGTATTTCTGGTTGTGAATAAGGTTGATAACAATGAACGGATCAATGAATCACATGTATTCCATCGTTTGGGCTTAGGAGAACCATTTTGTATTTCTTCAATTAACGGCAGTGGTACAGGTGAGTTGCTTGATGCGATTAATCAAGAATTGGAAGTAGCAAGTGAACCAGAAGATTTGGGATTGCCCAAATTTGCCATTGTGGGTCAACCCAATGTGGGGAAGTCATCTTTTCTAAATGTGTTGTTGGGCGAGGAGCGAACAATAGTCAATCCAAATGCAGGCACCACACGCGATACAATTCACACACATTACAAAGGATTTGGGAAAGATTTTTTACTGATCGATACTGCTGGTTTAAGAAAAAAGAGTAAAGTGCATGAGGATTTAGAATTTTATTCCGTGATGCGCACCATCAAGGCCATTGAAGACGCAGATGTGTGTTTTTTGATGATAGATGCGCAAACTGGCATTGAATCTCAAGACTTGAATATTTTACATTTGATTGAGAAAAACAGAAAAGGACTTGTGATCATAGTAAACAAATGGGATCTTGTGGAGAAGGATGATAAGTCAACAAAAGCTTATACCGAGAATATTCTGGAAAGGATTGCACCCTTTACAGATGTGCCCATACTGTTTGCTTCTGTAAAAACTAAGCAACGTTTAATTAAAGCACTGGAAGCAGGTCATCTTGTTTTTGAAAATAAAACAAAGAAAGTCCCTACATCAAAACTCAATAAAATATTATTGCCTATCATCGAGTCGCATCCGCCTCCGGCAGTAAAGGGCAAGTATATTAAGATTAAGTACATCACCCAACTGCCTACTGACACTCCTCAATTTGCTTTTTTCTGCAATTTACCACAGTATGTGAAAGAACCTTATCGGAGATTCATCGAAAACAAAATCAGAGAACATTTTGATTTTAGTGGGGTTTCAATTTCCATTTACTTCCGCAAAAAGGACTAAAAAAAAAACCGCAATATTCATTGCGGTTTTTTTATGTATTAGAATTACCAATTAGACAAATTCTATTTCTCCTTTTTTAGCTTTCAGCGGTTTTGCACTTGAGTTCATCCCAAAAGCTTTTTGAACGTTTGGGATATAATCTGTTTTTTCCCATGTAAATGTTTCAAAGGATTTTTTCACCTTTTTCCCATTTTCTATCACTTCAATAATTTTTTTGCCACTTGGTCTGCCCATGTGGCCATATGCAGCCGTTTCGCTAAATATCGGATTTTTCAGACCCAACCTTTTAATAATTTCACTTGGGCGCATATCAAATATTTCGTTTACAATAGTAGCGATTTTACCATCCGACAAATTTTTCCCTGCCTTGTCTTTCACTTTTGCAGTTCCAAATGTGTTAACGTATAATCCAACAGGTTTAGCTACTCCTATCGCATAGGCTACCTGCACAAGTACTTCGTCTGCAACCCCAGCAGCAACTAAGTTTTTAGCTATGTGTCTGGTCGCATAAGCTGCTGAACGGTCTACTTTTGATGAATCTTTACCTGAGAAAGCCCCACCACCATGCGCACCCTTACCCCCGTATGTATCAACAATGATTTTCCTTCCGGTCAAGCCGGTGTCTCCATGTGGGCCACCAATCACAAATTTGCCAGTTGGGTTTATGTGGTAAGTAATTCTGTCGTTGAATAATTTCTTGATTTTGGCAGGTAATAGTTTTGTTACTCTTGGAATCAAAATCTCTTTGATGTCTTTAGAAATGAGCGCCAGCATTTCTTTGTCTGCTTTTGCATCTGCCTCGCGTGAGCCTCCTTTGGGTTTTACAAAGTCATCATGTTGTGTAGAAATAACAATGGTATCTATTCGGACAGGGTGGTTATGATCATCATATTCGATGGTAACTTGTGATTTGCTGTCTGGTCTCAGATATTTCATCTTCTTTCCTTCCTTCCGGATGGCTGCCAATTCTTCAAGAAGCAAGTGCGACAGTTCAAGTGGAAGCGGCATATAGTTTTCGGTTTCACGTGTGGCATAACCGAACATCATCCCTTGATCGCCAGCTCCTTGATCTTTGTCGTTTTTCCTTTCAACACCCCTGTTGATGTCTGCCGATTGTTCGTGTATGGTAGATATCACACCGCAAGATTCGGCATCAAACTTATATTCAGATTTGGTGTAGCCAATTTGCTTGATTACTTCGCGCACAATTTTTTGTACGTCAATGTATCCTTGAGTTTTGACTTCTCCGCCAACAACAACTAATCCTGTTGTAACAAAAGTTTCGCAGGCTACTTTTGAATCTGGATCTTGCTTAAGAAGTTCGTCTAATATTGCGTCCGAAATCTGATCGGCAACTTTGTCCGGGTGTCCCTCTGATACTGATTCGGAAGTGAATAAATAAGGCATCGTAAAGTTTTGTTTAAGGATTAATAAATAACAAGATTAGGGGGGAGGCCAAGACAAAAAAGAATCGTTTTAGCACTTTTTTACTGTGGTTGCAATCTTGCAAATCAGTCCACCTGAATCGGAAACAAAGTTAAAAAAAATATTGTTTGGATGTAAATTATTGGTTTATTAGCTGTGGCTGGTCAATGTTTTGAAAACATCTTCCAGAGACTGATCCTGGCGTTGCATGGTGAGCACAGTAAGTTCATTATCAATTGCAAATTTGAACAACTCTTTCCGAATGTCCACCCCGCTGCGCGATTTGATTTTCCATTTTTGGTCGGAAAGTTTTTCCAGAGAGGCAACACCGTGTACCCGTTTAAGTCGCTCTTGAGCCACATTGACATCAAATTCCACCAATACCACACTGTCTGTGCTGCCTTGGGATAACAACGCTTCTGTTGTGTCGTCCGCAACTATTTTGCCTTTGTTAATGATAATTACCCGCCCACAAATGGCTGATACTTCTTGCATAATATGGGTAGACAGGATTACTGTTTTTTCTTTTCCCAAGGATTTTATCAAGCCGCGAATTTCTTGCAGCTGATTTGGGTCAAGCCCCGTGGTGGGCTCATCCAAAATCAACACTTCGGGATCATGAATCATCGCCTGTGCCAGGCCCACTCGTTGTCGGTATCCTTTGGATAGTGCGCCAATTTGCTTCTTCTTTTCAATTTCTAGCCCCGTAAGGCTTATCATCTCGTTTATCCTTGCATTCAATGAACCGTTTATGCCATGGATTTTGGCAACAAACTCCAGATACTCGCGAACATACATATCATGGTATAGGGGGTTGTTCTCGGGCAGGTAGCCTATCTTTTTCCTTATATCAAGGGCATCGTGAGTCACATCCAATCCACACACTTTTGCCAAACCCTCAGTTTGAGGGAGAAAACAGGTTAGGATTTTCATCATTGTAGATTTCCCAGCACCATTGGGCCCAAGAAAACCTACTATTTCACCTTTGGGGATGTCGAACGTGACATTATCTAGCGCCTTTTGGCTACCATAAATCTTGGTGATATTCGAAACGCTGATTGACATAAACGAATGTTAACTTTGAACTTGTAAAGTTATAATAAATGCAACAGTCAAACTTCTTAAGCGTACTGTGCATTTTGAATTATCTAATAGAATTTTGCATTGAATGAAAGGTTTGGTAGTTAAATCAACGGGCAGCTGGATAAAAGTTGAAACCAAAGGTGGTGATTTGTTTCAATGTACCATTAAAGGAAAGCTCAGGCTTGCCGGCAGCAATGCCACCAATCCGGTTGCAGTAGGCGATTTGGTGGAGTTTGAGTTATTGCCTGAAACAATGCAAGGAGTCATCAAACAAATTGAACCACGCAAGAATTACATCATCCGCAAAGCCACTAATTTATCCAGTCAGGTTCATGTGATCGCTGCTAATATTGATATCGCTTTTTTGGTCGTCACTCCCTTGTATCCCGAAACATCTTTTGGATTTATTGATAGGTTTTTAGCCACATGCGAAGCTTACAGCATACCTGCTGTTTTGCTGCTTAATAAGGCAGACTTATTCATCGGTGAACTGGCGCAATTGCATGAGGAACTCGTTGAAATATACCAGCCACTCGGATACGACTGCATTAAAATTTCGGCCACAACCGGTCAGAATATAGAGGCGTTGCGCAAATCAATCAATGGAAAAATAACCATACTGGCAGGGCATTCGGGTGTAGGTAAATCTTCGCTGATAAATGCTTTGGAGCCCGGCAAACAATTGAAGACGGATGTTATCTCCAAGCAGCATTTTAAGGGTAAACACACCACCACATTTGCCGAAATGATCAAATTTGACTTTGGGGGCTATGTGGTAGATACTCCCGGAATCAAAGAATTTGGCACTGTTGATTTTAATCCCGGAGAGATTAGTCATTTTTTTCCAGAAATGAGATCGTTGATGAATCAATGTAAGTTTGATAACTGTATGCACATAAATGAACCCTCATGTGCTGTGAAAAACAGTTTGGCGAATGGCGGGATTCATCCATCGCGCTACCACAGCTATGTAAGCATGGTGGAGAATAAAGATAAACACAGATAATTTCATGAGGGCATTGATCCAAAGAGTATCTCAGGCATCTGTTATTATAAATGGCGTAGATGAGGGGCGCGCAATCAGGGTTGGTCTGCTGGTGTTGTTAGGCATTGGCGAGGACGATAACCAATCAGATGCAGAATGGCTTGCCGGCAAAATAGCTTCGCTTAGGATTTTTTCGGATGAGGTAGGTCTAATGAACCTTGATGTGAAACAAGTCAATGGAAGTTTGTTGGTAGTAAGTCAGTTTACATTGCATGCGCTTACCAAAAAAGGAAACCGACCATCATTCATTAAAGCCGCTAAACCTGACCAAGCAATTCCGTTATATGACCACTTCATCAACAGTCTAAAGTTAGAATCAAAATGCGATGTTTTGACAGGAGAGTTTGGTGCGGATATGAAAATACATTTGGTAAATGACGGCCCAGTTACAATATGGATAGATACACAAAACAAAGAATAATATGACCATTCAAGAACTTCAGAAAAAAGTTGATAGTTGGATCAATAGTACCGGTGTCCGTTATTTCAATGAGCTTACCAACATGGCGATACTGACCGAGGAAGTAGGAGAGGTGGCTCGTGTTATGTCCAGAAAGTATGGCGAACAATCAACTAAAAAAAATGAATCTGTGGCAGAATTATCGGATGAACTAGCCGATGTAATGTTTGTGATTGTATGTTTGGCCAATCAAACCGGAGTGGATCTGACTACTGCCATGGTAAAAAATCTTGAAAAAAAGCAAACCCGAGATGCCCAGCGTCATCAATCGAATGAAAAGCTAAAATGAAAATCTAATTTTTAGCGAGCGTGCGGTAAATCTTTAATTCTTGTTCATAAAGTGTTTCGGTGATGTTGGCTTCGTTCTTGAAATAAAATACGCCACCCCAGTTGTAAACAATTTTCTGATACACATGCTTTATCTCGCCCGATGACACGCTGGTTTTGAAAATGGTCTTTCCCTGTTCTTCGGTTTGCAGTTCGTCAATATGAATGGCATTTTTCTTGGCCAACTCTTCTGCTTCTCGCTGTAGTTTTTCCTGTTGGGCTTTTTCAGCAGCTTCTTTTTCCAGGCGTTCAGTCTCCGCTTTTGCCAGCGCTTCTTGTCGCGCCATTTCATCCGCCTCGGCCTTGGCTTTGGCTTCCGCTTCCTTTTGTGCTATTTCAGCAGCTATTTTTTCCTTTCTTTCTGCTTCCGCTTTTGCTAGCACTTCTTGTCGCGCTAATTCATCCGCCTCGGCCTTGGCTTTGGCTTCCGCTTCTTTGTGTGCTTTTTCAGCGGCTATTTGTTCCAGTCTTTCGGCTTCCACTTTTGCAAGTGCTTCTTTTCGCGCTTTTTCATCAGCGTCAGCCTTTGCTTTGGCTTCTGCCTCCAGTCTTACTTTCTCAGC
>JBBKVM010000014.1:0-81205 GCA_037968415.1 Bacteroidia bacterium | reverse complement strand
TCAGTAAATTAAATGTAAAACCAAAACTGAATAATCATGAAAAATCAAATCAAATTAGTTTTAATGATGGTTGCCACCTTTTCTATGACATTGTTTACGTCTTGTGAAAAAGATTTTCTGCAATCTGAACAAAGCATACTAGATCAATACAGTGGAGAGAAAAAACCAGGAACAACTGTATCAAGAAATGCCCTCAAAATGCCTACTGAAGTGGCACCCAACGGACTTAGCTTGACAGCCGCACCAGGTACAAGTAATTTGGGCGGAGGACATATCTCTGATGTGTGGGCTTTTAATGGAAGTTTCCCAAGTCCAACGATTCGCGCTACAAGTGGCAGCAATGCCAGCATTGTATTTCAAAATAACCTACCTGAGCAATCGATTGTCCACTGGCACGGAATGATTGTGAATCCGGCTAATGATGGTCAGCCAAGTCAAGCAGTTCCGGGAGGATCATCATACTCATACAATTTCCCTATTAACCAGCGGGCTTACCTGGGCTTTTATCATCCGCATCCACATCATCTCACCGGCAAACAAGTTTACAATGGATTGGCTGGGGCTTTTATAGTGAATGATGCGGAAGAAGCAGCATTGAACCTGCCTTCAGGAGCATATGAAATTCCGCTGATTGTTCGGGATGCAACCCTTGATCGCAGTGGAAACATGGAATACAAACCCAAGAGTGGAGGCTTCCTCGGCAAAATTCCATTGGTAAATGGCACTATGGATCCCTACCTCGAAGTTTCAAGAGCTGTATACAGATTTCGAGTGGTTAACGCTGCAAATTCACGCATCTTTGACTTAAACCTAAGTAATGGCCAGCCTTTTGTTTTGATTGGAAATGATGGAGGATTGTTGCCTTCGTCTTCTAATCAACCCATTATCACAATTAGCAATGGTGAGAGAATAGACATTCTGCTTGATTTTCGGCAAATGAGTAATGGATCTAAGATAATGCTGAAAGATGCGCGATCAGGTTGGGATTTACTTGAATTCCGAGTTACCGGAAATCAAATAGTAAATTATAATGGCCCAATGAGCACAACTTCTTCTACAGTAGTACCTCTTTCCAATCCAGTAGTGACAAGGTATTTTAGCTTTGACGGCATGAACAAGATTAACGGCAATGTTTACGACATGACACGAATCGACTGGACAGTACCTTTTGGACAAACTGAGAAATGGGTATTCACTACAAATGGAAATGCTCCTCATCCCGTCCATGTTCATGGTGTTCCTTTTCAAGTTATTTCCAGAACAGGAGGCAGGGGTCAGTTGTACCCTTGGGAAATGGGTTGGAAGGACACAGTGTTACTTGAGAACAATGAAACAGTTGAAGTACTGATTAGGTTTGATGCATTTACCGGTAAGTATCTCATGCATTGCCACAAACTTGAGCATGAAGACATGGGAATGATGGCAAACTTTGAAGTCGTCAATTAAAACTTTCTTAAATAAAAGAGCGGGAATTTTAACATTTCCCGCTCTTTTATTAATAACTAAATTTTTTTCAGTCCAGTTGCTATGCCTCAACAGGAATATCTGTTTCCGGCTCGACTTTCACCAGGTCTTTCTCCACCTTCAGGTTGCTGATAATAAATTCCTGTCGTTCCGGTGTGTTCTTTCCCATATAATAACTCAGCAATTCGTTCACCGAAGATTCTTTTACCAATGTTACCGGTTCGAGCTTTATTTTCTTGCCAATAAAACCGCCAAACTCATCTGGTGAAATTTCTCCCAACCCTTTGAAACGTGTTATTTCCGGCTTGCTGCCAAGTTTTTCAATGGCTTTACTTTTCTCTGTTTCGCTGTAACAATAAATGGTTTCTTTCTTGTTCCGCACACGAAATAGAGGTGTTTGCAAAATATACAAGTGGCCATTTTTCACCAGATCGGGAAAGAACTGAAGGAAAAAAGTGAGTAACAACAACCGAATGTGCATGCCGTCCACATCGGCATCTGTTGCCAGTACAATTTTGTTGTACCTCAATTCTTCCATGTCGTTTTCGATATTCAAAGCATTGAGCAGCAAGTTGAACTCTTCATTCTCGTAAACGATTTTCTTTGTCAACCCAAAACAGTTTAGCGGCTTCCCTTTGAGGCTGAATACGGCTTGCAGATTGGGATTGCGCGCTTTGGTAATAGATCCGCTTGCAGAATCTCCTTCGGTGAGAAACAAGGTGGTCTCAGCTCGATCATCATGCTTGCTGTTAAAATGAACACGGCAATCGCGCAGTTTTCGATTGTGCAGATTTGCTTTTTTGGCCCTCTCGTTTGCCAGTTTCTTTATCCCTGCAATTTCCTTTCGCTCCCGCTCCGATTGTTGAATTTTTCTCAACAGCAATTCAGCCGTTTCAGCATTGCGGTGGAGATAGTTGTCGAGTTCTGTTTTTATAAATTCATTTATCCAATTGCGAATGGTAGGCCCATCAGGCCCCGCACTCTGTGAACCCAATTTTGTTTTGGTCTGCGATTCAAATACAGGCTCCTGCACCTTCACACTGATGGCTGCAGAAATACTGGTGCGCACATCGCTGGCGTCAAAGTCTTTTTTGTAAAAGTCGCGTATAGTTTTCACAATGGCTTCGCGAAAGGCGGCCTGGTGTGTTCCGCCTTGTGTGGTGTGCTGGCCATTTACAAAAGAATAATAGTCTTCGCCATATGAATCACGGTGGGTAAAGGCGACTTCAATATCCGGTCCATGTATGTGAATGGGTGGATAAATAATATTTTCATTGAGGTTTCTGTCGAGCAAATCGAGAAGGCCACGCTCTGAGTAAAATGACTGATTGTTGAACTTAATGGTAAGGCCTCGATTGAGGAATACATAATTCCACACCATGTTTTCTACGTATTCCTGATTGTAGTGGTAGTTTAAAAAAACAGAATCGTCAGGATAAAAATAGATCAAAGTTCCATTGTTTTCAGTGGTTTTCTGCGCCTTGCTTTCACTCTTTAAGAATCCTTTTTCGAACTCCGCAATTACCGTCTTACCATCTCGTATACTTTGCACCACAAATTTTTCAGACAAAGCATTCACCGCTTTAGATCCTACGCCATTTAATCCCACAGATTTTTGGAACGCAGCTGAATCATATTTACCTCCGGTATTTATCTTAGAGACACACTCTACTACCTTTCCCAATGGAATGCCGCGACCAAAATCACGCACCTCTACCCTGCCCTCTTTTATCTCGATGGTAATGGTGCGGCCATTGCCCATCACAAATTCATCAATTGAGTTATCAAGAATTTCTTTCAGCAACACATAAATTCCATCGTCCTTTGAGGACCCGTCACCCAATTTTCCAATGTACATGCCCGGCCTGAGACGAATATGCTCACGCCAATCAAGTGACTTGATACTACTCTCATCGTATACACTTTCGGAAGATGCTTTTTTTACCATTTGTGATTTGCTAATTATTCGAACTTAAAAATACTCACACACGCCCATCAATCGCACACTTGCCCATATGAGTTTTCAACAGTCAATGTCTCTTTATCAAATTGAAAATGGGGATTGCTGCTGGATAGCAACATGCTGCCATTGCGGGGCGCTAAATTAACAATAATCTACTGAAAGCTTTGTGCGAGTAGGCTCTGAACGATAGATAAGTGCGGTAATTGAATCGAAAAATTGATTATAGAACCACAGTGTCAACCATTCCGTAGCCTTCGGAATTTAATGCCCCCAAACCATACTCCCAAATAAACTCATGCACTTCGGGATGTGCGTGCAGGGTAAATGGTAATAAATAGCCGGCCATGGATTTGCCAGAATCTGAACGATAATACCGTGCAAATTTTTTGCCGGCATCATTCAATTTATTGATGTAATCAGGATCAGGTATCACTTCAAACTCAGCATAACTATTTAGCTGTGCTTCGGTAAACCCAGCCTGCTCCATTTTCTCAACCAACTCATTGAACAGCATATCGGAAAACTCGTGCGATGAAGGGTTTAAAAACTCCTGACTCTGCTCTTCATTCTGATTTGGGTCACATAACACCAATGGAGAAATGCACACATATTTGGTACGTGTGTCAAAATTTGGCTTATCTATTATGGTAATTTGTTTAGGTGCCAATTCCAGTTTCCCAATAAGCACTTGATCTTTGGTCATGATGTGATCAGTCAACACTTTCATAAACTTGTCATCAGGCGAAGCCAATACCAAAGTAATCTTGGTACTTAGAAATCGCATAAATCCATTCTTGACTTTGGATGTGCCTTTGAGTGATGAAAAACTTCGGTGGGGCACTTCAATCCCTAATTCACCGGCCATTTCATTAATAAATGTGTAAATGATTTTTTGATGATGCAATGGCACCTGATTGTTGCCATTGGCCTGTCGTAAAAAAGAGATCTTCGCTCTCATTGGCTGAAAAAATTTTGATGCCTGATTTAAAAATAACCAATCAAATACTGACTGTCATTTTATTTACCTGGCTTCAAAATGATAAATGTAAAAAATTGACGTAGTAGTACTTTTTATATATCGTGACACATATTAGTAAAAAAAATATTTAACCGCAAATCACAATATCGATTTTTCAACAACTCGCTGCTGATATTTGTGGAGAATTTCTTCTTTGAACAGAACCCATCAATCAATATCTTGTCCAACGAATTAAAAAAAACATGGGAATGAATTTAAAAGTGTACATGCGCATTTTCCTGGCATACTTCTTCTTTATAGGTGCATCATCTGACTCCAAAGCACAATGCACAATCAACAGTTCGCTCACCGTTCCGGGCGTTTATCCTGACACACTGCCTCCCGCTACTGCAGGTATACTCTATAGTCAGGATGTAACAATGGTTTTTTTACTCGATACGCTTGGACTATCCATTACCAATTATAAAATTGTAAACATCACGGGGCTACCTGCAGGAATTACCTGGCAATGCAACAGCCCTACAAATGGATGTAGCTACAATCCTGCAGTTACCCCGCGCGCATGTATAGGAATCAACGGCACTCCTCAAGTGCCCGGAATCTATATCATCAACGTACAAATAAAAATAACTGTACAGTTATTGGGTGTCCAAACTTATAGCGTGGACGGATTCTTCCACGTACTGCCTGCCACCAGCAGCAACCCGGGCTTTACCATTGCCAACGCACAAGGATGTGCTCCGCTCACAGCTTCGTTTACCAACAACCAAGCGGGCGCCACTTCATATTATTGGGATTTTGGAAATGGAGACACCAGCACACTGGCCAACCCACCTGATCAAACCTACAATACGGGCGGCACTTACATTGTTGCACAAAGTGTAGTGTACGATACATTGCCTTATTATCTTACCAATGTCACCATCACTGCAGCCTCATGCAACGACTGGCCTTTTGGCGCACCCGATTTTTTCTGCATCCTCAAAAACCAAAGCGGTGCGGTGGTACACAGCACTTACCCTGGGTTGAGTAATGTAAATCCACCCGCAAGCGTTTCGTTTCCGGCAGTGCAATTGCAAAATCAAAATTACTTGCTGGAGGTATGGGATAACGATAACGGGCTGCTGGGCGCAAATGATTTTTGTGGTAGTGTAAGTTTCAATGGCCACCAGTCGGGTGTGTTTTCACTCACAAACGGCCAAGGCTTTTCAGTGGATATTGCAATCAACCACCCGGTGCAAAACATCATAAGTACCGATACGATTATTGTTTTTCAACCACCGGCCACCCCACTGGTTACAACTTCGGGCTCGCTCACTTTTTGTTTTGGCGACTCATCAGTGCTGACTTCATCAGCGCCATCAGGCAATGCATGGCACCTGAGCGGGCAATATATAATAGGTGCCGACTATCAAGATTTCGTGGCAAAAAATGATGGCAGCTACTCTGTAGTAGTAACAGGTAGCAATGGTTGCACTGCTGAGTCTGCCCCTATATCAGTGGTGGCCCTTCCTGTTCCTGCCAAACCCACATTCTGGATCACCGGCAATGCGTTAAATACAGCCATCGCAGGCAATATTCAGTGGATGCTGAATGGGAGTGCCATTCCTTTTGCCATAGGCCCCACGCACATCGTGACCGTGGCCGGTACTTATTCTTTGATTATTACGGATCCAAACGGTTGCTTCACAGAATCAGATGCTGTGTTTATCACTCCTGTGGGCGTGCATCTATTGCAATCGATGTCTCAACGCCCGGTATTGTTTCCCAATCCCGCCAATGACATGGCCACGCTGGGTGTATCGATGTTACAAAAGAGTGTGATTGAGCTGTTTCTCCTCCGTGCTGACGGTACAATAGTGTGGACTAAAAAAGTGTGGCTGGACGGTGGCGACCATCAAATCAACATTGATTTACAAGAATACGATTCAGGCTTATACCTTATGCAAGTGCGCGATGGTTCTTATTTGTGGAATCAAAAATTGGTGAAGGTTATACGTTGAAGCGGAAATGCATCACATCTCCGTCACTCACCACATACTCTTTTCCTTCTACTGACAAGCGGCCTGCTTCTTTGCACGCCTGCTCTGAGCCAAGTTTCACAAAGTCATTGAACCCTATTACTTCTGCTCTGATAAATCCTTTTTCGAAATCGCTATGTATCACACCTGCGGCTTCAGGCGCTTTCATACCCGTGGTGATTGTCCATGCGCGCACTTCCTTTTCGCCTGCGGTAAAATAGGTTGACAATCTCAATAACCGATATGCTGCGGTGATCAATTTACTTACTCCTGATTCTTGCAACCCCAATTCCTCTAAAAAAACTTTACGGTCTTCGTAGCTATCGAGTTGTGCTATTTCGGCTTCGATGGCTGCGGCAATCACCAATACTTCCGCGTTTTCATTCTTGATTGATTCCTTCAGCTCATCCACATATTTATTGCCTGTCGTCACCGATCCTTCATCCACATTGCATACATACAAAACAGGTTTGTCGGTGAGCAAATATGCATCTGCCACATACTTGCGATCTTCGGGTGCTACTGGTGCACTCCGTGCGGCCTGCCCCGATTCCAGATGTGTTTTATACACCATCAATACGTCAAATGCTTTTTTGGCTTCTTTGTCGGTACCCGTCTTTGCCAACTTCTCCACCTTCTGTATTTTTTTCATCACACTGTCGAGGTCTTTCAGTTGAAGCTCGTAATCAATCGTCTCTTTGTCGCGCACCGGATTTACTGATCCATCCACGTGCACCACATTGGGGTCTTCGAAACAGCGCACTACATGTATGATGGCATCTGTCTCGCGGATATTGGCCAGAAACTGATTGCCCAAGCCCTCGCCTTTGCTCGCACCTTTCACCAACCCGGCAATGTCCACTATTTCAATAGTAGTGGGCACTACGCGTTGTGGTTTCACAAGTTCTTCGAGCTTATTCAACCGGTCGTCTGGAACGGTGATGGTGCCAATATTGGGTTCAATAGTGCAGAACGGAAAATTAGCTGCTTGCGCTACTGCATTGCTCAAACAATTAAACAATGTTGACTTGCCCACATTGGGTAATCCAACGATACCACATTTTAATGCCATCTCTTAAATTTTGCGCAAAGATATGGTTAATGAAACAGATGCAGCAGAAAAGTGTGGAAAAAGAACCACAAATTGTTGAAAAGTACCTCCCCCCAGCAGGGCATGCTGGCCAAGTACAATGCCCTAAATGAGTACCTTTGGGCAAAATTTATAATCCCATGAAAAGTATTGAAGAGCTTGAATCCATTGCCTCGCAAGTAAGACGCGACATTGTGCGTATGGTTCATGCGGTGCAGTCTGGCCATCCGGGTGGATCACTCGGTTGTACCGAATTTTTTACCGCCATGTACTTCAAAGTAATGAATCACAATGCTTCTAAATTTGATATGGATGGCAAGGGCGAGGATATATTTTTTCTATCTAACGGACATATATCTCCTGTATGGTACAGTGTATTGGCGCGATCAGGTTATTTCGATCTGACCGAACTCAATTCGTTCAGAAAAATAGACAGCCGGTTGCAGGGCCACCCCACAACCCACGAAGGGTTGCCAGGAGTGCGTATGGCTTCGGGTTCGCTTGGACAAGGCATGTCGGTAGCGGCAGGCGCAGCGCTGGCAAAAAAACTAAACAAAGACAATTCGTTGGTATACTCGCTACATGGCGATGGCGAAATGCAGGAGGGACAAATATGGGAAGCCACGATTTTTGCTGCAGCTCACAAAATAGATAACCTCATTTGTACGATTGACCGCAACTTTCAGCAGATTGATGGCAATACCGAACAAATACTTGCACTCGGAGATCTTAAGGCAAAATTTGATGCATTTGGATGGCAAACCCTTGCCATGAATGGCAATAACATGGAAGAAGTGCTCGTTACCCTTGACAGCGCCAAAGCCTTGACCGGTAAAGGGAAACCAATTGCCATCATCATGCAAACAGAAATGGGTTATGGGGTTGATTTTATGATGGGCACACACAAATGGCACGGCATAGCACCCAATGATGAACAATTGGAATCAGCGTTGGGTCAGTTGGAAGAAACTTTAGGTGACTATTGATGCGAATTACATTCCCATTTTATTTCCAGTTCAAAAATTTGCGTGCAACCGCCTGCGTGGTGTTGATCCTACTCGCTGGTCTGCTGACCACTGCTCCAGCGCAAGGGCAAACGCGGCAAAAGCCTGCGGATGAAACTGTAACCACCACACGAATCTTGTTTTTGTTTGATGCTTCGCAAAGCATGTACGGGCGTTGGCAGAGCGGAATTAAAATAGATGTGGCCAAAAAGATGCTTTCCGAGTTGCTCGATTCGTTGAAAAAAGCTGAAAATGTAGAACTGGCCTTGCGTGTGTATGGCCATTTAAAAAAATATCCTCCGCAAGATTGCGATGACACCAGGCTTGAAGTGCCATTTGGCAAAGCCAACCACGATCAGATAAAACGGGTGCTCAACAATCTGACACCCAAAGGCACCACACCCATAGCCAGCTCGCTGGAGGCTTCAGGGGGTGATTTTCCCGCTACCCCAGCAAGGAACATCATCATACTGATTACTGACGGTGTAGAAGAGTGTAATGGTGATCCTTGTGCCGTTTCGCAGGCACTGCAAAAGCGTGGCATCATTCTCAAACCATTTGTCATAGGAATGGGATTGGATGAAAGTTATATGCGGACATTTGAATGCGTAGGAAATTATTATGACGCCACCAACGAAACCACTTTCAAGACAGTGTTGAACATTGTGATATCGCAGGCACTCAATTCCACTACCGCACAAGTCAATTTGCTGGATGCAAACAACAACCCAACTGAGACTAATGTCAACATGACATTTTACGATTCATTCAGTAAAAACATCCGCTACAATTTCATTCACACCATGAACCACCGCGGCAATCCTGACACACTAAAAATAGACCCGCTAAGCACTTACGACATCACAGTTCATACCATTCCACCGGTAAGTGCTTCGGGAGTCAAACTCACACCCGGGAAGCATACCATCATCCCAATAGATGCATCACAAGGTTACCTCAAACTGGTATTCGATGGCATCAGCGATTACAGAAAATTGCAATGCATTGTGCGCAGATCAACAGACATGAATACTTTGTACGTGCAAGAATTCAACAACACCAATAAATATATCTCCGGCAAGTACGACCTTGAAGTGTTGAGTTTACCGCGCATTCACATCAGAGATGTGGAAGTATCGCAGAGTAAAACTACTACGGTGCAAATCCCGCAACCCGGAATGGTGACATTTCTCACTAATTCTGCCGGATATGGAAGCGTATTGCTTGAAGAGGACAATAAATTAGCACTGGTAGTAAACTTAAATGAAACACTCACCAAAGAGACGGTGGTGCTGCAACCCGGCAATTATCGTGTGGAATATCGGCCACGAAACAGCAAAGACTCGGTGTACACAATTGAAAAAAAATTCAGAATTGTTTCAGGCAGTTCTATTGTAGTAAATATCAACTGATTCAAAATTATTCATACTTATGTCGCTGGCGAAAAAATTCTCATACTCCGAAAAGAAAGACACCCGATCGGGCTTTGGCGCGGGTTTACTTGAAATAGGTCGCGAAGACAAACGCGTGGTAGCCTTATGTGCCGACCTCACAGGATCATTGAAAATGGATGCATTTGCTAAAGAATTTCCTGAAAGATTTTTTCAGGCGGGAGTGGCAGAAGCCAACATGATGAGTGTGGCAGCGGGCCTTACCATAGGTGGATATATTCCTTTTACCGGAACATTTGCCAATTTCTCTACCGGTAGGGTGTACGACCAAATAAGACAATCAATAGCCTACGCGGGTAAGAATGTTAAGATTTGTGCTTCGCATGCGGGACTTACACTGGGCGAAGATGGAGCCACGCATCAGATATTGGAAGACATCGGTATGATGCGCATGCTGCCCGGCATGGTGGTGATCAACCCGTGCGATTACAATCAAACAAAAGCAGCCACTATTGCGATAGCCAAATACAATGGACCTGTGTACCTCCGATTTGGACGGCCTGCCTGGCCTGTGTTTATGCCTACTAATCAAAAATTCGAAATAGGCAAAGCAATTATGCTGAGTGAAGGCACAGATGTGACGATATTGGCTACAGGGCATTTGGTGTGGAAAGCCATACAGGCGGCAGACATGCTTGCCGAGCAAGGTATCAGCGCAGAGATCATAAATATCCATACCATTAAACCACTGGATGAGAAAGCCGTCATACAATCTGCGCGCAAAACCAAATGTGTGGTGACTGCAGAGGAGCATCAGCGCAATGGCGGTCTGGGTGAGGCGGTAGCACAGTTACTCGCACAACACTTGCCTACTCCCATTGAAATGGTGGCCGTGAATGACAGTTTTGGCGAAAGTGGTAAACCTGAAGAACTATTAACAAAATACGGACTCGATGCACCCGACATTGTAGACCGAACATTAAAAGTAATTGCCAGAAAACACGAACAATTCACACAGATCTGAAACGGATACGGAAACATCTTCCGCACCCGTAAAGCAATCTATGTCTGATACACCGGACAGTGAACTTGTGTTACTTTTCAAAGAGGGTGATAACAAACACTACGCTTTCAATTTAATCATCAAAAAATATCAAGAGCGATTGTACTGGCATGTGCGCAGGATGGTAGTGGACCACGATGACGCCAATGACATCATGCAAAATGTCTTTATAAAAGTATGGAATCACCTCGCGGGATTTAGAGAAGAGAGTCAGTTGTACACATGGCTTTATCGAATAGCCAGCAACGAATCCATGACGTTTTTAAGACAGAAGAAAACGCGGTTTATGTTACCCATTGTGGACGTGGAACATGAATTGAGCAACAAACTTTCGGACGATGAAATGTATGATGGCGATTATATTCAGCAAAAATTACAACAAGCTATTCTCACATTACCTGCCCGCCAAAGAGAGGTTTTCAATCTCAAATATTACGAAAACATGAAATATGAAGACATGGCTGAAATGCTCGGGTTGACTATGGGAGCACTGAAAGCCTCATATCATCACGCGGTAAAAAAGATCGAAAAATTCATCAGCAATATTTAAACTATACCTATCCTAATGCATCAAAGCACCATAATAAGAACACAAGAATGAAAAACCGGAATCAAAAAACATCAGACGAAGATTTGGGGTCACTGGCGCCAAGACTAGCAATGATTCCTAAGCAAAATGATTTCAAAGTGCCTGAAAAATACTTTGAAAGTTTTGCGGAAAGTGTGCATCAAAGAATAAAAACAAAGCCATCAGAAAGCGCTAAGGTGATTTCAATTTTTGCAGTAAAAAAATTGGCCTATGGGCTAAGTGCTGCCATTGTATTATTGGTGTGTGGTATTTATTATTACAATAATTACACAACTGTGCCTAAGCAAGACCTGAGTGCTTTCCAAATAACAGCTGCCGACTTATCGGAGTCAAATTATTTATTATCCATTGACGAAGACCTGATTATTGAAACCGCTTTGGCGAGTAATATTCACTCAGGCAACACATCAATTGACTACAATGATATTGAACAATATCTCATCGATCAAAATATAGAAATGAACCAATTGATAATTGAATTATGAAAAATACTTTATACATATTTACGCTGATATTGACATCGGTATTGCTGGGTGGGTCACTTTTGGCGCAGCCCGGGGGACGCGGTGAAAAAGATGACAAGAGCCGCATTGAAGCAATGAAGATTGCTTTTATCACCAACAAGCTTGATTTGTCCCCTGCTGAGGCGCGCGAATTTTGGCCTGTGTACAATCAATTTCAAAGCGAAATGGAAGCCATGCGTACCAAGCGCAGAGCTAACCGCCAGGAACTAGGCGAAGATTTTGGGAACAAATCAGACAAGGAAGTAGAGAAGATGGTGGATGCAGAAATAACTCAAAGACAAGCCGAATTGGACTTGCTGAAAAAATATCATACGCAGTTTAAAAAGGTGTTGCCCATCAAAAAATTAGCAATGTTGTACAAAACTGAAGAAGACTTTAAGCGCGAACTGCTGAAACGCATACAGGATAAGCGCGGTGGCCCTGGCATGCGTCACGAAGATTAGAAATAGGTGATTATGAAGTGAACCACCGTCCACAAGTGGACGGTGGTTTTTTTATTCCTCTGAGAGTTGCATTTTCACACGGTTTTCATCGTTGATCCTTTTTTGCAATCGGCCAATGTATCCACCTGCATCTTTGGCATTGAATTCAGTAGAGGCTTTTCGAGCCCATTCCATCGCAAGGTCAAGCTTGCCTTCCTTTTCGCATGCCACTATCATATTATAAGCTGCGCGTTTGGCCGCTTTCTTTTTACCTGTATCAGCTATGTTTTTCCATTGTGTAGCTGCTGTTTTCCAATCGCCAGAGCGAGCAGAAATGGCTGCTGTTTTGAATCGTGCATCCTTCCCCCCTTTTTTGTAATATGTCCTGTTTACATTCACCCAGGTGGGCGAAATGTGCGCAGCATAATTGAACCCGGCAAGTGATCCTGCCTGCTCCACAGTACTTCGCGCGCTAGGCAATTGCCATGCAGCCTTGTGGGCACTTTTCGAACTCTTATCTGAATTGAACTCATCCACCCCGTGAAACTCGTCAGAGATGGTTTTATTAGCCGCATCATACACCCTCCAGCCTGATTTTACACGCACATTTTGAACTGCCGTATATACAGGGCGTTTGATCTGCACGCCTTCTTTCGTTTTTTCAATCACTGTATCCACCTTAGTAAACTTGGTTACATCCGAATCGAAATATTCCAACACCAGAAGGCCTTGCGCGTTGTGCGCTCCAGCAATTGAGTCTACGATAGCCCAAGTGAGGGGTGGAGGCATACCGATAAGCCTTTTGGTTCTAAGCTCGATACCAGGATTGACCACCTTGAATCGTGGAGCATCAGCGATTTGTCTGGAAAGTGTGGCCAAAGAAGTGCGGCCTCCATCGCGGTCTTGCCCAATGCCCTCGCTTGAAAGCAAACCTTCAAGCACGTTTCCTGCGCTCACCCACCCTTTTTCGGGCAATGTTCTGTTCACCACAACAAGGGTTTTGATTTGCTTATTCATGTCAATATCTGCAGGGCGTAAAGCCTGAAAAGACACTCCGGATTTAGAACATCCGGTAGCGAGCATGGCCAAGGGGATGGCTAAAAGCAACACATTTTTTGTAAGTGTATTTTTCATAAAATCGTGTTTAGTGTATAAATGTCTATTCAAAAAGTGTACCCTAATTTCAAGCACCTCTGGCTGAACCGAAGCAAAGATAAGACCTTAGCAATTCTTGTTACTTTTGGGCTATGCTAACCAACAGGCAAATGTTTCAGCAGTACCTCGCAGCGCCCGCTCCTACTCCTCTGGGTTTAGAAATAGTGCGAGCCGAGGGGGTGTACCTGATAGACATCGATGGCAAAAAGTATATCGACCTGATCGCAGGAATATCTGTAAGCGCTGTTGGCCACAGCCATACACGCGTGGTGCAGGCCGTAAAAGATCAGGCTGAAAAGTACATGCACTTAATGGTGTATGGCGAACTCATTCAATATCCGCAGGTGAAGCTGGCGCAAATGCTGACCGCGCAAATGCCCGGTGATGGCTGGAGTGTATATTTTGTCAGCACCGGAGCAGAGGCCGCTGAAGGCGCATTGAAACTTGCCAAGCGTATAACAGGTCGCTCAGGGCTGGTGACTTTTCGTGATAGCTACCACGGCAGCACCCATGGCGCATTGAGTGTGATGGGCAACGAGACTTTCAAGCAGGCATTCAGACCGCTGCTGCCAGATGTACAAATCATAAACATCAACGATACCCAATCGATAGAAACCATCACAAAGCAAACTGCATGTGTGATACTTGAAACGATACAAGGGGAAGCCGGTGCGCTGGTGCCTGATAAGTCTTTCATGCATGCGCTCAGAAATAAATGTGATGAAACCAGAACACTGCTCATACTTGATGAGATACAGTGCGGGATGGGGCGTACGGGCAGCATGTTTGCATTCGAACAAATGGGTATCATCCCCGATATACTTTTGCTGGCCAAGGGCCTGGGCGGTGGCATGCCGTTGGGAGCCTTTGTGGCAAAAAAAGAAATGATGGCTGCGTTCACACATCAACCGGTGCTCGGACACATTACCACATTTGGAGGTCACCCGGTAAGCTGTGCGGCAGCAATTGCGTGTTTGGAGGTAATCCTTGAAAACAAACTCGCAGACCGCGCATTGGCGTGCGAAAAAATAATTCGCAAAAAACTGACACACCCATTAATCAAAAGCATAGATGGCCGTGGACTTTTGCTGGCTGCAACTTTCGAGAGTGCGGAAGTATGCACGAATGCCATTGACAAATGTCTACAAAATGGTGTTTTCACAGATTGGTTTCTGTTTGCCGCGCACAAGATGCGTATCGCACCTCCACTTACTATTACCGACAACGAACTTGAAACTGCAATCGAGATAATTATTAAAAGCTTGGACGAAATATGAATGTGTTAATCATTGAAGACGAAAAAGAACTTGCTACAGAGATTAATGCTTTTCTCACAAGACAAGGCTTTATGTGTGATGTGGCATTCACAGGGCGTGAAGGTTCGGAGAAGATTTTTGTCAATGAATATGATTTTGTGTTGCTGGATTTGGGGTTACCTGATTACGAAGGGTTAGATTTATTGAAGGAGATAAAAGAAGACGGAAAAGAAGTTTCCATAATAATACTCACCGCAAGAAGCGAAACCGATGACAAAGTAAAAGGACTCGATATGGGTGCGGATGATTATCTGGCAAAACCTTTTGCCCTGGCTGAATTGATGGCACGGATGCATGCCGTGACCAGACGCAAACACGGTCTCAAAAGCAATACCATTGAGGTACTTAATTTCATAATTGACCTAAATAAAAGAACGGTAAGCACTGGGGCTGAAGAAATTACTCTCACCAAAAAAGAATTTGATTTGCTTCACTACTTGGTGCTCAACAAAAATCGCGTACTCACCCGCACACAGCTTACTGAACACATTTGGGGAGATGTGATGGAAGAGAGTTATGATTCTAATTATATTGATGTGCACATCAAAAATCTTAGAAAAAAAATGTCCACTCACGGTGATATCGATTGGATAGAAACCGTAAGAGGAATAGGCTACAAAGCGAAGTTGTAAAATGAAAATCCAAACAAAATTTGCGTTGTACAGTGCTGCTTCAAAAGTATTGATCATACTTGCCATCAGCGTGACCATACCCAGTATTATTTCAACCGTTGTTTACACGCACATAGATAGTAGATTGAAGGCGCGTACTGACAGGGTTTTTAAGATGATTGAGCGCGGTGGCATTGACGAGATTACGTTGGAGCAGGATTGCAGTTTTGAGAGCTACAATATTCTTAAAGAGGAGTTTGTTTCCATCGAACCGCTTACGAAAATTGACAAAGGAAGCGCTGGTACTGCGAAAATCAGTAACGATGAAATTTCGATTGAAGAGGAGATTTTGTTACACAGGGTAATCAGCCAACCTTTTCTGTATGACAATCAATTGTACGAATTGCGCATTGGCGAAGGCCTTGGTGCAATTGAGGAGCTGAACCATTCCATCCGGAAGTTTACATTCTGGATCACATTAATTCTCATTTTACTTACCATCATTGCGGACATTGGCTTCACCAAAGTATTGTTGAAACCATTTCACAAGATCATTGATACCAAACTAAAACCAGCCATACACCCTACTGATTATGTGGCTTCAATTATACCTACCAACACTGATGAGTTTGCACTGCTAGACAATTCGATCAATGGAGTAATGCAGAAAGCAAAAGAGCTTTTTATTATCGAAAAAGAATTTATTGGAAACGTTTCTCATGAATTGCTCACCCCCATTTCGGTCCTTCAATCGAGGCTCGAAAATATGCTAGCGGAAAACAATCTGCCTTCCAGCGCAAATATAAAATTGGTGGAATCGCAGCGCACGCTAAGCAGATTGAGCAAAGTTATAAAGGCGCTATTGATGATTTCGCAAATAGAAAACGACCAGTTTCTAAAAAAAGAATCAGTGGCAGTAAGTGAGTTGGTCAATGAAGTAGTATCTGAAATAGAAGAAAGAGCCGCTGAGAAAAAGATTACGATTGAAAACAATCTCAAAAGCGATTTTCAATTGACTGAGTGTAATAGGTCACTGTTGTTTACCATGCTTTTCAACGTGGTTAGCAATGCAGCGAAATTCAGCGAGTCAGGTCAAACCATTGTCATCACAGATGATTCGGATGAAGCGTCAAACTATATGCTTACCATTACAGATAAGGGAGCCGGCATTAACAGTGAACACTTCGAACGGATTTTTGATCGCTTCAAAAGGTTTGATCGTTCATCAAAAGAAGGGTATGGGTTGGGGTTGCCCATTGTAAAAAAGATTGCCGAATTCCACAAAATAAAATTGCACTTGAAATCAGAAATGGGACAAGGCACCGCATTCACTTTTATTTTTCCAACTGTATAAATCCTATCTGCCGCTGTGGAATGAATGAAAATCAGAAAGTCCGATTAATACAACTTAGCTGACAACATCACCAAAGTACAGGCAGTTTCAAAGGCAATGCCGTTTTCGTCAGCAATTCTATAAAACTCCGGATTTTCTGTGCCCGGATTAAAAATAAGTCTCGCTGGTTGTAAGTTGGTTATGTACTCAAAGTATTGTGGCTGGTGCGCTGGCCCTATGTATAGAGTCACCGTGTGGATGTTTTTGAGTTCAGGAAATCCGGTTTGAATCTTCACGCCATGCGCGTGGCCTTCGCGCAATCCAATGCAATGCACATTGTGGCCCTCGCTCTGCAACTGCTGCACGGCCATGTTGGCATATCGTTCAGCATGATTTGAAACTCCAATAACCAATGTATCTTTTGACATTATTTTATGATTCAGATTCTATGTAATCCAGGTCTTTCCCAAAAGTTTCTTCAAGCATGTATAAAGATACAACAGCTATTACAATTGTAAGGGCTCCTACTATGGCCGCGCTGGCCAATATACCCATAGTACCTTTGAGCGCTCCAAAAGCAAGAGTGATAGGCACTACGCTGCCACGCACAAAATTGGGAGCGGTGGTCGTGACAGTAGCTCTTATGTTGGTTCCGAATAATTCTGATGCCATGGTTACAAACACAGCCCAATAGCCAGTCCCAAATCCGAGCAACAAACTGATGATGTAAAACTGGGTTAGCGATCCCGCGCCCCACATGAAATATGAAACAATACCCAACACAGTGATGCCCAGAAACCCGAACACAACCTTTTTACGGGTCTTCATTATTTGACTTAAAAAACCACTTGCAAAATCGCCTAAAGCCAAACCAATGTAACAATACATAACGGCTTTGCCCGCACTGGGTAATTGCTCCATCCCCATTGCTTTTCCCATCTCAGGCGAAAAAGTGATTAAGATCGCTACCACATACCAAATGGGGACACCAATTAATATTACACTCAAGTATTTGATTACTTTCTTCCGCGACCGGAATAAACTCCCCAGGTTGCCACGCTTTACATGCTGTTCGATATTCCTAAACATCCCGGATTCATATACACCAATCCTCAACAAAAGCAACAACAGCCCCATGCCTCCCCCCACATAATAGGCAATACGCCAATCGAAAGAATCGCCCACCAAAGCGGCTACAATTGCTCCACAAATGCCTACTGTAGCTACTATCATGGTACCATAACCGCGATTCTCCTTGGTCATGGTTTCGCTCACCAATGTAATGCCAACTCCCAACTCACCCGCTAAGCCTACACCTGCCACAAATCTTAAAAAAGCATACATATCTACAGACTGTACAAAACCATTGGCGATGTTGGCCGCAGAATACAAAAAGATTGAGCCAAATAATACGGAAATTCGGCCCTTCTTATCTCCCAACACGCCCCAAAGAATGCCACCCAAAAGCATACCTCCCATCTGCCAGTTGAGCAACCTTACACCTGCCGTCAGTAATTCAGACTCTGCTAAACCTAGGCTGAGCAGGCTTTCGCGCCTCACAATGCTAAAAAGTACCAGGTCGTAAATATCAACGAAGTAGCCGAGTGCGGCTACCAACACAATCATATTAAAAGGACTATGAGTGGTGGTCATAAACTTGTGTGACGGATCACTGTCAGCGACTAAGTTAAATATTTCCGATTAGCACCGACCAGAGCTGCCGTGTGCATTACTTGATGTATGGTCTTGAAATCTGTCACAAACAAAAAAACCCCGAAAAACGGGGTTAATTGTGATGGCGGAGAGAGAGGGATTCGAACCCCCGGAGGTTTAACCCTCAACGGTTTTCAAGACCGCCGCATTCGACCGCTCTGCCATCTCTCCGGGCGCAAAAGTACTATTTTTTATGAATCGCATTTCATGCCAAGCCAAAAATTTGAAAAAGATCAGCCTTTTGAATAAACCCTAAAGATTCGTAACTTTAAATACACCCAAATATCAATGCCATGAAAAAGTTAATTATCTCATTTTGTATTTGTTGCATGGCCGTTACAGCTCATGCCGGATCAAAAAGCCTGCAAGCAATGTTGGCCTATTCAACTTTTTATTCACCCACTACAGGACCTTATGTTGAAACATATTTGTCGGTGAAAGGAGAAAGTGTTGAATTTGTAATGAACGAAAGTGGCCAGTATCAAAGCAAGATTCAGGTAACAATTGTGTTTAAATCTGGTGAAACAGTAAAAGCTTTTGAGAAATACAATTTGCTGAGCCCTGAGGTTGCCGACCCAAAATCAACCGCTTTTAGCTTCATTGACCAACAACGATTTCTGCTTGCTAATGGTAAGTATACAATGGAGGTTTCCATTAGCGATGCGCATGGAACCAAGGTTCCTTTTACATCAAAGCAAGAGATAAAAATTGAATATCATCCAAATATTGTGGCGATATCTGATATCGAATTGGTGGATCACTATGGCCCGGCAGCCTCCCAATCGTTAATTGCAAAAAGTGGCTATGACATGGTACCCTTGGTGGCAAACTTTTATCCACAAAAAACCAGTGATTTAAAGTTTTATGCAGAAGTGTACAATACTAGTGAGGTATTTAAGCAAGAGAGCTATCTGGTAAATTATTACATATCCTCTTTCGAAACGAAAAGAATTATTGAAAAATATAAGTCATTCATCAAGCAAAACCCAAATGATGTAAATCCTATCATTGGCAACATACCGATTGGCGAACTGCCATCAGGAAACTATCTACTGACAGTGGAAGTGCGAAACAAGAAGAATGACCTTATCACTTTTAAGGAACAGTTTTTTCAGCGAAGCAATACCATGGTTGCAGATAATGAATCAAACGATTACAGTCTAGTGAACATCAACAACACATTTGTACAAAACTACACCACCGAATCGCAACTTAAAGACTATATAAGTTCCATAAGACCCATCTCTAATAATCGCGAAGTAGCTTTTGCCGACAATCAATTGGACATAAGCAATGTGGAAATGATGCAAAAATTCTTCTACAGCTTTTGGGAACGAAAGAACCCTACGAATCCCGAAATGGCATGGCTCGAATATGCCAAGCAAGTTCAAAAAGTAAATGAATCATATAGCACCCGCATCATGCGTGGTTATGAGACTGACAGGGGACGCGTTTATTTGAAATATGGTGCTCCCAATAGCATAGCTCAAAAACTGAGCGAGCCCAGTGCCTATCCTTATGAGATCTGGCACTATTACAAACTCGATAATCAAAGCAACCGTAAATTTATTTTCTACAATCCTGATTTGGTTACCAACGATTTTCAGTTGATTCATTCGGATGCATTGGGTGAGGTAAACGACCCCAGATGGCAAATGAAAATAATGAAGCGAGACAATCAGTCCAGAGACTTTGACACTGAGCGCGTAGAGGATCATTTTGGCAGCAAGTCGAACCTGTTGTTTGATATGCCGCGATAAGAAAATATTATCAGGTCTGAATCGTTAAGCTAGTAGTAACACATTTTTTTGGGCTGAAAACTTATAAGGTTATGGTTTGTTTCCCTTAGCGGTTTTCGGCCCATTCTTTTTTGGCATTTTCTCTACTTCCAATTACTCATATGGAATTAATACTTTTGGCGCTCATACAAGCCGTACGATAGCATGTCAGTAGCAGTGGTGATTCTCAATTGGAACGGAGTCAAGTTGTTGGAAACTTTTTTGCCGAAAGTGCTCGAATATTCTTTGGGCGCACGTGTAATAGTGGCAGATAACGCATCTACCGACTCTTCGATAGAATGTATTTCGAAAACTTTTCCTCAAGTAGAGGTGATTTCAAATGATAAAAATTATGGTTTTGCAGGTGGTTACAACAAATCGCTTGCAAACGTAGATGATGAATACCTGCTATTATTGAATTCGGATGTGGAAGTGACTGCCGGATGGCTTGAACCATTAGTTGAGATGATGAAAAGCGATGCTTTGGTGGCTGCATGCCAACCAAAAATATTGTCGTGGCATGAACGGAGCAAGTTTGAATACGCTGGTGCAGCAGGGGGATTTATCGACAGGCTGGGATATCCATTTTGCCGTGGGAGGATGTTTGACACACTGGAGTCTGATCACGGTCAGTATAACGATGTGAGGGAAATATTTTGGGCAACCGGAGCATGTATGATGGTGCGTACGGAAGTGTTCAAAAAACTAGGCGGATTTGATGAATCATTTTTTGCTCACATGGAAGAGATTGATTTATGCTGGCGGATGCATAACGATGGACATAAAATCATGTACGTACCAACATCTACTGTTTATCATGTAGGAGGAGGCACACTTAACAAGTATAGCAGTCGAAAGACTTATTTGAACATTCGCAACAATTTGATGATGTTAGTTAAAAATCTGCCTGACAGTGAAATATTTGCGGTGCTCTTTGTGCGCTTGGTACTTGATGGTGTGGCTGCTTTACGCTTTTTGTTTACAGGAGGATTAAAACATATGTTCGCAGTGGTGCGTGCGCATTTTTCTTTATACCGAAAAATAAGAGGTCTGCTACGTAATCGGCAAAAGGGAATTAATAATTATCCGGCAGGTGTATACCAGCGTAATATTGTTTTTGAATATTTTGCGCGTGGCACAAAACGATTCGATCAATTGAACCCGCAAGACTTTATATCAAAGTGACCGAAACAATTGGAGCGCATCCTTTTGCCTATGACGAGCAGGTGGTTATAATCGGGGCCGGCCCAGGAGGCAGCACCACGAGCATGGTGCTTTCCGATCATGGTGTGAGTCACTTGTTGATTGACAAAGCAGTGTTTCCGCGCGACAAAGTGTGTGGCGATGCGCTGAGCGGAAAAGTGATGTCGGTGCTGAAGCGGTTACGCGCTGAATCGGCTAATGAGATGTTAGGTAATAAAGAGAATTTTCTTGGAAGCTATGGTGTAAAATTTGTGGCACCCAACGGAAAGTCATTAGAGATCCCTTTTAAGCAGAACAACGAACAATCGAATCCACCGGGTTATGTGAGCCCGCGCCTGGCCTTTGATAATTACCTATACCAAAAAACAGAATCAGCTTTCGCAAAACGTTTATGCGGTGTCACCATTAAGAAAGTGACGCGTGAGGCTAGCTACATAATTCTGGAATGTGTCTCAAACAATGAGGTGATTTACATCCGCACGAGGCTGGTGATAGGCGCAGAGGGCGAACGCTCGGCCGTAGCGCGCGATTTGGGTGGTTTCAAAAAAAATCCTGAGAGTTACTGCGCAGGCTTGCGCGCCTACTACAAAAATGTGAGTGGCATGCACCAAAATAATTTTATCGAACTTCATTTTTTAAAAGAAGCATTGCCCGGCTACTTCTGGATATTTCCTATGGCAGGAGGAATGGCCAATGTCGGTTTGGGCATGTTGAGCAGTAAGGTGAGTAAGAACAAAGTGAATTTAAAATCCCTGTTTGCAAATCTTATTGAACACCATAAAGAAATACGGCCTAGGTTTGAACACGCTCAATTGTTATCACCAGTGCAAGGGTGGGGATTGCCGCTGGGCAACAGGCGCAGGCCTCTTTCAGGAGCGGGCTATATGCTGGTGGGAGATGCAGGTTCGCTTATCGATCCCTTTACGGGAGAAGGCATTAGCAACGCAATGATATCGGGTGTAAAGGCTGGTGAAATGGCAGTGAAATGTGTTTCAGAAAAGGATTATTCATCGGCCCTATTAAAGCAGTATGATGAAGCGGTGTATTCAAGATTGTGGAGTGAACTAAAGCTTAGTAGTACCCTGCAGAAGATGGTGGAGGTTCCTTGGCTCTTTAATATAATCGCCAACAAAGCCGAAAAAAATAAAG
Organism: Bacteroidia bacterium; assembly: GCA_037968415.1. Classification (GTDB taxonomy): domain Bacteria; phylum Bacteroidota; class Bacteroidia; order AKYH767-A; family JBBKVM01; genus JBBKVM01. The sequence continues at coordinate 58,437 of JBBKVM010000014.1, read as the reverse complement.
TACTGGAAGAAACTTTGATGTGTATGTTTGATGACATCGAGTTGCGTTCGCGCTTAACCAACCCACTCTTTTACTTCAAACTACTATTTGGTTGATAAATCTAATTGCAAAAAATGCTCAAGGGCCAACGCGTAGGATTGCAACCCAAACCCACACACAAGGCCCAGCGCGTGGGGCGTGATAAATGAATGGTGGCGGTAGGATTCGCGTGCAAATACATTGGAAATGTGCACCTCATAAACCGGAGTACTGATTGCCGCCACCGCATCGCCAATTGCTACCGAAGTGTGTGTGTAGCCGCCAGCATTGAGCAAGATCAGCGCATATTTAAATCCCACTCCTTGTAATTTGTTAATCAGCTCTCCTTCCACATTTGATTGATAGTACTCAAGTTCAAATTGGGGATATGCTTGTCTCAATCGGGGAATAAAATCTTCGAACGCATCTACCCCATACAAGTGTGGTTCTCGCGTGCCCACCAAATTGAGGTTTGGACCGTTAATAATTATAATTTGTGGTTTCATCTGGCAATTCAATTCGAATGACCCACAAATTACTAACATTGTAACAATCAATTTGAAGTGAGCAACCATGTGGGATAGTTATATCAAAGGATTCATCAGCTATTTGAAGCTCGAGCGATCGCTTGCGAAGAACTCAATCCAGTCGTATGAGCACGATATCCGTAAGTTTCAAGATTACTTAAAGCAGGCCGAAATACCTACAAAACCAGAAGCGATTACACTCAAAGAGCTTCAAGGATTTTTGGAAAGTTTGCATAAGGAGGGGATAAATGGCCGCTCTCAATCGCGCATCATATCGGGCATCCGATCGTTTTACAAATACATGCTGCTCGAAAACTTAATAAAAAACGACCCTACAGAACTGTTGGAAACCCCAAGACTGGGCCGAAAACTTCCCGATACATTGTCGATTGCAGAAATAGATGCGCTGGTAGATGCCATTGACCAAAGCACACCTGATGGAGTGAGAAACAAAGCTATTATTGAAACACTTTATAGCTGTGGCTTGCGCGTTTCAGAATTGGTTTCACTCAAAATATCCAACATATATGGTGACATTGGATTTGTAAAAGTGATGGGCAAAGGCGACAAAGAGCGCTTGGTTCCCATTGGTAGTGTGGCCCTGAAATATATTGGCATCTACAAAAACGAAGTGCGCCTTTTGCAAAAAATCAAAGATGCGAGCGTTGATATTTTGTTCTTAAACAGATTGGGGGGTGCGTTGAGCCGGGTTATGGTATTTATAATTATAAAAGATCTTGCAAATAAAATCGGCCTGAAAAAGAAAATTAGCCCCCACACATTCCGACATTCATTTGCCACACACTTGATAGAAGGCGGAGCTGACTTACGCGCGGTGCAGGAAATGCTGGGGCACGAGTCGATCACCACAACTGAGATATATACCCATCTCGATCGCGAGTTTCTGCGCGATGCTATACTTCGTTACCACCCAAGAGCCAAATAGGCACATACTGCCATTGTGACAAAAATGCACAAAAGTGCCCTTTTTCTGATTTTTCATTTGGCGTTAACCAAATTCTCAAAAACATTCACCAAAGGTAAGCGGTCGTTCGCCAAATAAGCTTGAGTTCCTCTTTAATCTTGCTTTAACATTGCATAGATGATTAGCCAGAAATCATCTAAAAAACAAGATAGTGAAACAGGCCGGAGATTAATTATCCCCCATCTCCGAGGTACGACTCACGCAATAGCACACAGTATTAATCGCTAATGATGGTCGCCATTCAAATTAAAAAAGTAACAACATTTATCCTTATTTGCCTCATAGTAGTGGCAAGTAGCACATTAAAGGCCCAAAACGACCTTGCCGGACCTTGGCAGAGTATGCAGTACATACCTACCGGTTCACTGGTGATAGGCATGGATAACAGCACGCAGGCAGTACCGGGCAGATTCAATTTAAAGTCTTATGGTTTGGTTAACAAGCTATTACAAGCGGGGATACCGGTAAAATGGGCCATACGCTCAGGTAAATTATACAACGGCATTGATTTCACTGCTACGGTTCAACGTGAATATCCCACTATTCAATCAATCACCACCCTCAATTTCCGCTCAGGGCCATTTATTGTTGACAGTGCCCACGCTAACCTGGCGCGCGCAGTGATTGGCCCATATGCCAATGATGTGGCTGTGTACCGAGTTACACAATGGCTGAGTGTAGACATCCGATATCGACTTATTTTCAAACCCAATATTGCCGTTCTCAGCAATGGAGGCAACCAAAACATTCATATAAGCTATTTGCAAGAAGCAGGCTTCATTGATTCAATTTGGACGACCACCGCGATAATCACTCCAGCGGATACTGTGATTTCAGGCACTGATACTACCATCACTCCAGAAGTCACGCAAACCACCACACACTATGGACCATGGGTTACGGTGATTCCAGCGGTTGAAGTAATTGACTGGGGCGGTTGCTACACATTTGCCAGCGAACCTCATTGGGATGCCGGGCCTGATACATTGCATACATATGCCATAAATCGTTTTTTGCTGAATGGATCAAATTTTCTTGCCCAATGCGAAGGTGTTGAGACCTATGAAGATGATGACATGCTTATGACCACCGGAGGTATTGATCGTATCAACGCCAACATCACTTACAATTACTATAATTATGATATGCCTTACGCTCAGTTTCATGGAACATTAAGTACAATAGGTGGTAGTTTGCGCAATTGGGCTTTGAGTGCAGGTAGTAGTTATCATCCGATATACTATCGTGTAGTGGGATCGGGTGATGGAGTGCATGATGTGGCCAGTGGTGTGAAAAGATTACCAAATAATATTGCAGGAGGAAATGCATTCTACCTTGGAGGACACGATTATGGTGGCGGCCCACAGGCAGATAAAATAAACGGCAGACGCATGTATTTGAACTGCATATTCGTACCAGCAGACCCCAAAGGACCGGGTGCTTCTGTTAACTGCTTACCTTTGTTCCCTCTACCAATTGAGCTACTATACTTTGATGCCCAATTGAGCAATGGGCAAGTAAAACTTAACTGGGCCACTGCTTCAGAAACCAATAATAATTTTTATACGATTGAGCGATCTCACGATGGTCATAATTTTGAGCCTATTCAATCAATGGCTGGGGCAGGCAATAGTCAACATACTTTGAGCTACGAAACTTTAGATGAAAACCCACTGCCCGGCATGTCATATTACAGATTGCGCCAAACCGATTTTGATGGAAAAACCTCATTAAGCAACATTGCACCAGTTAAAAATATATCGAACAAAGACATATTCATGATTGTTCCCAACCCATCTGACGGCAGCCATTTTACAATGGTCGCCAATTCAGGGCGGGAAGCAGGAATTGACTTGACCATTAAGGATTTGACTGGCCGATTAATTTATTCTCAGCACATCGAAACAGGTGGTTCGGGAGTGGTACAAATGATTATAGAACCCGATGTGTCATTGGCAAAAGGACTATACGTATTTACCGCCCATACAGAGAATGGGAGTAAAAATCAAAAAGTTTTAGTCAAATAATATTGGCATAACGGCACTATTGTTATAATTTCGTAATTCACATGTTGAAATAATCCGAATGCATTTCTCTTCTTTCAATAAATACAAAATAATTTTCACCGCAGTTTTCTTTGCTGCTTTGTTAATGGTAGGCACATATGAAGCGAGTGCACAAGCAGATAGAGGCTATGTGATGAGCCTGGGAATAAAGGGCGGAAAATTTTCTTCCGGGTTGAGCGGAAAATATTTTTTCGGAAACACAAACAGCAACGCTATTGAAGCCAATGTAACCGTAAAGAAAAATTTCGGCACCTTAATGACCACATTCTTTTACGTTCATCAACGTCCATTTTTTAATAAGATTCTTCAAATACCTCTTGACTATTTCGTGGGAGCGGGTTTACACGGTGCTTTTTACAAAGAAGGATATTACAGAGTAAAAAATGGAGAAAAGGATGCCTATTATGGCAGCGGCATCAGTATAGGTGTGGATGCGCTGGTAGGGCTAGAATATCCACTAAGCGTTGCACCGCTCACCATAAGCATTGAAGCCGCTCCATTTTTCGACCTTGTAAATCCGGGTCCCGAGCATGTAGAAATAGCATTTGCCTTGCGCTATGCGCTTGGTGGAACAACCCAATTCAAATTTTTTAAGCGATAGGAAAATATTTCCGTCTAACCAATTTTCAAAACTTTTACCCAACCTTTATAGAAATTAGCCAATGCATCTGTTGTGTTGGTCAATTTGATTTGCATGAACGGCAAAGCGGCAGTAAATTATTAAAGCAATCAGAAAAGTCAGTAACGATGAGTAAACGAATGTTAAAAACATGGCGTCATGAAATCAAAGTTGCACAGACTCTTCACTTTTACGCTTTTATTGTTTGGAACATTTCAAGCAAGCAGCCAATGTGCCAACAATAGCTATAAACTTGATTGGAAAGTCCCTTCAACTTATATTGTATCGTGCGGCACCATTGCCATTCCAACAATCAATCCGGCCCAATGGACCGTCAAGAATGATTCCTGCATATTTACTTCGCCACAAATAAATGTAGGAGGAACTGTAGGCGGTGAATCCACTTTAATTACCACGGAAATACGCATCAACCAAAGTGGTAATCTGACATCTAGCGATTTTGCGTGGATTCGATATTACATCAACGGGGTACTTGTATTCAACAACACAATTAGGGGCGATACAGTTTCAACAAGAGTGTATACTCTTTCTGACAGCATTTATGTGCCTGCGGGTGGCAATCTGGTAATTCAGATTATTCTAAAAACCACGGCAACAAATAGGTTTTGGCAGATAAAAGACAACGACATTACCGCGTGTGTAAGGCAACCTGTACCCTTGCCCATCAACCTGCTATACTTTGAAGCTATTGATAAACGCGAAGGAATCGAATTGCGCTGGGCCACCGCCACTGAGACAAACAATCACTATTTCACAATTTTAAAATCTGCAGATGGCAAAAACTATGATGCATTAATTCGTGTGATGGGCGCGGGCAATAGCAACCATCAAATAAAATACGTAGTTGCTGATGCTCAGCCGGTGGCAGGAAATAATTACTACCAACTAATGCAAACAGATTTCGATGGCAAATCCACACTGAGCAAAGTAGTTGTAGCATGCCATGAATATGTATCTGCCATTACTATTTATCCAACAATATTGCTTGGTGGCAAATTGCATGTTACTGGTCTGCGCGAAGGTCCGTATCAAATTGACATAGTGAAGTTGGATGGTGTGTTGGCAAAACATCAGCTTGTCGAATCACAGGAATGGGATGTGTTAGAAATAGAAATAGATGGCTTGCGCGCAGGTGCATACCTGGTAAGTGTATCCGGAATCAATGAATTGATAACTCAAAAAATAATAATTAAATGAAGTGAAAAATCATTCGCCTGCAGGACTATTTTCGCGTGTGCTCAACGCAATCCAATCCTAGATTCCTTTCCACTATCCGAAGCACACCTAGACTGCAGGCGTTTTTCTATCTCACCACCACTTTGCCTGAATTGACTGTCGAGCCGTCAGTCGAAATCACTCGCACAAAATAAATGCCAGGCATCGTTTCATTCAAACTCATGTAAGATAAAGTCAGTCCCGAATTTAGCTTCACCTGCGTGACTATCCTACCTAATGCGTCCACAAGTTGAAGCTGATTGATTTCGCCAACTGCATGTTCGATGGCAAGCACACCACCTGCAACAATTGGATTGGGATATATTCTAAAGCTTACCCCTAATGCCCCCATGTCGGCAATGCCAACGAGCAGTGGATTAAACTTTGCCAGAAAAAAATCGGAAGAGCCATTTGACACCAGTGGGTTTCCGAAATTTATATTGTTATAAAAATTTCCTGTGACATACGCATTGCCAGCCGCATCGCACACCATGCCATATGCCAAGTCAGAATTAGCGCCACCCGCACGCTTCACCCAATCTATATTGCCCGTCAAATCATATCGCGCAATAAAAATATCCTCTAACAACCCCGACACACTCGTTACGCTATTGGCATTAAAAGTAGCGGTGCCCGAAAACCCACCGCACACATATAATTTTCCGTTGTTGTCAAATGCAATTCCATAACCGCCATCAAAATCGCCTCCACCACCACTTTGCATCCACACAATGTTTCCGTTGGCATTATACTTCACTACAAACATATCGTCATTGCCAGCGCTGCTTATGGGTTGTGAATCAAAAAATGCAGTGCCAATAAAACTACCTGTCAGATAAATACTGCCTGTATTGTCAACTGCCATGGCATTGGGGCTGTCGTAATTCGCGCCACCCGCGCGCTTGGCCCATGCAAGCGTTCCAATATTGTCGTACTTCAACAAGAAAATATCATCAAAGCCGCTTGTTGTGATGGTAAAAGTCCCAAACACACCGGTGCCATCAAACACCCCACTTACATACACATTACCGGCAGGGTCTGTTTTTATAGCCGTACCAAAATCGTATTCGGTTCCGCCAGCCTGGCGCACCCAAATGAGCGCCCCCACTGTATTATAAGCAGCCGCGAAAGCATCATCAAATCCTGCAGCAGTAACTGTGACATTGGTGGCAAACGTGGCCACATCACTAAATCCACCTGTGATAAAAACATTGCCGGTATTGTCTGTGGCAATGGCCGAAGCATAATCGGAAAATTGCCCTCCAGCAGTACGCACCCATATCAGGCTGCCGTTGCCATCGTACTTAGCCAAAAAAATATCATCGCTTGCGCTGGCAGTCGTTACAATTTGCGTATCAAAATAAGCGGAGTCGCTAACTGATCCGGTAATGTAAACTGATCCTGCAGGGTCCACTACGATGCCGTTGCCCGAATCAAAGCCACTGCTACCAATTGTTTTTAACCACAACAGTGCACCCACACTGTTGTACTTGGCTATGAGAATATCATCAAAACCCCTGCTAAAAATATTGGTAGCACCAAACGAACAAAACCCCTGGAATGAGCCCAATACAAACAAATTACCTGAAGCATCAGTAGCAATAGATGTTCCGTAATCAAAGTCAGCGCTACCCCCTTGCCTGCCCCACTCCCACGATTGGGCCTGCACCGCTGCAAAAGAACTAATGAGAGTGAACCACAAGGCAATGCAAAACTTGAGACAAAATGGAAAGTAAGATTGTTTCATAATGTTATTCGGTTTGTAATCAAACTTAATAAACTGAAATCAGGACGCAAAATGACTAAGTCAATAATTTTAGCCGGCAGGCTCTATCTCTGTCTGTGCAATTTCTTGCAATGGCGAAACTATAGTTTGATCGACCACCTTGAGTTTGTTGCCTACAAACACAGCTCCGAGACATGCAGCCACAGCAAACCAGCCTACCACTTCAAAATTCTCGAGCATGCCCGCTTCCTTGCCTTCAGTAATTACTAAGCCTGCAATAAACGATGCGAGCCCTGCAGAAAATTGCTGTACCGAAGCATTTACACTCATAAATCCTCCTCGCTGATGTGGTTTTACAACCGAAGTAATCATGGTGGTGGCAGGAATAATTCTACCGGTGGCTGCCACAAAGAATAATGAAGTAATAATCAAGCAAATTGTGAGCGGCAACTGAATCAAGTTTGTTACCAACAAGATGGGCACACATATTAGAATGCCAAAAAAACTAAACACTTTTGGCTTACCATATTTGTCGGACATTAGTCCTATCCATGGTGATGTGAAAATGGTAAGGAATCCACCTACCAAATAAATATAAGTGACTTGCTCCTGAGTGAATCCCACATTGCGTTCCATATACGGAGCGATAAAAGGAATTACCGAAAATTGCCCCAACATCATCAGGCTCATTAATATCAAAGCCTTGCGTTGGTTGCCATCGCTGGCTATGTTCATAAACACCACAAGCGGATGCGGTTGCTTTGCCGCCCGCACGATGTGGCCTGTCAGCGAAGGAATGCCGATATAGATGAGATACACCACCAGTGTGCCAAACAAACTGATAAGCATAAAGGGTGCATTCCAATTTATTTTATACGCCAGAAAATATCCGGCAGGCACACCCAGCACTGCCGCTGCCGAGAAGGCACCTATCAGCACACCCATTGCTTTGCCTCTGCGCTCGGGTGGAAACACATCTGCTACGATGGCCAACACCAACGCACTAAGAATGCCGCCAAACGCGCCAGTAAGAACGCGCGCAAGCAATAGCACTTGATAATTAGGTGCGGCAGTACACGCCATTGTGCCTGCTACAAACCCCGTAAAACAAACCAACAATGCCGACTTGCGATCAATTTTATCAATAAAAAATGCACCAATGAAAACGCAAACACCTGCACTCATTGTGTAAGATGAAACAACCAAACTGAATTGCTGTGGAGAGATAGAAAAATAAGACATGAAAATTTCGCCCAGCGGCATGATGATCATGAAATCCATGATGTGGCTGAATTGTATACACGAAAGGATAAATAATAGTGCTTTCTCCTGGCGTGAAAATGGAATATCAGTATCCTTGTTCCCGCGGGGAAGAACATTTTTGAGGCGGGACCAAAGTGAAAGCCGGAGCATATTTGAGAGATATTACAACAAATTAAACTCTTTTTTAGAGTTCCGTCAATTTTTTGTCAATGATGAACCGGGAAATGGCTAGGTGGCCTCTGTTGGAAAAGTGTATTCCATCGGCATACAAATACCCTTCTGCTGCAGGTTGCAGCACTTCTGCAGCCGCATCGGTTGCATCCATTACGTTTATTAATCTTTCCTCCAACAACAACTGTAATGAGTGCTGTGGAGCGCGCAGTGAATCTACATCTTTATTCCGCAGTTGATATTCATAGGGTAACAAAACCACATTGAAAGAAACCCCTTTTTTGATGCATGCTTGATTAATCGTATCTAACCTGTCTGCTGCCAGCTTTACCAAATCAGGATTGGCTGCATAAAAAGCGTAATCAAAATCAAAATAAGCCTTGGCGCGATCGCTCAGTATTCCCTTCAAAAACATGTACGCCTTGCTGTTCTGTTTGAGAAATGTAAATGCTGGCGCCAGCCAACCCTTGCGGCTCATCATTGGAACAGCAGTGGTTCCTTCATACACATCGTTCAAACAAAAAAACACTGTAATGCCTTTCACCTTTGTATCTGTGGCCAGCAGATGCTCTGCCACATTCAAATAATCTTTGTTGCTGTATCCAATCAATGAAGCATTGCTCAGGCGTAAAGTGTGTTGGTAATATTTGGCCAGCCGACCTACAAAAGATGAATCTGCATCCACGCCCACGCCCATAGTCACGCTGTCGCCCAATATCAGGCGCACCGGCTTGGTGCTATCAGGTGGCACCGAAGTTTCTATAAATCCATCTCTTCCTACCTGCACTTTTTTCCCAAAAACTAAACCTTGTGCACCAGGCCTCAGCCCTGGACTGTCCCCGTAGCGGTTGTCTTTCATCAAATTGCCATCCGTTCCTTGATTGTTGATGCCCGGCATAGTCCACCGCACTGCTGCCTCAATGCCAAACACCATCACGGCCAACACCAGTATGTTGACCCACACAAGTTTCCATATGTACTGCTTCTTCTGCATCTCTGTTTTAAAATTTCGCTGCCGCAAAAGTAAAGCCAATAATCAACTTAACAACAATTTAAAACACCCGTATTCTCAACTTTAGTGCATAGCGAATGATAAATATGATTCGCAAAATGTGTCCACATTATGGAATTAAATAATTCCAGCACCCAATAAATAGTGCCAGACATTGCATCTTTTGGTGTCGATACGGTATATTGGCTAGATGTAAAAAACTCAAATCCCTGATGATAAATTGCTGGAAAAAATGTGTGTTGGTACTTGGGCTCATTTTGTTAGCTGGTGAAGTTTGTAGCCAAAAGTTGTTCACTGGCCGGTTGTTGAGCAAAGCTGATTCGATGCCCATACCCTTTGCTATAGTAAAGCTAACCGACACCGGCATTCTCACTGCAAGCAACGACAGCGGGATGTTTGAATTCATCATACCTGATAGTCTAAACACACTGACCATTGAAGTATCGGCACTTAATTGCAGGCAAGCAATGGCCTTTACGCGCACCGGAAAGCAGATAGAAAATGTATTTGTAACTGTGCTTTTGCATAATCTGCCACTTATTGAAATTGTAGGCCTTTCAGCTAGCGAAATAGTAAAAAAAGCCATCGCTCGTATACGTGACAATTATAGACACTCCGATCATTCAGTGCCCGTGTTCTACAGGCAGTATCACAAGAAAGACAGCAAATACGTCTTTCTGGTTGAGGCGCATGCCGATGTGCTCAATCGGTTTGTCCATTACAACAAAAAAACAACCACGCAGTTCGCAGCTCAAATACACACTACAAGACGAAGTTTCAATTACGAAGACAACGAACAACCGCACCTCGATCATTTCTTCGATCTGATGGAAGAAAATCCTGTGTATGAACAACGTGGTAGTGTGTTAAATCCCTCATCGGTTGATTTGGTCCAATACAGTTTTGCCGACCAGAATAACGAACTCACACATATCATTCACTTTTACTCGGCTGCCGCATATGATGATAGAATAGTAAAAGGCACCATGAGTGTAGATAAGAAGTCGTATGCAATCGTCTCTATTGATGTTGGTTACGTGCGCAAGCCCTCTTATCGAAGTGAAAATAATGTGACTGCGGATTACAAATATCGCGTGCAATTGGTGAGAGGAAGCCTCCATGCTGCCTATGAAAAGACAAACAACAAATGGCAGAATAAATATTTATTACGCAGCTATACATACGATTATTCAGACAAAAATTCTTTTTTACGCGCTTACACGCTCACCGAAAATTTCGAAATGTATTTCGGAGAAGCTGTCATGGACCACCCTTCTGACGCACGATATATTAAAGCCAGCAGATTGTATACCATGAAATACAAATACGAACCCAAATTGTGGGAGATAAATGTTCCGGATTACTATTTTGACAATGCGCCTAAAGTTTGTGATGACCTTTCGAATCAAAAAACGCTTGACTTTCAGTTTGAAGGAGCTGGGAAATAAGAAAGCCGCATAGTGTCCTATGCGGCTTTAAACTTTGGTGGACCCGAAGGGAGTCGAACCCCCAACCTTCTGATCCGTAGTCAGATGCTCTATCCAATTAAGCTACGGGTCCCCGAAAATTGAGCGGCAAAGTTAGTAGAAATAATTACTTTTTCACAACATCCATTTATCCCATTTGAGGGTTCTTTCTTTTGAAGTAACAGTTTTTCTAAATTTGTAAGGAAACATACAACCAATCATATACCATGAAAAAGCTATTTTCAATTATCATATGCCTCGTTTGTGTAGCCTCTGGGCTGCTCACACATGCTCAAACCAACAGTGTTGAGATGAATAGTCTACGTGTGACGGGCAATTTTGAAGTTGTGCTGATACAATCAGACACAGCTGGGGTGGCCCTGGCCAATAAAGCAGATAGCGCTGAAGTGGTCATACTGCGACAAGGAAATTTGCTCACACTCGCTTCGCCAGGCAAAAGCAAGCGAGCAGACAATACTGTGGTGACAGTATATTTCGTTTCATTGCGCAGCATAGATGTGGCCGGAACAGCCAATGTCACAAGCAAATCAATTATTAAAGGAGACAAGCTGGATATCCATCTTACGGGCAGCGGCAGTGTGCGATTGGATATGGGTGTAAGTATACTGAACACCGCTTTGGCAGGCTCGGGCAAGATGGTGATTACCGGGCAAGCTACCGAACACAACTTAAATATTACTGGTAACGGGCATATTGATGCGGCTCATCTGCATGTATCGGTGTGTAAAGCAACGATCAGTGGCGCAGGCCATGCGAAAGTAAATGTAAAGGACAGCCTGGAAGGCTCAATTACAGGCTCAGGAAATATCCAATATGCAGGTAATCCGCAAATCAAGAATGTAAACATCACCGGCTCCGGAAAAATGATAAAAATGTAGCCGGATATTACCCACAAAAAAAGAGGATGCTTTTGGCATCCTCTTTTTTAATTTTTCAAATCCAAATTATTTTTTGTCTTTGGGGTCGTTTTTCGAAATGCTGTCGCGCATATCGGTGTCGGCTTTTATGTTTTGCAATCGGTAGTAATCCATTATACCAAAGTTGCCGGTACGGAATGCTTCGGCCATCGCTTTGGGGATTTCGGCTTCTGCCAATATTACTTTGGCTCGCGCTTCCTGCGCTTTGGCTTTCATCTCCTGCTCTTCGGCAACAGCCATTGCCCTGCGCTCTTCAGCTTTAGCTTGTGCTATGTTCTTATCTGCATTTGCTTGATCCATCTGTAGTACCGCACCAATATTCTTGCCCACATCTATATCAGCAATGTCAATAGACAATATTTCAAACGCGGTTCCTGAATCGAGTCCTTTTGCTAAAACAACTTTCGATATTGAATCGGGATTCTCGAGCACAGCTTTGTGCGACAATGCCGAACCGATAGAAGTAACTATACCCTCGCCTACTCGTGCCAATATTGTCTCTTCGCCTGCTCCACCCACCAATTGGTTGATGTTAGCACGTACCGTTACGCGCGCTTTAGCTATTAGCTGAATACCGTCCTTGGCAACAGCTGCCACAGGAGGTGTATCAATTACACGAGGGTTTACTGAAAGTTGAACCGCCTCAAACACGTCTCGTCCAGCAAGGTCAATAGCAGTGGCAAGTTTGAATCCAAGCGGGATGTTTGCTTTGTCAGCGGAAATCAGAGCGCGTATCACGTTGTTTACGTGTCCACCTGCCAGATAGTGTGTTTCCATATCATTGGGCGTGAGGTTGAGCCCTGCCTTTGTACTTGTGATAAGGGCATTGACAATGATAGATGGTGGTACCTTTCGGATACGCATGAGGATAAGATCCAGTATGGATACGTTCACACCAGAAAACACTGCTGTAATCCACAGGTTGACCGGAACGAAATACAAAAAGACAAATAGCAGGACTATGATACCTGCAATCATTAACAACAACACTCCTATTTCCATGATTTAGTTTTTAATTTTTACAATTATTTTATTCGCAATTATTTTCAAGATAATGATATTCTTATTCTCTTCTATTGCTTCGCCCTCTGACTGTGCTTCCACTTTCATGCCGTTCACCAAAATTGATCCCATGGGTCGAAGTTTAGATAAAGTCACACCCTCTCCGCCCACAACAATTTTTTCATTGTCAATCAAGTTAGCGCGGCCTTGCAAGGAAGAATTGAGTGAAAACCGTTTCCATGCTTTTGATTTAAGAGCAAAATATATGGCACCGATCGAAGAAACAAATGTTACCACGAGTGCAATGTTGCCGGCCGTCATGCCATAATCAGCATACATCCAATACACGCCACCAATCATCATCATAGTGCCCACAATACCCACCACAGTGGTACCGGGTATCACCACTATTTCGATAATGATGAGCACAAGGCCAATCAAAATCACGCCTATGATGGTAGCAAGTAAAAGCATGCCGCTAAGGTACTCAAAGAATTGAATGGGAAATTAACTAAAAAGCAGTGGGCGCAATCAAGGTTTGTAGTACGACATGGCTTTAGGTAAGTAGGCCTTGATATCGTTGATGCGAGTTTCGTTGCTTGGATGAGTGCTCAATAACTCGGGTACATTAGGCCCATCGCTGCGGGCCGCCATGCGCTGCCAAAAGTCAACTGCTTTTTGTGGGTTGTATCCGGCCATGGCCATAAATATTAGTCCAAGTTTATCGGCTTCGGATTCATGCAGCCGTGAGTACGGCAGCAATAAGGCCACTGTCGAACCCACTCCATAAGCTGTTTGAAATATCTGTTGCGTTTGCGCACTTTTTTCAGATAGTGCTACATCCAATGCGATGCCCCCCATTTGTGTTACAAGCATTTGACTCATGCGCTCGTTGCCGTGGCGCGCGATGGCATGTGCTACTTCATGGCCCATTACGACTGCCAATCCGGTTTCATCTTGGGTGATAGGTAATATGCCAGAGTACACCACCACTTTACCACCTGGCATAGCCCACGCATTGGCCACCGGATCATTCACAAGATTGAACTCCCATTTGTAATTTGCCACACGATCAGAGCTTCCGTTTTGTTTGAGGTAAGTGGTGACTGCGCTGGCAATTTTGGCACCCACATTTTTCACCATGGCCGCATTTGGATCGCTTGATGCTACCGCAGGGTGCTCAGTTAAAAATGATTTGTATTGATCAAGGCTCATACCAACCAAAGTAGATTCAGGTAGTAAGTTCATTTGCTTGCGGCCGGTGACCGGCACTTTTGAACATCCCGAAATCACAACTACCAATGCAATTAGCAATGGTTTGATTAAATTTTTCATAAAATAAATGTTTATTCGATTACGGCAGACAGCCCGCGGTCTACAAGGCCTTCGCGCATGGGCCGCAACTTGGTATACTCACCTACTCGCACAGAACATTTTCCATTGTAATGAATAATGTAGGTGCACTGCTCAGCCTGCTCCACCTCATGGGAACAAACTTTCACCAACGAATCAATCACAAAATCAAAAGTGTGATGGTCGTCATTGAAAACAATAAGCTGGCGTTGATCAACAACAGCTACGTCTTCTTCAAGCTCTTCAAAAGGTTTATAATTTTTATCACTCATTGTTAATACCATGTGTTACAAATTTACTCAAATTATTTACCAATCAAATTTTTTGTTTGGCAAAAATACTGAGACTGTAACGCAACAAATGCAGGAATTATTTTCTGAATTTATCGATGTTCAATTTGTTTTCTTCGCCACGCAATAACCGCTCAATATTTTTTTGATGCGTGAGCAAAATCACAACCGCCATGATGACGGCAAACATATTAACCATAACCACAGAGTTGTGATAAATTAGCATGATAACAAAAGGAAAAGCGATGCCGGTGACAATAGAACTGAGAGAAACATAACGGGAAACCAACAACACCAAAATAAAAATACCAATACACACCAATGCGGCATGGGCATGAAGCGCAAACACAATCCCCAACATCGTAGCCACCCCTTTGCCACCGCGGAATCCGGCAAACACCGGAAAAATATGACCAGACAATACCGCCATTGCCATGGCAAGTTCCAAATTATAAAACTGATCAGATCCTACGGGATAAATTAATAAAAGTGTGGCCACTTTTACCGCCAAAAAACCTTTCAACACATCGAGCAACAATACAGGCAATCCTGCTGCCGCACCCAACACCCTAAATGTATTGGTTGCTCCGGAATTTTTACTTCCATATTCTCGCACATCTACATCATAAAAATATTTCCCCACCCACACAGCAGTGGGTATGGAGCCTACCAGGTATGCCATGATCAATGCTAAAATATCGATGTAGGTAATCATCTGTCAAATATCAGCAAAATTACTCTTCATCCACCACAGTGGCTTCATTTATTTTGCGTAAGAAATCCGTCTTTCTTCTTTCCGTTGAAAGCATGAATTGATAAGGCTTCCCATCCTTGCTGTCGTTCACACGCTTCTCTGGTTTTAGATCGCGAATGGCATCATTGAACACAGGATCGGAACTAAACACCTGCATCACACCTTTGGTATAACTGAAGTAGTACCACGTTTGTTCAGTGGGCTGCAGATACAAAGTAACCACATCACCCGAACGCTTACGTGCTACTTCCAGCAGACCGTTCATTTTTCTACTAACCTGCACCTTATCTATCATACTTATACTGATGAGGCCTTCGCTCACAAATGCATTTCGTTTTGGGTTCCAATTCAGTTTTACATCCGATATGATCATGGCCACTTTCAGTTCATCAGGAAGCTTCTTCATAGCGCCATATAAACTCACGTCATTCAAATATTCGGTTGCTTTTTTCTCACCCATATATTGACTGAGCGAAGTTTTAAAGGCGGGTGTATTGTCATTAGCCGCTTCAAGTCTTGGTGTGATTGAAATGCTTTCCGACATTAACTTAAATGCATCTGAACTGAAAAAGAAATCAAGCACCATCATCACATTACTGGTGGTTGAATCATTATTTAAATTGTATGTGAGGCTACCATAGCTTTTAAGTTTTACCTGACCAAGATCGGTTTCCAAAGCAAGTTCGCCCTGGGCTTTGATAAGACATTGTCCTTCATCCAATACTAGCATGTTACCCGGTAGTTCGGGATTCTTTAGTTTTTCTTCAGGAGCTATTACAAATTCGCTACGGTCGCGATTGTGATTCAGTAATCCTTCAACTTTCATCAATTCCTGATCTTTCGGATTAAATTTCTTACCAATAAACACAGGATAAACACCCATCGTATCGGCCGACATCATGAGGCCGGCAAATAGCTGTTCATTACTTTCATTTCGGGTGGCGCTGTTTATTGGAATATTAAATGACTTGGGGTCAAGCTCAGCATCAAATCCAAACCAGCTGGCCTCCAATTTTTCGCATACCAGATTTAATTTTGCAAATCCATTGAAAGTTAAATTCTGGCGCCATGCTTTCATCTTCACTCCACCTTTATAATTGAGCTTGGGGCTCAGGCTAAAATCATCGCGCTCATATACTTCACCAATAGCTACCGTGCGGGTGGAGTCATCTACACTTACTGAAGTAAACTTTATGAGGTGTGGCAGGCCTGCCTGATCGAAAAAATTGTAATCGGCACTTCCTGAATACTTTCGCTTGCCTTGTATATCTATGGTAGCGTTGAACAATTTGTGAAACTTGTTGGTTCTGTCAGCAACGATTTCAGCATTGCGCAACGTTTGCATTTTTGCATTCCGCTCCACTACCACATTACCTTTATCGGGTTTAATGATTGCATCAGCCACGTCAATGTGATCAACCTGCTCCGCTTTTATGAGATAGTCCTTCAAACTGTATATGGCCAGTGGCGCAAAAAACCTGAGAGAGTCTTGCAGCGGGTGAATGGAAACAAACTCCGATCCGGTTTCGCCTGTTTTGCCTTTTGATGCCTGCGACAATAGTTCAATTACTTCGCGATCCATGTACCATTTTACCTCGTCTATATAACAGATGTACTGGTTGGCTGGAAATGTCACATACGAACCTCCTCCATTACTCTTAAACTCACCCAGTCGTTTGGTGAAGTCGACATTCGATTTCACATTCTTGGTTGCGAAGCCAAGAGTGCCGGAATCATCAGTTTTTAACCGAAAGTCAGCAGTATCGGAACCAAAACTATTTTGCTTGAAATTAAAAACGTTGGCCTGCAGGTCGGCCTGGCCGAAAGTCATGAGCCCTTGTGCGGTGATACCTTTAGGCGCCATGGTAAGATTTCCGGCAAGCAACGCCTGACCTTCAAAAAAATCGATGGGATCTTTCTTCTGCACCACGTTCATGGCATCGAAGTATGGCAGCCAGAGGGCGGCCACTTCTCGGCCTTTCACTGCCGGAAATTCTACGCCTTGATATGGTCCTTTCTTTACATTAAACTCTTCTGCAAGTGCCTTGGTGCTGTCGGGGAAAAAAGTAAACTTTTTAGATTTCAGCGTTGAGGACAAGTACTCTATGTATCCACGCCCTTTGAATCCTTCATTGCTCAACAATATGGTGTTGAAGTACTTGCCTTTTCCTTTGTAAGCAGGAAAGCCCGCAGCGGGAGCCTCACGTACAAATCCTAAAGAGTAATCAGGTTGCAATGTTAGTTTCTCTTTGAACTCCGGAAATATATCAGCTGATACCAAACTGCCGTCAAACACCATTCCTTCTTTGGTGATTCGGTTCAGGCTATCAATGGTGAAGGGCAATAACGTAAAATAAAACCGATCGCGTTTGTAAACACCTCCATAAATATCTGACCGGTCATAATACACATATGATTCTTTGGCGCTTTTGAAAATAGGATACTCGGCCGAACTGCGTCTTCCGGAGCGATTGCCGGGGTGATCAATTTTTAAATCTCCACTTAGGTTTTGCAACACACTCTGCACGGGTACCAATCGCACGCGGCCATCGGGCCCCGGCTGATCTTCAGGGATTTTCATCCGCAAGGAGTCTACATTATTCAAGTCAAACTTGAAACTTTCGTAATTGAAATCAAACTCTTTTCCAAAAAAATCAAAGCGACCTGCCTTTACGCGCCCGCCAAAACTAAAATCAAGATTCTCGTGAATGTTCATCTCTTGCTCACTTGGATAAATCACCACGTTTTGCGAATCGCTCAACATCAGTTGAGACACTCCGCGCGCATCTAGATCAAAATTCAAAAGGTTGATGGTGGCATTGGGCATTCCCGAAATGATAGACTCAAGCTCAATCACATCATAATCCTTCTTCCCCGCTTTTGCCTCCAGATAATGATACAATCTGTCTTTTACAATTACTTTCTGATCATCGGCATCGTAACTCACAAAACCATTGTTAGAAAGCATTATCATAAGCGATCGAACCTCGTGTTCGGGTAATTTCATATATTTTGCCAAATCGGCAATGTACACCTCGCGCATGCTGTACTTTTCGGCAAATTGCTTGATGACATATAAAGGGCTAACCGAAGACAACCCTTGTACACGCATGAATCGTTGATCCTTAAATAAATTTTCAGATTCAAGCACCATTTTATTCTCACCCGCCCCGGTAATCATCTTCATATCCATTTTGGGGTCGTCAATTTTCCACACCATACTTTCGAAATATAAATCGAGGTTGTGAAACGAATCAAAATACGGGCTACTTGATAAATTGTCGCTTGTCAACAATGAAAGCTCCCGGTCTTTCACTGTGTATTTCATCTCGAGTGAAGGGTGATAAATAGAGTCAATACCATAACGCATGAGTACGGATGCATTGGCAGAACTTATCCTATCGGCACGGATTATAAAACTTTGTGATGCAATTTCCATAAATGGTTTGGCCTTCCACTTGATGAACAATTTAGCGTTGTGTTCGGGTGTGCCCGAGCCTAAGATTTTGGCACCTTGTAAACTAAATCCGCCAGTGTAATCAATGTCCTTTACAATGTTTTTTATTTCCATGCTCAAGTCATAGGATTCGAACTTGGGATAATTAGAACGCTCGGGGGTGTTGTTAGCCACAATTTTGTCTTGCAATTTGCCGGTGAGTGCGCGGGTAAACAAAGACCTGTCGGCCAGCGAAAGCGATACGGTGTCGGCCGTGTAATCATTCTTACTGACATCAAGTGAGTAGGTTGAGAGATCAGCGTAAGCTGCCGTTTTTGAAAGACCTGCTTTTTCCCAATAGACTCGACCACCAAGGCCCAAAAAGGTTTCGAGTGTAGGCATGTACACTCCGGAAGTATTGAATACAAACATACTATCGCCTCGCGCACGGCACACAAGGTTCATGCTCCCAAAAGTGATTTTAGGAATGGAGTCGTAGGTAAATGTGTAATTACGATCTGAGGTTGCCCACTCGGTGGAAGATGATTTGTAAAGAATATTGGAAGTAAATAAATCTTCCGACATGGAAAGGAACTGTGAATATGTGCGCGACTTGCCTGTCACCAATTGATCAAGTGCGGTGTGCCAAGCTTTAAAATTTGCCTCGCCCTGCCCGCTTTGGACATATGCGCCCATAGCTTTTACATACGATTCGAAATCGGGAAACGCCTTCATGCGCTTGGCCAACATAGCGTTGCTGGTTTTGTATACCGCCTCTTGCATGCCAGTGCTAAACTTACCCCCCATCCAAAGCGGCTTGAACACAGCAATTATCTCTTGTGTTTCTTTCTTGTTGGTCTCACCTAAAAAGTTTTCGAGTTCCTGTACATACTTGGATGCTTCGGGCGTAAAACTTTTGATGGTTTGCGCCTGTGAACTACTTACTAATAAAATACAAACAGAAAATAGAATTGGGAATACAGTTCGAAGCATAATCAGAAAAAGTTAATTGTTGCACATACATCACGCACACAGAGTGCATGTATTGCATGGAAAATTAACTAATTTGTTCGGATACTGTTTGATGCGCATACAATGCCGACAGCCAATCGTTTTCCTGCACTATTTTTTTTCGCAGCAATCCTGACTTCAATGCGCTTTGAGATATAATAATTTCATCGGGCTCGTAAAAGCCACTTAGTACGATCACTCCTTTTTCGGCAAGACAATCACTCAATGCCGGCATGTCGTCTACCAATATGTTACGGTTGATGTTGGCAAGAATTAAATCAAACTTTTGGCCTTGCAGCAATGTAATGTCACCGTGCATGACCTCGATATTGTCCACTTTGTTAATGATTGCATTCTCCTCGGCAATGTTGCATGCCCATTGATCCACATCAATAGCCTTGACAGATGCTGCGTTGCATTTGGCTGCATATATAGCCAGTATGCCTGTGCCGCAGCCTATGTCAGCCACCCGTTTGCCTTCCAAATCCATGTCCAGCATTTGGCGTATCATGAGTGCTGTGGTTTCGTGATGCCCTGTGCCAAAGGCCATTTTGGGTTCAATAATAATTTCGCAAATACTACCCGGATACTCAGGATGAAATGGTGCGCGTATGTAAACTTTGTCTTCAATATTTACAGGCTGAAAACTTTGCTCCCATTCAGCGTTCCAGTTGCGGTGGCCTATCAAGGTTTCTTTCATGGTCAGTTCACTTTTGTTGTGCGACAAAAAATGCAGATCATTCAATAAAGTGGAATCAAATTTATCGCTGGGGATGTATGCCTTGATACCGTCATCGGTGTGTGTAAAAGATTCGAAGCCCACACTGGCAAGCTCGGCATACAATATGTCGTGAAACGGTTTTGTTTTGTCAAACGTGATATCAAGCTCGATATAATCCATAACCTAAATTAAGCCAACATTTTGACAATATCAACAAATTCTCTTGATTTTAATGATGCGCCTCCAATTAAGCCGCCATCAATGCCCTGAGTGCCAAAAAGGGCCTGCGCATTGGCTGCATTGCAGCTCCCACCATATAGCAATGTCATGCTTTCTGCTAATGGTTCGCTATAAGTGGCAGCCAACAAGTTTCTGATATGCAAATGCACTTCTCCGGCTTGCGCGGGTGTGGCAGTTAGGCCTGTGCCGATGGCCCACACAGGTTCGTATGCAATCACCATTTTGGCAACTTGGTCAGCAGGCAGTTTCATGATTACTTCTTCCAGTTGCTGCGCTATCTTCCGAAAATAATTGCCGCTGGCGCGATCGTGCTCATCTTCACCACAACAAAAAACAGGTGTAAGCCCATGCGCCATTGCCTGCTCTAATTTTTGTGACAAAAGCTGTGCATCTTCATTAAAATATTTCCTTCGCTCAGAATGTCCGATTAACACGTGGCTGCCGCCCACAGCCGCCACCATGGCAGCAGATACTTCACCTGTGAATGCTCCGCCTGCATTAGCGCTGCAATCCTGGGCACCCACCTGCACCTTATCAAACCCTTTCACTTGTTGCACCACACTGTGTAAGTAAACATGTGGTGGAAAAAGAATCACCGATACTTCATTCCTCACTTCACTATCCACCATCCCCTTTATTTCAGCTACCAGTTTCATGGCTTCGAAATAATCAAGATTCATTTTCCAGTTACCGGCTATAATTTTTTTTCTTTTCATAGTCTATTTAACCCTTACGCGCGGATCAAGAAATCCGTAAAGTATGTCAACAAAAATATTAATCACCACAAATATTACCGCCACAAAAAGCACAGCTCCCATCACCACAGGAAAGTCATATTTTTCCAGCGCATCTACCGTTGTTTTGCCGATGCCTTTCCACCCAAATATATATTCTACAAAAACAGCCCCGGCCAGCAACGAACCAAGCCAACCTGAAACGGCTGTGAGCACGGGGTTGAGAGCGTTTTTCAATGCATGTTTGTAGATGATTGTATTGCGCGAGAGCCCTTTGGACCGCGCGGTACGTATGTAGTCCTTGGAAAGCACCTCCAGCATAGAACTACGGGTAAGCTGCACAATGATTGACAATGGGCGCAGGCCAAGCACAAGGGAAGGCAAAATTAAATTCTTGAGTTCAAGTACTTCTCCTTTAAACGGGCTGATGCGATAAAGACTGCCTGTCATGTTGAGACCAGTATAATCGCTCAGCACATACCCAAACAACCAGGCTATGATGATACCAGCAAAAAAACTGGGCACTGACATTCCGAGCACCGCGAATATGAGTGACAGCACATCGGGCCATCGGTTTTTGAAGAGTGCGGCAATCACGCCAAGAATGATACCCAGTATTGTGGCAAGCACCAATGATGAAATAGCCAGCACAGCCGTGCCGGGAAACGCCTCGGCCAACACTTCGGTTACTTTTTGCTTAGATTGATAAGATCTGCGCAAGTATGGTTTCTTGAGGGCGAATGCCAAACCACCAATTTGCATCATTTGCAAGTGTGCACCATATTTTTCATCCGAAAGAAATGTAGACGACAATGAATCGGTGCGGTGGACAGACAATGGCGATAGGTCATTGACATAAAGTGCAAACTGTGTGAGTAAAGGTTTGTCGCGCCCTAATTCTTTGTTAATGGCTTCAATAGAAGATACATCCGCGCGCTGGCCAAGCATCATACGGGCAGGATCACCCGGCAGCACATTAAAAAGAAAAAACACAATGGTGACCACTCCCAGCAAAACCAGAAATCCGTACAACAGTCTTTTTGTGATAAAGTTGATCACGCCATTTAACCTGGTTGACCTATTTCAAATACTTGGCACTAAACTCTTCGAAGGTAGGCAAGTCATTGTGATGCCACATGTCTATTATAGTGCCCCCTTTGAGCAACACCAAACCAGGATTCGATCGGATAATGGTCTTGAGTAATGTAGCATCTGAGAAATAATACGGGTATGCGGCCTGATGTGTGTGTCTGAATGCTTCTGTTTGGTCAGCATTGGTTGCCGTGAGACCTATGAAATGAAAGCCTTTGGCTTCTGCGGCTTGCGCAAATGCGGAGAGGGCGGGTTGAATTTTCAAGTTGCTTTTTTCAAGGTTGTAAGCCACTACAACAAAATTATACTCTTGATCATCGAGCACATCTTGCGTGTGATCTACACCATCCGCATCAGTAATAGAAAAATCTGTGATCGGCAATTTGTAGCCTTCTTTCACTAAAATATTTTTTGTGTCCTTCCACACCCAAGTGCTATCATCCCATGGATAGTCTTCCATTGTGAACTCTTTCTCTACACCATCTTTCTCATAAATCAACATTGTTTTATACTCCGGCTTTTGCGCACCTTCGGGATACTTCATTTGCTCCGGAATATTTTTCCCGATGGCATAAGGTCTGAAGTCTTTTACTGGCAAATGATTGAAACAATGTATCGTAAACCAGGCGGCCAAAACAAGTGAAACAGCTACTAGGCCCTTGCCCACTTTTGCCGTCAACAATGGCTCTATCACATTACGTCTAACAAATATGATGAGTATAAAAAACAACAGCACCAGATCTTTATAAAAAGATTCTTTGGGTGTGAGTTTGATGGCATCGCCAAAGCAACCACAGTCTGTTACCTTGCCAGTGATGGCCGAATAACCAGTGAGCCATGTAAAAAATAAAATCATCAAGAGCAGCGCCCAGGCGGTGGCATTCATGTACACGCCTACCAGAACGGCCATACCCAATACAATTTCTATCACACTTATGAACATGGCCATCTGAAGCGAGATGGCACTCATCCAATCCATGTGGAAGACTTCAAAATATTCATCCAGTTTGTAAGAAAAGCCCAATGGGTCGTTGGCTTTGATCAATCCGGAAATGATAAAAAGTAATCCGACAATAATTCGGCTTATGAATGTGAGTGCTTTCATCAGTTATCTTAAGGTTCAGGAAATTAATTTTGTTGAGTTTCTGATTGTTCGGCCAACCGAATGAGTGCAAACATGGCATAATTGATAATGTCGTGATAATTTGCAGCCACACCTTCCGAAACAACAGTTTTGCCGCTATTGTCTTCTATTTGTTTGATGCGAAGTAGTTTCATCAGGATCAGATCGGTGAATGAGCTCACACGCATCTGCCTCCACGCTTCGTCATAATCGTGGTTTTTGTCGTCCATCAGTCTCCAGGCTTCTTTCACAATCTTATCGTAGTAGGCGGTAACTTTCGATGATGGCATTTCCAATTCCTCGCCCGCACCCAGCTCTATTTGTATGAGCGCGATTACGGCATAATTCACAATGCCAATATACTCTGGCACTACACCTTCGGCCACACGCTGCGCTCCTTTGTCTTCAATACTGCGCACACGTTGGGCTTTGATAAAAATTTGGTCGGTGATTGAACTTACCCGCAGCACCCGCCATGCAGTGCCATAATCCTGCATTTTTTTAATAAAAATATCTTTGCAAGTGGCAACCGCTTTTTCGTATTGCACTGAGGTGTTCATAACCATAATATTACCGGCAGTTTTATGCATCGTAAATACAGCTCGAAAGATACATTATTTTGCAGACAAGTGACCCTGAACTGCCGTGGGCGGGTACTCGTATTGGATGGTCCGGTGGTGATGGGGATATTGAATTTGACACCTGATTCGTTTTACGATGGTGGCCAACTTCCTGATGCCGACACGCTGCTGGCGAGAGCGCACAAAATGATTTCAGAGGGCGCCACTATATTGGATGTGGGCGGGGCTTCTTCAAGGCCTGGAGCTTCTGCAGTGAGCGTGGATGAGGAACAAGCGCGCGTGCTACCGGCCATTGCGCTGATTAAAAAATATTTTCCGGACACTTTCATTTCAATTGATACGGTGCACGCCACGGTGGCCGAAGCTGCAGCACAGGCCGGGGCAGATATAATTAACGATATTTCCGCAGGCACAGCAGATGAGCGCATGCTGGCCACCGCTGCCCGTATGCAAATGCCTTTCATTATGATGCACATGCAAGGCACCCCGCAGACCATGGCTAAAGATCCCCAATTTGAAAATGTAACCGAAGAAGTGATTAATTTTTTCATAGAGCGGGTGCAGGCTGCCCGCAGCGCAGGCATCAACGACATTATCATCGATCCGGGATTTGGGTTTGGCAAAACGGTGGATCACAACTACATGCTGATGGAATCGCTCACCCGGTTTCAGATTTTTGATCTGCTGGTCATGGTGGGAATATCGCGCAAATCGATGATCAACAAGGTTTTGGGGACCACTCCGGCAGAAGCGTTGAATGGCACAACCATATTGAATACGCTAGCTTTGCAAAAGGGTGCGGCCATACTGCGTGTGCACGATGTGAAAGAAGCGCTGGAAGCTATCCACATTGTAAAGTACATGCAGAAAGTATAATTTCACCGTGACAAATAATTTATAGCCACAGCGCTTTACACATGGAATTGTTCAAGATTGGTTTTCTCACGGTCAGGTTGCTCGATATTATCGACATCATGATTGTGGCTTTTCTTCTTTATAAGCTTTACCAATTACTGCGCGGTGGAGTGGCCATCAATATTTTTATAGGATTGTTGTCAATCTACATATTGTGGTGGTTGTTTGTGAAAGTGCTCAATATGCAAATGCTAGGCACATTGCTTGGGCAGTTTATTGGCGTGGGTATGATCGCACTGATAATCGTATTTCAGCAGGAAGTGCGTAGGTTCCTCATTGTGTTAGGCACCAATAGTTTTATTTCACGCAATAGCATCACCAAGCAATTGTTACCCTGGAATTGGCAGCTGACACAACCGCGCAACGAAAATTTTTCGGCCGTGGTGAAGGCATGCAATAACATGTCTAAAAATAAAACGGGCGCCATCATTGTGCTTGCACGCTCCTCCGAGTTAAAATTTTACAGCGGCACAGGCGACATCATGGATGCAGCAGTTTCCAAACGATTGATCGAGAGTATTTTCTTCAAAAACAACCCGTTGCATGATGGTGCCATCATCATCGCAAACAATAGGATAAAAGCGGCCCGCTGTGTGCTACCCGTTACTGAAAACACAGAGCTGCCGGCACGCCTTGGCATGCGCCATAGGGCGGCCATTGGAATTACTGAACACAGCGATGCGGTGGCAGTGGTCGTTTCGGAAGAAACCGGGGAGATAAGTTTTGCTTCAGAAGGTCACATCAAAACAAACTTATCTGTAGAAGAACTGGAAAAAATTCTAGCTGAACAGTTTAAATAAACGGTTACTGAATTTTCATTTGTTCTTCAAATTCACGAATCAACTCTTCATCAGATTTACCCAAATTTCGTTTAAGTACAGCCACATCATTGGCTAATGAGTGTTGTGGATATTTTTCAAGAAACTCCGTGTAAAACTTATCCGCCTGACCAAATTCCTTAAGTTGGTCATCGTAAATGAAACCTTGCAGGAACAGTGCTACTGGAGCTTTTTCGGTTTCGGGGTACTCTCCGCAATACCTTGCAAAAAGTTCGAGTGCGCGTTCGTTCTTTCCTAGCCCAGAAGCCAGTTCGGCAGCTTTGAACAAATATCTTGCTGACACCGAATCATTGCGATATGCATCGACAAATGCCATGTAATCATCCACAAGTTTAGCCGCCACAGCAGGATCTAACCGGCCTGTAGAATCCGAATAAACCGTTTTCTCCATTTCGTTAATGGCATTCTCTTGTTTGACACGCGTATTGGTGCAGGCTATTAACACCAATAAACAAAAAGCGATAGATACATTTTTCATGGAAGCAAATATATTAGGATTGTGGGAATTTCATTCTGTAATCTACATCAACTTTGCCTTTGGTGATGTCGGTAAGTTTCTTTTTCAGCAATCTTCTGCGCAGCGGTGAAATATGGTCAGTAAACAATACCCCTTCAATGTGATCGTACTCATGTTGAATGATGCGGGCAGCCATTCCTTTGAATGTTTCCGTGTGTTCATTGAATTCTTCATCCTGATATTGCAAAGTAATTTCCGGGAGTCGGTTTACATCTTCGCGAATACCTGGTATACTAAGGCAGCCTTCATTGAATTTCCACGCATCACCCGACTCCTCAATTATCTCCGGATTGATAAAAGTCTTTTTAAAACTTGCCACTTCATCTTCTTCAAATGCAGCGCCATCCACCACAAATATACGAATGGCCAAACCCACTTGTGGCGCAGCCAAACCCACACCACTTGCATGGTACATGGTATCGTACATGTTTGCAATGATGAGGTCGATATCTTTATAATCCTTAGTTACGCGTTCTGCCTTCTTGCGAAGCACCGGGTGACCATATGAGATAATGGGTAATATCATTTTCCAATTATTATGCCCTAGCATCACGCTGCTCCATAAATGATTGCAGTATGATGGTGGCACTTATTTCATCAATTAATTCTTTGTTTCTGCGGGCCATTTTCTTTAATCCTGAGGCCAACATGGTGGCAGCTGCCATTTTAGATGTAAATCTTTCATCTACCCTATGAATGGGCAGTTGAGGAAATATTTTTGCAAGCTGTTTGCAAAAATTATCGGCTCCTGCAGAGGCTTGTGTGCCGGCCGCATTAAGCCCACGCGGCAAGCCCACCACAAAACATTCTACTTCTTCTTTAAGGCAATAATTTTTGAGGTAGTCCATCACCTTGGCTCCCGGCACTGTGGTGAGCCCACGCGCAATTATCTGCAGGTTGTCTGTCACTGCGAGGCCCACGCGCTTGGTGCCATAATCTATTGCCACTATTCTTGCCATTTTTCAGTGTGCAAATATAAACAATAATAACCGCGGGCTGTTCACCCGTGGGGCATGCGCCCAGTGGCTCACACTATTTTATTTACTTTGCATACACTATGGAAGAATTAAAAAATACGATCGAAAAAATTTGGGAGGACCGATCGCTGCTGGCGCAACCCGCCTCGCGCGAGGCCATACAATCAGTTGTTGAACAACTGGATAAAGGCACACTTCGCGTGGCTGAGCCCAAGACTGATGGGTGGAAGGTAAACGACTGGGTAAAAAAAGCGGTAATTCTTTATTTTCCCATTATGGAAATGAAGACCATTGAGGTGGGCCCATTTGAGTTTCATGATAAAATACCACTAAAGAAAAATCTTGCTGCATTGGGAGTGCGCGTGGTGCCCCACGGGCTGGCGCGCCATGGCTCCTATCTTGCTAAAGGAGTGATACTGATGCCCGGTTACGTAAATATAGGAGCTTATGTGGACGAAGGCACCATGATAGACACGTGGGCTACAGTGGGATCATGCGCGCAGATTGGTAAACACGTGCACCTGAGTGGTGGCGTGGGCATAGGCGGTGTGCTGGAACCTGTGCAAGCTGCACCAGTTATTATAGAGGACAATTGTTTTATTGGCTCGCGCTGTATTGTAGTAGAAGGCGTTCGCGTAGAGCGCGAAGCCGTTTTGGGCGCCAATGTGGTGCTTACACAATCGACCCGAGTGATAGATGTGAGTGGTTCCGAACCGAAGGAATATCGAGGGTATGTGCCTTCGCGCTCTGTGGTAATTCCAGGAACCTATGCCAAAAAATTTCCTGCCGGTGAATACCAAGTGCCGTGCGCACTGATAATAGGCGAGCGTAAGGCATCAACTGACATGAAGACTTCGCTTAACGATGCACTGCGCGAACACAACGTAGCTGTGTAAAAGCATGCAATCGTTTCTGATCATACAAACAGCATTTATTGGCGATGCCATACTTGCCACAGCTGTGCTGGAAAAACTGCATCGCGATTTTCCGGATGCAGCGCTGGATGTGCTGGTGCGCAAAGGCAATGAGTCGTTATTTAAGGATCATCCGTTTATACGAAACGTGATAGTTTGGGACAAAAGTCACAACAAGTACGCGGGACTGATGAAGTTGATAAAAAACGTTAGGCGCAACCAATATGATTATGTAATCAATTTGCAGCGGTTTGTTGCTACGGGCCTGCTCACAGCTTTGTCTGGCTCCAAAAACAGGATAGGTTTTGATAAAAATCCGATGTCGCGATTTTTCGATGTACGCGTACCCCACTATGTGGCGGCCACGGGCGAGCCTGCTGTACACGAAACTGAACGCAACCTACAACTGATAGCTCATTTGGGAAACCCTGCCTCTGCCCTTCCCCGGTTATATCCTTCTGCCAAAGATGTGGCTTCGGTGGCCGACTTGCAATCAAGCCCCTACATATGCATTGCGCCAACTTCTGTATGGTTTTCCAAGCAGTTGCCCGCAGCGCAATGGCAAAAGTTTATCAGCAGCATTCCTGAAAAATATGTTGTGTACCTGTTGGGCAGCAAGGCCGATAATGTGGCCTGTGACCAGATCAAAGAAAATGTAACACGACAGGACGTACACAATTTGGCGAGCAAACTCAGCTTGCTGCAATCTGCAGCTCTCATGAAAAATGCAGCGATGAATTATGTTAATGATTCAGCCCCGCTGCATATGGCCTCAGCAATAGATGCACCCGTAACAGCGGTGTATTGCAGCACCATACCTGAATTTGGTTTTGGACCATTGTCCACCAAAAAATTTGTGATAGAGTCGATGCCCCGGCCCGCGTGCAAGCCTTGTGGGCTGCATGGATTTAACAAATGTCCCCTGGGTCATTTCAATTGTGCAGTTCAATTAAAAACTGAATCGCTGCTGGCTACTATCCCTTTGTAATCAGGGAATAATTACTGCATTTGTCAGAACTACATCACCGGGCATCATGTCATCGCCCGTATAGCCACTGCACAGCCCTCTCACTTTTATATCGCTTCCATTAGGCGCAATTACTGCATCCGCTTTGTTCTGCTCTATAAACTGGGCGCTTACTCCATTGTAATCACCGGGTTCCACAATGCGGACCGTGATCATACTTTGATCCTCCATCACATCATCCACCACTCCGCGCACCTCAATCACTTTATTGAGATAGCGTGCGTTGGCCGCATCCTGGTTAGTTGCAAACTCCTCCAGCAATTCGCCAGCGCTCAACTCAAAATCAGGCTTGGCACTTGCAAGATTATCGTGCGAACGGGTGTACATAAAATATCCGGCCACTGATGCAATTACAATGACCAGCACAAACAGAATCACAAACGTCTTTTTCATAGCAATAGATTAGCCTGTAAATTTATGCCAATATTTCACAAAATGATGTGCGCTGTCAACACTTTGGCTGGAATGTTAATTCCAAATACATGTAGCAACACAGATAAATTGATTAAATTTGAGAAGACACCTTTTTAAATCTGAAATTCACTTTATGACAATCCGTACTTTCAAAAATATTTCTTCTCATCATCAATTTCTCGTAGGCTTCGGACAAGTATTCTTTGTGTTTTTGGTTACTGCAATGCTGCAAGGATGCTATTATGATAACGAAGAAGAATTGTATGGACCAGGTCCAGCTTGCGACACTACGGCCAATGTATATAATGGAAAAATTAAACTTCTAATAGATACAAATTGCGCAATATCAGGGTGTCATGGCAATGGCGCGGCCAACCCCCTGCTTACCACTTATGCACAGGTAAAAGCCAAAATAGATGATGGCACTTTTAAAAACAGGGTCATTGATTTAAAAAACATGCCACCCCCAAGCCAATCGCCATTGAGTGCGTGCGAGCTTCAACTAATCAGTACATGGGTAGCAAAAGGAGCCCCGGAAAACTAAAATGGGCATAAATCTGAAAATATTTTTTACGCTTTTTCTCACCGGCATGTGCTTACAAGCCATGGCGCAGGATAAGTTATTCACTCGCACAGGCACCATCAAATTTGTATCGGAGGCTCCACTCGAAAATATTGAAGCAACCAATCGTCAGGTGGCAAGCATCATTGATAAAAAAACAGGAGAGATGCGTGTGATAGCCACGATAAAAAGTTTTTATTTTGAACGGGCTGCAATGCAGGAGCACTTCAATGAAAAATACATGGAGTCGGATAAGTATCCCACCGCTTCATTTACAGGCAGGATTACCAATCTGCAAGACATCAATTTCCTAAAAGATGGCAAATATGATGCAACCGTGCTAGGCGATCTGACCATACATGGAGTGATACACCAACAAATAGTAAAAGCCACCATCACAGTGGCTGGTGGGCAAGTGAGCGCAACAGCTTCATTCCCGGTAGTAGTGCAGGATTATCAGATCACGGTGCCTCGCATCGTACGCGACAATATTGCAAGGCAAGTGGAAGTTTCGGTAGTGATGAAATATGAACTCATCAATAAATAATCAGTCTCAATAAATTATAAGAATGAATAAAAGAATACTTGCAAAATGGATTTCATTGGTGTGTTTGATCGGAGCACTGAGTATCATTCCCCAATTAACACAGGCGCAGGACGATTTGATGAATATGCTGCAGGATGCCACAGAAGACAGTACGGAAATTAATTACACCACTGCAACTTTTAAAACCACCCGCATTGTTACCGGCCACTCCATAGAGTTACCAGCTGCTGGTGTATTGCAATTTTTAATTGGCCACAGATTTGGCAGGCTCAACGCTGGGCCCTACGAATTTTTTGGTCTCGACCAGGCCACTATGCGCTTGGGATTTGAATATGGCGTGTTAGACAGACTTACAGTGGGCGTAGGCCGAAGTACATTCGAAAAAACATTTGACGGTTTTGGCAAATACAAACTGCTTAGACAGAGCACTGGTGGCAGAAAAATGCCTGTAAGTCTGGTATATTTTACCAGCGTGGCGCTTAATTCTCTTCGTTGGGCCGAACCCGAGCGCGAAAACTTTTTCTCTTCACGTTTGTCTTATACGCATCAGCTATTGCTAGCACGCAAAATAAATGATGGCTTATCGCTACAACTTACTCCTACATACGTTCACCACAATCTGGTGCCCACCACGCTCGACAAAAACGACATCTATGCAATGGGGGCTGGTTTTAGACAAAAGATTACAAAGAGCATCACCATCAATGGTGAGTATTTTTACCTCCTGCCCGATCAAGTGGTGACCAAAGAAGTTTTCAATTCGGCATCCCTTGGTATCGATATCGAAACCGGAGGACACGTTTTCCAATTGCATGTGAGTAACTCGCGTGCCATGATTGAAAAGATGTTTATCACCGAAACAACCGGTGACATCACCAATGGAGACATCCATTTTGGATTTAATATTTCGCGTGTGTTCACCCTAAAGCGTAAAGACCCTGCAGAAAAGAAAAAGTGGTAACAACCGAAAACTACCAACCGCAAAGAGTTAAGCAGAAATTATAATTTTGCAGCGCAGTACTGAATTACTTTTCGTTTGAAACAGCACCTTTCTCATCCCGTATTTAAAATTATTGCCCATGCAGCAGATTCGCTGGGTGTGCAAGCCTACGTGATAGGTGGTTTTGTGCGTGACATTATTTTATCGCGTCCCAGCAAAGACATAGATGTAGTAGTTGCCGGCAACGGAATAGCTCTTGCAAACGCTGTGGCCAAGCGCATTGGCAAAAACACACGCGTGACTGTATTCAAGAATTTTGGCACCGCCATGTTGCGGCACCGCGATATGGAAATAGAATTTGTGGGTGCACGTAAGGAATCTTATAGCGAAGATTCCCGGAAGCCCATTGTAGCAAACGGCACCCTCGAAGATGACCAAAACAGACGCGACTTTACCATCAATGCGATGGCGCTGAGCCTTAGCGAGGCCACTTTGGGCGAGTTAATAGACCCTTTTGGTGGTATCAACGATATTGAAAACAAAATCATCCGCACACCTCTCGATCCTGTTATCACTTTTTCTGACGATCCGCTGCGCATGATCCGCGCTGTGCGATTTGCCACCCAACTCGATTTTACCATTACAACCGAAGCATTTGAAGCGATCACAAATAACAAAGAACGAATTAAAATTGTGTCGGCCGAACGCATCATTGATGAAGTGAATAAGATTATTCTTGCAAAAAAACCCTCAGTGGGTTTTAAGTTACTCTTCGATAGCGGTTTACTACACATCATATTTCCGGAGTTCACCGCGCTGCACGGTGTAGAATACATAGACAACAAAGGCCACAAAGACAATTTCTACCACACCCTCGAAGTACTGGATAATATTGCCAAGGAAACGGATGACTTGTGGCTGCGGTGGGCGGCTATATTGCACGACATTGCCAAGCCTCCAACCAAACGCTTTGACCCTGTGACCGGGTGGACCTTTCATGGACATGAAGATAAAGGTGCCCGGATGGTGCCACACATTTTCCGCAAGTTAAAGTTGCCTATGAATGAAAAAATGAAGTACGTACAGAAACTCGTATTACTTCATTTACGCCCCATCGTACTTGCCCAAAGCAATGTGACCGACTCGGCTGTGCGCAGGCTATTGTTTGATGCAGGCGATTGCATTGACGATTTGATGGTGCTTTGCCATGCCGACATCACTTCAAAAAACGAAACGCGGGTAAAGCGCTACATGAAAAACTTTGAAGTGGTGAAACAAAAGCTAATTGAAGTAGAAGAAAAAGACAAAGTACGCAACTGGCAACCACCAGTAACGGGTGAAGAAATAATGTTCACATTTGGATTGCAACCTTGTCGCGAAGTGGGCGAAATAAAAAACGCCATTCGTGATGCGATACTGGATGGTAAAATAAACAACAGCCACGAAGAGGCGCATGCTTTTATGCTGAAAATGGCCTCCAAAATGGGCTTGACGATAGTTCAAAAATAATTTCACCGTTTGATGGTGTTTTAAAAGTTTTCTATTTTTACTTGCATACTTCTAATAAACAAATTATGCCATCAGTTTACCGTTTTAGAGTTGTGTTTGAAGATCATGACGAAATTGTGCGAACAATTGATATAAAGTCAAATCAAACTTTTGAAGATTTCCATAACGCAATTCAACAAAGTATTAATTTTGACTCAGCCCATCCGGCCTCTTTTTTCATGAGTGATGACCACTGGAAAAAAGGTCAAGAGATTGCCTTGGTGATTGATAAAGTTAAAAAACCTGAACAGCCTGTTTTGCGTGACGATGACAGGGCCAAAGTAGCTGAACCCCCTACTCCGCTGGCCATGCGTGAAACTAAAATGTTTTCATTTATCATCGATCCGCATCAAAAGTTATATTATGTGTTTGATTATAATGCTAATTGGACTTTCTACATTGAGCTCCGCAAAATAATAATTGAAGCTGACCCAAACATTACGTACCCTATTTGTATAAACAGTGAAGGAATTGCCCCAAAACAATATGGCACAGCCGCGCTTGGAAGTATTACTGAAGGGATACTGGATGATGAAGCAGGCATAGCTGCGTTGCTGGGTGATGAAGAAGATGTCGAAGAAGCGGAAATAGAAGCCGATGATTTGACCGTTGAATTGGGCGATGTGCTTGACGAATCGGAAGTCGATAACATCAGTGACAGCGAAAGCAGTATTGTTGATGAACGCGAATAAGAAATTACTCACGATTTCAACCGAATTTTTAAAAACTTTTAACAGGGGTGAATAAACACCTTGTGGTAATAGGAGGCCCCACAGCCGTAGGAAAGACCGACCTCGCCATTGCCATTGCTTCACATTTCAAAACTGAAATAATTTCGGCCGACTCGCGTCAGTTTTTTGTCGGTCTCGACATTGGCACGGCCAAACCCACCCCACTCCAGCGCGCTACAATCACCCATCACTTTATCGACAACCTCGAAGTAACAACTGCATACAATGCAGGTAAATTTGAACACGATGCGTTGGCTTTATTAGACACGTTGTTCAAAACACATCAGTTGGTAGTCTGTGTGGGTGGCTCAGGCCTCTACCTGCGAGCGCTATGCGATGGATTTGATAAACTCCCTCTTGCTGACAAAACATTAAGAAAAAAACTGCGTGATGAGATGGAGACACATGGCCTTGCACACATGGCCGACAAGTTGCTGCAGTTGGATCCCGTTTACCACGCCATAGCCGACACGCATAATCCGCAACGCGTATTGCGCGCGCTGGAAGTATGCCTGGTGACAGGAATACCTTACTCAGCCCAACGAAAATCAGCATCCGCTCACCGGCCATTCAAAATCATTAAAATAGGGTTGGAATTACCCCGCGAGGTATTGTATGAAAGGATAAACCAACGAGTAGATGAAATGATGGCTTCCGGACTGGAAGCAGAGGCCCGGTCCATGCTACCGCACCGGCACCACGAGGCTTTACACACCGTAGGTTACACCGAATTATTTAATTATTTGGATGGCAATTGCAATCTACAATCAGCTGTGGAATTGATAAAGCAACACACGCGCAACTACTCCAAAAGACAAATGACATGGCTAAGGCGCGAAAACAATATCACTTGGTTTAACGCACATGATACAGAGAAAGTAATTGAATACATTGAGGCAAAATCAGCATCTACAGATTGAAAACCACCCGTTGCATTGAAAACAATCATTTCAAATTACCGAAGGCTTGAACGAAATATTGTTATGTTGATTATTGCGGAATTTTTTCTGCAGCTGATCAACAGCTCATACATGTTGATTCTTAATATCTACATGAGCAAGTTGGGGTACAAAGATTACGCGATTGCCGAATATGTTTCATTCCGATTCTTAGGTGTGTTGCTGCTGGCTTTTCCACTTGGACTGTTTATTAAAGGAAGAAAACTGCGGCCACTGTTCTACATCTCAGGCATTGCGCTGCCGTTTTTTTCACTGCTTGTGTTGGAAGCAGTTCAGTATAAGAATGAATACTTCTTGCTTGCAAGCCTTGCGCTGTGGGGTGTTTCATTCACGCTCATGCAAGTTTGCATTCTCCCGTTTATCATGCGCAACGCCAGCAAAGAGAACCAAAGCGAAGCCATCGCCCTCAACTACTCTACATGGAGTATCAGCACCATCATTAGCGGTTCTATGATTTATGGTTTATACACTTGGGCACCGGGAGTGTTTGATGAAAAATTGCTACTTCAAATATTTGCCTGCGCGGGATTTATCAGTTTATATTTTGTCTACAAATCTGATGGTGGTGAAGTTGTTCCAACCATGGACTCCAAGAGGCGTGACATGCGCAATTTCGATTGGCTGTTGATAGCTAAAGCTTTGGTGCCGACTATTATTATTGCCGTGGGTGCAGGGCTTACCATACCTTTTATCAATCTGTTCTTTTTTAAAATTCATGGTATGGATTCCAACACATTTTCGATGTTGGGCGCGGTGGCCGCGGTGCTGGTTTTTGTGGCTGCCATCTCCATACCGGGTATCAGGCGCAAGTATGGGTACAGCGTGGCGATCACACTTTTTCAATCTTTGGCGGTGCTAGCGCTGGTACTGTTGGCCACCACAGAATACATATCGCACATGGCCATTGCGCTACCGCTGGCGGTGTTGTGTTACTTGTTCCGTCAGCCTTTGATGAATATGGCCGGGCCTATGACATCGGAATTGGTAATGAACTATGTGGGCAAACGCAATCAGGAAATGATGAGCGCGCTCACCTCAGCAGTGTGGTCGGGCAGCTGGTATATCAGTGCAAGAATATTCATGAACCTGCGGGAAGAAAACATCAGCTACGCAGATATTTTTTACATCACAGCTGCGCTGTATGCATTGGGCGTGGTGTGGTATCAGTTTTTGATCCGCGATTACCACAAACGTGTGGCCAGCGGCTTGATAGCGGCCTAGCGCATTGGCTGGTGGTACAGTAATATTCCGGCTATCGGATCGGGTGTGATGTGGCCGGGCATGCAGCCATTGTCTTTGAGCACTGATTGCAGAATTGGAGCATAATGGAATGCAATGGATCCAGTAAAATGCATCTTTAAATTTCTACTGTCTTTGTACTTCATCAGCTGGCCTTGTACAAAAGAATTGAACGCCTTGCTCACAATTCCTATGCTAAATGCATCTTTGGCATGGTGCGCGAGCAATTCCGATAACGATGCCAAATACTTGTTGGGAAACGATTTGCGGTAAATCGAATCGAGCACCTCTTCACGGCTGTTGCCCACAATTTTCTTGAACTCATCGTGAATGTGGGTTGGCATGTCGCGATAATAAAATGCTTGCAACATAAGCCTGCCCAAATGCCCTCCACTGCCCTCATCACCGGCTATGTAACCAAGTGAAGGTATATTGTCGATTATGTGCTCACCATCATACAGACACGAGTTAGAACCTGTGCCTAATATGGATGCAATACCCGGTTCCCTGCCGCACAATGAACGGGCCGCCCCGAGCATGTCATGCGAGACTTCTACAATTGCATTCGTAAAAATATGTCGAAGGGCAACCTGCACGATGGCATTCGATTTTTCGCCCGAACAACCGGAACCATAAAAAAATAAAGTGGTCACATCTTCACGCGCTATGCTGCTGTCGATCTCTGCATCCAGCAACGCAATAATTTCTGATTGATTAAGGATATATGGATTGTATCCCGAAGTGCGCAATTGCCTAATGGCGCCTTGCGCGTCTACAATTCGCCAGTCGGTTTTAGTACTGCCACTGTCTGCCACCAACATCATATCAGTTTGGATTACTTTTTTGCGTTGTTTTTACAAATAACAATTGCCAAAGTAACAACAAAACAGCCAACACAAAACTAAGGTTGAGCAAAATCCCTGAGACCATAATTACTGGTGCTACCCAATACCAACCTTTCCATAATAGCCATATGCCGCCAAAGGTGACGATAAGAGAAACAAAAGGTTCAATAGCCAGTAAGTTGCGCAAGGTGGGGTGAAGTGATGTGGTGAACAACAACAAACCCAACACAAGAAAAATCATGCTGAGTGAAAGCACGTGTGTGTGGATAATGGTGAGCACTTCGTTTTCAGATTTTTTAAACTTCATCAACTCTGCCCGCATGTCCTCTTCGTTTCCCAAATAATTTTGCGAAATACCTTCGGGCGAATAGTTCATAGTACGCCCCACAAACTTAAATCCTGAAAAATAGCCAAAGCTAAGCGCAAGGAGGAATGCAGTGATAAACATCTTCACCGGGTAATCAAAATGGTGTATGGCTCCTCTCCATTCAATCATGACACTACTTTTATAATTGGTATTTAGATTTCAGTTCGCGCATGCGTGCCACCGCGTTGTTCATGCCTGCCGTCATAGCGCGGGCCGAAATGGTGGCACCTGAAATACCTTGTACATTGTGGCCAAATTCAAATGGAGTGGTACTGCCTGTAAATTGCCGTAACCAGCGCGCAGAGGCGATCTCGCCACCGTACTCTTCCCTGTATGTGAGCACTACAGTTGACATGATTCGTAGATCAGTCGAAAACAAAACTGCAAAATCAAATGTGTCAAATTTGCCCATCGCGTTATCTGCATAAAGATAACCCATCACTGCAGCTCCACTTGTTACCTTATACACACAATGATTTGGTGTGATAGATTTGGGATTTGCGGCTGCCAAAATCACTTTCACAAAAACAACATTTTTTCCTGGCCAACTCTCGGCCGCAGCAGAATTTATTTTTCGCCAACCGGTCTTGTCTATCTGCAAGTCGCTGTCAGAACGCACCATTAGCATCAAAAGAAAAACAATAATTAGCTTGATTGACATGCTTGCTAAGTTACACTAATGACTTAAAAGGCGATGCCAATTCCAATATTGAACATTCCAGTTGCTTTCGCATCACTTTCATCATTTAATATTTGATAATCCGCTTTCAACACCGCGCCTTCGTCTACCCAAAACCCAGCACCCACAGTAATCTCGTTCCTGTGATAGCCCCTCAATCGCGATTGACCGTTGATCACTTTCAGGTTTGTATCGTAATCCTCATAGCGTACAAATGGTACTAATTTGTTGGTGGTGGTTTTACAATGCCTCAGCACATTGTACCCTGCTTCCACATAATATCCGCTGAGAGCAGTGGCAAGGTCGCTACCGGTGGCAGTATTGTATTGCAGCACATTGGAGTTGGCAGCATAAATAAATTGCCCCCGCAAAACCAGTCCGTTAATCTGGTAACGCGCATCGAAACCACCTATTGAGATGCTTACCACGCTAGAGTCAGCACTTTGCAATTCGTAATTATTATCCGAATCAATTCCGTTGTACCGTGATGATTGACTATCGCCTCCATAAAAAGAAGCACCCACGCGCAATCCACGTATACCATAATAATCTACTCGCGCGGCTACATTTATCGAACTCACAGTAATTTCACCAGCATTCTGACGCCCGCTGCGGTAACCATTTTTGGCATTGAATAGGGCACCGCTGTCATAACTTTTCAATCCACTCATAGCATACAGTTGATACTTCAACGAAGCATTGTCCAGCCTGCCGGTAAACCCAGCTCCCACCTGCCGCCAAGTAGAAGGTACTATCACCTTGTCAACATTTGGCCGCTCCACCCCATTGAAAGTTGTTGGCTCATGATACTCATTAATGATACCCATGGGGACCAGCAACAATCCTGCGCGCAGATGCACTTTCTCCTGCAACTTATAATTCAAAAATGCCTGCTCCACATACACTTCGTCCATGTGTTCGAATTCAATTTCGGTAGCAAAATGCACTTTGGAATTAAAGCGGTAGGCCATCGACATTACAATGCGATGCACATCGAACTTCCCGTTTGTTCTTCTGTTCTCGACAATCGGTTTGTTGAAATCCACTTGGCCATACAAACCTATAGTGAGCTTGTTGCCCTCGTTCGTAGCCACAAAATTATTGATGGTGCTTTCGGTCAGTTTGAGAGAATCAACTTGCTGTGCTGCAGCTATTTGCCATGAGATTATGAATAATAAAATTAGCGGGAGACGAATCATAAAGAGGGTTTTTTCTTATTTAGACTGATTATAAATAAAGCTGCAAATCTAACAACTTTTTAGAAACCAGCAGAACTAAGGTGCGGGGAAATCGAATGCAGTAAAATGAATTTGGTCAGCGTCTCAATCTATTCTGAAACGCGTGCCTTCTATGGCGAGGTGTGTGTTGGCAAACTCTTGCCGCGCTTCGTTCAGCATCGGAATCAAATCTTTGTAACGTGCGCTAAAATGTCCAATGAGCAATTGCTTTACATTGGCTTTGGCAGCCACCATGCCGGCTTGTTGCGCGGTGGAATGGAATGTGTCAGCCGCGCGTTCGGCCATCTCCGATGTAAACGTAGACTCGTGATACAATAGGTCAACACCGGCCACAACTTTCACCACCGATTCGGAATATGCTGTATCTGAACAATAGGCATAGCTGCGCGAGGCACGTGCGGCAGTTGTTACACTGCTATTAGACACCACCACACCTTGTTCATTTTTGTAGTCCTCCCCTGCTTTCAGGTTCTGATAAAACGTTAAAGGAATTTCCGCTTTGCGCACTTCCTCTATGATCAGTTTGCGTGGAGCAATGTGTTCGTTAAATAAAAAACCAACACATGGTATCCTGTGATTGAGTGCAATGGTTTTTACCTTAAGGTTGTCTTCTTCTAAAATCAACTCACCACCTTGCTCACCGAGCGGATGAAAAATCAATTCGTATTTGAGTACTGTTTGTGAATGTAAAAACTGTATGTCGATAATTTCTTTGAGAGCCGGCACCGCATATAAATGAAGCGGTTCAGTGCGGCCTTGCAGGTGTAACGTGGACATCAGCCCTACCAAGCCCAGATAATGGTCGCCATGCAGATGGCTAATAAAAATATGATTGATACGATGAAACTTCACACGCAGATCCATCAAACGAAGTTGTGTGCCTTCGCCACAGTCTATCAAAAAAAAACGCTCATGTATATTGATTACTTGAGCGGAAGGATGCCTGTTAAAGATGGGAGTGGCAGAACTGCTGCCTAAGATCAGAACTTCAAATGTCATTATTTTCTGCCAATCATCAATCTGCGAGTTACTACTGCATCGCCTGCTTTGATGGTGTACATGTATATACCGGGCTCGTAGTCGCGGGTTTCAAAATTGATGGTGTTCTTTCCTGCGCGTGCGCTTACTGTACGGCTGTACAATTCTTTTCCAAGCACATTGTATAATTTGAAATCGGCCAACGCTGCATTGGGGACAGTAAACTCAATGGTGGTGGCAGTTACAGAAGGGTTGGGAAAATTTTGATTTACTTCCAAATTGCGGTTCTTCACTATCTGCACCCCTGTTTGCTGACTTATAACCAGTGTGTATTTACTCACCGTATCAGGAATGGTGATTGGAAAGGGAATTCCTATCACTGTACCGGTAATAGAAATGGTGACACGCAAAGGATACTGGCCGATCTGCGCTACTGTAGGGTTTCCGGTGAGCACGGCACAACCGTTACTGCCTCCTGCAAAAACACAATTGGATGGAACACATGCGTAGGTAAAACCTGCGGGCAAGCCAATCATACCGGTAACGGTGATGCTAAGGATGGTGGCATTGTTGCCCTGAAACACGGTATCTACTGGCACCTTGAACTGAATTACTTCATTGTAAGTTGCACCGACTAAAGCCACTGGTAATGTGTCGGGATAAATTCCTGGAACCGTGATAGTGGTGTTAGGTACACACTGTCCCATCAATTGTGATGACACAAAAACAGAAACAACAAAAAGCAAAACAATTTTAAATTTTACCATGGCCCACAGGGTGCTTATTGAATAAATAAATTTAGTCTTTGGGAAGATTTTTCTCTATTTCTTCCATGAAAATATAATCAACGGCTTCGCTCAATGTGGGAGTAATCAGCAATACTTGATCCAACTGTGAAATAGAAATTAATTTTTTGACGGCATCTTGCAATCCGCTTACCACAAAGCATCCGCCTCCATTTTTGCAAATTCTGTTACCTACCAGAATAGCGCTAAGGCCTGATGAATCACAGTACTCAGTTTCAGATAAATCGAGTATCATATTGGAGAAACCCTGATTGTTCATGATGATGATTTCCGATTTCAACTCGGGCGCGATAACGCTGTTGAGTTTGTTCTCGTGCAACTTGATAGCAACGTACTTTTCTTGTTTGTCTAATGTATAGAGCATAGCGGGTTTTTTACAATTAGAAAATAAAGATAATGGAATTAATATTCAAAATAACAAACACTTAAAAATCGGCCTTCAGCATGCACTTGCGCACGGTTTATCAATCCACCCTGCCGGCCAAAAGGTACAGAACTGCCATACGAACGGCCAGCCCATTCTCCACTTGCTCAAGTATGATGCTTTGCCCTGAGTCGGCTACATCACTGGTTATCTCCACGCCTCTGTTGATGGGTCCCGGGTGCATTATTGTTACTGGTTTTTTGAGAGTTTCTAGCAGTTGCCTGTTCACTCCATACAACATTACGTATTCACGTATGGATGGAAAATATTTTATGTCCTGACGCTCGAGTTGTATGCGCAGCATGTTTGCCACATCACACCACTCCAGTGCTTTTTTAAGATTGTATTCAACCTTCACTCCCAGTTCACTGATGTGTTTGGGTATGAGTGTGGCAGGACCGCACACCATCACCTCCGCGCCCAATTTGCGCAGACAAAATATATTTGACAACGCAACACGCGAATGCATAATATCTCCCACGATTACCACCTTGCAGCCCTTGAGTGAGCCCAGCCGCTCGCGAATGGAATATGCATCGAGCAATGCTTGTGTGGGGTGCTCGTGTGTACCATCACCAGCATTTACGATCCTTGCTTTCACATGCTTTGCCAGAAACACAGCCGCGCCCGGCATTGGGTGGCGCATCACTACCATGTCTACTTTCATGGCCAGAATATTGTTGACTGTGTCAATCAACGTCTCGCCTTTGCTGACGGAAGAGGAAGAAGCGGAGAAGTTGATGATGTCGGCACTGAGTCTTTTTTCTGCCAATTCGAAAGAGAGGCGTGTGCGGGTTGAGTTCTCAAAAAACAAATTGGCAATGGTGATATCGCGGAGCGAAGGAACTTTCTTTATCGGTCTGTTGATAACGCTTTTGAAATTGTCAGCGGTTTTAAAAATGAGCTCCATATCATCGACCGTCAAATCTTTGATTCCAAGCAGGTGATTCACACTGAGCGTACTTTCCATCCGTTAATTTAAGTTTGTTGTGTGGGTTCTGGTGTAAACAGCATGACCTGATCTACGCCATCGGTTTCTTTCCAATACACTTTCACTTTTTCGGAGGCGATGGTATCCACCTG
Source organism: Bacteroidia bacterium (assembly GCA_037968415.1). GTDB lineage: Bacteria > Bacteroidota > Bacteroidia > AKYH767-A > JBBKVM01 > JBBKVM01. The sequence continues at coordinate 15,524 of JBBKVM010000014.1, read as the reverse complement.
CCTGCCGGTATAATCGGGCTCAATAGGCAGATGGCGGCTGTAGCGTCTGTCTATGAGGGTAAGCAATTCTATTCTGCGTGGGCGGCCAAATGCGAGCAAGGCATCCATGCCTGATCGGATGGTACGCCCGGAGAAGAGCACGTCATCTACGAGTATTACATTTTTGTTCTCTATCAAAAAATCAATGTTGGTTGTGCTCGGCACCAGCGGGGCATCCCTACGTCTAAAGTCGTCTCTAAAAAAAGTAACATCCAATTCACCTTGCGCTATTTTAATGCCCGGCTTGAGTGCGGCAAGCGTGGTGGCAATGCGTTTGGAAAGAAATATACCTCGGGGTTGAAGGCCAATAATAGCGGAATCAGAAAAATCATCATGCTGTTCGACAAGCTGATAGCACAGCCTTCTGATTATGATGTCGAATTGTTTGCTGTTGATGATGAGTGATTTCTCCATATCGTAAAGCCGGACAAATATAAAATTAATTTCGGCAGCAGGCGTAAAAAAAGCCCTCGTTTTCACGAGGGCTTTTAATTGTTTTAAGCTTCACTGCTTTCGTCAGCATCGCTTTCTTTCTTGGCTTTCTTCTTAGCCGCCTTTGGCTTAGCTTCCACTTCGGCCTCAGGTTCTGCTTCAGCCTCTTCGCTCTTCTTAGCTTTCTTGGCTTTAGGCTTGGCTTCTACTTCAGCGTCAGCAGCTGGTGCCTTCTTTGCTTTTGGTTTTGCTTCTACCTCAGCATCGGCAGCCGGTGCATTCTTGGCAGTAGTCTCCATATCAAGCTTCAATGCAGACAGTGCTTCGATATCGCCCAACGTAGTCTTCTCCAGATTGTCCTTCATCTTCTTCGCAGTTTTTGCAGTATCAGATTTCTCCTGGTTCTTACGTGCCTTCTCTTCGTTCTTGTATTCCATATCCACATCTTCGAATATGCGTGAGTGTGACAATACAATTTTCTTGCTGTCCTTGTTGAACTCAATCACTTTGAAGTCAATCGTCTCTTCTACTTTAGCAGAAGTTTTGTCTGCTTTCATAAGATGACGGCTTGGCACAAAACCTTCCACTCCGTATTGCAATGATACTACAGCACCTTTGTCGGTAGACTTGATGATGGTACCCTTGTGTACGCTGTCAACGATGAATATGGTTTCGAATACTTCCCATGGATTCTCTTCCAGTTGCTTGTGTCCGAGACTCAACCTTCTGTTTTCTGCATCCACTTCGAGTACAATTACCTCTATTTCGTCACCCACTTTCATAAACTCACTTGGGTGCTTTATCTTCTTAGACCAAGAAAGGTCAGAGATATGTATCAATCCATCCACACCTTCTTCGAGTTCAACAAACACACCGAAGTTGGTGAAGTTGCGGGCTATTGCTTTGTGCTTAGAGCCCACAGGGTATTTCTTTACGATATCTCCCCACGGATCAGGCATCAATTGCTTTATTCCCAATGACATCTTACGGTCTTCACGATCGAGTGTTAGGATTTCAGCTTGCACTTCCTGTCCTACTGTAAGGAAATCAGATGGGCTGCGCAGGTGCTGTGACCATGACATTTCCGAAACGTGGATAAGACCTTCTACTCCGGTGGCTATTTCTACAAACGCACCATAGTCGGCCAATACCACAACCTTACCTGTTACTTTATCACCAACTTTCATTGCTTCATCCAATGAATCCCATGGATGAGGAGTAAGTTGTTTCAAGCCAAGCGCGATTCTCTTTTTCTCGTCATCAAAATCGAGGATTACCACGTTTACTTTCTCATCCAGTTTGAGTACTTCTTCCGGGTGAGAAATTCGGCCCCATGATATATCAGTGATGTGCAACAGTCCGTCCACACCGCCCAGGTCCATAAACACACCGTACGAAGTAATGTTCTTCACGCTGCCCTCAAGTACCTGACCTTTTTCGAGTTTAGAGATGATCTCGGCTTTCTGACTTTCGAGTTCTTCTTCGATCAATATTTTGTGCGATACAACTACGTTCTTGAATTCGTTGTTGATCTTCACCACTTTGAATTCCATATTCTTGCCTACATAGATATCGTAGTCGCGGATAGGCTTCACATCAATTTGCGATCCGGGAAGGAACGCTTCGATACCAAACACATCCACAATAAGTCCACCTTTGGTGCGGCACTTTACAAATCCGGTAATGGTTTCGTCTTTCTCAAGCGATGTGTTCACACGCTCCCACGATTTTAACGCGCGGGCCTTTTTGTGCGAAAGTATAAGTTGACCATTTTTGTCTTCCTGGCTTTCTACATAAACTTCTACCTGGTCGCCCACTTTGATATCGGGCATGTGACGAAATTCTGACAATGAAACGAGTCCGTCAGATTTGAATCCGATGTTGATTACAACATCTTTATTGGTAAGGCCAATTACTTTGCCTTCTAGTATTTCGTTCTCTACAACTGTCTTGAGGGTATCCTCATACATTTTTTCGAGTTCGGTACGCTTGTCTGAGCTATAATCATCCCAGTTATTGCCTACGGCATCCCAGTCAAAATCTTCGGCATTGGGTTTTTGAATCTCCAATATCTGTTCTTCTGTGATGGGTTCCGCTGTTACTACTTCGGCTTGTGGCGTAGTAGTTTCGTCAGCGGACTCGGCTTGTGGGTTTTCTGTTTCTGAATTCTGCACTCTGTTTTTTTTAAATGGTTAATAAATAAGATTCCTTAGCCCTTTTCTACCTCAAAAAGGAGCGCAAATGTAAGCATTAATATTGACTTCCAAAAGAAAAATAGCATCTTTTGAAAGCGTATAAGTGACTGATTTGTTGGGAAATGAATACTCCGAAAGAGTGTTTTTAGGCTACTGAAACAGGAGTAGTAAGTGTGCGAATGTTATCCGCAACCATCTCCATCAGCCACATGGGCGTGCTGGTGGCTCCACTGATGCCCACCGTAGCTGCCTCCGCAAACCATTCGGTCTTAATTTCTTCGGGAGTGGAGATAAAGTAAGATTGGGCATTTGCGCGCTGGCATACGCCAAACAACGCCTTGCCATTAGAACTCTTCTGGCCACTTACAAACACGATCACATCTTGCGCTACCGCAAATTTCTCAAGCTGTGGCTCGCGGTTGGATACCTGCCTGCACAAAGTATCATTTGCATTCAGAAAGGCATCCTCGCTCCCACCCGCTTGTATCCGTGCATCAAGCATCTCGCGCATTTTCTTAAATCCGGTGGTGCTTTTGGTAGTTTGCGAAAACAAATGCACCGGTTTTGTAAAGTCTATTTGCTCTAAGTCTTTTTCTTCTTTTACTATGATCGCCTTACCTTGCGTTTGCCCTATGAGGCCGTTCACTTCAGCATGCCCCACTTCACCATAAATTACAATCTGTGCGTCTTCCGTAAGGGCTTGTTCGTGACTTTTGCGCACACGATTTTGCAATTTTAGCACCACAGGGCACGATGCGTCTATCAACTCAATGTTGTTTTCAGTAGCTATCCTGTATGTCTCCGGTGGTTCACCATGCGCACGGATCAGCACTTTGCAATCTCGCAATTGCCGCAACTGGTCGTGGTCAATGATCTTGAGTCCTTTGTTGCGAAGCCTTTCGACTTCCATGTTGTTGTGCACGATGTCACCCAGGCAGTAAAGTGTACCGGTGGCATCAAGCTCATCTTCTGCCATTTGAATGGCATAGACAACGCCAAAACAATAACCTGAATCGGGATCGATGGTGACTTGCAAACTCATGCTACAAAAATAAGAATTTATGTGTTATGCTCGGGGCTGCAGTTTCTCTACCAGGTCGAGCACAAAGTCTAGTTGTTCCTGAAAATTAAGGTTGCTATTGTCGAGCAGAACAGCATCTTCGGCCTTGCGCAACGGATCGAGTTTGCGGGTAGAGTCAATGCGGTCGCGCTCCACCAGGTTGTTCATCACCTCGTTGAAATCGGCATCCACACCTGCCTGCCTAAGCTCAGAAAACCTGCGCTGCGCGCGTATTTCAGAGTTGGCAGTCATAAATATTTTGATATCGGCCGATGGAAACACCACCGTACCAATGTCGCGTCCGTCCATTACTATGTTGCCTTCGCGCCCCATCTCCTGCTGCAATCGAACCAGCTTTCTGCGCACCGATTTCACCTTGCTGATTTTGCTGACCTGTTCGGATACCCGCATCTGCCTAATTTCTTTTTCAATATTCACTCCGTTGAGCCAGGTCTCCGAGCGGCCTATGGCTGCATTGTGCTGAAAAGTAATTTCGATACTATCGAGTGCTTTGAGAAATTTCTCTTCATCTGCAGCCCATTCTTCTGGCCCGGGCACGGCTCCCATGTTGTCTAAAAACCACAAAGTCACCGCGCGGTACATGGCTCCCGTGTCGATGTAGCGAAAGTGAAGATACTCTGCTACCTGACGCGCAACGGTACTTTTTCCACACGATGAATGGCCATCAATGGCGATAATCATAGGTAATAAGCTGACAGGTTTGTTGCAAAGTTAACAATGCAATGCAACTAGTCTTGAATTTCGGAGGGTTGCGCTTTGGGTACAAAACGGCTGAGAGCGGTGGTGATGGAAAGGTGATTGCTACCACCCTCCAGGTGATAAATGCCGCGACCATAGGCCAACTGAAATTTAGAAACGCGCAGGCCAAATCCCCATGACATGCCCACGGTGGAGAGTCGCGACTCCAGGCCCAGCTCTTGCCTCCGCTGATAGTTGTATCCAAAGGTAATGTGAAAGTTTTGCCCCAGCAACAGTTCCATGCCCGGCACCAGGTGGCGCATCACCTTGTTGGTGAAACTAAATTTTTGTTCGATGGGTTCTTGGGTGAGTGGATCCACCAAGCCTTCTTTTGCGGGGTCTTTGTAAGTTAGGTCAAACTTTTCGAGGTGCCTGATGTTGAGCGAAAAGCGCAAGGGAGCGTTGGCCAGGCGCTTAGATATTCCTGCCATTATTTCAAAAGGAAGTTTCTCGGTATTGCCTTCGGTGTAGGTGGTAATTTGCCTGCCCATGTTTCGCAGCACCAGCGAAGCACTAATTTTCTTTTCGGGGTTATAATACACGGCTCCCACATCGGCAGCGAGGCCCAGCGAATTCACAAGATAAAGATCAGAGTAAATGGTTTTGAGTGACACTCCCAGTGTGAATGCGCTGTCGAGCGGCTTGGCCCACGACAGGTTGAGCGCGTAATCGCCAGCGCTAAACTGACCTGAAATTTCACCCGTGGCATCAGCTTCATCAAAGGTGCCGTAGTCTACAAATTGAATCGAGGCGCCAAAGGTGCCCAGCTTATCTGCATGGTGGCCATAGGCGACATAGCCAAAGCGCGTGTCGGCAAAATAATTCACCCCCGTGAGGGCAATCTGCCCGTGCATTTCGGGATTGAGCATGCCCGGATTTTGCGAAACCAGATTGAGGTCATTGTCGCGCACCGAGATAAAAGTTCCTCCCATAGCGGCAATGCGCGCGGATGTGGGAAGGTTCAGGAAACTGTATGTAGTAGATCCGCCTATTTGCGCATGGAGTGGCAAAGAGGCAACAAGAAGCACAATGGAAAGTAAGGTTCGCAATAAGTTCATAGGGTAAGGCACTAACGGCAACAAGATAAATATATTTTGCCGCCCACCCCTGATTACGCTTGAGCCTGGCTTCTGATGGTGAAGTCGATGGGGTCCTTGGCCTTGCGTTTGCCGAGGGCAAATTCCATTGCTTCCATCATTGTATCCACATACTCAAACTCAAGGTCTTTGATATAATCCTTTTTGATTTCGAGTATGTCTTTTCGGTTCATGGCGCTAAGCATAATAGTTTTGATGCCTGCGCGCTTGGCTGCCAGTATTTTTTCCTGAATACCACCCACAGGCAAGACGCGTCCGCGCAAGGTAATCTCTCCAGTCATGGCGAGCTTGGCTTTCACTAACTTTTGAGTGAAGGCCGATGCGAGAGCCACCAGCATGGTGATTCCGGCTGAAGGACCGTCTTTGGGTGTGGCACCTTCGGGCACATGAATATGTACATCCCACTGGGTGAACACACGATGATCGAGACCCAGTTTGGCGCTGTGTGCCTTGATGTAGGCCAGCGCTATGGCTGCCGACTCTTTCATCACATCGCCCAGGTTGCCGGTAAGGGTAAGTTTGCCTTTGCCCTGGCTTAGGCTGGCTTCTATGTACAACATGTCGCCACCTACCGAAGTCCACGCCAGGCCGTTTACTACGCCTGCTACTCCATTGCTCTCATACACGTCTTTCACAAAAATGGGTGCACCAAGTATGCGTTCTATATCTGCTTTTGTAATAGCCGGACTATATTTCTCTTCCATCGCCACCGATTTGGCAATGGAGCGTACCACCGCAGCTATCTTCTTTTCCAGCCCTCGCACGCCCGACTCGCGGGTATAGTTTTCGGTGATAAAACCTATGAGTTTGGCGTTGAACTTGATATGTTTCTTAGTGATACCGTGTGCTTCTATTTGCTTGGGCACAAGGTGCTTCAGCGCAATTTGTACTTTTTCTTCTACCGTGTAGCCGTTTATTTCTATTATCTCCATGCGGTCGCGCAGGGCGGGCTGCACGGTGCTGAGGGTATTGGCGGTGGCAATAAACAACACATTGGAAAGGTCATAGTCCAGCTCCAGGTAGTTGTCGTAGAAGGTGTTGTTTTGTTCCGGATCGAGTACTTCGAGCAGCGCAGAGGCCGGGTCGCCATGGAAGTCGCGGCCCAGTTTATCTATCTCATCGAGCACAAAAAGCGGGTTTGAAGACTTCGCTTTCTTAATATTTTGGATGATGCGTCCGGGCATGGCGCCAATGTAGGTCTTGCGGTGGCCGCGTATTTCGGCTTCATCGCGCACACCACCAAGCGACATGCGCACGTATTTGCGACCCAGCGCCTTGGCCACCGATCGGCCGAGAGAGGTCTTACCTACTCCGGGAGGGCCGTACAGGCACATGATGGGTGACTTCATGTCTTTCTTTAGTTTGAGCACCGCGAGGTACTCCATGATGCGTGATTTTACTTTGTCCAGTCCGTAGTGGTCGGCATCGAGTACGCGCTGTGCACGCTTCAGGTCAAAATTGTCTTTGGTGAAATCGTTCCATGGCAGCTCCAGCATCAGGTCCAGATAATTCATGGTTACGGAGTACTCAGCTGCGGCCGGGTTCATGCGCGCGAGTCTTTCTATTTCTTTCTGGAAAGACTCCCCTATTGGCTTGGACCATTTTTTCTTTTTGGCACGGTCTTTCAGTGCTTTTATTTCCTGGTCGAATGCGCTACCACCTAACTCTTCCTGTATTGTTTTCAGCTGCTGGTTGAGGAAATATTCGCGCTGCTGCTGGTCTATATCTGTCTTTACTTTGCTTTGAATCTGATTCTTGAGCTCAATCAGCTGCAACTCATTGGTGAGGTATTCGAGTATGCGCGTGGCACGCTGGGTGAAGTCTACTATCTCCAGCATCTCTTGCTTATAATCTACATCCGCATTCATATTGGAGGAGATAAAGTTGATGAGGAATGACGGACTTTCAATGTTTTTGATGGCAAATGCCGCCTCAGAAGGAATGTTGGGCGACAACTGGATGATTTGCAGCGCAAGGTCTTTGAGCGAAGAAACCAATGCGTCAAACTCTTTGCTGGGTGAAGGTTTCACTTCTTTGAAGGTGGTCACATTGGCGGTGATGTATGGGTCTTCGCTTACTATCTTATCAAGGGCAAACCTGCGCTTGCCTTGTATGATAACGGTGGTGCTGCCATCGGGCATACGCAACATCTTCATGATATGGGCAATGGTGCCCACGCTGTACAGATCTTCCGCTTCGGGATCTTCTACCGACACATCTTTCTGTGCCACCACACCTATCACCTTATTTGATTTGTGCGCATCCTGTATCAACTTGATGGATTTATCCCTGCCCACGGTAATGGGTATTACAACACCGGGAAAAAGGACTGTATTTCGAATCGGCAATATTGGCAGTATTTCGGGTACCGACTCATTGTTCATTAATTCCTCGTCTTCTACCGACAGCAACGGAATTAGCTCCGCATCATCATTTATAAGTGACTTTAGGTCAATCGATTGAAAAGAGTTCTTGTTGTATTTCTTCATGTAAATTTCGTTGTATCTGTGCTGGTCAATCTGTCACTTGCTGGGTTAATCACAAGGCGATAACTAACCATTCAATAGCCGTGCCAGCGCTTTTTTGTTTCTTTTATTGTCACTTCACCATCAATTTGGCTCAGCTACTTGTTATTGGGACTATTTACTTTTTCGTCCCGCGCTTTTTCCGGGTCAATTTGTGGATAGCATCAAATAATGTGCTTACTTTCTTATCCGCTTTCAGGCCCCTGCGCTCCATCATCCGAGTGGCGGTTTCCAGTGCTTTATCTACCTTATAATCAACAAGCTTACCCACGCCACCCCATGTAAAGGATGGTACATGTTTTTCTGGAAATCCTGAGCCAAATATATTGGCACTAAATCCCACCACCGTGCTGGTGTTTAACATGGTGTTGATGCCCGTTTTGGAATGATCGCCCATCACCAGCCCGCAAAAAATCAATCCCGTGTCTATCATCGCGTCAGTGGCGTAGTCATATATCTGCACCTCGCCATAGTTGTTTTTAAGGTTGCTATTGTTAGTATCTGCCCCCAGGTTGCACCATTCGCCTATTACCGCATTGCCGAGAAAGCCATCGTGCGCCTTGTTGCTGTAGCCAAACACTATCGAGTTGTTAATTTCGCCTCCTATCTTGCAGTGTGGTCCTATGCTGGTTGGACCATATATTTTGGCTCCCATTTTGAGCACCGACCCGGCACCCAGCGCAAAAGGCCCTCTTATCATCGTTCCCTCCATCACTTCGGCATCTGCTCCAATATAAACCGGCCCGCCCTCTACATTGATAAAAGCACCGTTGATTCTTGCACCCTTCTCAATAAATAAATTGCCCTTGCCGATAAGCGTATTTGACTTATTGAGCGGCTGCGATTTCCTGCCTTTGGTGATCAGCGCAAAGTCATCGGCAAGCCATTGCCCGCAATGTAAAAACAGCTCCCAGGGTCGCTCAATTTTCATCACAGGCTGTGCACATTCCATGGTTTCGGTGAAGGCTATTTCTTTGCCCTCGCGCAGGCTTTTCACTTCTTTGGCGGTGGCGCGCGCGGCTACCAGTGTGCTGCCGGCCATCAAACTCTGCCCTGGTTTCAAGCTCATTATTTGCTTTACAAGACTAGCGTAAGGCACTATAGATCCATTGATTATGATATTATCGACACCAGTCTTTAGCGGAAATAAATCCTGCAGATAATCGGCCGTGAGCCAGCTGGCGCGTTGGCCACTGAGGCGCTCCCACTTTTCGCGCAGGGTGAGAATACCCGCCCTCACCTCACACACCGGGCGGCTCAGCGTGAGGGGCATCAGCGAAAAACGTGCATCGTCATCAAACAGGATAAGGTTCATAAAAATGTACTTTGGTTACACGATGGCAAACCTATGAAATGGGGTTGCTAAAATGAAACAGTGTTGAAAAATAAAAAAGTCCCCCATAGCGGGAGACTTTATAAACCTGTCAGCCGACAAATTATTACTTCTTGTCGAACTTCTTGTATCGGTTGCGGAATTTGTCCACACGACCTGCCGTATCTACCAGCTTCATTTTGCCGGTGTAGAACGGATGCGACATGTGCGAAATCTCCAATTTGATCAATGGGTATTCAACTCCGTCTTCCCAGGTCACGGTTTCTTTGGTTTCGATGGTCGACTTGGAAAGAAATGAATAATCGCAAGAAATGTCCTTAAACACTACTGTGCGGTAATTTGTGGGGTGCGTATCTTTTTTCATTTGCCTTAATAATTCGTTTTTTGCGGGGCACAAATGTATGAATTTATTTTACAAAAAACACAATATTCACCTCAAAAACTCCTTGAATAGCTGCAACCTGTCAGCGGATTGCGAAGATTTTAACCCCGACACCGAGTAACCAACTCAATCTTTATCTTTGGGCAACCTATGCGAACTACCTACCCACTCCTATTTGTACTCATCATGGCCATGGCCATTACCTCTTCTTGCCGCAAAGACAGTATACTCACCGACTCGTCTGCTAAATTAGAGTTCTCCACTGACTCCATCGTATTCGATACGGTATTTACTTCCATCGGCAGCGCCACCATGAATTTCAGGATATACAACCGCAACAACAAGAAGCTGGTGATATCAAATATTCGGCTGGGTGGCGGGGCGGCATCGAGCTACCGCATCAATGTGGATGGGATACCCGGCACACAGTTCCGAGACATGGAAATACCTGCCAAAGACAGCCTGTGGGTATTTGTGGAAGTGACCATTGACCCCAACAGCCAGGCTACGCCCTATATCGTAACCGACTCGGTGATTTTCGAAACCAATGGCAACACCCAAAAAGTGAATCTTGTAGCATGGGGGCAGAACGCCTACTTTCATTACAACACCACGGGGCAGCCGGTCACCATTTTTGGGTTTGAGTGCTACTCTTGTTTCCCGGTGTGTGACGAAACCTGGGCCACAGACAAGCCCCACATTGTGTTTGGCTATGCAGTGGTGGACTCAGCCTGCAAGCTCACCATTCCGGCAGGCGCCAGGGTATATTTTTATAACAATGGCGGATTGCTGGTATACAAAGCAGCCAGCCTAGAAGTAAACCCCACAGGCACCGCCATGGATGAGCCCGTGCGATTTGAGGGATTCAGGCGCGAGCAATACCTGGCCGATGTGCCCGGCCAGTGGGATCGCATATGGCTGATGCCCGGCAGCCGCAACAACATCATCAACAAGGCCATCATCAAAAACGGATTCATAGGCCTGCAAGTAGATACGGTAGTGAACTCCCAGCCCACGCTGCAAATGCACAACACAGTGATAAAAAACATGACCTCCACCGCGCTCTTTGCCCAGGGTGCCGATATAGAAGCCACCAACTGTGTGTTTTCCAACAGCGGTCAATATCTGGCCGCGCTTACACTGGGCGGCAGCTACGATTTCAAGCACTGCACGTTTGCCAACTACTGGTCGTTTGGCGCCCGCAACACCCCTTCTGTAGTTTTCAATAATTATTACATAGACGCTAACAACCAACTGCAGCTGCGCGACTTACTAAAGGCCGACTTCAGCAACTGTATCGTATATGGATCGGAAACCAACGAAACGGGCTTTGACTTTAAACCCGGAGCACAAGGCAGCTATCTCTTCAACCATTGCCTGGTGCGCACCAACCTCACCTACCCCGCGCCCAATGTGATAAACAACGTGGTAAACCAGGACCCCAAGTTCAAAGACAACAAAGACAACTACGAGTTGAAAGACGGCTCGCCCGCAGTCAATACAGGCGATGCCACGGTAGGTTCGCTGGTACCTACCGATATCAAAGGTAACAGCCGCACTGCCGATGCCGGTCCTGATAAAGGGGCTTTTGAGAAGTAATGTTGGCATTGTGCATCAATGAGTATCTATGAAATACTGCTTCCATAGATTGATTTTATAACTTTTTGTGTTTACACAAAAAGTAACAAAAAATTCAAGGCTGTGCAGCAATGGCTAAAAATTTTCGCCCTGCCCTTCAAAGCCACAAGTCACAGTCTGCATCTGGGTTTATTAGTTTGAATAACTGTGCATGCAATCAAAGTACTTGTATGTGCATCGCATCTGTTGCTTTTTCTGCCCACGCACAAGCGCCAATTTTCTTCACGCCATTTCTGCAATGCCGGTCTTAATATTCTTTTCATTTTCTAACCCGCTCAATCAAAATTTTCGCTCGCTGAGCTTAGTCGAAGCGTTATCAAGAAAAAAGTAGGGTAAAGAAAAACTACTCCATCACCACCAACTTCAAACTGGCTCTTTCGCCACCGGAAGTGATGCTGCAATGGTACAATCCATTGGCCAGGTGTGCGGGCAACAGTATTTGTTGCAGGGTGCTCCAGGGTGGCAGCGGCAGGCTGTAAACAATACGCCCCTGCATGTCCATTACTTCAAACACACTGGCCGCTGAGGCAACTAAGCCGGCCGCATTCGAAGCCTGCGGTAATAAATACACGATCTTGAAACTACCATTTGTAGGATTGGGCGCGATTGAAAATTTAAAATCGTGGTGGCCCGGCTCGCTGATGCCGGTGAAGTTGAGGCAAGGGCAACCCAGCGTGGTATCGCAGCCCAGGTAGTAGTTTGGGTGGTTGGGGACTGCGCGCAGATGATAATAACCAGGCAAGGCTACTGCGTGCTGCTGCACATCGCAGGCGAGCCCGGCACTATCGGGGTAATTTATCTCAGTAATGTGTTGCACACTGCTACCACTGGTTACATATATTTTGCCGTTGGCAGCCAGGTACATATTCCAAAACTGTGTGGCACAACATGAGGGACCCGGTGATATGAAGCCATCGTACACCGCTACAGTATCTACGGTCATGCTATCGGTATCTACCTGAAATATATAACCACTGCTGCAGGCATACGCATACTTGCCCGATGGCGAAAATGCCAAACCCAAAATATAAATATTAGTTGTCAGCTGTTTGGTTTGGATATTTGAAAATACTCCAGAACAACGGTCAAAATCAGCTAGAATTAAGTACCCATCTGTTGCGGTTGGATCCGGGATGTATGTACTTCCGATAAATTTATTTCCATTTCTTGAAAATGAGAGTTGCGCAAAATTCCCATAAGGAATTGGCGAGAAATTTAACTGCTGAGATGAGACTGTTGCAGATCCTGTACTGTCAAGTAGTATTTTAAAAATCACATCGCTACTATCTTTTTGAACAACGATCCACCAATCTCTGCCATTGGCATGTTTGCATACTCCGATTCCACCATTAATAGTGTCATAAAGTATTAAATCGTTCTTTAAAATAACTCCTCCCAATCCACCATCAAGATTCATATCAACTACAGTTCGAAACAACTTATTTACAGGAGTATAAATTCCATTGTTTGTTTCTGCAGAATGATGCAACAAGATATATTTTTGTGAATTGCCAGGAAATGGAATAAATGCATTATTTGCTACCCATGGCAATCCATTGGGCCAATTTGATGTGATCCCTCCCGGATTGAGCCCGCTGCCATTCAGCATCGTGTCGCCTGTGGCGTTGGCTATCCATATTCCGTTGCTGCTCATCAATAAGTTGCCATTGGCATCGCTTATGTTGCCCTGGGTGCCATCAAATGTCATTTTCCGCTGCTCCAACACATGAGTGTATGAGTTTGTGTTGAACAATAGTCTCCCTTTATCATAAGGTAATGGCCAATTCCCCAACAACCAATTTTGATTCAAACCCTGCGCCAACCCAACCGCACATTGCAGCAACAAAAAACAACAGAAAATTATTCGCAATTTCATTTTTACCTCAAACTATTAGGCACATCGCAGGTGCTACGTTTTTGGTGCAACTAAAATACCATCTTTCAACTGAACCCAAGCAATACTCTGAAATTAATTTTAAGAAACTATTGGGTAGGCTTATTATTCCAAGCCGAGTAAAAACGCCATGGTATCCACCCCATCGGCATAGTCCCACACATCGGGCTGTTGCGCACGGCCAAAAGGCACCGCCCCCGCCACCACACCGCCATCGCCCACCACACATTGTATGCGGTCTTGCAGCGTACTTAGCTCCGCGGCCAGCGCCTCTTTGTCGGTGTAATAACTGTAATTGAGCACCGCCACAGGTGTGGATATGTCAGCATCTTCTTTGATGATGAGCATATTATTTGACAAAAAAGGCACCCGCTTTAGCAAGAGCAAAGCCGAATAATAATCGTGGTTGTTGGCATATTTATTATGCGTCAGCAGCCAGTCGAAGGTTTGCATGGCATTCCAGAACGGATTAAAATCATATCCCTCGGGCACATACAATTTGGACACATTGCGGCAGCCCAACCCAAAATAGGTAAACAGGTCGTGGCCCAATGCTACCAGCTGCTCGTGTGTTTCGTGGCCGGTAAGCACAGCCACGGCTGTGCGGTTCATGCGAATGATGTGTGGCTTGCTGCGGAAATAAAATTCAAAGTAGCGCGCGGTGTTGTTGCTGCCGGTGGCTATCACCGCTTCCACTTCATTGATGCGTTCGACAAACGAAATGCGTGCGCCAAGGGTTGGATTTATGTCTGTGAGTGCCTGCACCAGCAAGGGCAGCAACACATTATCGGAAGTAGACTGCCGCGCGTGCAGCGTGTGGCCAGCCATGAGCACACACAGCAGATCGTGAAAACCTACCATGGGTATGTTGCCTGCCATCACTACGCCCACTGTTTTGGCTTCTTTGTTTTCTTCGAGCGCGGGCATGTAGGGCGCGAGCCATTGTTGCAACTGCGCGGGCTGCAGCATGTGCGCAATGCCTTGCAGGGCCAGCTTGACCTGATGGGGTGTAAACCAGGCATTGAAATGTTGCGCACGGGTTATGGCTGTATGCAGCGCTTCTTCAAAAGGCGACTGCGGGTTGGCTTCGTGCGCCAGGGCTTGGTTGATTCGCTCACCAAGCGCAACAAAGGCATTGATGCGGGCTGTTGTGTCCAAAAACGTGTCCTGTTGCTCAGGGGTATGTTGCAAAGCCAATATTTATTACTTTTGCTTGCAAATGTACTAACCAAACGGGAAAGACACACACTACTATGGCGATCAAAATTACTGACGAATGTATCAACTGCGGGGCCTGCGAACCCGAATGTCCAAACAACGCGATTTATGAGGGAGGAGCCGAATGGCGTTTCTCTGACGGCACCAGCCTGAATGGCTCGGTCGAAAAACTGGATGGCACCAGCATAGATGCCAACGCGCCTCAGGAGCCCAAGGCCATGGACGTTTATTATATCGTTACAGACAAATGCACCGAGTGCGTGGGCTTTCATGACGAGCCTCAGTGCGCGGCCGTGTGCCCGGTTGACTGTTGCGTGGATGATGAAGACTTCCGCGAGTCGCAGGAGACCCTGCTTGGCAAAAAAGAAAAAATGCACGTGTAATTCTTGTGCTTCTAAAATATGTCCGCAAAGAATCTGTGAAGAGCCTTTGCGGATTTTTTATTTTTACCCACGCGGCACTATAGCCGACCCACTATCCGTTACTGCAACATGTGTATGCGCAAAGTCATTTTTCTATTCATAGTGTATCTACTGGCGCAGTGTGCCCCTGCCCTGGCGCAGCAAGGCGCCATAGCCTATGACGATACGCTGAAGGTAACAGGCGAGCAGGTTTTACGCGGCAGCAATGATACCATCCGCCACGAGGCCAACGCACGCTTTATCACACTGCTTCGTAAAGCGCTCGAGCAGCCGCAATCATTTCATCACACATTCGATTCGGTAAAAACATTATCGGTGGTCACCGCGCCCGACAACACCCTGCGCTTACTCACCTGGATACTAATGGAGCCCGGAGGCACTTCGTACACTTATTTTGGTTTTGTGCAGACCTACGACAAGAAGAAAAAAACTTCTATGCTGTTTCCGCTCACTGATGCATCAGCATCCACCGAAAAACCCGAGCAAATGCGCACAGCCCACACCAACTGGTACGGGGCATTGTATTACCA
>JBBKVM010000013.1:0-27406 GCA_037968415.1 Bacteroidia bacterium | reverse complement strand
TTTAATGATGAACTCTATTCATTTGTGGTGGCCACCGCAGGCATGCGCTGGTATATGCTGGGCGCGCGATCGTTTACTCTGCGGTACATACGATACTTCAACGACAACAAACAACAAGGTATGCAGCACACCATAAGCCTTGGGTTGAACGTGGGCAAATATCTAGATCGGGTGAAAGCCAACAACGATCTCACCAAATTCAACAACCCACTGAGGCGAAAATTTTAAGGTGCCCCCGCCCACTCATTATGCAAATCGCAGTCCGGAAATTTTTTATTGAATTCCACGCACCATTCACCATAGCCAGCGGCACGCGCACTGGCACTCATGCGGTGTACGCACGCGTATCGCTTGATGGCATCACCGGATATGGCGAAGCATCCATGCCGCCCTATGTAACAGAAACACAGGAAACGGTAACCGAATTTTTACAAAGCATCAAACTTGAAAAGATAAAACACACAGACGATGTGTTATTGTTGTTAGCCGAATTGCATAATGATGACTCCGAAAACCAAACTGCCAAAGCCTGTTTGGACATAGCATTGCACGACTGGCTGGGCAAGGCCGCGCGCAAGCCACTGCACTGCATGTGGGAACTGGACGCCACACAATGCCCCGCCAACACCTACACGATAGGCATCAGCAGCGCTGCCGATTTGCCGCGCAAGGTACAGCAGTGTGTCGACTTCGATTTGATAAAAGTGAAACTTGGCGGCACGCATGACAAAGAAACCATCACAGCCCTGCGCGCACTTACCGATAAGGCCATATGCGTAGATGCCAACCAGGGATGGCACAACAAAGAAGAGGCCATCGCCATGATCGATTGGCTATCTGACAAACACATCACATTTATTGAACAGCCGCTGCCTAAAGAACACATTGATGATATGGCGTGGGTGCATACGCGCTCATCCATTCCTGTGATTGCTGATGAGTCGTTTCAAACGGCCAAAGATTTGGAGCAGCTTGCGGGAGCGTGTGCAGGCATCAACATTAAACTAATGAAGTGCGGTGGCCTGCACACTGCGCGAGCCATTGCCACGCAGGCCAAAGCGCTGGACATGAAAATATTATTGGGCTGCATGTCGGAGTCGAGTTGTGGTGTGTCGGCCGCAGCGCAGCTGGCGCCACTCGCCACATGGACTGATCTTGACGGCCCATTGCTGATAAAAAATGATCCATTCACAGGCATCACTTACAAACATGGAAAAATAGTGCTGTCGGAAATTGCCGGGTGTGGAGTGGAACTAAGAGACAACACGTTTTTCGATTCGCATTAAAGTTCATCTAGCGCAAGGTGCGTGAAGCGCACTTCCATCATCGCACTCAGTCTGTCGAGTTCCTTTAGCACATCACCGCTTATATCTTCATGCACTTGTGCGGCAATTGCGTTTAGTTTTTTGAGTGCGAAAATGCCAATGCCCAGCACCTGCTTATGCCGCGTATCGGGGTGAATGTGTTTACAAAACCCTTCCAAAAAATGTGCATACAATTCAGCCTCGCCCTGCCTTGAACTTGTGAAACGGTAATATTTGCTGATGATGCGTTTGATCTTCTGCAAAGTTTTTTTGGCGAAATAAGGATTTTCAGAGATATCGGTAAAGCAATCGTCAATCAATGACTTGTACACTTCGCCATACTCGAGCGGGCGGCCGCCATAACCCAAAAGATAAGAGAGCATCTCTTTGTTCTCCTTTTTTAATCGGGCCAGCGACAACAAGTGATCTACCAACTGCTTGTCAGTACAATTGGCGAGATCTTTCTTGAGTTCGTTTAACTTTTCTGCAATCATCACAAATAAATTTTTTCTCTCCTATACTACGGCATGGGTGTGGGCCGTTTACCAACAAAACTAAACAACGGCAATACAACTCTCTACTTCACCATTCTTTGTAAATGTATGTACACTGTAAAAAGTAGAATCACCGTTCGTGATCAAAACAAAATACTGTTATTCATTTCGGTATTGCTGAGTGTGTTGTTTTCAATGTATTGTCATCAACAGCTGGTGGCGAGAAACTACGCTTCCGTAACCATTACTTCTTCTCACTCCCCACTACCCTAATCAATTGTGCAGACTCAGGGCATATTGCCTGCTGACATGCCTAAACCGAAAGTAAAGCATGACTGCCGCGCACGAAAGGCCCAGCAGCAGGCCATACCAAATGCCGTTGGCGCCATAGCCCAACTGCACACCCATAACGTAACCGAAAGGCAATCCGATCATCCAGTAAGCCACCACGGTAATATAAGTAGGCAGCTTCACATCATGCAGCCCACGCAGCGCACCAAGGCACACCACCTGCAATCCATCTGAAAGTTGGAACACAGCAGCAATGACGATCAACATTGCCGCCACTTCCTGCACCAACGGATCTTTGATAAAAAAAGTTGGCAACACATTGTGAAACGCAATCAGTAACACCGCGCAAATGCCCATAAAAATCAACACCATAAGATAGGCAGCGTTAGCAGAATTCTTCACGCCTATGCTGTCGCGCCTGCCCAGCGCGTTGCCCACGCGCACAGTCACCGCAGCGGAAATGCCACTGGCCATCATGTAGGTGGTGGCGGCAAGACTCAGTGCTATCTGGTGCGCGGCCAGTTGTTGTGCGCCCAGCCATCCTACCATGATGGCGGCAAACGCGAAGGCGGCCACTTCGAGAGTAAACTGTAGCCCTATGGGCACTCCGAGGTTACTCAGTTTTTTCATGAGCTTGCGCGAAATCCTGGCAAAGCTAAACGTCTGCACGTGCGACTTCATGGATTTGGATTTATACACATACACACACATGGCCACGGCCATCAAGCAACGCGCAGCAAGCGTGGCAATGCCCGCACCATTGAGGCCCAGCGCAGGAAACCCCAGCTTGCCATAGATGAGCACATAGTTCATACCAATGTTCAGAATGTTACCACCGAGACTGATGATCATAGCTACACGTGTGTTGGAAAGGCCTTCGGCAAACTGCTTGTACGATTGGTAAAACATAAGCGGCACCAAAGAGAAAAGCACAATGTTGAAATAAGGTATGGCCAATTCTACTGCATCAGCAGGCTGCTCTAGGTAATAAAACACTGGTGAGAGTAAGTACAAGATCACGAACAAAGCCAGCGCGGTGGCCATATTAAATACAATGCCATTGTCGAGCAGTTCGCGCACGCGCGATGTGTGATTTGAACCATCGGCAGAAGCCACCAAAGGCGTAAGCCCAAAAGACATGCCCAACCCAAACACAAGTATGATGGAAAACACACTGTTGGCAAGCGATGCAGCCGCCAATGGAACCGCGCCCAAATGCCCTACCATAATACTGTCGGCTATTCCGGTAAGCATATGGCCCACCTGGCTAAGCATGACTGGATACGCCAGTATCCATGTGCGCGAAAAATGTTGTTTGTTTGTTAGATCTATGTGGGCCATGGCGGCCACAAAGAACGGCACAATTTTACTTGCGCCCTACAAAAGCAGAAAACCGATTGAGGTCTTCGGTGGTGCCGATTACATAGACCACCTTGCCTACATTCAATACCAAATCGGGACCCGGATTGGTGATGACTTTCTCTGCTTCTTTGACAGAGATAATAGTGATTCCGAATTTTTTTCTGAGGTCAAGCTCGGAAAGTGTCTTGCCATTCAGTGGGCTCTTGTCTGTGATGCGGTGTGCTTCCAGTTCGAGGTTGGTGATCTCATTGTGGCCATCAATAAAAGAAGTGGCTTTCACGGTGGTACTGCGCAGCATGTCGTAACCATCGCTTCTTATTTCGGTAATCAGTTTTTCAATTTCGTTGCGTGGCACCAGATATTTGCGGAGCACCCGTGCGAACAGCTCGATTGAAGTTTCGTATTCTTCTGGTATCACATCATCGGCACCGAGCGCGAGCAGATCTTTTACTTCATACACATACCGTGTGCGGGCAATGATAAAAGTATCCGGTGAGAGATTGCGCGCGTTGGATATAATTCTGCGTGTGGAAACAGGATCGGAGATGGCTATCACCACGGCTTTGGCATCGGCCACATTCACATGCTCGAGCACACCAGGCTGTACTGCATCACCATAAATGATGTGTTCTTTTCGTTTCTCTAACGACACGGTATCGGCATTCAGTTCTATGATCACATACTCGATGCCGGCATACTGCGCGGCCTTAGCAAGGTTGCGGCCATTCAATCCATAGCCGATAATGATAAGGTGATCTTTAAGAATGTTTTTGTTTTCGGAGAGTGCAAAGTCAAAAGACTCCTGTTTGCCAAATGCCCTGCGCAGTCTGGCGGGCAATGGCACAGCTTGCATGAGCGCACCCAGCCTGCTCGAAGACCAAATGAGCGCTGGCGTGGCAGCCATCGTGAGAATGGATACAGAAAGAAAATATTGATAGTTGATTTCAGAAATCAATCCGTAAGAAGCACCACTTACTGCCAGAACAAATGCAAACTCTCCCACTTGCCCTAGTGACATTCCGCATACCACAGCCAACCGCGCGGGCAACCGCAACGTTAGCGAAGCAATTATGCCAGCCACTGATTTGAGGATGATGATACCGATGGCCAGCAGTAATACCACCATCAAATTGTCGACTAAAAAAGTAACCTGCAAGAGCATCCCCATAGACACAAAAAAGAAGCTGGTGAATATTTCGTAGAACGGAGAAATGTTGCTAATGGCTTGGTGCGCATACTCAGATTCTGATATGATAAGCCCTGCAAGAAAAGCTCCCAGTGCGAGCGATAGGCCTAGCGATGAAGTGAAGTAGGCAACAGCAAAACAAATTCCTACGATGGCAAGGATAAACAACTCTTTATTAGCCGAGTGCACCACCAGTTTGAGCAGCCAGGGTATAAAATATCTTGCCGCTAAATAAGTAGCGATAATGATACCGCCACCTTTAAATAAAAACACAGACCAGTCGATGCTGATGTCGGCAGCGTTGCCCGAGAGTAAAGGCGTTACGAGCATCATAGGCACTACAATTATATCTTGAAATATAAGAATTGCGAGTATCGTTTTGCCTTGCAGGCTGTCTATTTCGCCACGCTTCTGGTAGAGTTTGAGCACCAGCGCGGTGCTACTCAATGAAATCAAGAAACCCAGAAACACGGACTCACTCATAGACATGCCGGCCACACGACCAAGCAAATAAATAATGCCAATTGTAATAAGAACCTGCAGCGAACCACCCAGCAACACAAACTTTCGGATGCGTACCAAACTGGCCAAAGAAAACTCAAGGCCAATGATAAAAAGCAGCATGATGACACCCACCTCCGCGAGCATTTCTACATTCTCTACATTGTTTACAAGTGCCAATCCATGGGGACCCACGAGAATACCTGCTATCATAAACCCGATGATGGATGGAACCTTCAGTCGTTGGAAAAGCAACACCACCATTACCGAAACAGCAAGTATGACTATAATTTCGAAAAGAATTGTTTCACCTCCGTGCATACCAACAAAAATATAATACTGTAAAAATTAAGACGCAAATATATTCAACAATGAGTGGAATATAATCAATTGCTCGATGGGATTTTTATCGGCAAATCGAGGTCCCAATTGGCCCTTATGGTTACCGGAGCTGGTGAAAGTAAAATGGCTTCGGGTTGCTTGCGCACAAAGTAATTCCCTGTATCCCACTTTCCGTTCTCGTTCGCATCGTATACCACACGCATAGAATATCCGCCCGGTGAAATATTGCTTTTGATAAAAGTTGTATCTCTGGTAAATCGCGATTCTGTCAGCAAACCTCCTTTAAAATCTTGCAATTGCAGCACATAGCCTCCCATGGGTTTCTCGACAGTTATTTTGAACGTCACGGTGCCATAATCTCGCGTATTCCTCATTACAAAAGATTTGTTGATTGTGTCATTCTGAAGGCCATACAAGTTCGTAAAAGCACCCGGTAATATGGTAAGCTCATACGCTTCATTTTCCTTGGCATCAAAGTCAAGTTTCAAATCGAGATTAAAATCTTCTGCTTTGAAAGAAAATTTTTTCTGTGATGAATCACGGGTGGCACGGAGGGTCATTCTTGAAGTATCAATGGTAATCACCGGATCATAGAATTTAAAAGTGATGTGGCCGGGCAAATCGAGCATATTATCAGCCGAAATATTCGATTGATAACTGAATTTGTCTTTGCCAAAAGTCTTGGCCTCCTTGCGATATAGCACATCAATGGTGTCGACCAAGGCCTCCTCATCGTATACAAGCAAGCGCGCCTCACTCACTGTGGTATCGGTAATCCAAGCAGTCAAGGTATCGCGCTGTAAGCCATACCTCATATGTGCGATGAAATTATTCTGTGTAACGCCCGAAGCTTGTGTGAGTCGCACGTCAGCAACCGGCTTGTCGAAAATCACAACCACTTTGCCCGGAAATTCAGTGTACGTTTTAAGAATTTTTTGTTTGGACGCTTCTTCTTTGAACAACCGAATGGTAAGCAGCGAATCAGTGGGCCTTACGCGCTGGTTTTCGAAACCGATCAATTCATCACGACTATCGTAGAGATAATTTGCATTTTTGTCTTTCAACGCAAAGAGTCTAAATGATTTATCTGCAATATTGTTTACACTAAATTCTCCGTCCTTGGTGGTGAGCGATATATAGGAAGGCAAGGATTTGTATGGCATCGAATCGTCATCAGATTCATATAACATCACCGACACACCTTCCACTGGCTGTGCGCTGATTGCGTCCACAACACGGCCTTTGATGCTAAGCGTGTCGAGGTGTGCGCCCGTACTGAAACTATAGCTAAAGCCCGGCAACGTGTTGCCTTCGTTGATATCGGCAATGGTATTGCCAAACTGGATATTGTAGGTAGTATTTTCTTTGAGCGAATCGGGCAGCATGATGATGATGCTTTTCTTTTTGACTTTGAATGTGGCTGGCTGCGACAATACAGGTGAAGTAATAATCTGCGTTGTGCTTTTTATGTGCACATACTCATCAAAGTAAAGCGTGATTGTTTTTTCCTGCATTTGTGTGGCGCTGTTGGCAGGCGTGGAAGACAGCAGTTTCGGAGGATCGGTATCCTTATCGCCACCCGAAGGAGCCACTACAGAAGCACACGAAGCCGCCAGCGCGCAAAAGCCTATCCACCATTTGCGGATTAATGCACGCTTGCCAGATTTATATATGATAGTGAGCAATTTCAATTAACGATAGGCTTAAAATGTAGGTCAATGATGAGTGTACACACTTCGCTTAAAAACTGATTGTCGGTTTCATCAAAATCATTGAGGCGGTGGCTATCTACATCCAGCACCATGTGTACGATGTCGTTATGGATCACAGGAAGCACTATTTCTGATCGTGACTCTGCGCTGCAGGCAATGTGGCCTGGAAACTTATCCACATTGGGAACAATGATGGTGCTCGCCTGTTGCCAGGCGGTGCCGCACACACCTTTGCCTTTGCTAATGCGTGTACACGCCACGGGCCCCTGAAAGGGCCCCAGCACCAGCTCATCGCCATCTTCAAGATAAAAGCCCACCCAATAAAAACCCATGCCCGCTTTGAGCGCAGCGGCCAGATTGGCGAGGTTGGCTACTAAATTAGGTTCGCCAGCAGTGAGCGCACTCAATTGCGGCAGCAAGGCGCGGTACTTGTCCGATTTGCTGAGTTGTGCATCGGGTTGTGTGAAGCTTTGATTCATAATCTCATTAAGCACAAGCCATGGTTGCCACGCGCACTGTAGTGCCGGGCACTTCAAGTATGGCCTGCGCGCAGGCTTCCAGGGTCGATCCGGTGGTAATTACATCATCTACAAGGAGTATATTCATGCCTTCAAGCTTTTGTGGCTGCACAACAGAAAATATGCTGTCCACATTTTGCCAGCGCAAAAATCGGGTTTTTTTTGTTTGTGTGTCTGATGCTGTTCCGCGCACCACTGCATCGGCTACCATTGCGGCTTTGAGGCCATGCGCCAGCCCTTTGGCAAGGCATTCGCTTTGATTGTAACCACGTTTCAGTTGTTTCGATTTGTGCAACGGCACCGGGATAATAATTTGTGAATCGCGGTAGCCCTCTGCGGTGGCCAGTTTCTGACCCATCATGCGGCCAGCAAATTCGCCAATCTCTGTAGCGCCTTTATATTTTAGTTTGTGCATGAGCGCCTGCACCCGTTCGCCTTTGTTAAAAAAATACATGGATGTAGCCGCTTTTACTGGCACCCTGCCCCAAAAATGACGTATCACAGGGTTGTCTTCTTGCAAATGATAATTGGTTTGTGGCAGATGAAACACACAATCGAGGCACAACACGCTCTCACCTTGAACCAGGTCCGATCCGCAAGTAACACACACTTGTGGATAAATAAGCGAAAAGAAATCTATTAACATGGACATGCATTCGTTAGTTTTGTCGTTAATCGTATAGTAAACTAATTACAAATAAAATTAACATTTTTGCTGAGGCAAATGCATCATCAGAAATAAAAAAACAAGCATGGACAATAAAATAAAAGAAAATAGCGAAAACGAGAAAAAGGAAAAAGGTTCAACCAAGGCGATGGTCACACTGGTGATTATTGTTTTGCTTGGTGTAAATGCTTTGCTGCTGTGGCAATTTTTCTCGAAAAAATCTGCGCTTGATTCTACACAACAAACATTGGAAAATGTATCTGAGGAAAAAGAGTCATTGCAAAGCGAGCTTGATGATTTGAAAACTGAATATGACAAGATGAGTGAAGAAAATTCATCACTACAGGTTCAGCTTTCAGACAAAGACGAAGAGATAAAAGTTAAGGTGCTTGAAATTCAAAACCTCATTCGTTCGGGTGATGCCGCGCAGCTGAAGAAAGCGAAGCTTGAAATGAATAAACTCCGAGAACTCAATCGTATTTACATTGCACAGATTGACTCGCTGAATACTGTTTCGCAAGCGCTCAACAAAGAGAACATAAAACTGACCTCAAATCTCAAAGAAGAACAATCGCGGGTGCAGAACCTGAACTCGGCCAACACCGCGTTATCCAACAAGGTGGCGGTTGGTTCTATCATGAAAACAGAGTCTGTGGTGGCTTCCGGAGTTAAATACAAATCGAGCGGCAAAGAACTTGAAACCAACCGAGCAAGCAGTACCGAAAATATAAAGACTTGTTTCACGCTTGCCGAAAACCTCGTAGTTGACCAAGGCAAGAAAACAATTTTTGTGCGTGTGCTGGGCCCTGATGGATCCATTTTATCGACAAGCACAGAAACGTTTTTATACAAAGGCCAACCAAGCATTTACTCTGCCAAAGAAACTATTGATTACGCCAACGAGCGCACAGATATGTGTGTATACTGGTCAAAAGGATCGGCTTACGCGAAAGGTGATTACACGGTAGAGCTTTACACAGATGGAAACCAGATAGGTGTAACCAAATTCAGTCTTAAATAACAAACTGAAACGATTTATAAAAGCGGCTCTGTGAGCCGCTTTTTTTATGTCCTTCATTAATTATTCACACATGGCCAATTTTTTTTCGTGGAACAATGCTGGATGTTTCTCTCAGCCTTTGGACAGTTCCAGTACTAAGCATTGCTATATACGGAAGACTAACCATAGCCCTAAAAAAAGAAGTCCTTACACTGGTGGAAGGACTTCTGATAATACTTATTAAACAGGTTACTTTTATTCTTTGATCTTGGTAACTTTAAATTCAGTTCTACGGTTTTGCTGATGTTCCTCTTCCGAACATTGTATTCCGTTACCACATTTATTCACCAACTTAGACTCACCATAACCTTTGGCCGAAATGCGGTCTTTGTCAACTCCATTTGACACGATATATTTTACTGCCGACTCTGCACGCTTCTGTGACAATGACTGGTTGTACGCATCTGAAGAGCGCGAGTCTGTGTGCGAACTCAATTCTATCACAATGTTTGGATTTTCATCAAGCAACTTCACCAGTTTGTTTAGCTCTACAGCGGCATCACTTCTTATATCCCACTTGTCCAGGTCATAGTAGATATTGTCCATCACTATAGCCTTCTCTATTACAATCATATCGAGCTCGAGTATCACAGGAATTGTTTCTACCAATCTGCGATTGTTAGTGTTCACATCAGCAGTGGCTGTAAAATACTGAGGATACGATCCTGATACCACATAGTCGTTGGCATGTTCGAGTTTGAAATCAAACTTACCATCGGCATTGGTGGTAAAGCGTTTCTTTTCGCGGGTGCTTTTATTAACCAGTTCAACTGTCACATTGCCCATGGGTAGTTTTGTTTTTTTGTCGATAGCCAAACCATCGAGCAGGCAACGGATATCTTTCTTACTTACCGCAAAAACCTGGTCAATATCCTTGTTACCATTTCGGTTGGAAGACAGAAATCCCATTTCACCTTTTGCATCTACACTGTAGGCAAAGTCATCTGATGCTGTGTTGATGGGGTATTTCATGTTCTGTGGAGCCGACCATTTCTGTCCATCGTACAATGATTCGAATACATCCAGTCCACCCATGTTGGCATGGCCTTGCGAAGCAAAATATAGTACAGTGTCGTTTTGCAAATAAGGGAATGCCTCATTGTATGCGGTATTGATATCAGCACCCATATTGGTGGGTTCGCTCCAGGTATTCTCGCCTGTCTTGCGGCTCATCCATAAATCAGTGCCGCCATATCCGCCCGGCATATCAGACACGAAGTATAACACATCTCCTTTGCTGTTGATGGTGGGATGCCCTACTGAATATTCTTTGTGGTTGAGCGGGAACTCTCGGATATTTCCCCATTCACCGTTGTTGTTCACTGCTGAAAATATACGCAGGTTTATCACACGGTCACTGTTGGGAGTAGAGCGTTTATTTAAATAATTGTTTCGGGTGAAATACATTGTGTTGCCGTCACTTGAAAAAGTAGCAGGCCCGTCATGATACATTCCATTCACATCGCCTTTCAGTGCTACAGGCATACCCCACTTATCATCTGCTTCATGCTTTGCGTAGTATAAATCAAGAAAGGGGCGGCCGGTCCATTCGGCATTGCGCTTTGATCCGGAAGCATTACGATCACTGGCAAACACAATTCCATTGTTATAAAACACAGTAGCAAAACTTGAAGAGTTGCTGTTGAGGGGTGATAGCTCTACTGCATATCGCAACGAGTCGGATTTAAACACCTCAATAGAGTCTATTGACGCCAACATGGTGCGGGCATCGCGGTCGTTAGGTTTGGCTTCCAAATACTGTGTAAACCAATGGCGAGCCTCATCAGATTTGCCATTGCGCATGAGCATTTGCGCAAAGTAGAGCCTATGAATGGGCTGCGCGGTGGGCATTTCCACCACTTCACGGTAATATTTTTCTGCCATTTCCGACTGGTTTGTTAATCGGTATGAATCTGCAAGCCTGATTTTGGCATCAGGAATGTCTTTTTTCTTCAGTGCTGCTTGGTAGCGCTCAGTTGCAGCGGAATAGGCCAGGTTGTTATAAAGATGATTTCCTTGTTGATAGGTGCTTTGGGCACATCCGCTAAATATCAGTGCGATAGCGCAATACATGATAACGGAAGGGTACAGTTTGCTCATTTTCAGTTGTTTGAATAGTTAAACCGGGCATATAATGCGCGGCTTGGGTTTTTAATTCAGAACTAAATACGAAAATGAGGCTGTTTGGTTTCAGAAATAAATGTCCTTTTATGACATTACTTTCAACAATTGGAACAGAACAGTCAACTTTGCTCAGGCAATTAATGCTGTGCTTTCTCAATTCTGATGCCGATGTCCATGATGTTGGGCAATACTTCCACGCGCATGGCCTGAAAAATATCAAAACGGTAATCGCCTGTGAGGGGAAACTGAAGATTGTCTTTGAATAAAAACCGGTTGTCCCAGATATCGCCCAGGCCTTTGCCGCGCCACTTGCCATCGGGGTCGGCCAATGTTATTTCCACAGTATCGCGCGAAATGCTGTTGTCGGGCAGGGTGGTATTAACAAACAGGTATATGTTACTGAACTGATAGTGGCCGCTGTTGCGCACATTCAAATACACATTGTAGCGTGCGCTGGTGTCAGCTATGGGCACCTGAAAAGATACAGGGCTGTTCATGTCCCACTTCATATCTTCTATTTCGATGTTGTCTTCAAAAATGCGGGAGGGGTCGCATGCAGTTAACATAAATACGCTCATTGCCATTGCGCACACCACCATGGCCTTGTTTATGTGATTCAAAAAGTGTGTTGGCATCATTCGTTTGGTTTGTTCTTATCGCCTTGTGATTGATTGGGCCTGCGCTTCTTCTTATTCTTTCTTTTCTTGTTGCGGTTACCTGATTTTTGCTTGTCCATGCGCGTGAGGCTATCTTGGCCCACCACGTCTGAATAACCAATTTTTTCTTCGTGCTTTATCGGTGTAAAGGAATAGTGGCCCAGATCGGCTGGTTTTTTATTTTGCTTATTGAGTGCAATAATTTCTTTTACTCTGTCTACCGGCATGGGCACCCAGCTTGCTTCGCCAGTGTCGGCATGCTCACCTTTGGCTCCGCGAGGAAACTGGTAGGCATACCACATCACACGTTTAAATATGTCTGTCTTTCTGTGTGCCGCGGAGCCCATCTCTGTCTCTAGTCTGATGCCACTATCAGGAATATCCTTCAGTGCATCGAGGTAACTGTCTAGTTCGTAGTTGAGGCAACACTTCAGTTTACCACACTGCCCTGCAAGTTTGAGTGGATTGAGAGAAAGATTTTGGTATCGGGCAGCGCTGGTAGAAACCGATTTGAATGAGGTGAGCCATGTGCTGCAGCACAATTCGCGGCCGCACGACCCAATGCCGCCCAACCGACTTGCCTCTTGGCGCATGCCTATCTGGCGCATTTCAACTCTTATCTTAAATTCATCAGCCAGCCGCACAATCAGTGCCCTGAAATCGACTCGACCATCTGCTGTGTAATAGAATATCGCTTTCTTGCCATCGCCCTGAAATTCCACATCGCTCAATTTCATTTCTAACTTCAACTGCAAAGCAATTTCGCGCGATCGATGCATTGTGTTTTTCTCCAGCTGTTTCACTGCATTCCATTTCTCCAGCTCGTTGGGTTTGGCAACACGGTATAGCTTTTTTATTTCCTTTGATTTTTCGGTGAGGCCATTTTTGATAAGCTGAAACCGCACCAATTCGCCTACCATGCTTACCGTACCTACATCGTGACCAGGACTGGCTTCCACTGCTACTACGTCACCGTTTTTTAATTCGGCATTGTCTTCATTGTGGTAAAACTCTTTGCGGCTGCCTTTGAAACGAACTTCTACGATATCGAATTTTTTCTGCCCGGCTGGCAGCACCATGTCTCCCAGCCAATTGTATGTATTGAGCATGTTGCAGCCTCCGGTGCCGCACGTGCCATTATTCTGACAACCGCCCGGAGCCCCGTCTTTTCCGCTTGAACATGTTCCGCAGCCCATAACTATATTGTTGATTGTGTGGTGAACAAAAATTAAAATTAATTGAGAAAATGCCGCTTCTAATTTCCCGGAAAAGTATCTACCTAGAATGAAGCAACCGATTCAATCTGATAGACAAATCCATCAGGATGATTTTTGGATTTCCATTTCTCTCGATGTGAAAATAAGCTTTATTGAACTCTTCCACAAACCTGTAAATATTGTTCTGCGTGATGTACGCGGCAAATCGACCCACCTCTGCCTGCTCATCTTTGCTCAGTTTCATCATACCTACATCCGCAAAGTTGTGAATCACGCATTCGCGCACCATTTGTGTGCCGTAGTGCAAAAAGTTCTTTTGATGTTCGCGGCCGGTTTTTGCCATGTCCTCTATCCATACCAACAGATCATCCATTTTCAGCTGAAAGCACAATCTCATCCACTCCAAAAAATCCTGCACCATGATACTATTTTCTTCACTGTTACCCAACAAATGCAGCACCTGACTGTAATTGCTGTCGGCCAGATGTACCAGCGCATTGGCTTTGTTCCACGCCAAATCATGCCTTTGCGCCACAGCTTCCACCATCTCTTTGTCATCAATCCTGTTGATACGCACCAGTTGGGTGCGCGAACGTATAGTCTGCAGCAGTTGATCAGGATTTTCTGAAATCAACAGAAAGAGTGTTTTCTGAGGCGGCTCTTCAATCATCTTCAGCAATTTGTTGGCTGCATCTGCGCGCATTTTTTCAGCAAGCCAAATGATCACAAACTTATATTCTGATTCAAAAGTCTTAAGGCTTAGCCGCTTAAGTATGTCGGCACTTTCCTCTACCGACATGAAACCTTGCTTGTTTTCGATACCCAGCGCCTGATACCATTCGTTGAGGTCGAGGTATGGATTGGCAATAAAACATTCGCGCCACGTTTGCACAAAGTCAATGCTGGTAGGCTTCTTCACATCTCTTACCGTGGCTACCGGATAGGTAAAGTGCACATCGGGATGCACCAGTTTAGCAAACTTCACACATGCCGGACACACCCCACAGCTATCTTTATCACTTCGGTTTTCGCAAGTAATGTATTGTGCGTAAGCCACTGCCAGGGGCAACACGCCCGCGCCCGAAGGACCTGCAAAAAGCTGCGCATGGCTTATGCGCTGCTCGTGCACAGTGCGCACCAGACGCTCTTTTACCGCATGCTGACCTATGATATCACTGAATAACATCTCTGCGAAATTAGCACTTTATCTCTTGTGCACAGGTGGGAAGTGGTAATTCGCGAAATCATTTTTAAGAGTATTTTTGTGCGCATGGCGGATATGGATACATTTAATTTCTCTGACAAAAAAGTGCTTGTGCGTGTGGACTTCAATGTTCCCTTCGACAGTCAGTTTCACATCACTGACGATACGCGTATAAAAGCATCGCTACCCACCATCAATAAAATATTAGCAGAGGGAGGTTCGGTTATTCTTATGTCCCACTTGGGCAGACCCAAAGCCGGCTACGAAGAAAAGTTTTCGTTGTCGCATCTGGTTGCGCATCTTTCCAAACTGCTGAAAGTAAATGTGCGTTTTGCCACTGACTGCATTGGCCCGGAGGCTGAGCGCGCAGCTCGCGAATTGCAAACGGGCGATGTGCTATTGCTCGAAAACCTGCGGTTTCATCCACA
The DNA here is from genome assembly GCA_037968415.1 of Bacteroidia bacterium. Lineage (GTDB taxonomy): Bacteria > Bacteroidota > Bacteroidia > AKYH767-A > JBBKVM01 > JBBKVM01. The sequence goes on along the minus strand of JBBKVM010000013.1, from coordinate 12,340 downwards.
GGAAGAAAAAGGCGATAAGGATTTTGCCCGCGCACTGGCAGGACTAGGCGATGCCTATGTAAATGATGCCTTTGGCACAGCCCACCGAGCGCATGCCTCCACTGCTGTGATCGCGCAGTTTTTTGATGGCAACAAAATGTTTGGCTTCCTTATGGCAGATGAAATAAATAATGCGGAGCATTTGCTCCACAATGCCAAGCATCCTTTCACCGCCATATTGGGAGGCGCCAAAGTATCAGACAAAATTTTGATAATAGAAAACCTGATGGAGAAAGTAGACCACATGGTTATAGGTGGTGGCATGGCATTCACATTTATTAAAGGCGAAGGTGGTAACATAGGTTCATCGCTGCTGGAAGCAGATAAAGTGGAATACACCACCATGCTGAAAAAGAAAGCGGCTGATAAAAAAGTATCTATTTCATTGCCTGCCGATGCTGTGGCAGCAGACAAGTTTGCCAATGACGCCAATACACAAATATGCGAAGCAGCTAATATTCCTGACGGTTGGATGGGTCTCGATATTGGTCCTGATAGTGTGAAAAGGTTTTGCGAAGTGATTCGCAATTCGAAAACCATACTATGGAATGGCCCCATGGGTGTATTTGAAATGAGCAACTTTGCTAACGGCACCAAGGAAGTAGCGCACGCAATAGCCGAGGCCACAAGCGCAGGGGCCTACTCGTTGATAGGTGGCGGAGATTCTGCTGCCGCGATCAATAAATTTGGGCTGGCAAACCAGGTAAGTTACGTCTCTACAGGTGGTGGAGCACTACTCGAATTTATTGAGGGAAAAGAGCTTCCTGGCATCCGCATGATGATGGAAAATTGAATCCTGTCGCGATATTTTTCTTTGAGCTCAGATACCGCAGGAATTACAAATTCTGAAAAACTTTTTACCGGTTGATAGAGCATTGAACTTTCTTTTCGTTCGCTGCTCAACAAATTGTATTTGCTATCCACCGGGCCGAAGAGGAACAAAAAAGTGCTGATGGCCAACACCCATTTTGTAATGCCCAGCATGCCTCCTGCTATTTTGTTGACTATCCCCAGGCCGGTCATGCTCACCACCGTTTCAAGCAATTTGCCAAACAACACAACCAAAATAATGATGGCTATAAACACGGCAAGGAAACTGACAAATGGCAGCACTTGCGAATTGATTTCGAATTTGGAAGAAAGAAACACGGCTGCCTTGTCAGCAAATTTTAATCCGCCCATAAGGCCAAGAAGCAATGCCATCAGCAGCGCTACTTCAATAATAAACCCGCGCTGAAAGCCTTTGTAGGCGCCCCAAGCGAGCGGAATAATAATCACGGCATCTAAAAAATTCATGGTTATTAAGGAGAGGTTTGCTTCCTTATACTCTAATTTGCGGCATGGGTTTCTTTAAGTTCGCTTTGTGGCTAAACCTGTCGGTGATATTATTACTTAATTTACTTTACAATTTTGGGCAACATTTAACTTAAATGACCAGACAACAGCTCTTAGTGTTTTTTCTTTTATGTCTCATGCAATGGAATGCGTCCATTTCACAGGCGCAGGGAGATAGTGTGCGCTATCATCTGCATTGGCAAACTGAGTTGCCTCACATAGCAGTGTTTGGAAGCGTGGGCCTGGGTGGGTATGCTGCATCAAAACTTAACCAACCGCAAGGATTTGACGCAGTCTATTTACAAACTCTTTCTTCTGCCAGTGTTTCTTCATTTGACAGACCGGCCACCAAATGGCTAAGCGCAACGGCCGATCGTGCAAGCGATTTCACAAGCATAGGCTCTACCCTATTACCACTGCTCGTAGCCATTACTGCAACGACTCCTTCCCAAAAAGTTGGCGTGGCAATCATATCGAGCGAAGCATTGTTGGTCACCTACGGCCTCACACAAATAGCCAAGTACAGTGTTCAGCGCGCAAGGCCGTATGTATATAACGCACAGGCAGAAATCAGCGAGCGAATTAATTCAGAGGCACGGCTTTCCTTTTTTTCGGGGCACACATCACATGCGGCTGCTTCATGTTTTGTTGCGGCTACTATAATTACCGACCTGCGTCCGGAGTTGCGCACAGGCATTCGCACACTGGTGTGGACAACAGCAGCTACACTACCTGCGGCTACCGGCTATTTGCGTATGCGGGCGGGCAAGCATTTTGCCAGCGATGTGATAACCGGCTATGCAGTGGGAGCCCTGTGCGGATGGGGAGTGCCCAAGTTGCACCTACACAATGGAAAGCATGCGTGGCGCGTGCAGGCCAATCCCAGCAGCATAGGATTGGTTTGGAACCACTGATTAGAATTATTTTTTGGGGTAGTCTACAAACATTACTTGCCCGTTGGCGGGCGAAATATTTTTCCAATCGTCCACATCGAACTGCAAACACACCACACCACATGTAGGGATATTGTCAATCAGACGTGGATGGAAAAAATTTGCCAACTCGGTAGTGCCCGGGTTATGAGCCACCATCATCAGCGAGTCTATAGACAAGGGTGTGTGTTGCAATTTGTTGAGCATGGTGTTCGGTGGCGCCAGATACAAATCGGAGAAAGTTTGGATGGCAGATTGTTGAATACCAAATGCTGTGGCCATTAAGCGTGCGGTGGTTTGAGTGCGCACGGCCGAGCTGGCAATAATTGTTTCTGGAGTTTGAATTTGATTTGCAATGCGCGCGGCCATTAGTGGGACATCGCGCAATCCTCTTTCGTTGAGTGGACGTTCATGATCGCCAAGGTCGTTGTTCCAATCGGACTTGGCATGGCGCAGAAGGAAAAGTAGTTTCGTCACAATTAAATATTATGGAGAGTTGAGTTCATGATTTAACTTACTAAAATGTTTTGTCTGTATTGATGGCAAACAGAAAGTATGCATCAATTGCTGGCAAACGGGGGAAGTGCATAACCGCGCTGCAGCGCAATTTTCATTATTGCATCAATAGTCACTTGCTGAAACGTAGTGCTGTTTGAAATAAACTGCAAAGCACGCTTGCTGTTTATCTGATACTGTCGATTGTTGCCTCCTGTCAGATAAAACATTTCGCTTTGCACCCGCGACCTTTCGATACGCATATTATATACATACGATTTGAAAGCATACTCATCCATGTCGCCAAGGCTGCCATCCATGTAGGTCCGGTCTATCAGTGCGATGTTTAAAAAATCTTTGTAGGTGTTTTCAACGAGATCCCACCTGGCCACTTCTTTCCGGTAGGCATCGCTGCATTTGAAATAAGTACGCGCCTCCAGCACCGAAGGACCGGCATGGTGGCAGTACTCATCAATGGAGCGATTCCGATCTTCCAATTCGGATGAATGTACTGCAAAAGGAACGAAAGAACTGTTGTGTTTTTTGTTGAATTGTATCAATGCATCATTGTCCTGACATATGGTAACCCAACGCAAAGGCTTGTTGATTTGAATTTCGTTGTAAGTGGTTCCGGCTACGTTTGCTATCACCTGCCAGCCTGGTATTTCTCTTAACACCTTTGAATATACAAATGCATAAACGGGCATTACCTGAATTCCTTTCTCAAATGATTCTTCGGTCGCTTTCTTAAAATCATACATGCTGGTATTCACCATACCGTTACCAATCAGAAACATAAGTTTAGGTACTTCAGCGTTTGACGACCAGTTCAAATTTCGATTGGCGGCATTGATGGCTGACCCCACAAACTGGTCTCCTTTTTCGACAAAAGGTTTTAATTTGACAAGTTCAAACATAATTTGATCGTAGTCGGTGGTAAAGTCGCTTACGACTTTTACATAATTGAAATCGCGGCCAAAACTCGGGCGACCATATAATACCAAAGCGATTTTTAGCTGCGGTGCCGGCTGCAATGAAGAAATTTCGTTAATGACGGTGTAAAAACTGTTTCGCACATCATTCAGCAAGCCATTGCTACTGCCGCTCATGTCAATCACAAAGGCGACTTCGATGGGCTGGCCTGCGCGTGTGGCCTCAGCATTCATTGCAATAATGAGTGGGAATATGAATGCGAGTATTTTTTTCATTTAGGTTACTAGATTAGGTAGTGTTTCTACGGCTTTGTAGTATAAAAGGGTACACAATATTTTGCAAATTGTACATTTGAGTTATGGATGCCACGCACATATCTGAACTTAAAGAAGACTGGGAGCGAGTATTAACTCTTCTGGAGTCTCAATTTGAAGAAAAGCCCGATCTGCAGGCCATCATTTTTTTGGTGGGTGTGCAGGAGCTGGGTCAGGGCTCACGCAAGTTCAGCAAGGACGAAAAGCAGGACCTTATGCATATATCTACCTGTAAGCTGATGAGCTATTATGGTTACTATGAACTTACTGGGCAAGATGATGAAGGGTGGCCACAATGGGAATTGGTAAAGAAATTGCCCTCGCTCACACTCAAGGAACAGGATTTACTCTTGCGACAGTCGGTAATACAATACTTTAAGGAGCAGGATTTGCTTACTTGAGAACAATATCTTTGGTGACAGTTTCAGACTGTTCAAGTCTGATAAAGTCTTTTACAAAGAAAGTGTCCAGGGAAACTTCCACATTCAGCACCGCTTCATTTTTGAAGGAGAAGAATGCCTCTCCACCAAAATTGGTGATTTCGCTTTGATATACATTGGCCTGCGTATTGTTGGTAGGGTTTCTGACGCTATCCTGCCGCAGCACCACGCGCGCACCCTGCACAGGGCTTCCCGAAGCATTGCGCACCACCACCAATGCTTCCGCAGGGCCGGTCTTTTTACAAGAAACCACCGCAGTGGAAACCATTGCCAGTAAAATCAAACTCTGGATCCAAATTCCCCTTTTCAAGAATGGTATAATTTTGGTAATATTGTCACGCAACATGCGTTGTGGTTTTATAATTGCTTCGCTAATTAACAAAATTTTCTGCTAACGTTAACATTATCTCCCAATGAAAAAACAAATTACGCTCTTATTCTCTATAGTGTTAATATGCACTACACTCGCATTTTCGCAAAACAAAACAGCTGCCGATACCAAATCAGGCGATCGCATTGTGCTGATAAGCACCGAGTACGGTGATATGAAAGTGAAACTTTACAATGAAACACCGTTGCACCGCGACAACTTTATCAAGCTGGTAAATGAAGGTTATTATAACGGCACTTTGTTTCACCGTGTGATTAAAGATTTCATGATTCAGGGTGGAGATCCTGATTCGAAAAATGCTACCGAAGGGCAGCAATTAGGCAATGGAGGCCCCGGATACACGGTACCTGCCGAATTTGTAGAAAAGTATTACCACAAAAAAGGTGTGCTGTCGGCCGCGCGCATGGGCGACAATGTGAACCCTAAGAAAGAATCGAGTGGTAGCCAATTCTATATTGTACAGGGACGTACTTATAACACTGAGGAGTTAAATGCAATGGAAAGTCGCATGGGCGGAGCCAAGTATACTGCCGAGCAACGCCAGACCTACACCACAGTTGGCGGGACACCGCATCTTGATAAAAACTACACTGTGTTTGGCGAAGTGATTTCGGGCATGGAAGTGATAGACAAGATAGCAGCTGTGAAAACTGCGCCCGGTGACCGTCCGGTAGCTGATGTGAAAATGACAATGAAAATTGTCAAGTAGTCGCATAGGCTCTTAATTTAACTCAAAAGTAAATTCAGCTGTTCTTAGGAAATGGAAAATTCCATCGAATCGTTATTGAAGGAAGTGGAGGCTTTTGCCCCGGCAGATGCTGCCGAATTGGAGCATTATCGGTTGCGCTGGCTTACTAAAAAAGGTGTGCTACAGGAGCTGTTTGGATCCATGAAAGACATAACTGCTGATGCACGCAAGGAATATGGTCAGCAGGTGAACACATTAAAAAATGCTGCTGAGTCTAAATTCCAACATTACAAAGAGCTATTTGAAAACAAACAAAGCGACAGCGCCTCGGGCCTCGACTACACCCGCCCTGGTGAACCTTTGGAGACAGGCTCGCGCCACCCTTTGTCGCTCGTGCGTAATCAGATCATCAGTATTTTCAATCGCATTGGGTTTACCCTCAGCGAGGGCCCCGAGATAGAAGACGATTGGCATAATTTCTCTGCTTTAAATTTCCCTCCTGACCACCCCGCACGCGATCTGCAGGATACTTTTTTCATTGAAAAGGATCCCGACATCGCCTTGCGCACGCACACGTCATCGGTACAGGTACGCGTGATGGAAGGCACAAAGCCGCCTATCCGCACCATATCTCCCGGCAGGGTGTTTCGCAACGAAGCCATATCAGCCCGCGCGCATTGCATTTTTCACCAGGTTGAAGGGTTATATATTGACGAGAACGTGTCTATGGCCGACATGAAACAAACGCTGCTTTATTTTTCGCGTGAAATGTTTGGCGCAGATACTGCCATCCGTTTAAGGCCATCTTATTTTCCATTCACCGAACCCTCGGCCGAAATGGATGTGACTTGTTTTTTGTGTGGTGGCAAAGGCTGTAACATATGCAAATACACCGGTTGGGTAGAAATAATGGGCTGCGGAATGGTAGACCCTGCAGTGCTCGACAATTGCAAAATAGACAGCAAAAAGTACAGTGGCTTTGCCTTTGGCATGGGCATAGAACGCATAGCCATGCTCAAATACCAGATCAAAGACCTGCGTATCTTTTTTGAAAATGATGTGCGTTTTCTGAAGCAGTTCACTCCGGTTGTTTAACCTTTCTTTTACAATTCAGTTTTGATTTTTATTGTGATAGTGTTAACTTGAAAAATAAACTTCAAGTCATGAAAACCATTACAAAATTTCTCGCTTCTTTTTTAATAATTGTTTCATCTTCTAATTTGATCTTGGCCCAAGGTGGGGGTGTAGTAGCGATGTCTATCACTCCATCCAATCCTACAGATATAGATCAGGTGAGTTTTATTGCGGAAGTATGGACAGCTAATTCGGGATGCTGGATTGGATTTGACAACACAAACATTGGTCCGGGTATGATTACAATAGATGCAGGTTATTGCATGGGTTTGCTTACTGCCATTTGCGGTCGAACAGACACTTTTCCACTGGGGCAATTAACCGCAGGCAACTACTCACTCGCTTTTAATTTCAGTTCATCTGGCGATTGTATGGCTTTTGCTAATCCCACGCCTTCACAAATTAGTTTTACCGTTACGCCTACCACTGTTGGAATAGCTGAAACTGCTTCCGGTGGTTTTGAATTATTTCCATCACCTTCTTCACACACTGCCACCATTCGATTGACTGATGCATCTTCTGGCGGTGCAGTAAAAGTTTTTGATGCATTGGGCAAATTGGTGATGAATAAAATTTTGGTGTCTGGCGATCGTACCGTTACACTCAACACCACATCATTTGAAAATGGAATTTACATGGTGCGCTTAGAGCAGGCCGATGGACGGGCATTTGCGCGCAGGCTGGTAGTAGCCCGCTGATCAGTCATCAATCTTTTTGCGGCTTTCTTTTTTTTCTGACAGCTTCTTTTTGTTTTGCAGCCGCTCCTCTACTTTGGCTTGCGATGGCCTTGCGCGCTTGCGCACTTTCTGTGGCGCAAATACTTTTTCAAGCAACGCATAAAATTTTTCGACCGTCTTCTTTTTATTCAGAAACTGTGACCGCCCCGCGCTGCTGGATATACTCAGATGGCCCAACTTGTTGATGCGAGTGCGCAATTGCGAGCGCAACCTGGCTTTTTCTTCATCGGAGAAAAGTAGTGAAGCTGCAACATCAAACACAAGTGTAACTTTGGTTTCAGTTTTGTTTACATGCTGCCCGCCCGGCCCGCTGCTGCGTGCGGTCTTAAAATTAAGTTCGGCTGAAAAATCACGAAGCCAGAGTTGCATGATCAAATGTGTATTGAAAATTTATCAGCATCCATACCGGCAGGAAACACTTCTCTGAAATCAAGCAAGTCTTTCATTGAAAGGGTAGCTGTGTGCACGCCCTCTTCACCCGGCTTACATTGCAATACATACTCTCCTTTGGCATCTATGATGGCTGAGTCACCACTGTGTATTACCTCGTTGCCATCTTTACCCACGCGATTAACACCCACTACATACGCCAGGTTTTCGATGGCACGTGCGGTGAGCAAACTGCGCCACGCAAAACTCCTACGCTCGGGCCAGTTGGCAATGTAGAGCACTGCGTCATAGTCGTTGCAGTTGCGGCTCCATACCGGAAAGCGCAAATCATAACATACCTGCAAAAGAATGCGCCATCCTTTGTATTTCACTACCACTCTTTCGTTGCCGGCAGCAAATACAGTTTCTTCCTGGGCAAGCCGGAACAAATGGCGCTTATTATATACTTCGTATGTACCATCGGATAGCATCCAAATCATCCGATTAAAAAACTTTCCTTTTTCTTCTATTATCAAACTGGCAGTTACTGCGCAGTCTTTTTCTTGAGCCAGGTGAGCCAAAAACTTCATAGATGGCCCACCTGTTTGCTCCGCCAGTAATGTAGCATTCATACTGAACCCGGTATTAAACATTTCGGGCAATACAATAAGATCCGTGTCCCCACTTTGCACATCATTCAGCAAGTCTGTAAAGTGTGCAATGTTTTTGTGAGGCTGTTCCCACACAAGTTTTGCCTGTACAATAGTGACGCGTAGATTATCCATTTGTTGGTTTTATTTTTTGCAACCGTTCGGCAGCCTGTTCGATGGTATCGTTTTTCTTTGCAAAACAAAAACGCAGTACATGCTTATCGACAGGCCGGGAATAGAATACCGATACCGGCACCGAAGCCACGCCATGTTCTTTTATCAGGTGTAACGCGTAGTCAGTGTCTTTTTGTTTGGATAAAGCACTGTAATCAAGCAATTGAAAATACGACCCGTTGGAGGGGCGAAGTTTAAACTTTGATTCTTTGAGATAGCTGTTGAATAAGTCGCGTTTGGCATTGTAAAAGGAGGGCAACTCGTTGTAGTGATTTTCGTTTTCAAGAAAGGCCGCATATGCCATTTGTATGGCGGTATTGGCTGCGAACACCTGGAACTGATGCACTTTTCTGAATTCGGTCATCAGATTTTCGGGTGCCAGGCAGTAACCTATTTTCCATCCTGTGGTATGATAAGTTTTACCAAATGAATACACAATAAAACTGCGCTCGGCCAGTGCGGGATAACGCGCCACACTCTGGTGTTCGTATCCATCGAAGATGATGTGTTCATACACCTCATCGCTCAAAATAATAATGTCGTTGTCGCGCGTAAGCTTTTCAAGCTGAGCCATGTCTTTGGCTGTGAGAATGGCACCGGTGGGGTTGTGCGGAGTGTTGATGATGATCATGCGCGTACGTTGGCTGATCAGTTTTTTTACTTCGTTCCATTCTATATGATAATCAGGCGCTTTCAGTTTTACATTCACAGTGATGCCACCGTTGAGCGTGATGGCCGGTGCGTAGCAATCGTACACAGGTTCAAATATGATTACCTCATCACCCTCCTTTATTACTGAAGTGATGGCAGTGTATATGGCCTGCGTAGCACCAGCGGTGATGGTAATTTCTGTGTCGGGATGATACACAGCGCTGTAGCGTTTTTGAGTTTTGCGCGCGATGGCCTCGCGCAGGGCCATCACTCCTTGCATGGGTGCGTATTGGTTGTGACCCTGTTTCATAAACTGGTGCACCAGTTCCACCAACTCGGGCGGGCAGTCAAAATCAGGAAAGCCCTGGGATAAATTTATTGCACCGTGTTCTTGGGCAAGCTTGCTCATTACCGAAAATATGGTGGTACCTACTTGCGGCAGTTTAGATTTTATGGGATTGGGATACGAAGGCATACAAGGAATAAAATTACTCAATCAAAAACTTTCTGCATGATGTGAACATCCAACTGTTGGCCAAACTTATTACCAACTTCACGCAGCACGCCCACCTGTTGGTATCCCAATGCTTCATGGATGTGTACGCTGGAAGCGTTGCCCTGTGTGATTCTTGCCACTATGGTGTGCAGCCCCTCCAGCCTACCCCGCTCGGTAATCACCTCCACTAAATATTTGCCATAACCCTGGCCACGCCTGGCCGCTGCCACATACACTGATATTTCTGCAGTTTGGTCATAGGCGCACCGGTCGGAATATCTCGACAAAGATGCCCACGCCACGACCACCCCATTCTCCTCGCCCACCAACACCGGAAACTGCTTGCTATCATGGCCGGCCAACCAGGCTTCTTGCTGCCGGATCGTTTTGGGTTTGGTATCAAAAGTGGCAACTGTGTTCAGCACTGCGTCATTATATATTTCGGTAATGGCGGGCAAATGCAATGGCATGGCTTCTTTAATCTCAAGCATGGGGCGAAACCAGTTTATAACTGATGCGTGTACATCCGTTTTTGCATTTTATTTTATACACTTCCATCTGTTGCAGTGTGCTTGTGTTACTTACGTGGGTGCCTCCGCAGGCGCAACCATATTTGCCATCAATAAATACCACGCGCACATTGCCACTGTCGGGTATGTATCCTGGCATGTGCATGCACACATCAGCCAATTCTGCCGGTTGATAAAATCTTCCGCTCACATCCAGTGCCGCGGCAGCCAAACGGTTCAATTCATCGGTGAGTAGTTTTTTCAGCTCATTTCTATGCTCCGCTTCTATGATACCTTCATACTCAACATAAGAACCATCTGCAAAATGATAGCCGCGTCCTGGCTTCAAGGCATAGCCAAGATTGGCCATAGCCGCATCTACCAAGTGTCCGGCAGTGTGCAGCCTGCAGTGCAACAGCCTGCGCGCAGCATCCACTTTCAGGTTTACTTCTTCGTCCTCGGTGAAGATATCCTTATCAGAAACTCCGGTGTGCAGCACTTCTCCATTATCCATTTTTACTTGGGTGATTAGCAAAGCGCCTTTGGCGGTTGACATAGTGCCCATATCACAAGGCTGCCCACCTCCTTGAGGATAAAAAATGGTGTGGTCGGTAACAACAGAGAGTGTGCCGTCTTCGTTGAGTTGGGTGCGCACCACCACCGCGTTGGCCTCCAGCGCAGGGTCAGTCAAATATGTAAGGTTGGTTTCCAGCAAAATATTGAAGTGTCAATTTGTAAAAAGTAAATTTATCTTTTTCATCTTTAATAAAAAGCAAGCCACACAAGTCAGCGTAGCGAAATGCATTGAAGCAGGGTGGCAGAATCGTTTCCAAGCAGATAAAAAATGCTAATTTTGAACACTTTAGCGCACACATAAGTATTGGATTGAATGGCAACTACTGAAAACAAATCGTACACCAAATATATTATCGGGCTTTGGATAATCATAGCCGGACCGTTAGTGCTACTGGCTTTGCTTATCGTAGCCACTTCATTTGGTTTGTTTGGCAGCTTGCCCGGCTTCGAAGAATTGGAAAATCCGCAAAGCAATCTGGCTTCAGAAGTGTACTCGAGTGATCAAGTACTGTTGGGCAAGTATTATTTTCAAAACCGTTCCAACATACATTTTGAAGAATTGTCGCCCAATGTGATCAATGCATTGAAAGCAACTGAAGATATACGTTTCGAAGAGCATTCGGGCGTAGACATTCGCGGTTTGTTTCGTGTGTTGTTCAAGACCATCATACTCCGACAAAGTTCATCGGGTGGCGGCAGCACAATCACTCAACAACTTGCAAAAAATCTTTACCGTACTCGCGAAGCCGAAGAAGGCAGTCGTACCAGTAATATTGCCATCACAAAAATAAAAGAGTGGATTACCGCCACGCGTCTCGAGCGCAACTACACCAAAAACGAGATCATGGCAATGTACCTCAACACAGTGGAGTTTGGCAGCAATGCGTATGGAATCAAATCTGCCTCTCAAACATTTTTTGGCAAGTCACCCGACTCGCTTTTGGTGCCCGAAGCTGCTGTGTTGGTAGGGTTGCTAAAAGCGCCCACGTATTACAGCCCGGTACGCAATCCTAAAAACTCGACCGAACGAAGAAATGTAGTGATGGGGCAGATGTTGAAGTATGATATGCTCACCCGTGCAGAGTACGATTCATTAAGCCAAATGCCTATCCTGCTTCGCTTTGCAGCAGGCACCCACAACGAAGGATTAGCACCTTCCTTCAGAGAATTTCTGCGACTTGAACTGGCCAAATGGTGCAAAGAACACACCAAAGCCGATGGTACTTCGTACAATATTTATCGTGATGGCTTGCGCGTTTATACCACTATCAACTCGCGCATGCAGCAATATGCCGAGGATGCGGTAACGGAACATCTTACCGAATTGCAAAGTGTATTCTTTGACCATTGGAAAGGCCGCGATCCGTGGGGGCCGCATGTGGAAGTATTGGAACAGGGCATGAAGCGATCGGATCGTTACCGCTTGTTGAAGGCAGAGGGAGCAAGCGAAAGTGAAATAAAGAAAGCATTTGACACA
>JBBKVM010000012.1:0-4662 GCA_037968415.1 Bacteroidia bacterium | reverse complement strand
TCGTTGGAGTAGTCTTTGCCAAATGACAGAGTTATCATAGCTGAAATTTTATTCTTGCCTTGATTTAGAAATTGAAATATTCTGCAAGCAAGTTTGATTCTGGTTTTGCTTTTCTGGATATGTTATTAATGAATTTTGTTGAAACTTGTTGAAATAAAAAAAGGTTAATCGCTTGATAATGAAGCTAATTAACCTTTAGTAAACTTGTTTGGTGGAGCTAGCGGGAACCACGATAATTGCCATTATGCCTGTATATCAGATAATTACATTGATTAGTTATTCCTTGTTAAAACAAATTTGAATCAATACGATGTTCATTCCAATATGTTGATAATACTATTATTTATGATGGAGTCCTTTTGTTTTTTAATATTCGGATAAATAAAGTCTTGATCTATGTTGTGTCGCTTAAACAAAAGTTCGATTACTTTAGGAATTACGCTTTTGTGGATATTAATGCAGGTCATTTTTGCTCCTACATTTAGATTTGGTAACGGACTATCGCTAGATAAGTTTTTGATAAGATTGATATATTCGATTTCTAAAGGATTAGTCGAATTCGCATTAAATATAAAACAACCCCGTTGATTAATTATATTCATACTGTTCTTTATTTTGTATAAGACGGAATCGGTTTGTAAAATTGCTAATGGACGTTTTTCCATAAACTCCAGATAAGGCATTTGTTGTTCTAATGAAAGGAGTGATAAATCGTCCGGATTCATACTCCTATAAACTAAATGCTCCGTGTTGAAATAGTATATTGAAATGCAGCTGTTCAAATCAATATCTGAATTATTATACATAACGTTCTCACAAGCGAAATATAATGCTACAAATGGATTGTACGTAAAATCTAACAATGGAGTTGGGAATCCATTGTGTTGCATGTAGCTTAAGTATTCAAAATCACCAGGCTGCTTACCATCTCTATGTTGAAGATAATTTTGTAAAGTATTTGAATTCCATTGTTGAACCTCCTTTATCATGCCATTTATCCATTTTGGATATGGATCGTATTCAGGATTCATCAATTTTAAAGCAGAAATTTCTCTCAAGGCAAATTCCCTTTGCGCAGAATTGAAAAGTTTGTATGTGCCATTTTTAGAACCTCTGAAAAGATATTCGTGGTTGTTGAGTGTTTCTAATTCATCAAAGAGTTGAGCGACTTTACCCACAATGTAGTCTTGGTCCCCCTTAAAAAACTGAGATTTTTCTTCAACAGACTCATATGTATCTAATTTGCCCATAAGCTATCTGTAATAATAACTATTGCATAGACTAAAAGTTTGTTTTTTAGTCTGGTATTTGAAAGTCATTATTAAATGTATTTATTATTTTGATCACAATCAGGGCTTTTATCTCAGTTTTATGGAATGATGAAGGGTTATTCTTTGATAAGCTTAAAAGTGTTAATTAACCCATCACTGCTGAATATTACGAGCGAGTATAATCCTGCCGTAATATCTTCTGTGTTAATAGTTAAATAGGGGATTGATATATTTTGCTCCGAAAAAACCAAAGTCCCCGTGCTGGAATAAATCAAAACATTTGTATTAACTGGAGGAGTTTCAAATTCAACGTTTATAAAGTTAGTCGTTGGATTGGGGTAGATACCGATTATAGACTTTTCTATTGTGTTAACGCTAACCGGATTGAGAACCTGACAATAAATATTACCAAATAAAGATAATGTAATCTCACATGTTGGTAGGGTCATAAAAAAAGAATATTGGTCGCAAGCATAATTTTCACCCGCTACTGTAGGCGTTCCTTTTGCCATCAACCGAAATCCGGCATTTGAACCAAATCCTCCATTTAATAAAATTTCATAGCCCCCGCTCCATAATGTTGATGGTAACGGAAGTGTGTCACCAATATATGCCATTCCATATGGGGTTGCTAGAATTGTTCCTGACGGATCACTTATAGTGTCAACAACTAAATACAGATCAATTCCTGAAAGTGTGAAAATCACTGGCATGATTTCCACATCATAGGTAATACATGAAGCAGTAGACTTGGTTGCACCTATGTATGTAATAGTATCGTTAACCGGTACACCTACATAGTATTGTTGGGCTTGACCCATGCCGGATGATGACAGAACAACTGCGATTCCGATTAATAAAAAAATCTTTTTCATACTTGAAGGATTAAATCAGCAATACGCTGGTAAAGAATTCAGTTTACTGACCAAAATTTGATTTTTGCAGAGACTTACTTATACGCATGTCAAAAATGTTATTGTGATGTTGCAAAATCGTAACGGGATATTACGAAAGATTATTAAAGGTCATTCCAAATTAGTATTAAAAGTATGTTGCAAAGCGAATGAAAACAAGAAAGTTCAAGTGTTTTGACCTAAAATTTTGTCTATTGATCAGATAGACAAGCTATTTCATCTTGAAATTGATTGAAATAATTAATTTATCTCTGCTTTGTTCTTTCCTGAAAATGCTTCTTTGATTTCTGTTGCTGTAACTATTTTTTCTCCAAGTCTCACATGATTATAAATTTGAAATAGCCGCTTTTCCATTGAGGCATAGCTTGCATTTACTTCGGGTTCTCCTTTAATCTTTTGTTTCATGTCATCTCATTTAGTTGGATTGACATTGTAATGTGTAATAAGTTCTGCTTTTCTGCGATTGACGGGGATCGGGTAATAAATTGGAGCTACGTTGTTGGTCAACAGTTATTTAAACAAATAGTATCTGGTGGAGTAGGTGAATTGGTTCATTGTTGAAACATATTAATTTGTTGAAACGTCTGTTGAAGCAAATAATAGGATATTAATGAAACTTGTTGAAACAAAAAAAAGGTTAATCGCTTGATTATGAAGCTAATTAACCTTTAATAAAACTTAAATTGTGGAGCTGGCGGGAATTGAACCCGCGTCCAGGTAAGGAACCACCGTGCTTTCTACATGCTTATCTGCTATTAGATTTTCGAGTATTTGGCAGGTTAGCAGCGTACCAATCAAACACCTTATCCTCTTTAGTTTTGCATTACCGTCAAGGTTCCGGTAACACTATCTCAGTCTGTCGATACTTCAGGTGGAAAAGCCGTTGAGAAAAACCTCTCCGAAGTAATTAGCGGGTTAATCCTAGATTAAGCGGCTAATGCGTAATTGTTGTTGCCATTTAGGCTTTTGAAGAATGATATTTACGAGCTAACCCTTCAACGCTCGGCATGCTTACAAGATAATCGCACTTACTGTCGAATCCTGTCAGCCCCATTGTAGGTTACAAAAATACACAAAATTCATGCCTCTTATACAGTCAATCTTTATTGTCTGAAATATATAGTGTTACTTTTGAAAAATTAAATTCTGATAGTTATGAAAATTGGACTTCTCAGGGAGTATAAAGAACAACCAGACAAACGAGTGGCTCTTACACCCAAGCAATGCAGCGAGTTACAGGATTTGTATCCCGGCCTATCCATTGTGGTTCAATCATCTGATGACCGGAGTTACACAGATCAGGAGTATCTGGATAGTGGAATTGATATTACAAGTGATGTATCTGGTTGCGATGTGTTATTGGGAATAAAAGAAGTGCCTGAATCAAAGATGTTGGAAGGCAAAACGTACATGTACTTTTCGCACACCATAAAGAAGCAGCCGCACAACCGCACTGCACTTCAAGCAATTTTGAAGAAAAACATCACATTGGTTGATTATGAGTGTTTGACTGACAACGACGGAAACAGAGTTATTGGTTTTGGCCGCTATGCGGGTATTGTGGGCGCATACAATGGAATACGTGGGTATGGGAGAAAGTATGATTTGTTTCAGCTGAAACCCGCACATCAATGCCGTGATATCAAAGAAGTGTATGATGAAATGACGCGAATAAATTTGCCTAATCTCAAAATACTTGTAACAGGAGGCGGAAGGGTGGCCAATGGTGCTATGGAAACATTGGGTGCATTGAAAATCAGAAAAGTCACCCCTTATGAAGTAATTAATTTTTCGTTTCGTGAGCCGGTCTACGCGCAATTGCATTCCAAAGATTATCACGCTACACTAGATGGCTCACCATGGAACAATGAAAATTTTTATGCAAACCCAGGCAATTTTAAAAGTACGTTCAATAAGTATTTACCTATCTGCGATATACTTATGCACTGTGCGTACTGGAACCCCGAGGCTCCCGTTTTGTTCACTCCTGAACAAATGAATGACCCGTCTTTCCGCATTAGCGTGATAGCCGATATCACATGCGACATCAAAGGAAGTATTCCATCCACGGTGAGGGCTTCAACTATTCAAAATCCTTTTTATGGATTTAACCCGGTTACTCGGGCAGAAGATGTTCCATTTGGTAAGCATACCATTACAGTAATGGCTGTAGACAATCTTCCATGCGAACTCCCGCGCGATGCCTCCGAGTCATTTGGTAAACATTTAATGGAAAGAGTGCTCCCCGCTTTGTTTAACAATGATAAAGATGGACTTATAGCGCGCGCAACCATTGCAACCCAAGGGCACCTCACCAAGGGATTCAATTATTTGAGTGATTACGTTAAGTTGGATAATTGATGCTAGGCCACCACATTGCCAGCCCGCTTTAACTCGGCAATTGTGGAAAATGGATCTGTGGATGAAAACACGGTATTCCCGGCCACAAGCACATTTGCACCATCATAGAGTAGGGG
>JBBKVM010000011.1:0-62221 GCA_037968415.1 Bacteroidia bacterium | reverse complement strand
GTCTTCCTTTCTCAGCAGCTTCTGTTTCCAGTAGTTCAGTTTCCGCTTTTGCCAGTGCTTCCTGTCGCGCTTTTTCATCAGTTTCGGCCTTCGCCTTGGCTTCTGCTTCTAGTCTTACTTTCTCAGCAGCTTCTTTTTCCAGTCGCTTATTTTCCGCTTTTGCCAGCGCTTCATTGCGCGCCTTTTCATCAGCCTCCGCCTTCGCTTTGGCTTCTGCTTCCAGGCTTGCTTTTTCAGCAGCAGCTTTTTCTAGTCGCTCGGCTTCCGCCATTGCCAATGCCTCTTTGCGTACCTTTTCTTCAGCTTCGGCCTTTGCTTTGGCATCTGCCTCCAAGCGTGCCTTTTCTGCCATTTCTTTGTTCAGACGCTCCGCTTCTTCCTTTGCCATCGCTTCATTTCGGGCTTTTTCTTCAGCATCAGCTTTAGCTCGTGCTGTTGCTTTTTCTGCTGCAATCAGTTTTGCTTTCTCTGCTTCTTCGCGTGCCAAACGTTCGGCCTCAGCCATGGCCAAAGCCTGCGCTTTTTCCTTAGCAATAGCATCCGCCTTTTCGCTGGCTTCAACTTCGCGTTTAGTGCGCTCCAGGTCAGCCGCATTGAGTTTTGCCAAATCGGTATCCGAAAGAAAAGAACCTCCTTTGTCACTGTAACTCAATTTACCCATAGACTTTTCCCAAATGTCAGCACCATTTTCGCCTTTCAGCACATTGGTCAGCTCTACATCGAGCTTATAATTGAAGGGTTTTCCAGCAGAGGCTGTAGGAACATTGGTTACAATATTTATTGTTTTGCTGGTAGATCCTTTTTTGGTAAAACTGATTACGTAATCGCTGTAAAGATCCAATTTCACTGTGTACTTGCCTACTGAATTGGTAGAAG
The DNA here is from genome assembly GCA_037968415.1 of Bacteroidia bacterium. Lineage (GTDB taxonomy): Bacteria > Bacteroidota > Bacteroidia > AKYH767-A > JBBKVM01 > JBBKVM01. The sequence goes on along the minus strand of JBBKVM010000011.1, from coordinate 61,345 downwards.
CGATTAAAAAACCACCACCAGTTTTGAATATCCTAATGTCCACTCCATCTTGCACAGTACCAGCTTTTTTTACTGTGCCTGAAAGCTCCATGAAACCCTGCGCGGATAGCATGGAAATGGAAGATGAAAAAATAAAAAACAGAAATAAGCAATGTTTCATGATATGGGATAGCACTTTAATGCCTTATTATTGAGACAAATGTCTTTAACGAAGGCAATTTTATTATAGTCTGTGAGGGCAGAAAAGTTACAAAAAAAGTCCCGCATGCGGGACTTTTTACTCTAATTTCTAACATTTTTTAGTCGGCCAATACAATCACTTTATTTTTCAACACTTCAATTAGCCCACCTTCGATGTCGAAAAAATGGATACCATCAGTGTCTTTCACTCTCACTTGGCCGGTGGTGAGTGTGGAAATTATAGCAGCATGCCCGTTTAATACTTCGAAAGAACCTTTGGTGCCGGGTACTTTTACTGCCGACACAAGTCCGGAGTAGATTTTTTTATCGGGGGTTATAATTTCTAAAAACATTATTGATTGGCTTCAGCTAAAAGTTTTTTACCTTTTTCTATGGCGTCTTCAATGTTACCAACAAGGTTGAAGGCAGCTTCTGGATATTCATCCACCTCACCATTCATTATCATTTTGAATCCTTTGATGGTGTCTTCTATCGAAACCATCACTCCTTTGATGCCTGTAAACTGCTCGGCCACGTGGAATGGTTGTGATAGGAACCGCTGTACCCTGCGCGCACGGTGTACGATTAACTTGTCTTCGTCAGACAATTCGTCCATACCCAATATGGCAATGATATCTTGTAATTCTTTGTAACGCTGAAGTATTTCTTTTACTTGCTGCGCAGTTTTGTAGTGCTCTTCACCTACTATTTTTTGGGTGAGGATTCTTGAAGTAGAATCCAGCGGATCAACTGCAGGATATATTCCCAACTCAGATATTTTACGATTTAATACCGTGGTGGCATCAAGGTGTGCAAATGTGGTTGCAGGTGCCGGGTCTGTCAAGTCATCAGCAGGCACATACACCGCTTGAACCGATGTAATTGAACCTCTCTTTGTAGAAGTAATCCTCTCTTGCATCTGTCCCATTTCGGTTGCCAGTGTAGGTTGGTATCCCACTGCTGATGGCATACGGCCTAACAATGCTGACACCTCAGAACCCGCTTGTGTAAATCTGAAAATATTGTCGATAAAGAACAGGATATCGCGTCCTCCGGCTGAAGAGCCATCATCGCCATCGCGGAAATATTCGGCTACTGATAGACCTGACAAGGCCACACGTGCACGAGCTCCGGGAGGCTCATTCATCTGTCCAAATACCAATGTAGCTTGTGACTCTTTCAACTGGTCCATATCCACCTTATCTAGTGGCCATCCCCCTTTTTCCATGGATTCGGTAAAATCTTTGCCATATTTAATTACACCAGATTCAATCATCTCACGCAACAAGTCGTTTCCTTCGCGTGTGCGTTCGCCCACACCAGCAAATACTGATAAACCGGCATATCCTTTTGCAATATTATTGATCAATTCCATGATCAAAACCGTTTTTCCTACACCAGCACCACCAAACAAACCAATTTTACCGCCTTTTGAATACGGCTCAAGGAGGTCAATTACCTTGATTCCTGTAAACAAAATTTCAGCTTCTGTGCTCAAGTCTTCAAATCGGGGTGCTTCTTTGTGTATGGGACGCCTTTTGATGCTCTTTATTTCGGTTATACCATCAATGGTTTCGCCAATTACGTTGAACAAACGTCCTTTTATTTCTTCACCAATAGGCATTGAAATGGGTGTGCCTAATGATTTTACAGGCATGCCGCGAACCAATCCCTCAGTGCTATCCATTGCAATGGTTCGAACTGCATTTTCACCAATGTGTTGCTGACATTCCAACACAACCCTGGTACCATCTGGTTTTCCAATTTCAAGGGCATCAAGAATGTTTGGCAATATGGCTCCCTCCTGATCAAAACTTACGTCTACTACCGGTCCTATTACCTGTGTTATTTTTCCTGTTACTGACATCGTAATGAATTTGTTTTGAAGATTTTCGTCTGTTTTTTGAGTGCGCAAAAGTACTATTTATTATCATAATTTAATAATCAGGTAGTGCTTTTTATTAACATTTTGGCTTCTTTCATCAGATAATAGCCTTCATTCTGTATTATGTTACTTTTGTGGCTCGCATCTTATTTCCCGACTGTGAAAATCTGGCATTCCATTGATTCTTTTATACCTGTAACAAATGCTGTGGTCACGCTGGGCACTTTTGACGGATTGCATTTGGGTCACAGGGTAATAACCTCCAAAGTCAAAAAAATAGCTCAGCAATGTGGTGGGTCTTCGGTGGTGATTACATTTTCACCACACCCACGCATGGTACTGCATCCCGATGACCATAATGTTAAATTGCTGACTACTGATGCGGAAAAGCAGAAACTTATGGCAGCAGAACAGATTGATCATCTCATAGTTCACCCTTTTACTACATCGTTTTCTCGACTTTCTTCGGTTGATTTTGTGCGCACAATTCTAGTAGGGAAGCTTAAACTGAGGCATCTTGTTATTGGTTATGATCATCATTTTGGCAGAAACCGCGAGGGTTCAATGGCCGATTTATTGGAATTGGCTCCGATTTATGGTTTTGATGTGGAACAGATTCCAGAACAAGACGTTAATAACATTGCTGTGAGCTCCACCAAAATAAGGAAAAGTCTGATGGAAGGGGACATTACACATGCAAATGAGTTGCTCGGATATCACTATATGATTTCAGGTGTTGTAGTGGAAGGTGATAAACTTGGCCGGACGATGGGATTTCCGACTGCAAATATTCAAACCACAACAACCAAGTTGGTTCCGGCTGATGGGGTGTATGCTGTGCATGTGGAAGTGGAAGGAAAAAGTTTGGCCGGTATGCTTTACATTGGTAATCGCCCTACTGTGCATGGCCGAAAACGAAATATTGAAGTAAATATTTTTGACTTTGATGCTGACGTCTACCAAAAGGAGATAACTTTGAAGTTGATTACAAGAATCCGCGGTGACATTTCGTTTGCCAATATGGGAGAGCTGGAAGCACAGCTAAAAAAAGACAAAACAGCGGTGCTGATAGAATTAAATAATTACGAAAATTACATACAATGAGATTAGTTTTTCTGTTGGGTGCAATGATTTTTGGATTGATAGCAACAGTGTGTGGTCAGTCTGCTTCAACTGATAGTATTGCTATTAAACGAACGTACGTGGACTTAGGCCGCGCGCTGGCTGATAACCCAAATGTGTATCGGTTGAAATTGAACAAGAAAAAACTTAAAACACTTCCGCCTGAAATTTTCGAATTGAGAAACCTGGAATATTTGAGTGTTGCGAATAATAAATTGAAAGAGATTCCGCCTGAAATTGGCAAATTGACCAAGCTCAAAGAACTCAATATCTCAGGAAATAAGTTGAATCGATTGCCCGGACAAATTGGGAATCTGAAGGAACTGAAAACATTAAACCTCAACAAGAATGTGCTGGAAGTACTGCCACACGAAATAGGTGAATTAATCAACATGACAGAATTGCTTTTGTGGAGCAACGAACTGGATGATTTGCCAGATGAAATTGCCAATTGTACTTCACTCAAAACACTCGAACTTCGTGGCATTCTTTTCAACGCTGAACAGCACGATCGTTTTTTTAAACTGCTACCCGTTACCGAAATTTTGCTCAGTCCCCCTTGTAACTGTAAGTAATTCTCAAAATTTGAAGTTGACAAAAAGCATAGCATGAATGCCTGCTTGAGGATAATAATAGTTTTCAGTAACTAACTCCTGGCCCACATAATAACTGTACGTATATCCATTTGATTGGTATACGCTATTCAAAATATTGTTCACCTGCAGGCCCAGTTTGATTTCTTCGAAATTTAATTTGTGGGTTTGATATGTCATACGCAGATTATTGACCAAGTATGCATCAATTTTTCTGTTGCCAGATGAAGTGTTATCTAGAAATTGTTTGCCAACGTATTTGGTCATCAACAACAGTTCTACTTTTGAAAAAGGTTTTACAGATAGATTCGAGTTTGCCACTACTTTTGGCGAGTATGCAATATCACTTTTGCGGTGTTCTGCTATCTGCACATTATCAATCCAGCTATAATCGGTGCCTAGTGAATCGGCATATTCTCCAATGCTCTCGATTTTGTTGTTGCTCAATGTCAGGTTGAAACTGTGGTTTACAATTTTAGATGGTTTCCATTCTGCTTCAAGTTCAATCCCCAAGCGGTAACTTTCAGGAACATTGGTGCGAATATATTCACCTACATCATTTATTGATCCTGTAGCAATCAACTGATTTTCGTAATCCATGTAATACAAATTGAAACCCAAAGATATTTTGTTGGCGTTGTACCTGTATCCAGCTTCGTAATCAACCATGGACTCGTGTGTGGGGAGTTTAACTGGAGAAGAACTCACAAAATCTTCGCGCGAAGGCTCTTTGTTGCCCACGCTCACAGACCCGTAAATTGATGAACGATTATTCAATTTATAAAATGTGCCTGCCTTAGGATTGAAAAAAGTGCGCTTGTCAGTTAACATTTCCTGATCAAAATCTCTGTTGATGCCAAGGTATTCGTGTTGAACAGTCCGTATTTGCAAATCGAAATAGGTGCTCAGTTTGCTGTTTATTCTATAATTCACTTTCGAATAAATATTAAAATCCTGCTTTTCAGAATTGTTGTCATAAAACCGATGTTTGATTTCTGAACTGCCAGCGTTGCGAGCCCAGATGACTTCCCCAAAATGCTGGCCTTCATAGCGACTCAAAGCACCTCCCATATTCAATTTGAGTTTGCGTCCCAGGTCCGCGTGAAGCGAGTATACCGCTCCATAAAAATCATTGTCGAGCCATAGTTGTCTGATTAGGTCTGAGAAATAGACGGTATCGTTGACATTGATTACGGGCTGAATCGAATATGATTCAAGCAATTCGTTGGTTTTATATTGCTCGAAATACCCCCTGCCTTTGGTGTAATGAAATGTAAGTTGGGCGGTAGTTTTGGGAGTCCATGTTTGGGCCCATAAAAGTTGATAGTGATCTTGCTGATAATGGTCTATTTCGTTTTCGTAAAACTTTAAGTTTCCATTGGCATCAAAGTGAATGCCTGCAGGATTGAATGTTGGATTGGTAATGAGGGAGTCTTGTGGCGTTCCATACCATGCCTGATAGGTTTCCTCCCAACCCGAAAACGCAGTTGCCCGCACAATCGTTTTTTTCGATTGATAACCACCGCTGAGAAAATAAGACTTAAGGTCTGCCGAAGCTCGATCCACATATCCGTCAGAAGATATTTTTGAAAGTCTTCCGTCCATAGCCCAGTGATTGTTTTTCAACCCGGTGCCAAAATTTACAGCAGTGCGTAAGGTATTAAAAGCCCCCGCTCCCGCGGATAAGGAACCATAAGACTTGGAGGAAGGATTGGAGGTAAGCACATTTACACTACCGCCAAAAGCTCCCGCACCATTAGTGGATGAGCCTACACCCCGTTGCACTTGTATATTCTCTACTGAGGAAGCAAAGTCTGGCAAATCTACCCAATACACACCTTGCGATTCCGCATCATTTAACGGCACACCGTTGATGGTCACGTTGATGCGAGTAGCATCGCTGCCTCTTATTCTCAAGCCCGAATACCCTATACCCGTACCGGCATCTGAAGTAGTGACTACAGAAGGCAATCCACTTAGCAATTGAGGCATGTCTTCCATAGCCTGATAGCCTTGCAGCTGACTTTTATCCAATGTACTGTGGGCCATTGCGCTTGTGGCATCTGCGCGTGTAGAGGAAATCGTAACCTCAGGTACCAAAGTACTTGAAGGTTTCAGCCGATGCAGAATAAAACTACTAGTATCATCTACCAAAAGGGTGTCTGATGCATAGCCAATAAAAGAAAACACCAGTAATTGATTGCCTTGTGGCAATCTTGAAATGGCAAACTCCCCATTGGTATTTGTGGCCACCGTGCGGAGGCTGTTCAAGAGAATGACGTTGACTCCCAGCAATGGTTGTGAATTGCTTTCATCCATAACCTGACCTGCAATGGAGCGCTGGCCAAGCGCAGGGAGATTTATGCATATCGCACAAGAGAGTAAAATTAAAGTGGCTTTCAACAATGGAAAAAATTTCATCAGTAATTGGTTAAAATACCTTAGTAGCGGGGCGGCCAATAAGTTGAATATATTTCTAACCTCTCTTCCCTACACCGGCATTACCCGGATCAGGTTCAATGGGTTTAATCTCAGAACCTGCAAATTGCAGGAACACCCCTTTGAGCAATTGCAAATGTAGCAATTAAAACATCAGAGCTGCTGCATATTTTGGATAGCATCGAGCGCTGCTTCCAATCTGCGCGGGCCCTGGCCTGATATTTCTGTAAACGGAAGTGAATACAATTCAAGCTCCTTCAAATAACAAGTGTGGAGATATTCTCTGCGATGCTGGTTTGTGCGGAGAGGGTCTGGCTGCCATGGTAGATCAGGTTTTAATAACATGTATAAATCAAATGGAGATGATTTAATATGTTGCTCAATTATTTCCGGTACTTCACTAAATACATCTTCGCTCCACACTTTGTTAATAATGCTTTCGGTGTCGCTCAATGCTAATTGATAGCCTCCCTCTTTAATTGTGATTTCTAATTTTTCCCATTGAAATTGATCAATGTGTATGATATCATTCAACGTATAAGCTCTGTTCAACGCACCGATGTATTCACGCGCATACTCTGGAATGTAAATAGCATGAAGCACTTCTGTAATCTGTTTGCAGAGGGTTGTCTTTCCGGATGATTCGGTTCCTATAACTGCAACTTTTTTCATGCCACTTTGGTCTTCAGTGTTTTTCGCCAATCTGCATATCCTTTAATCGCCAGTAATATGAAAACAAAATAAAGCACGGTGGTGAAGTATAGTTCTTTGTGTATGTAGATTCCTACGTACAATACGTCTGCAACAATCCACAACAACCAATTTTCAATCTTTTTGCGCGCTATCAGCCATTGCGCCAACAGGCTGATAGAAGTAGTAACTGCATCCCATCCCGCTATGTCGCTATTTGTAAATCGAACAAGTAATTCATAAATACCAATTGTGCTCACGCCTAATAGCACAATTGATATTATGTATTGGGCATTATTTAATCTTGACACCGCGAGCTCGACTACTTTATCTTTTTTACTCCACGTAAACCACCCATAAGCAAGTAGAACGAGATACACTATTTGCAAAGAAGCATCGCCATACAATTTACTTTGAAAAAATACCGATGTATACAACGCTACGTTGACCATACCAATAGGGAAGCACCAAATGTTTTGTTTGATAGTGAGCCAGACCCCTACCAATCCACTTATAGTGCCAATCAACTCGAGCCAACTGAGCGATATGCCAGCAAAATCCATATATTATTTACTTAAATACAATTGAAGCAATGACTATTCTTTCAAAGTGCTAAAATCCACCATGAGACTCAAGATTTTGTTGTTTGGATTCACTACTTTTGGTATTGAACATCACTTTTTTTAAAATTACAATAGCACCCATTTCACTAAACACTAACTACCCCAAATTACCACCACGCCATGAATGATTTAGAAAAAATCATCAACAGCCTAGGCATTACTTATTACAACACAAGTATTAGAGAAACCATCAAGCCTGTAAAGTTACACGGAGTAATCGAACAACGTGACATCCTTATGCGACTAGATAAAGGAAACATGTTCATTGGTAAAGATTATGAAGCTGTAAAAGAAGGAGATTATTTATTTCTTCCTGCGGGTCAAACCGTGCATGTGCAGCATGGAGCAGGAGATAGAGTTGATTTGTTTGGATTACAAGGATTCAAAAACCAAGCAGAACGTGAGCAATATATAGTTCCTGTGAGCTTGGCCCAACCTTTAACTAAGAAGAGGGAAGTTTTTACCATTATCGGGGTAAATGTATTCATATATAATGTGGTTCCATTGTTTCACATTTTACAAATGCCTTGTGTCAAGATTCCACGTACCGCCTATTTTGATGGTTTGATTGAGCGCATCCTTGAAGAGCAAACCGGAAGTCTGGCAGGAAAAAGCAAGATGCAAAACAATCTTGCAGAAGAATTAATCATCAGCTTGCTTCGTCATTTTTATCTCGACAAAGAGTTAAAAGAATACTTTGCTAGAATAGAATACTTGCTTGATAAGCGGTTAATCAATATAGTTCAATATGTCAGAAACAATCTTGATAAAGATTTGTCGAATAAAGTAATATCAAACATTGCTTATGTATCTGAAGACTATGTGGGGCAGCTATTCAAAACCCTTACCAGCAGAAACCTCCAGGAATATATAGAGAATGAGCGATTAGAAAAAGCTTATCAGTTGCTTACTGCGCGCAGCGAAAACATTCAGGAGATTGCACACATGGTTGGGTTCAAAGACCCTGCTTATTTTTCACGCAGGTTTAAGTTACGCTACAAAGAAAATGCAAATGCTGTGCGTAGAAAAGAAAAGAATTACATGATGTGATTCATGTGAACTGCGGCAACCAAATTATCCAACAAACTGAAGTTCTCCTCAAGCGCACTACCTAACACTACAATGTCGGCACCGGCAGCGCACTTGGCTCTGGCCATTTCGGCTGTTCGAATGCCACCTCCTACTATCAACGGAATTGAAGTTGATTGTTTTACACATTCAATCATATGGCTGGACACCGGCATGTCGGCACCACTGCCTGCTTCGAGGTAGATGCATTGCAAGCCAAGCATTTCACCGGCCAAGGCTGTGTTCACTGCAATATCTGATTTGTCATGCGGAATGGGCAAAGTATTGCTCATATAGTGGGCTGTAGTTATTCGACCACTTTCTATCAGCATATATCCGGTGGAAATGATTTCTATTCCACTTGACTTTAGGTGAGGCGCTGCCTGCACGTGTTTACCGATGAGCAAATCTGCATTTCGACCTGATATAAGTGACAATAATAAAATGGCATCTGCCTGGTCACTTAATTGCGTCTCGTCACCCGGGAAAATAATGACTGGAATGTTGCAGCTGTTTTTTACCTGATGAATGCATGCATTGAGTTTGGTGGAGGTAAGCAAACTCCCGCCCACAAAAAAGTAATTGACACCTGCTTTCATTGCTTGCCTGCACAACACCTCAATGTTGTTCATTTTGGTTTTATCAGGATCGAGCAACATCGCTACTTGCTTCTGTCCTTCCTGCTTGGCAGCTTTAAATTGACTCAGGATATTTCCGTTTCTCAATGTGTGCGATATTTTTAGTTTCGGCAATTATAGCAGTTGTTAAATTTTGGTGGCTTGCGCTTCGGTTCCAAATACTGTTACCATCTCTGGTTTGTTTATGTATGCTAATTCAAACCTGCTTGTATTACCGCCAAATATAAAGTCTATTTCCAACTGATGTGTTTCATCCTCTGCCCCTAATTCAAAGTTGTGGACTTTTAATTGACTTTTAAAGTCAACTCCTTTTTTCCCATGAATTTTATAAACAACCTCTTTGGCAGCCCACACCAAATGAAGCTTTTGCAATGCATCTTTACCCTGCAAATGTACTTGTTCAGAATGTGATAAAAACTTAGGGGCCATCCTGAAAATTCGGTTATCAATCAATTCTATATCGAGTCCGGGTTGTACGTGTGGATGCAACATGAGGCCGATCATGTGTTTGCTGTGCGTGATGGTGATATGAGTTGCAAGGTTTTGCAGTCGCGGTTTTCCGTATGAATCATATTCAATGGTGGTGTTTTGTGATTTGTTGCCAATCATTTGATTTAACAATATGCGCACCGCCATTATTTCCCTTTTTCGGGCTGTGTGGGTAATGGCACACACCAATTCCATTTCTTCGGCAGTTGGATTCCACAATTGCTGAAGTTCTTTATCCGTTTCTGAAGTATTCCAAATTCCAATGTCTCCACCATTGGCAAGTTTTTTTCTAAAATAGAGTGACATACTATGATTTGAGTGCGTGAGGCATGGCAGGAGAAAAATACTTATTTTTAACGTAAGGTTATTATTTTTATCTTTGCGACCGCAAAAACCATAAACTCAATACGATATAATATGAGCACAATCGTGGAAAAATACGTTAAAAACAAAGTTAAAGACATGTCATTGGCCGACTGGGGCCGCAAAGAAATTGGCCTTGCGGAGGCCGAGATGCCCGGACTTATGGCACTTAGGGCAGAGTATGGAAAACAAAAACCATTGAAAGGAGCTCGTATAGCCGGGTGTCTGCATATGACCATTCAAACTGCTGTCCTCATAGAGACATTAGTTGAATTGGGTGCTGAAGTAACCTGGTCATCATGCAATATATTTTCTACACAAGATCATGCCGCTGCGGCCATTGCTGCTGCCGGTATTTCTGTTTACGCGTGGAAAGGAATGACAGATGAAGAATTTGATTGGTGTATTGAACAAACGCTTTTATTTGGCGAGGATCGCAAGCCCCTGAATATGATTTTGGATGATGGCGGTGACCTTACCAATATGGTGTTTGACAAATTCCCAGAGTTGGTGGGCGGCATCAAGGGTCTTTCTGAAGAAACTACAACAGGCGTTTTGCGCTTGTATGACCGCATGAAAAACGGCACTTTGGTTATGCCAGCTATCAATGTGAATGATTCAGTAACCAAGTCAAAATTTGATAACAAATACGGATGCCGAGAGTCGTTGGTTGATGCTATACGCAGAGCAACGGATGTGATGATGGCCGGTAAGGTAGCTGTGGTTGCAGGATATGGCGATGTGGGCAAAGGCTCGGCTGAATCATTAAGCAGCTGCGGAGTGCGTGTTATTGTAACGGAAATAGATCCTATATGCGCATTGCAAGCCGCAATGAGTGGATATGAAGTGAAGCCAATGGCTACTGCAGTAAAAGAGGCTGATATCATTGTAACGGCTACTGGCAACAAGGATATTATTCGAGGTGAGCATTTTGAGGCAATGAAGGACAAAGCGATTGTATGTAACATCGGTCACTTTGACAATGAAATAGATATGGCTTGGCTGAATAAAAACCATGGCAAAACAAAAGATACCATCAAGCCCCAAGTGGATAAGTACACAATCAATGGCAGTGATGTCATTGTGCTAGCAGAAGGCCGTTTGGTTAACTTGGGATGCGCCACAGGCCACCCCTCATTTGTAATGTCTAATTCATTCACTAATCAGACATTGGCCCAGCTCGAGCTGTGGAACAATTCCGGTGCTTACGAAAACAAAGTGTATACTTTGCCCAAGCATTTGGATGAGAAAGTAGCGCGTTTGCACCTGTCAAAAATTGGTGTGGAACTCGAAACGCTTACCGAAGATCAGGCGAAATATATCGGTGTCAAAACAGAAGGGCCATACAAGCCCGAATACTACCGATACTAATATTGTATTGATGAAATAACAAAAAGGAGGATGCATAATCCTCCTTTTTTAGTTGGTGACCCTCAGTAAGGTTCCATCCCAAAAAGTCCGGTATTGCTTCAAAGATCTGGACGCAGGTGCCTTTATCACCGTGCCATCAATGATTTGAAATTGTGAGCCGCAACAATCGTCAGTCAAAATTAATCCTGAGGGCTCCACGTTTACTATTTCACAACTTTTTGTGGGTTCATAGGTGCATGCGCGCTCCAGGGCAACAAATTCATCAGTGTTTTTACGGTACACTACAATTCCTTTGTATCCTTCACTTACATAAATCCACCCTCCAACGGCATTCAGGTTGCTATATTGAGGTAGCGATGGATATATATCAATAGAAACAGGCACATTTGGAATTTCGCTGCTATTGTCCTTTTTGCAACCCCCATAAGTGGTCACAAAAAGGCTCACAGCCACCACCCAGGCTACTCTTATAAAAAGATTTAATATCCACTTCATTTCATTGTTTTTATTAAAAAGTGCTGACATTTAGTAAATTGAGATATAATTTTTTGGCCAGGTTATTGATTTATTAACTCAAATAAAGTAAATTTGGTTTCTATATCACAGATTGGCCTTTACTAAAATTAACAAAAACTAAGAACTCATGAAGCATAAAAATTTCCTCTCCGCTTTATTAATGATTATTTCATTCATTGGTGTATCATTTGTTGCACAGGCGCAGTCAGGTGACAAAACGGTAAAATCAAAAAAGAAAGAAGTTGCAGTGGCTGCTGCCGAATACAAATACACAGGCGATAATTATTCATTTGATGTTTATCGTTTGGATAACAAAGTGGAGATAATTGTGAAAGATAAAACAGGGAAAGATGTTACTTCGGCTTCAAAACTCTCAGGTGTTGTTGGAATCCTTTACAGCGATGGTACCCAGGAAGAGAAACCACTTCAGAATCTGGGAAGAAATAAACTCGGCATCACCACTTCAGGAAAAACAATTACTGACATGCGTATGATGGTGGACGTGGATGGAGACCAAATGATTACCGGATATAATGTGGCTTCAGGTAAAAGCCATCAGGATCAGCACTAAAGTCAAATAAAATATTTATTTTAAAAGTCCGTTGCCCTATTAAGCAACGGACTTTTTTATTGTAAAAGAATCGTTGATTGGAATAGGGCGAAACTAAAAGTATAATTATGAAAGCAAGATGGATTTTGATTTTGAGTATACTCCTAATGCCTTTAATGGGCTTAGGGCAAAGCAGTAATGCCTCAAAGCAACAAAAGAAAGCGGATGAAAAGAAAGAGAAGAAAGAAAAGGCAGCGATGGTAACGGAGGCCAAACTGAGAAAACGACACATAAAAATACAAACCAAAGAAACCCAAAAGCGGATGAAGCGCAGCAAGAAAAAATCAAAGCGCAACAATGCAAACAAACCCAGCCGCACTTTTTTTCAGCGCATGATGGGGACCAATAAATAGTGTATTAGTTCAACACCATTTCCTGGTCAGCAAACTGGCGCATATCAACAGGAACCACTTGTGTTACGCCTTGCTCCACCATTGTAATGCCATAAATGATATCTGTACTTGCCATTGTGCGCTTGTTGTGCGTCACAATAATAAATTGAGATTCGCCCGAGAATTTTTTGATGATTTTGTTGAACTTATCAATGTTGTGGTCATCGAGCGGAGCATCTACCTCATCGAAAATACAGAACGGTGCAGGTTTTAATAAATATATGCCAAACAACAGAGCGGTGGCGGTAAGCGTTTTCTCACCTCCTGATAATTGGTTGATGCTGAGCGGGCGTTTGCCTTTTGGCTGTGCTACAATTTGAATTTCTGATTCCAATGGATCATCAGGGTTGGAAAGAATCAAATCGCATTTGTCCTCTTCCGAGAATAATGAGCGAAACACATTGATAAAATTCTCGCGGATCTGAGAGAATGCATCGTTAAATTTAGCTTTGGCGGTTTGGTCTATTTCGTTGATTGTTTCAAGCAACGAAGCCTTGGCTTTTGCCAGGTCTTCCTGCTGATTGGTAATAAAATCGTGCCTTTCTTTGATCTCATTGTAAGCCTCTACTGCCATAGGATTGATAGGTCCGTAATTGTGGATTTGATTTTTAATTTTTTCTAATTTTTGTTTCAGCTCATCGAGGTCACTTTCTGAAATGGCTTCTCTCTCTGGTTGCTCTTTTTCTAATTCCTCCACGTTCACTTCAAACTCAACACTCAATCTCTCTTTCAATGAAGAGAGTTGGATTTTTAATTCTGTTGTTTTTTCTTGGAGTGAGTTGCCGATGATATCAGCATTTTCTTTTTTCTTTCTATTCTCTCTCAGTGATTGTTCAAGTTCGTCAATGGCTCCACGCAACGTGTAGAACTCGGTTTCTTTGTCTGAAAGCTGCTTCTCAAGTGTTGTTTTTTGTTCGTAAAGTGCCGTCAGATCATGATCTGAGCCATGTGCCGTTTGAATTATTTCGGCCACTTGCTCTATCACTTTTTCCAGTTCAATGTTGGAGTTGGTGATACTCAACTCAATCGTATCCAACATATTTTGGTTGTAGCCCGATTCGCGCGCAATAGAATTTATCTTGTTCTGTTGTTGAAGAAATTTTATGTTCTGTTGATTGTAGCTTTCGTTTAGTCCGGTTACTTCAATCGATACAGTTGACAATTGATTATTAAATTCATTTACTTCTGCATTTATAGATTTCAGCTCTTCATTCAATCGCAAAATCAATGCTTCATGATTTTGATTGCTTGATACATCGGCTACTCCCAATTCTTTCAATTGCCCCGCCTTTTGGTCTATCCTGTTTTTGTGAGATTTTAGCTGGGTATCGATGTAATCAATCTTGCTGTCCATGCCCGACAACTGGTTCAGAAAATTAGAAGTTTCTGTCTGATGCTTTTCAATTGTATCTCGCAGTTGTTCAATTTCCTTTTCAGTTTTTATGATTATTTGTTGCTTTTCATCCAACAAAGTTTTCAGTTTGGTGCGAGAAATATCCAGGGACTTAATTTCCTTGCTCAGGGACTCCAGATTTTTTGCACGGCCAATTCTTTTTCCGTCAAATAAGCCAACCGAGCCTCCCGAAATGGCATGACGTGTGCGGTGGTACTTGCCGTTTTGTGATATATAGATGTGCGCTTTAGCCTTATCAAATTGCAGGAATGGAGTGTTGTCTTGATTTTCCTGAACGATGTAAACATTTCGCAATAGGAAACGACACAACTTATCGTACTTTCTATCAACATCAATAATTTGCAACGCATGGATGCAATTTTCTACATCATCAATAATTGGTTCTTGTTCGTTTTCAAATTCAGAAAGAATAAAAAAGTTTCCTCTTCCTTTAGAAGACTTGCTGAGAAGATTTATTGCTTGATGTGCTTGTGACATGTCATCCATCACAAAGTAATTCATGAACGGCTCCAGATAGTTTTCGATGGCAAGTTTGTAATCTTGTTTACAGCCAATGATATCGGACAGCAATGGTGCGTCTGCCACATTCCTGTCATTTTTCTTCAGAAACTTTATTGAATCAGGAAACCCTTCCAGGTTTTCAATTAAACTCTTAGTGAGGTTGTATTCGTTTTGTTTAGAGTCTATATTCCTGTTTTCGGCAATAAGTAATTCATTTGTTTTTTCAAATTCCGCCTTCAGGTCGAGCAGGTTGAATTTTTTCTTGTCCAGTGCTTCGGCCAATTCTCCAAATTTCTTTTCGTGCGATAATTTGCTTTGGTTGGTTTCGGAGTGCAGTGTGCCAAGGCGCTCAAGTTCCGAAGACAATTCTTTTAATTCAGTTCCCAGGATGTCTATCTCCTTTTCCAGGGTTTCTTTTTGTGCCTCGCGCACAGCATGATCCTTTTCAGATGAATGCAATTGAAATTGGAATTCGCGGGCAGTGGCACTTGCTGTTTCCAATTTGGTCCGTAATTCCGCCTGCAATGTTGATTTTTCGGTCAGTTGCGTTTTTAGTAAAGCGAGGAGAGACTCTTCGTCTTTGATTACGGTTTCTTCTGATTCTTTGTTGGCAACAAGTGTTTTGATTTTGTCATGCAACAATTCTACCTCCGCATGATTTTTTTCAATGGATTGATTAAGTTCTTGTTGTTTCGCCAAAAGATGTTTGAGGCGTTCGTCCTTCAGCTTTTTATCGTGCTCGTACCGCGTGATTTCAGAAATCTTGTTGTTCAATTCTTTTTGAGAATCGGACAACAGCTTTTCCTTTTCCAGTGTCTGGAGCTTTAACTTCTCCTGATCAGCCTCTAATTGCACAAGCACATTTGACATAGCCAATTTTTCATCGCTATGTTTTTCAATTTGTTTTTGAACATCTGCAAAGCTGTCGCGGTAAGTTACAATGTTGTGCAGTGCCAATTCGATGCTTAGTTCTTTATACTGCTCACGAAGTTTCTGGTAGCGCTCGGCCTTGCGCGCTTGCGATTCCAGGGTCTTCATGTTTTTCTCAATCTCAAACAGTATGTCATTCACGCGGGCCAAATCAGCTTCTGTTTCTTCAAGCCGCGCAAAAGTTTGCTTTTTGCGAATCTTATACTTTGAAATGCCTGCCGCTTCTTCAAACAACATGGTGATGGTATCATTGCGGTCATTCAGAATGTCATCTATCATTTTTAGTTCGATGATAGAGTAGGAGTCACTTCCTATTCCGGTATCCAGAAACAAATCAGTGATATCGCGCAATCTGCAGGTCACTCCATTGAGTTGATATTCACTATCGCCCGAGCGATAATATTTTCTTGTGATGGTAACATTCGAAAATTCTGTAGGCAGTACGTTGCGTGTATTTTCAAAAGTTAATGAAACCTCAGCCAGGTTGGCGGGTTTTCGGTTTTTGGTACCGTTGAAAATAATGTTCTCCATCTTTTCGGAGCGCAACATTTTTATTTTCTGTTCACCCAGCACCCATCGCATGGCGTCCACCACATTGCTTTTGCCCGAACCATTTGGTCCAACAATAGAAGTAACACCTTCCGAAAAATGTATCAGTACTCGGTCTCCAAAACTTTTGAAACCTTTTATTTCAATGGATTTTAAACGCATTTATCGTAAGCTATGAAATTAGACATGCAAAATTAGAAATTATCTTTACCCGCTGACACCTTGTATTAGAATTGTTGATAATAAATTTGTACCTTTAATAGAGCGCTTAATATCTAATACAATTCATTGTATTACTTGTTGTTATCTAATATACGCGAAAAATGAAGTTGGTTATATATATAATTATTGTGGTGGTTTGGATATTGGTTTCCAATTATCAACGTGTGCAAGCGCGCAAAAAGAAAAAGCAAAGCGGCCATGTACCCCATGAGCACACTTCAGTAGAGTCGTATACTGAGGAATCTCCAGCACCCAAGCAAAAAGATCTGCTTGAAGAGATTTTGTCGCAATGGACTACTAACCAACCCACTGTAGAGCCTGCACCCAAACCCTTACCCGTAGCCAACGGGCCCACCAAGCAGAGTGCTGTCAAACCCCTTGCCACCAAGCACCTTGTGCAACCACAAATAAAAGCAACACGTGAATATTCCTCATCAAACATCAATACTATGATTGAGGATGAAATATCACCTGACTATATTGCTCAAACAGAAGGCATTGAATTGAAAAACCAGAGTGCTGAATTTAATCTAAAACAAGCAGTTATTCACGCTACAATCCTTAACAGGCCTGAGTTTTAAGAAGTATTATATTTGATACTATAACAGAAAAAAGACACAGTTAAATAAATTTTGGATTATAAATTTTATTATTTTTACATTTACGGACTTCATAAAGTTTTTCTATAACTAATTAAAATTTCACCTATGCTACGAAAGTTTTACTTTGTACTGAGCGTTCTATTCTTGTTTGCCGGCTCGCAGGTGCTTGCACAAACAGGTACCATTAGCGGCAAAATAATTGACAAGAACACCAAAGAACCGCTTCCCTTTGCTAACGTTGTTGCCGAATTGAATGGTACACAAATGGGTGGAGGACAATCAGATTTCGATGGTAAGTTTACTATCAAGCCTTTGGCACCCGGTCGTTATACGTTAAAAGCATCGTTTGTTGGTTATGCGCCTCTTGAAATTACAGGCGTTCTTGTTTCTTCCGACAAAATCACTTTTCAAGATTTGGGATTGTCTCAAGGTATCGACATCAAAACAGTGGTGATCGAGCAATACAAAAATCCGCTGATTGACAAGGGAAATCCATCCACCCAAACAACTATCACCAGCGAAGAAATCAAAGTAGCTCCAACCCGTGACGTACGGTCAGTGGCTTCTACAACTGCCGGTGTTTATCAGCAAGACGAAGGTGATGCACTAAACGTGCGAGGCTCTCGTTCAGACGCCACCGAGTATTACATAGATGGTATTAAGGTGCGTGGTTCGACAAACATTCCAAATTCTGGAATTGAGCAGATCACAGTTGTACAAGGTGGTGTGCCTGCACAATATGGTGATGCCACTGGTGGTATCATAAACATCACCACACGAGGACCATCCAAAGAGTATTTTGGTGGTATAGAAGTAATATCCTCTGATCTTTTTGACGAGTATGATTATCGTTTGGCCGGACTTAACGTTTCGGGTCCACTGATTATGAGAAAAGAAGATGGTGTGAAAACCAAAAACCCATTAGCAGGTTTCTTTATCGCTGCTGAATATCAAAGCGAGGCAGATCCTGATCCATCATCCGTAGATGTGTACAAGTTACGTAGTGATGTGAAAGATAGGCTGGAAGCCAATCCAGTAAGATACTCACTTACTTCGGCCGGAGGCATTCAAGGCATCAATGAATCACTTTATTTGAATAACAATGATTTTGAAACCGGACGGGCCAAACTAAATGTTGGAAATGAAGCTTACAGAGTGAATGGCAAACTAGATTATCAACCTACTCGCAATATCAATCTCTCATTTGGTGGTAGCTACGATCATTTAAGCCGTCACGATTACATCCGCACCTATGCTCTTTTTAATTCTGATAACAACTCACAAACAATTCAGAACACCTGGAGAGTTTTTGCCAGGTTTACTCAAAAATTCGGATCTGGGGATGGAACCGAAAAATCAGCATCTGCATTGAAAAATGCTTTTTATAGCATTCAGGCGGATTACTCTAAGTATGATCAAACTCAGCAAGACGAAGATCACAAGGATAACCTTTTTAACTACGGTTATATAGGCAAATTCGAAACCTACAAATCGTACAATTTCGCGAGTTTGTGGATCCAGGATTCTGTATTTGATCCTCAGTCGCAGACTATGGTTGTTGCTAACGTGCAACAGGCAAATCCTCAAGATTCAATTGTTTATTTTACTGCCGGAAGTGTGAACCCTGTAGCATCTAATTATACTTCTACTTACTATGACTTTGTAAATGGCAACGGTTTATCAGTTGCAGGAAACACAAACAACTTGAGTAGCATTACAGGAAACGGTGCGCTTATCAATGGGCAACGTGCTTCATCATCATTTGGTAAGTGGTTGCCACAAGGGCGTCAGTTCAACGGTTATCAAATAATTGATCAAAGCCAGTTCAGGGTATCTGCATCAGGTTCTGCTGACATAAAAAACCACGCGATTGTACTTGGTCTGGAATACGAACAACGAATTGACAGAGGATATTCCACAGCTCCAATTGGATTGTGGGGAACCATGAGAAGTTTGGCAAATGCTAAAAATGGTAATTTGGACTTAAATGCTCCAATGTATGTGTATGACAGCAATGGGCAATTAGTGTCAGTGTACTATCCACGTGCCTATAGTGGAACTTACAATGCAGATGGAACACCTGTTGCGCGCGGATTTTATGAAAACATAAGAAACCAGCTCGGCAAAAGCATGATTGATTTTGTCGATATCGACTCATACGATCCAAGTACTTTCTCGCTGGATCTATTTACGCCCCAAGAGCTTTATGATGCTGCTCTCGTTAGCCGATATTTTACTTATGGCTATGATGTGACAGGGAACAAATTGTCTTCAAATCCTTCATTGAATGATTTCTTTACCAAGCAAGACGATTACCAGAATTTCTTGCGTCCGATTGGAGCATTTGAACCTATTTATATGGCCGGCTACATTCAGGATAAATTCGCATTCAACGATTTGATATTTAACGTAGGTGTAAGGGTTGACCGCTATGATGCAAACCAGCCCGTATTGACTGATAAGTACACCATTTTCCCTGCTTACACAGTAGGGGAGAAACCTCTTTATGATGAACTCGGAAATCAAATTAGTGCACCTTCAAACATTGGACAGGACTTTGTGGTGTACATCCGTGATTTGAAAGATGCGTTGCCTGTGCCTGTAGGATACCGTGACGGAGACACTTGGTACAATGCAAGTGGTGCTGTGATCAACGATCCTAAAGTTATCGAGCAGTTATCAGCTGCCGGCATCACGCCATATCTCAAAAACTATACAACCAAGCCCAACGCTAAAATTGATCTGACTGAGGAATCATTCTCGGACTACGATCCACAAATCAATGTGATGCCCCGAATTGCATTTTCATTCCCTATCTCAGATGAGGCGCTTTTCTTTGCTCACTATGATCTGTTAACGCAGCGCCCTCCTGCACGTAACCGTTTCCGTCCTAATGACTATTTGTACATTGAGTCAGATGCCATCAATAACGTGCTTTACAATCCTGATTTGAAGCCTGAGAAAACAACTGACTATGAGATTGGTTTCAAACAAAAAATATCAAGAAGTTCAGCATTTACTCTCTCAGCGTTCTATCGTGAATTGAGAGATATGATACAATTGGTGAATCTTACTTATGCTTATCCTAATGCATATAGCACTTATGACAATATTGACTTTGGAACAGTAAAAGGGCTTTCATTCTCATATGACTTGCGCAGAACTAACAATGTAAGGCTCACCGCCAATTATACATTGCAGTTTGCTGATGGTACAGGTTCAAGTGATGTAACCGCATTGAACCTTATCAACTCAGGCCAACCCAATTTGAGAAGCCTTGCCCCTTTAGACTTTGATCAGCGTCACACGTTGGTTACTTCTATTGACTATCGTTATGGTTCAGGTGCCGATTACAATGGCCCTATGTGGTTCGACAAACAATTCTTTGCTGATGCAGGATTGAACATCATTCTTCGTGCCGGTTCAGGAACTCCCTACACACGCAGAAGTACTGCACCTCCTTTGACATCAAGCAGTGTGCAGAACCCCAAAGTAGTAGGTCAGATCAATGGATCGCGTTTGCCATGGCAGTTCCGTTTGGATGCCAAACTTGACAAAGACTTTGAATTGAAGTGGGGTAAGACAGATGACAACAAGCGTTCTGCTTATTTGAACGTGTATGTTCTTGTGCAAAATGTGTTGGATGCAGCTAACATCATCAATGTATATGATTACACCGGCAACCCTGAAGACGATGGCGCCCTTGCTGCACCGGAGAATCAATCAGTAATAGCCAATTCACCTTGTGCCGATTGTTTGGTTGATCAATACAGAATATTTGCCAACAACCCGGATAACTACAGCTTGCCAAGACGTGCAAGGCTGGGTGTATCGCTCAATTTCTAATTCTAATTTCAAGAGAAAAAATAAATTATCATTAATATCAAACAGATGAAAAAATTAACCACACTATTATTTGCCTTCTTATTTATGGCCGGAACCTGGTCAATGGCAAAAGAGAATGTGAATTCAAAAGCGAGTAACTCACCGGCCTTGTCGGTGCTTGCAACCGGTTGTCAACCTACGACAGCTAAGATTGACTTAGATCTTAACAACGTGCGAACAAAACTGCTAGCGGGTGGCGACATGTGGTGGGATCTTTCTAACGCCAAGTATGAAGTCCCCAAAGGATCCGGTCTTAACAGTTTGTTTGCCGGTGCTCTTTGGATTGGTGGTATTGATCCCGGAGGACAATTGAAAGTGGCAGCTCATACTTACCGTCAGAACAGCGGTTATGATTTTTGGGCCGGTCCGATCAATCAAGCAACTGGTGACGTAACATCTGCTACTTGTTTGAAATACGACCGTCACTGGAAAGTGACACGTGAACAAGTGGAAGAATTTATTGATAAAAAAGGAACTCCCGGTTATTCAGTTCCTGAAGCCATCAGAACATGGCCCGGAAATGGTGATGCATCAAACAATGAAGAGCAATTTCTTGCGCCTTTCTTTGATGCCAATAACGATGGTTTTTACGATTACAATGCAGGTGACTATCCATTCTATGATTTGAGTGGCAGCCTTTCTTGCAAAGCCTGCGGGGATCCCAACTTTAAAGACATCCTTTTTGGAGACCAAACCATATGGTGGGTATTTAATGACGTAGGAAATATTCACACCGAGACTGACGCACCTGCCATTGGACTTGAAGTTCAGGCCCAGGCATTTGCATTCCGTTCGGGTGATGAAATAAACAACATGACTTTCTATAAATACAAAGTAATTAACCGTGGCACGATAACCCTTAACAACACATATTTTGGACAATGGGTTGACCCGGATTTGGGAAATTACGCTGACGACTATGTCGGTTGTGACGTAGCGCGCGGATTGGGCTATTGCTACAATGGCGATGCTGACGATGAAGGACCTGGCGGTTACGGGCTAAATCCTCCTGCAATTGGTGTTGACTTTTTCCAAGGACCTGTTGCTGATCCGGGTGATGGAATCGACAATAATAACAATGGCGTAATAGATGAAAATTGCGAAGAAATAATCATGAGCAGGTTTGTTTATTACAACAATGACTTTAGTAACAATGGTAACCCGGAGATTGGTCAGCATTTTTATGATTATTTGAGAGGCATCTGGAAAGATGGAACTCCATTTACATATGGCGGTAGTGGATACAATCCTGCGGGAGGTTTGCAGTGTAGCTTCATATTTCCTGGTGATAGTGACCCAACCGGAATTGGTACCGGTGGCACTCCACAAGCCCCTTGGTTTGACCAACCACCACCGGCTGACAGAAGGTTTCTGCAAAGTGCCGGAACATTTACATTACAACCTGGCGCAGTTAACTACATCACAACAGGTGTAGTGTGGGCAAGAACTACTTCTGGCGGACCACTCGGTTCTGTACAGTTGATTCGTGCTGCCAGTGATAAAGCTCAGGGATTGTTTGACAATTGCTTTAAACTTCCTTCTGGTCCTAAAACGCCAGATGTTGCAATTAGAGAACTTGATAAGAAACTCATCCTTTCATTGCAGAACACTAAGGAAACAGAAGCCTATGATGAAATTGACCCATCAATCTCTACCATTTATCCTGACAGAAAATATAAGTTCCAGGGATACCTGATTTTCCAATTAGCCGATGGTACAGTTTCACTGGATGAAGTGTCAAACCGTAACACCGACAAAGTGAGGTTGGTTGCTCAGGTAGACGTGATCGATAATGTAACCCAAATCGTTAATTACACATTTGATCAAAACCTAGGAGCTTATGTTCCCATGGAAATGGTAAAAGGTGAAAACAAAGGAATCAAACACACCTATGTGATAGACAAAGATTTGTTTGCCCTAGGTAACAATGCATTAGTGAACTACAAAACGTATCACTTTACAGTGGTGGCTTATGCATATAATAACTATAAAACATACAACCCAATAGACCCAGCAGCGCTTGACGGACAAACAATGGCCTATCGTGCCGGTGTTCGTAACGTGAAGGTCTATAGTGCTATTCCTCACAAAGTTTATGGCGTTGATACTGGAGCCGGTTATGGCGATGGCCCGGCTATCACGCGTATAGAAGGACAAGGTAATGGAGGGGGCGTGCTTGATTTTGCAGATGGAGTAGAAGCAGAATTATTTGCCAATACGAATTATGTAATTGCAAATCCGGTTTACAAAGGCAACTCAAGTGCCAAGGTAAATTCACAAGGCCCTATTAACGTAAGCATATTTGACCCAGTAAAAGTGAAAGCCGGTACATATGAAGTGAAACTGCTTAGTTTAACTGATACCAGCCGTTGGGTAATTAGAAATCTTGCCGGTGGCGCTGTGGATACTGCCGACTTCGGATTATCCACACCATATGAGCAATTATTCCCCAAATTAGGAATGAGTGTAAAACTTTCTAAGGTGCTTGAACCCGGAGAGCCTCTTGCCGTGAACAACGGATTCCTTGAAGGTTCGATAGGGTTTTCTGACATCGCAAAATCATGGTTGAGCGGAGTAGCAGATCAAGATGGAAACGTACCACAAAACTGGATCAGAAGCGGCACAGAATCAAGTGTGCCTACCGACTATGTGGGACTTGATGACATTCAAGCATATGAAAAAGTAGTAGGTGGAACCTGGGCTCCATACAGATTGACTTCAAAAGACAATGATGGAATTGGACCAAAATGGCCGCAAAGTGCCGATGCTTTAAGCCCATTGAATCGTATCCCAAGTGTGGATGTGGTGTTTACTTCTGACAAATCAAAGTGGACCCGCAGTTGCGTTGTGGAGATGGCAAATGGTGGCTTAGGAATTGGCGGAGCTAATCGTTTCGATCCACGTAAGTCTCCATCTGTTGATAAGGATGGCAACGCTGATGGTACAGGCGATGGCATGGGTTGGTTCCCTGGCTATGCTGTAAATATGGAAACAGGTGAAAGACTCAACATTATCTTTGGAGAGAATTCTTTCTTCCAGGGAGATAAAGGAGCCGATATGAAATGGAATCCAACTTCTAACCGAGTGGTAGGCGGAACTGCCATATTTGGTGGACAGCATTACATTTATGTAATGGCAACCAAGTACGATGAGTGCGCTACATTCGCTACTCAGTTGAATCTAGTAAGTACTACTGGTAAGCGTAATACTTACAAAGATGCAATGTGGGTGAGCATTCCTATTTTGAGATCAGGCAGTACGCTGCTTTCAAGCACTGCCAGAGTTAGGTTACGTGTTGCAAAATCATATGCCACATTCCAAACCGCAACAACTCCGATAAATAATAATTTCCCAATGTACAGGTTCAGCACAGGTGGATTGAATTCCGCACCTAGTAGCACTGAAACATTGACAAACATTCTTGATCGAGTAAAGGTTGTTCCCAATCCATATTATGCATTTTCGGATTATGAAGTGAACCAGCTTGACAACAGGGTGAAAATCATTAACCTTCCACCTAACTGTTCAGTTTCAATTTATAGCATCAACGGTACATTGATCAAGCAATTTGGTCGTGCAGTACCTGGTGTGAGTGAATTGTTAACAGACGGTCCTGGAGGTATTGCCAACATGAACAACTTCCTTGACTGGGATTTGAAGAACACTGTTGGTGTTCCGGTGGCAAGTGGTATTTACCTCGTGCATGTGAAAGTAGATGGTGTTGGCGAAAAAGTAATCAAGTGGTTTGGAACCATGCGACCTATTGACGTTGACTCTTTCTAAAATATTTAAAAAACCTAATACTCTAAACAGCGAAAAACGGAAAGTATATGAAGAGATGTTATATTAATATTGCAGTGGTGTTACTCATGGTGACCTCACTGTGCCTGACGACCCAAACCGGTGTTGCCGGTAACAAAGACAGAGCCGGACAAGGCGGAGCCGGAGAATTGCTTATCAATCCATGGGCACGCAGCTCTGGTTGGGCAAGCGCCAACTCCGCATCTATTCGTGGATTGGAAGCCATGTACCTCAATGTAGCAGGTAGCGCTTTCACCAAAGGAACAGAAGTGGTATTCTCTCACACCAGTTGGCTAAAAGGAACCGATATCAACATCAACGCGTTTGGAATCACTCAGAAAATGGGTGAATCAGGTGTGATTGGCTTGAGTATCATGTCAATGGACTTTGGTGATATTGAAGTGACTACTGTGAATAATCCTGAAGGTGGTATCGGTACCTATTCGCCCCAATTCTTAAACCTTGGATTGTCTTATGCAAAGGTTTTCTCCAATAGTATATATGGAGGAATCAACATTAAGATCATCTCTGAATCGGTTGGAAACCTTAGTGCGCAAGGATTTGCGTTTGACGCAGGTATACAGTACGTAACTGGTTTCAACGAGGACAAAGACAACCTGAAGTTTGGAATCGCATTGAAGAATGTTGGACCACCAATGAAGTTTGAAGGTGACGGACTTTCTTTCAAAGGAATTGTTCCTTCAAATAGTGTGTCATTGTCAGTGGAGCAGCGATCTGAAACGTTTGAATTGCCTTCATTGATAAATATTGGTGCCACTTACGATTTCAAACTTGCGGAAGATCATCGCTTGAGCCTGGCAGGTACGTTCACCTCTAATTCATTTACCAGTGACCGCTACAATCTGGGTCTGGAGTATGGATTTAAGAACTACTTCATGGTGCGTGGTGGTTTTGCATACGAAGAAGATATTTTTGATGATGCCAAGCGCACCACGGCCCTTACCGGTCCTACCGCTGGCGCAACATTTGAAATACCTTTCGGCAAATCAGGCAAAACATTTGGCCTTGATTATTCATTCCGTGCCACCGACCCGTTTGATGGCATACACGCTTTTGGAGCACGAATAAATTTATAATACAAAACTTAACATACCTTATACAGAGGACCCTGATTTAATCAGGGTCTTCTTTTCATTAATAGGGCTATGTGATTAAATCATTATCCTCATGTCAACTGAAGTAGCATATTTTACTGAAGAGGGATTAAAAAAACTTCAAGAAGAAATAAACCACCTGAAAAGTGTGGAGCGTCCTTCTATTTCTAAGCAGATTGCTGAAGCTCGCGATAAGGGTGACCTGTCGGAAAATGCGGAGTATGATGCCGCCAAAGAAGCGCAGGGAATGCTTGAATTAAAGATCAACAAACTGGAAACCGTGTTGAGCACTGCCAGACTTGTTGATGAAAGTAAAATAGACACCTCAAAAGCATATGTGCTTTCCACGGTGGTGATTAAAAATGTGAAGACAAAACAGGAGATGAAGTACACCCTGGTGGCCGAGAACGAAGCTAACCTTAAAGCAGGAAAGATATCGGTTTCTTCCCCAATTGGCAAAGGCTTATTAGGGAAGAAGAAGGGCGATAAAGTTGAGATCACTGTGCCTAATGGCACACTGCAATTTGAAATTGTAGAAATAACACGCTGATACGTGGCTACCATTTTTTCGAAAATCATTAATGGCGAAATTCCCTGTTACAAGGTAGCAGAGAATGATTCGTGCTTTGCTTTTTTAGATATTAGTCCGCTGGCCGAAGGACATGTTTTGGTTGTACCCAAAACAGAAAAAGATTACATTTTTGACCTTGACGATCCGCAATTGCAGCAATTGATAATATTTGCAAAGCAAGTTGCCACCGCCATGAAAAAAGTAATTGATTGCAAACGTATTGGCGTAGCAGTAATTGGTCTCGAAGTTCCTCACGCACACATCCACCTTATTCCGCTTCAGAAAGTGTCTGATATCGATTTTTCTCGTCCGAAACTCACCATGAGCGAAGATGCATTGAGCGCCATGGCCGCGCGCATAGCCAGCGCAATGGCCTAAACCAAAATTCTTTACATTTCCCGATTGAGCGTTGCGTTACCAATTGGTGTTTTGTCTTCATTTTTCTGTACCTTGGTATATAGCTAAGATACAAGGGTGGTAGCACGATTTTATTAAGAAGATAAGTCACATTGCCATTGCCCGCCCGCAGGCCGACACAATCTAAACCAACATACCATGAAAGAATTACGCGCAGCTTTTCTTGCCATTCTTTTCATTACAAGTATTTGTGCAGAGGCAAGAGAACCAAATAAAAAGTCATTGACAAATGTGCAGGCCCACGCGCCTGCTGCCACGGGTTGCCAACCTACCACCGCCCAAGTGGACCTCGATATAAACAACGTGCGAGCAAAACTGCTTGCGGGTGGCGATATGTGGTGGGATCTTACAAATGCTAGCTATGAAATCCCCAAAGGAAGTGGACTCTACAGTATGTTTAGTGGAGCCTTGTGGATAGGAGGGTTGGATCCGGGTGGTCAGTTAAAAATTGCTGCACATACATACCGACAACAGAGTTCATATGATTTTTGGACAGGGCCCATTAACCAGGTGACAGGCGATGTGACTGCTGCCACCTGTTTGAAATATGATAGACATTGGAAGCTGAACAAGAAAGACGTGCGAGAATTCATTGACAAAAATGGAAGTGCCGGATATATCGTGCCCGAAGCTATAATGACCTGGCCTGGCAATGGAGATGCAGCCAACAATGAAGCTATGTTTTTGGCGCCATTTTTCGATGCCGATGGTGATGGCATATATGATTACACCAAAGGCGATTATCCAAAGTTTGATTTTACGGGAACCGCGCCATGCAAATCATGTGGCAGCCCAAACTATGAAGACAATTTGCATGGTGACCAGGCGATATGGTGGGTATTTAATGATGTGGGCAACGTACATACCGAAACCGGATCACCGTCTATGGGACTGGAAGTGCAGGCGCAAGCCTTTGCATTCAAAACAGGGGACGAGATTAACAATATGACTTTTTATAAATACAAATTGATAAACCGAAGTTCTGCCCAATTGAACGAAATGTTTTTTGGACAATGGTGTGATGTGGATATGGGAAATTATGCAGATGATTTTATTGGGTGTGATGTAAGCCGCGGATTGGGTTATGCATATAATGGTGATGCCGATGACGAAGGGCCCCAGGGATATGGATTGAATCCACCTGCAATTGGTATTGATTTTTTTCAAGGACCACTGGCCGATGCGGGTGATGGTGTTGACAACAATCACAATGGAATCATTGATGAACAATGTGAGGAAATTATTATGAGTAAGTTTTGTTGGGATGGGAGTGATTTTTCAGTGACAGGAAATCCCGAAATAGGTATTCACTTCTATTATAAATTGAAAGGCGCATTTAAGGATGGGACTTCATGGACCTATGGTGGGTATGGCTATAATCCCACTGGTGGTGTTCCTTGCGATTATATGTATCCAGGAGATAGCGATCCCACAGGTATAGGCACCAATGGCATCATCATGCCACCGTGGTACGATCAGCCGCCTGCATCTGACCGCAGGTGGATGCAAAGCGTGGGTCCATTTACGCTGCCTGCCGGAGGGGTAAATTATGTCACTACAGGTGTAATATGGGCGCGCGCCTCTAACGGAGGGCCGCTCGCATCGGTTGAGTTATTAAAAATTGCAAGCGACAAAGGCCAAGCCTTGTTCGATTATTGTTTTCAGCTTATCTCCGGGCCCAAAGCTCCGGATGTGGCCATCCGAGAACTCGACAAAAAATTGATTTTGTCTCTACAAA
Organism: Bacteroidia bacterium; assembly: GCA_037968415.1. Classification (GTDB taxonomy): domain Bacteria; phylum Bacteroidota; class Bacteroidia; order AKYH767-A; family JBBKVM01; genus JBBKVM01. Next base: position 32,621 of record JBBKVM010000011.1, on the reverse strand, counting down.
ATACGAAGGACATTGAAACCTATAATGAAATTGATCCGCTGATTTCGACCGTGTATCCCACAGAAAGTAGAAAGTACAAGTTTCAGGGATATCAGATTTTTCAATTGAAAGATGGCAATGTATCACTTGATGATGTGTACGCTCGCAATGCCGACAACGCACGCCTGCTTGCGCAGGTTGATTTGGTGGATGGTGTCACGCAAATAGTAAACTTCGAGTACGATGTCAATATCAATTCATTTGTGCCCATGGAAATGGTGAAGGGAGAAAACAAAGGCATCAAGCACACTTTTGTGATAGACAAAGATTTGTTTGCGCTTGGCAACAACGCGTTGGTGAATTACAAAACCTATCATTACACCGTGTTGTCCTACGCACACAACAGTTACAAAAAGTACGACCCTATTGATCCCAACGCACTGGATGGACAAAGAAGCCCTTATCTGGCAAGCACACAGAATGTAGAAAAGTATAGCGCGGTACCACACAAAGTGTATGGTGTGAATGTGAATGGCGTCTATGGCGATGGACCCGCCATCACACGGATAGAAGGCACCGGCAATGGCGGAGGGGTGCTTGATTTGGCACCGGGAGTAGAAGAACTTATACTCAACAGTCCTGACCATGCTTTTGCTAATCCTACCTACAAGGGGAATTCGAGCACGAAGGAAGAGGTGCAAGGGCCGGTCAACGTGAGAATATTTGATCCGGTGAAAGTGAAAGATGCCAGTTATGAGTTGCGTCTCAATGGCATTGGCTTGCAAAGCAAATGGACGCTCTATAATCTCGCTACCGGACAATCAGAACAATCTGCGTTTGATATCTCTACTGATTTTGAATATTTGTTTCCCACATTTGGTTTAAATGTGAAGGTTACTTATGTGACTGAACCGGGAGATGCACTTTCGGTCAACAACGGATTTCTTGAAGGCACCCTTTCATTTGCCGATAACAAAAAAGCATGGCTAAGCGGAGTGGCCGACCGTGATGGATTGGTCTGGGAGAACTGGATTCGCAGCGGCACCGAACCGGCAAGCCCACCTGACTATGTGGGTGCGGACGATGAACAAGTGTATGAGAAAGTAATAGGTGGTACCTGGGCGCCTTACAGATTGTGTTCAAAAGACATGGAGGGTGGACCTAAGTTTGCGCAAAGTGCAGACGCGCTTGGGCCGCTGAGCCGAATAACCAGTGTAGACGTGGTGTTCACTGCCGACAAATCAAAATGGACACGCAGCTGTATAGTAGAAATGGATCATACAGGGTTGGGAGTAGGAGGTGCTTCAAAATTTGATTTGCGTAAATCACCATCGGTGGATAAAAACGGAAACAATGATGGCACGGGCATGGGCATGGGTTGGTTTCCTGGATATGCCATAAATCTTGAAACCGGTGAAAGAATGAACATCATCTTTGGCGAGAATTCTTTTATGCAAGGAGATAATGGAGCGGATATGCTGTGGAATCCAACATCTGCCACAGTAGCCAATAACACACCCATTTTTGGCGGGCAACATTATATGTATGTGATGGCCACGCGCTACGATGCGTGTGTGGCATACAACGGGCTGCTTTCTTCCGGATCGGTAACCAACAAACGAAACACATTTAAAGATGCATTGTGGGTGAGCATTCCGTTGTTAAAAGCGAATCAAACTTTGTTGGCAAGTACTGCAAGGGTTCGCCTGCGCGTGGCCAAGCCTTATGCCACCTACCAAACTTCTGTCACTCCGGTAAATAATAATGTGCCGGTTTACAGATTTAGCACCACCACTATCAAGTCGGAGGCAAGCGATGTGCCAGCGCTCAAGAGCATACTGGATAGAATAAAAGTAGTACCCAATCCTTATTTCGCTTTTTCAGATTACGAAACTAATCAGTATGAGAACACGGTGAAGATTATAAATCTTCCTCCACAGTGTCAGGTATCTATTTACACTGTAAATGGCACACTGATTAGGAGGTTTGAGCGTGGGGTGCCGGGCGTACAAGAATTATTGTCAGATGGCCCCGATGGCATTCCTAACATGGTGAACAACATAGACTGGGATTTGAAGAACAGCGCGCAAGTGCCCATTGGAAGTGGCATTTATTTGATACATGTGAAACTTGATGGTGTGGGCGAACGCGTGATAAAGTGGTTTGCCACGATGCGTAAGTTCGATAACGAATCACCTTAAAGAAAGGGTGCTTGGAAGTTGGTTGGTGTTTTCAATTTCGCTCGTAAGCGTATAAAAAATAATACTCTTCTCTGATGTTGGGATTGTCAAAAGCTTTTACCGGCTTGAGTTTGGTGTAATGTCTCAAGTCCATGGGTTTGTTGTTAATTACCATCAATCGGTTGACGGATTTAGTAGTGGCAAAATTTTCAATGTCAGCCATGGAAGGGATGTATTGTTTTTCTTGCCATATAAAATAGCTATACGAATCACCATAGGGTAGTGAATAAAACCGGTAGCCCACATAACCTATCACAGGCGTGCAATAGGGTTTGTTAATACCCAAAATAGGTATTGAAGCAGCTATGTTTTTCTTGATATAAGTTCCTGCAGCCATTGAGTTACTGAATGGATACGTTACTTCTTTTTTGATAATCTTAAGATTGTGAATGGACTGTACAAAAATGATTGCAGCCACAAAGTACACTCCCCATTTTGGCATTTTGTTGTCAGCATACAACAGGCTAAGCATGCACACAAAGAAAAGCAGCTGCACGCCCCACTGCCTGGGGCCACCATGATAAATAAGAAATGTGAACACCAACAAAGCGGCAAAGAACAATCCGTATGCAATAATGATTGACTTTGAAGTACGAAACAAAAAGAACAGCGCAGTTAACACGCCTACGCCACACAAAAATCCAATCAAGTTAAACTGCGATAGCACTGTGGGCAATAGCCCAATGAAAAGCGTATCAAATGTGATGGCCTGCAGCGCCATGGCCGACCACGCCCAATCAATTTGCTGCCCATCGGCCAGCGCTACACTTTTGCCGGTGCTCACAGTGAAATAGAAAATAAGCAGGCCGCCCACCACCCACACAATCTGCTGCCACGAGGATTTTATTTTTTCCGATATAGCATCTGTTTCGTTTTTCCACACCTCATAAGCCAGCAGCGCAACTGCCATCATCACACCATACACCTCCACCTGACAAATTAAAAACAAAACCAAGCCCGCCAACCAAGGTTGATTTTTGTCGCGTTGGGCCAGCGCTACATAGGCAAACGAAAACAACTGCAATAATATGTAACTGCGATTGATTATTCCGTATTCAAAAAACATGAAATAGCTGAAGGCAAGCCCACACTTAATCCACAGCCGCAGCCGAATGTGAATGAAGAATATGTAAAGGGTACTAGCAACCAATAGAAAGTGTAGCGTTTGAAGTATCCACACATCCTGCGATGGAAGCAAGAATAAATGGCCGACCCATGAGGCCGCGCGCATGAGCAAAAACCATAGTGCCGGATGCCCTTCTCCCGGCAACAAGTTCATCATTTGCGAAAAAGTAGTGTCTGTAGCTATAAGCCATGCCTGCCACTCGTCTTTCCACAATTCGTGAAATGAAAATTTAAGAACAGCGATGGCAATGAGGAAAGAAGCGAGAGCCAACCATGCAGGCCAACCTTGTGCTCGTGAATCACCAACCGACTTGTTCATATCAGTTTTTCGAAATGTTTTTATGCGAAGTGGACACGCGATCGGGATTTGAAGACATAAAACTCTTCCATCCTTTGCCACCGCCTTTGCCGATGGGGCTGGCTGCCTGGAAGTGATGACACACACCCACCGCAAGGCCATCGGTAGCATCAAGAAAATGAGGGGCTTCATCTATCTTCATCAATCGCTGCAACATGGCTGCTACTTGTTCTTTGGATGCGTTTCCGTTGCCGGTAATAGATTGTTTTATTTTACGAGGTGCATATTCAAATACAGGTATGGAACGGCTGAGCGCTGCGGCTATCGCTACGCCTTGCGCGCGGCCAAGCTTCAGCATCGACTGCACATTTTTACCGTAGAACGGTGCTTCTATCGCTAACACATCGGGCAGGTAAGTATCTATTAGGATAATGGTGCGATCAAAAATTCTTTTCAATCTCGTGGTGTGATCTTCTTTAGCATCCAGCTGCACCACGCCCATCGATTTGAGCAAAATATTTTTATCCACGATGCCAATCACCCCATAACCCATCACCACGGTACCGGGATCAATGCCTAATATTATTTCCTCTGATGCCATGCGCTTAGCTACTATAGCTTTTCAAATTTATACTTATCATTTTTACGTAATATTGAGCTATTGAAACAGTGGTTGAAAATGTTGTCTATAGCCGAACTATCAATTAAAGGTAGAAAATTAAAAGTACTGCACGTGGCCATGTTGCTTGTGAAGCTTGCTGTGGTGGCGCTTGCTGGCAGGTATATTTATTTGCAGATTTTTGCTGTATCGGGCATGGACAACATAGCACCATTGTTCAATCAGATTTTATCACATCCTTTGTTTGCAGCACTCATCACCAGCGTTGTGTTGTTAATGTTTGTAAATTGGACGATTGAAATCATTAAATGGAAATTATTAGCTGCTACCGTGGAACCATTAACATTTTGGCAGGCTGCTAAAGGTGTATTGTGTGGAGTTACTTTTAGCATCATCACCCCAAATAGAATTGGCGAATTTGCAGGACGCATTGCCGACCGCAATCAGAAGGGAAAACTGATGGCCTTGAATGTGGTAAGCAGTTTCAGTCAACTGATTGTCACTTTGCTCATGGGATTGATGGGCTGCATTTTTTTGATTGCAGGTAAGCAAATTTCGGTTTTCGTGCGGGCCGACATTGTAGTGTTGGCCATAGCAATTATCAGCCTCGCAATGATTTGGATTTATTTCAATATTGCGAGTTCTGCATCGCTGCTGGGTGGATTTGGAGGTGCCAGAGTGCAGCGCTGGCTGCAAGTGTACAAACAAGTGGATGGCCGAACCAAATTAATAGTGATGGCATTGTCGGCTTTGCGATATGTGGCGTTTACGGTATCGTTTGTTTTGGTGTTGGTGTTGTGCAGTGTAAAATTACCCATGATTAGCATGTACATGGCTATTGCTGTTGTATATGTTGTGATGGCTGTGGTGCCCACATCAGCCCTGTCCGAAATAGGACTGCGCGGATCAGTCTCTGTGTATGTTTTTAGCTTGTTGGCTGCACCTGCACTTGCTGTCTTTGTTTCTGCATTCGTGATATGGATTATTAATTTGGCGTTGCCTGCCACTGCCGGTGCAATCTTATTATTACGTTCGGGTCGCATCAATCCATTCAGAAAAAATTAGCGCATGGCCGTATTTATTTTTGTTTGTGTTTTATTTACGGTAGCATATTCTGCCACTATTCTTGTATACTACTTTTCGTGGCGTGGCATTAAAAATCTACCTGTGCGGCATCTTCAACCGGTAACTTTTATCACCATTGTGATTCCGGTTCGCAACGAGCAACATACAATAGGTCCCACGCTGCAAGCCTTGCAGCAATTGAATTATCCTAGCTCCCTGTTTGAAGTCATTGTAGTGAATGATCATTCTGTTGATGACTCCTTGCAAAGTGTATCAGAATTTATTAGTAAGAGTAAATACAGCTTGAGGACACTTTCGCTCACCGATGAAGAAGGAAAGAAAGCCGCCATCACCCAAGCTGTGCGTGAAGCCAAAGGCAATTTGATTATCACACTGGATGCCGATTGTGTGCCCGGTGCAGATTGGCTAAACACCATTGAAAGTGTGTATGTGCAACGTCAGTTCAAAATAATATGCGCACCGGTGGTATTTGATGGAGATGCCAGCGCGCTCACCCGTTTTCAACAATTGGAAAGTGCCGCATTGCAAGGCTGCACTGCTGCGGCCATTGCGCTCGGTCATCCAATTATGTGCAATGGTGCCAACCTGGCGTTTGACAAACAAGCCTTCTTGCAAGTGCGCGGTTACGAAGGCAATCACCATGTGGCATCTGGCGATGATATTTTTTTGATGGAAAAAATTGCAGAAGAATTTCCGGGTGCGTATGGTTATGTAAAATGCAAATCAGCTTGTGTCGTGACACAAGCACAAAAAACACTCGGTAAGTTTATCGAGCAGCGCAGGAGGTGGGCATCAAAGACTTACTCCACTTTCAATTTTTATGTGATTGCAGTAGCCGCCACTGTTTTTGTTTTTAATCTTTTGATAGTGGGCGTGGGTATGATGAGTTTATTTCATGGAGAATTGTTGGTAATGCTTTTGGTGATGATAGGGGCAAAGTTTATTGTAGATTATCTCATGCTTCAATCGGTCAGCAGTTTTATGAACAGTGGGCAAATTTTATTGATATTTTTACCGGCACAATTATTTTCCATATTATATTTTGTCGCGGTTGGAGTGATGTCTCCATTTGCCGGCCTTGATTGGAAAGGAAGAAAAATTGAACCGTCAGGAAAATGGGCTTAACCAGTAAGATGAATTCGAAGGACACCATATCGCGGCCACCCTCGTATTTTGTGTGGAAACGATTTCGCAAAAACGGAATGGCAGTGGCCAGTTTGATGCTGATTATGCTGGGCATGCTGATGGCTGTGTTTGCATATTGGGTCATACCCGACAGTTCCCCCTGGGCCAATCAAATGTCACTTGCGTTATCGACCAAAAAACCCGGCTTTGAAGTGCAGATGCTTCGCGTAAAAAAAATTGACGCTCCTGCCCAAACAGGTGTGCTACAAATGTTGCTTTATGGACGCGAGCTACAGTATAAAGAAATACCAATAGATAATTATTCGGTTCGCAACGATTCGGTTTGCTTTGTAGAATATACGGGCGAAGATTTCGAATTGGATGAAACTCAATGTTTGCCTTTGTCTGCGCTATCAGATGCAGCGGGGTCGGCAACAGATGCCCAAGCTTTTGTAGCCTCGCACCATGTGTATTCCAGACAATTTTTATTGGGTACTGATCGGTACGGGCGCGATATGCTGAGTCGCTTGTTATTAGGTACACGTGTTTCCATTTCGGTCGGACTTATTTCTGTGATCATTTCTTTGGTGATAGGAATTACAATGGGCGCGCTGGCGGGATTTTTTCGCGGGTGGGTTGATGATGTAATACTTTGGTTGCTCAACGTGGTGTGGTCTATTCCCACGCTGCTGCTGGTGATAGCCATTACATTGGCGCTCGGAAAAGGGTTTTGGCAAGTATTTATCGCGGTAGGTCTCACTACCTGGGTGGAAGTGGCGCGCGTGGTGCGCGGACAGATTTTTAGTGTACGCGAACTCGAGTATGTGGAAGCCGCAAGGGCGCTGGGTTATAACAACATGCGCATTATTTCTAAACATGTGTTGCCCAACGTGCTGGGTCCTGTGATAGTGATTGCTGCCTCCAATTTCGCTTCCGCAATTTTGTTGGAAGCAGGTCTTAGCTTTTTAGGGTTGGGTGCGCAGCCGCCTACACCCTCATGGGGCGTGATGATAAAAGAAAACTATGGTTACATCATCGTGGATGCTGCATATCTGGCTGTGTTGCCGGGACTGGCTATTATGATTATGGTGCTGGCTTTTACCTTTGTGGGCAGTGGCCTTCGCGATGCGCTGGATTCAAAGCAATCCGTTAGTCTGGCTTGATTAATTATTACTGCAGCTGGCTTTCGGCCAGCAATACTATCTTCAAAGCCTGAACGGCATCTTCCATCTCTAATATTTCGGCTGCGTATGTGTGGAGGTTAAACAGGAGTAGATCTTTGTCATCGCTACTTTGCGTAAAAATTTCTTTTACCCGGTCATCGTTTTTTATTTCTGCAATGTGGGCGGGTGTAGGCATGTCTTCCACATTTCCGAGTTGACCCAGATTGTTTCCGGTGAGGACATTACTCAACTGCACCGAAGCAGGAAGTGCGTCAACGCCTATGCCGTGGGTGTGAATAGGCTTGGGAATGCTGAACAAACTTTTGCCCGATGCCCTGCAATACCAGCTACCGCCCATGCGCGCCACCAGGTCTATTTTGTTAGGATCAATTTTTTGGTCGGCATCAAGCACAGCTTCGTTGATGTGCATCATCACTATTTCGCATATCACCAGATTGCCAGCCCCGCCTTCGGTGCCGGTTTCTATCACTTGCAGTACTTTGCATTCGAACTGGACAGGTGATTCGCCAACGCGATACGGCCTTACTTTATCGGACTGCACCATGGTAAATCCGGCTTTATCGAATTCATTTACACCCTTGGGATACTCAGTGCTGGCCAGCGAAGCCTGATACACCATGTCGTAATTAACCATGTTTATCACCACTTCAGGTACTTCTTTGATGTTATCGAAAGTATGCTTGGTAGTGTTGTCGCGGCCTCTGCGCGCTGGCGAGAACACGAGAATGGGTGGATTGGCCCCAAACGCGTTGAAAAAGCTGAATGGGCTCACGTTGGGGGTGCCATCGCTGTCGACTGTAGAAGCAAAAGCGATGGGTCTAGGCGCAACGGCTCCGAGTAAATAATTGTGTATCAGTGAAGTAGAGTGTTCTTTGGGATCTATTGTGAGCATGTATGAATGATTTGCAACGAAATTAACCATTCCCAATCAATATTGTGATAGATGGCCAAAAAGACAACATTTGGGCGTAGAATTCAGTCAAAAAAGAGTACTTTTGCATTCTCAAATGCGGATGTGGCGTAATTGGTAGCCGCGCCAGACTTAGGATCTGGTGCCGAGAGGCGTGGGGGTTCGAGTCCCTTCATCCGCACACAAAAACCGTCTATGGGGCGGGTGGCCTGAGGGCCATTTTTATTTCTGTCGCAACAATAGTTTAATCAAAAAATCAAAATGGACATTATCAAAGAAAACATCGATGACCTTAATGCGGTGTTGAAAATCAAAGTGCAGCCGGCTGATTATCTGCCACAAGTGGATGAAGTAATCAGAAAGCATCAGCGCTCGGCCAGGGTGGCGGGCTTTAGGCCGGGGAAAGTGCCTACAGGAGTAATTAAGAAAATGTATGGCAAGTCTATCATGGCTGATGAGTTGAACAAACTCATCTCCGAATCATTGTACAAATACATTGGCGACAACAATCTTGAAATATTGGGTAATCCACTGCCAAACGACAAAGAGTTTGACGAAGCACGTTATGACACACCCACCGATTTTGAATTCGAGTATTCAGTAGGACTCGCGCCCACACTCACGTTTACGCTCGATGCAAAGAAATCATTCACACATCTGGTACTGAAGCCCGATGATGAAATGATAAACAAGTATGTTGAGGATATTCAGCGCAGATACGGCAAGTACGAACGTCCGGAAGTATCTGATGAAGATTGCATTTTATATTGTGACTTTACTGAACTGAATGCAGATGGGACGGAAAAAGAAGATGGAATCAAGACCAGCACTACCATATCGCTACAAATGATTGGCGATGAACAAGAGCGCAGCAAATTTATAGCTCAGAAAATAGATGCAACGGTAGTTTTTAATCCTACAAAAGCAGTTAAAAACGATACTGAGGTAGCAGCCATGCTGAGTATTACCAAAGGGGAGGCTGCTGAAATGAAGTCAGATTTTTCAGCCAAAATAACTAGCATCAATAAAATTGAAAAGGCATCACTTGACCAGTCATTGTTCAATCAGCTTTATGGAGAAGGAGTTGTATCAACCGAAGCCGAATTCAAAGCAAAAGTGGCTGGCGAGATTGAAAAAATGTTTGAAGTAGATGGAGACAAAAAACTCAAACATGATATCGAAACGTATTTGCTCGATACCATCAAGCCAAACTTACCTGATAACTTTCTGAAAAGATGGCTGCAAAAGGTGAACGAAAAGCCAATCACAGCAGAAGAGGTTGAAAAGGAATATGATAATTACGCCAATGGCATCAAGTTGAAGTTGATTGAAAACAAAATCATAGCCGAGAATGAGATTAAAGTCACGGCCGATGAGATTCGTGAGTTTGCACGCCAGTTAATCATCAACCAATTTGCTCAATACGGGCATATGAATCCGGAAGAGGAAAAGATTTCGGAGTTGGCAGAAAAGTATTTGTCAGATCGCGAGCGACTAGTACAAATAAATGAAACCCTTTCCGAACGTAAAGCGTTTGAATACCTTAAGGCATTTTTCCCTTTGAACAAAAAAGAATTACCTTACGATGAGTTCGTTAAAGAAATAAAAGCATCCAACTAAAACCTAACTTAACCTATGGATTACGGTAAAGAATTTCGCCAGTACGCTACAAAGCATATGGGGTTTAATAGTAGCAGACTTGACAATTTTGTGTCGTCAGCTTACAACAATTACATCTCTCCAACGATCATTGAAGAGCGCCAGATGAACATTGCCACCATGGACGTTTTTTCACGTCTTATGATGGACAGAATTATTTTTCTGGGAGTACCTATCAACGATTATGTAGCCAACATCATTCAGGCGCAGTTGCTTTTCCTTGAATCTGTAGATGGAAAAAAAGACATTCAAATTTATTTGAACAGCCCAGGTGGATCTGTTTATGCCGGCTTGGGTATTTACGACACCATGCAATACATCACGCCCGATGTAGCTACTATCTGCACCGGCATGGCTGCATCTATGGCAGCGGTGCTGTTGTGCGCAGGCCAAAAGGGCAAACGCACATGCCTCAAACATTCGCGTGTAATGATTCACCAACCAATGGGCGGAGCAGAAGGACAGGCGTCAGATATAGAAATCACCGCGCGTGAAATAATGAAACTGAAGAAAGAGCTATACGAGATAATCGCCAATCACTCGGGCGCCAAGTTCGATAAAGTGCAGACGGATGGTGATCGCGATTACTGGATGACCTCAGAAGAAGCTAAAGCTTACGGTATGATAGACGAAGTGTTGAGCCGATCCACTAAGTAATTTTAAAAGAGACGTTAGGCCACATGATGAAGAATAAGAATGAAATAAAGTGTTCTTTTTGCGGACGCGACAAAAGTGAAACTTTGGTATTGATTGCCGGCATCACCGGGCACATTTGTGACCAGTGTATAGTGCAGGCGCAATCCATTGTGAATGACGAACTCTCCAGTCGTGCACACCAGAATATCACCAGCCAACTGAATCTTCTCAAGCCAATCGAAATCAAGAAGTTCATGGATCAATATGTGATAGGGCAGGAGGACGCAAAGAAAGTTTTATCTGTGGCTGTATATAATCACTATAAGCGATTGAGTCACAAAAAACGTGACAACGAAGATGTGGAGCTCGAAAAATCAAACATCTTATTGGTGGGCGAAACGGGCACAGGTAAAACGCTGCTCGCACGTACCATCGCACGCATACTCAATGTGCCATTCTGCATTGTGGATGCCACTGTGCTTACCGAAGCGGGATATGTGGGCGAGGATGTGGAAAGCATGCTCACAAGATTGCTCCAGTCGGCTGACTATGATGTGGCTGCTGCGGAACAAGGCATTATTTACATTGACGAGATAGATAAGATTGCACGTAAGAGCGACAATCCATCCATCACACGCGATGTGTCGGGTGAGGGTGTGCAACAGGCATTGCTTAAACTACTCGAGAATTCAATTGTGAACGTGCCACCACAGGGCGGGCGGAAGCACCCGGAGCAGAAGATGATTTCCATCAACACACAAAACATATTATTTATTTGTGGAGGAGCATTTGATGGAATTGATAAGAAGATAGCAAGGCGCTTGAAGACACAGACCATCGGTTATGATACTTCTAAAAAAGGCGAAGAAATTGATATGTCAAATCTGCTTCAATATGTGACGCCTCAAGATTTGAAAGCCAATGGATTGATTCCCGAATTGATTGGGCGATTGCCTGTGATTACTCACCTTGACCCACTTGATAGTGCCACGTTGCGTAGAATACTTGTAGAGCCCAAGAATGCACTTGTAAAACAGTATCAGCGACTGTTTGAATACGAGGGTGTGAAACTTCATTTTGAGGAAGATGCCATTGATCATATCGTAGAGAAAGCAACTGACTTCAAATTAGGAGCCCGGGGCCTTCGCTCTATTTGCGAAGCCATCATGCTCGATGCCATGTTTGAATTGCCGTCAGACAATTCGACCAAGGAGTTGATTATTGAATTGGATTATGTGAAAGAAAAACTCACAAAAGCCAATATCAACAAGCTGAAAGTGGCGTAACAAAGATTGTTACAAGAAATATTTTTATTGAATTAATTAGAAAAGGAGGATGAGATATTGCCTCTTTTCTATTTTTAATGTGCCTTTGTCATCGCATACGCCCGCGCCATAATCCAGCAAGCTTTGAACATTATTTCCAATCACCAAATCGGTGGTGCCGGTGACAAACGATCGGCAACTATAATCGGAGACTACCGCAGAAATAACTGAACCGCTAAAAGTATTTCCATTTCTTGCCGAGCCTTTGATGTTGCCGGTGAGCAAATGTATATCGTCAACTGTTGTGGCCGATCCGCTTCCCGATACCCATTCACGAGTAACCGACCCACTGCATCGTATCACCTCAGAAGTAGAGGGTTGTATGATTAAGTCTTGTATTTCGTTTCGGTATACAGTATTTCCTCCCGAATTCAAACCGGTGTTGATGATCGACATGGTACCTGAAATCCGGTTATCATTCACGAAATACGAATTGAATGTGATCGTGACTTTGGAGCTAGCTAACGAATATCTACCATTGAAACTGGCATTGATTATTCCTCTTCGTTTTCGACCATCTATGCCAAGGCAGTTAACCGGACCAAAATCAATTACTAATTTTTTAGGAAAAGTATCGGGAGGTGTTACCTCCAGTGAAGCATTGTAACAACCAAATGCTACACTCAAACCTGTTTCATTGCGCAATACTTGAGGTTCGTTTTTAGCTGCATCATCAACTATGTTAAAAATGTCGTTGATGATGCCATCGGCCAGGGCATAGTCTGTGGCCGCTTCAATAGTAGGCTCAAGCGAATCTTTTTTGCAAGAAGCAAACAGAATCACATGAACTAAAATAGCAAAAACGAAGACCCGTCCCTTGGTCATAAAAGAGAAGAAAATTTAATTAAAAATGAAAGGTGTACCGCTCAAATTTATCAATTATTGCCTTACCAAGCACTAAAAAGTAGTTGTGTTTTTAGCTAAATACCTTGTTTTATCCTTCTAAAGTCCAGATAACTGTATTTATAGTCAACAGCAGGGTCATTATTTATGTCCTCCCGGTGGCTCAACTCCCATTCTTGCGTTGCCAACTCAGGGAAATACACATCTCCATCAAATGCCTGGTGGATGCGTGTCAGGTATATTTTATCAGTCAGCGGAAGGGCCAGGTTATAAATCTGTCCGCCACCTATTACAAAAGGCTCATTGTCGTTTTTAGCCACTTCGGCTGCTTCCTCTATGCTCTTTACCACCACGCAATCCGGAGCGGAAAAGTGTTTGTTGTGCGTTATCACCACGTTTGTTCTGCCGGGCAGGGCACGGCCCATGGACTCAAATGTATTGCGGCCCATTATAACGTGATGGCCCATGGTGATCGCTTTGAATCGCTTGAGGTCCGAGGGTAAGTGCCAGATAAGTTGGTTTTTATTGCCAATCACTTGGTTGGAAGCGGCTGCTACTATGATTGAAAATGCCATACTAATTAAACTGCCACTGCGGCTTTTATGTGTGGGTGGGGATCGTAATTGAGTAGTGAAAAATCTTCGAATTTAAACTCAAAAATATTTTTGACAGCAGGGTTAATCTGCAGTGTGGGGAGCGATTTGGGTGTGCGCGAAAGTTGTGTGTGGGCTTGCTCTAGGTGATTGGAATATAGGTGCGCATCGCCAAATGTGTGAATAAACTCTTGAGGCTGGAGGTCGCAGACTTGAGCTACCATCATGGTGAGCAGGGCATATGAAGCAATGTTGAATGGCACACCCAAAAAAACATCGGCACTGCGTTGATACAACTGGCACGAAAGCTTACCATCGGCCACATAAAACTGGAAGAGCGCATGGCAAGGGGGCAACGCCATTTTTTCGATAAAGCCTACATTCCAGGCGCTTACTATCAATCTTCGCGAATCAGGATTTTGTTTAATCTGGGTGATGAGGTTTGTAATCTGATCAACAGATTGGCCATTGCCCGCAGGCCACGATCGCCATTGGTAACCATATACCGGGCCCAAGTTGCCATCAGCATCAGCCCATTCGTTCCATATACTTACTCCATTATCTTTAAGGTACTTGATGTTGGTATCGCCACTTAAAAACCAAAGCAGTTCATGGATTATACTTTTGATGTGCAATTTTTTAGTGGTGATAAGTGGAAATCCATCCTGTAAGTTGAATCTCATTTGATAACCAAACACACTGCGCGTGCCAGTGCCGGTGCGGTCGGATTTATCGGTGCCGCTCTCCAAAATATGTTGCATCAAGTCGTGATACTGCTGCATGGAATTAGATCTTGAAATTAATGAATGCGATAGCGTGAAGGTAACGAATATCAAATAAGCATGCCAACCAACACCGCTGTGTAAAGTGATGCAAGTGTGCCACCAATCAGTGCTTTGATGCCTAGCTCCGAGAGTTCGGTGCGTTTGCCAGGGGCCAGCGCGCCAATGCCTCCAATCTGAATTCCAATGGATGCGAAGTTTGCAAACCCACACAAAATGTAAGTGGCAATGATGATAGAACGCTCTTCTTTAAAGGCTCCCGCAAATTCCATTTTGCCAAGAGTGACGTACGCAACAAACTCATTCAAAATTGTTTTCTCTCCCAGCAGCTGACCCACCAGAGCCATGTCTGCTGCATTTACGCCAAGCAGCCAGCTGAGTGGAGCAAACAAATATCCGAGCATGAATTGTAAAGTGAGTCCTGAATATTGATTGTTGGTTAGCGCAGCTATGTGCGCATTGAGGCCGGTCATGTCACCCAATAAATCATTCAAAAGGTAATTAACCAAGGCTAGCAGCGCAATGAAGACAAGTAACATGGCGCCTACATTAACCGCCAGGCGCAGGCCATCAATAGTGCCGTTGGATATTGCTTCGAGTACGTTCTTGCCAATTTTGTCTTTAGATAATTCTATGCGCGACTCTATTTTCTCGGTTTGCGGTATTAGCATTTTGGCTGCAACAATAGCCGCGGGTGCCGACATCACCGAAGCTGCCAATAAGTGTTTTGCAAAAAACAACCTGCGAATGGGATCATCGCCACCTAAAAAACCAATGTAAGCGGCCAGCACACCACCAGCTATGGTGGCCATTCCTCCCACCATGAGGCAGAGTAATTCCGACCGGTTCATTTTTTCAATGTAAGGTTTGATCAGCAGCGGTGACTCTGTTTGGCCAAGGAAGATATTTCCTGCAGCGGCAAGGCTTTCAGAACCTGACAGATTCATTGTCTTGCTCATGATCCACGCAAAACCATACACGATTTTTTGAAGAAAGCCTAGATAAAACAGCACGCTTGTGAGTGCCGAGAAAAATATGATAGTGGGTAAAATCTGGAATACAAAAATGAATCCTATTGTATCACTGTTCGATACCAGATTGCCAAACAAAAATTGAGATCCTTCCTGTGTAAAGGACAATATAACCACAAAGAAACGGCTCAGTGCATCAAAAATCATCGCCACTGCAGGAACTTTCAATACGCCAATCGCGAAAATGAGTTGGAGGGTGAGCCCAGTAAACACCAGTTTCCAGGAAATGGCTTTGCGGTTGCTGCTAAACAAAAACCCGATACCCAGAAGCGTAGCAATCCCCAAAAGCCCGCGCCAAATTTTAGTGAACGTGATGCCACCTGTATACAAAGCATCGGTATTGCTTTTGAAATTGTAGGTAACTCCATTTTCGGACAAAACAAGCTCGTCATCCGTAATATTATCAATGTGATAACTCCTCACAGTTCGCGGAGAACTCACCCCGCTATCGGTCACACGTGCTATCTCTTTGCCCTCACTAAAATAAATTATCTGTGCTTCCTTTCCAACTACTTCGTAGGTCGTGGAGTCGGCCTCGTAGTTGGCCGGTGTGAGGTCATAAGTGAGCTGCAGTACTCTATCAGTTATGGTCCATAATCCTGATGCGTCTATGTTTTCTTTTGAAAGTGAGTAACTAAAAGTCTTTTGCTTGGAATGGAAAAAAGAAAAGAAATCGCCATCAGCTACGGCCTTAATATTTTCTCCTGTTGAATCAACAATGGAAACATATGCCCACTTTTTTGAAATTACTTGTTCGACTGACTGAGGCTTTTTGTTGCACGCGCTCAATACCGCCAACGAAAAGATGAGTACCAGAATTCTGTGCATATGTAGAGGAGGAAGTTTATTGAGGTGATTGCTTGCGCTTATTGATCTCATCGCGAATCACGGAAGCCCTTTCGTAGGCTTCATCTTCGATGGCTTTTTTCATGACTTCTTTGAGTTCATCCAATTCCATCGAACGCAGATCTTTTGGCTTTTCTTCCAATTCAGATAGTTCTGCTTCTTTTTCCACCAGCTCATCTGTAATGGGTGTATTCTCATCCATGATTATTCCGGCCTGGTCGAGAATAAAATCATAAGTAGAAATGGGGCATTTGAAACGCACGGCTATCGCAATGGCATCAGAGGTGCGCGCATCTACTTCATGTACCTCGCCACCGCTATCCTCGCACACTAGTTTGGCATAAAATATTCCTTCAATCAAATTGTAAACGATCACTTCGTTTACTTCCACTTTGAATACTTCAGAAAAGGATTTGAATAAGTCGTGAGTGAGCGGTCGCTTGGGAACCATGTTCTCCATTTCGACAGCGATAGATTGTGCCTCAAAACCTCCGATGATAATTGGTAATCTTCTCTTTCCGTTTCGTTCCCCAAGTACAAGTGCGTATGCTCCTGTTTGCGTAGCACTGTATGTTAGGCCAATTATATCCAGAGGAATTTTTTTCATAAATGCGTTGAGGAATTACATTAAATGTAATAAAATTTAAGCATTCGCTGCTTTCAATTTCTTAACTTCTTCGATCAGTTTTGGCACCACTTCAAATGCATCGCCAACTATGCCATAATCTGCCGCCTTGAAAAAGGGTGCTTCAGGGTCTTTGTTGATTACTACAATTACTTTCGAGCTGCTCACACCGGCCAAATGTTGGATGGCACCGGATATACCAATGGCGATATACAAATTGGGACTGATGGCAATTCCTGTTTGGCCTACGTGTTCGGAGTGCGGACGCCATCCGGCATCAGAAACGGGTTTGGAGCAAGCAGTGGCGGCACCCAACAAATCAGCTAGTTCTTCCACCATTTTCCAGTTCTCAGGTCCTTTGAGTCCGCGCCCGGCTGATACCACAAATTCGGCATCGGGCAGCAATACTTTATCAGTATTTCTTTTTACTTCTTTCACCACTGTCTTAAAACAGTTTTCATCCACCGCTGGCTCAAACACTTCGGTGGCGGCCGTTTGTGCAGCCTCTTCAACTTTATATGAATTGGGAATCAGCGTGATTACTTTTTTGGCGGATAACATATTCACATAGGCATAGGCTTTTGATGAATAAGCAGTTTTCTTTACCACAAATCCCGATGAAGTGTCGGGTAATTCGATGGCACCACTTACAATGGCGGCTTTCATGCGCACGGCCACGCGCGGTGCCAGCCCTTTGCCCGAAAAGGTGTTGAGGATTATCACCGTATCGGCCGATTCTTTTTCTGCAGCTGCAGTGATGACCTGAGCATATGCCTGGTTGTTGAATACAGCCAGTTTTTCGGATGACGTGTTTAATATTTTTGTAGCGCCATAGGTAGCTAACTTGTCAAGCTCCGCTTGTTCTACTTTTCCTATTGATAAAGCTGTAACTGTGGTGCTCAATTTATCAGCCAGATGTTTTCCATAAGTGAGGGTTTCAAAAGATGATTTTTTAAATTTCCCTTCAAGGTTTTCTACATAAACCAATAATGCCATATCAAATAATTTTTGCTTCGTTGTGTAACAAATCCACCAATTTGCCGGGGTTCTCCGCATCTACAAGCGTAACTTGCCCACGGGCCTTGGGTTTGTCGTAATGAGTAATTTCAGTTGTTTTTTCGGTAGCTGTGGGTTCCACTACATTGAGTGGTTTGGTACGTGCCGACATGATGCCCCGCATATTCGGAATGCGTGGTTCGGCAATTCCCTCTGACGCACTAGCCACCAAAGGCAGTGGAGCGCTTATAATTTCTTTGCCACCTTCTATTTCTCTTTCCAGGGTTGCTGTTCCATCGGCCACATCCAGTTTCTTCACCAACGATACCGAAGGCCAGCCTAATATTTCGGCTACCATTGGAGGCACTTGGCCGCCATTGTGATCGATAGATTCCTTGCCGCACAACACTAAGTCATAACCACCGTCTAAAGCAGCTTTGGCAATTTGTGTCGCCACAAAAAACGAGTCCTGCGCTTCACCGTTTACTCGTATAGCATCGGTGGCACCTATTGCCAGGGCTTTGCGAATGGTTGGTTCGGTAAACGCATCACCCACATTGATTACGGTTACCGTTCCCTGCATGGCTTCTGCCAGTTCCAACGCTCGCGAAAGTGCCAGTTCATCATATGGATTAATGATAAACTGCACACCCGTAGTGTTGAATGTTTTGTTGTCGTCAGAAAAGTTAATCTTGGTTGTGGTGTCGGGAACATTGCTGATAGCCACTAAAATCTTCATAGAATTGGATATATTGAGTAAAAATGCCTGAAAACAAGCAGCGCAAAAGTAATTAAAACCTCCATGATATAAAAAGGTTATGGCATCAAAAGAACGATTGATTCAACTTTATCAGTTACAGCAAGAGAATCCGGACGACCCATTCGTAGATTATGCCATTGCACTCGAGAATCATAAACAAGGCAATACTGTATTGGCGATTCAACTGCTTAGCGCGTTGATATCCAAGTATCCGCACTATCTGGGAGCTTATTATCAGTACGGTCAACTTTTAGAGATAGAAGGCGATAATGAACGCGCGCTAAAGGCCTACGATCAAGGAAAAGCGCTAGCCCTGAAAAATGGCGAAACACGCGCTGCTGCAGAACTCGGAAGTGCTATCGAAATGCTGATGGAATAAATGATAGAAGGAAGTAATGCCTGCTGAGCAAAATATTTTTAATTTTGTCAGCCCAAACAAAGCAATACCATATGAGAGAAATTCAATTCAGAGAAGCACTACGCGAAGCGATGAGTGAAGAGATGCGCAGAGACGAACGCGTTTTTCTGATGGGAGAAGAAGTAGCCCTATATGATGGCGCGTATAAAGTAAGTCAGGGTATGCTGGCCGAGTTTGGGGAAAAGCGCGTAGTAGATACGCCCATTGCCGAGTTAGGTTTTGCAGGAATTGGTGTAGGCGCAGGCATGAACGGACTGCGACCTATTATCGAATTTATGACTTTCAACTTTTCGCTGGTAGCCATCGATCAGGTTGTAAATGCGGCAGCTAAAATGATGTCGATGTCGGGTGGAAATTTCCACGTGCCCATTGTATTTCGCGGCCCCACAGGCGCAGCTGGCATGCTGAGTTCGCAGCACAGCCAGGCTTTCGAAAACTGGTTTGCCAATTGCCCCGGGCTCAAAGTAATTGTTCCTTCTAATCCTGCCGATGCCAAAGGGCTTTTAAAATCAGCAATCCGCGATGATGATCCGATTATTTTCATGGAATCTGAGCAGATGTATGGCTTAAAAGGTGAAGTTCCTGATGGCGAATACCTGATTCCTATTGGTTCGGCAGATGTGAAGAAAAGAGGAAATGATGTAACAATAGTATCGTTTGGAAAAATGATGCACGTGGTATCCGCGGCTGCAGAGGCGCTGGCCAAAGAGAGTATAGATGCGGAGGTAATAGATTTGCGCACTGTGCGCCCTATCGACTACAAAACCGTGATTGAGTCAGTGAAGAAAACCAACAGGATGGTTTTTGTGGAAGAGTCGTGGCCGTTAGGTGCGATAGCCACTGAAGTAGCGTTTAAGGTTCAAAGCGAAGCATTTGATTACTTGGATGCGCCTGTTTGTAGAGTGATGGGCCGCGATGTCCCTCTTCCATACGCACCTACTCTCATCGATGCCTACCTGCCAAATACAGAGCGTATCATAGAAGCTGTGAAGCAGGTTACTTACCTCAATCAATAATCGCACATAACGCAGGCTTTAATAGTTTAAAAAGCACATTTTCCCATTGCTT
Organism: Bacteroidia bacterium; assembly: GCA_037968415.1. Taxonomy (GTDB): domain Bacteria; phylum Bacteroidota; class Bacteroidia; order AKYH767-A; family JBBKVM01; genus JBBKVM01. The sequence goes on along the minus strand of JBBKVM010000011.1, from coordinate 12,473 downwards.
TATAGCGCGATTTCAAATTTAATTTTCTACATTTGCGCCCTCAAAATTAAGTATTGGATACTGCTTAATTAATTAATAACAAGACATTTATATAAGAAACAAACATAATTAAACCACTATGGAGAATTTGATTTATTACATCCCTTTGTTTGGCGTATTGGCACTTTTGTTTACGTTTTGGAAGTCCTCATGGATAACAAAGCAGGAACAAGGAACCGATACTATGATCAAGATCGGCAAGCACATTTCTGAAGGCGCGATGGCGTTTTTGAAAGCCGAATACAAAGTGCTGGCCATTTTTGTGATATGTGTTGCCATTTTATTGGGCGTAACAGCCAATCCGGAAACATCATCACCAATGATTGCATTTTCGTTTATTGCCGGTGCATTGTGCTCGGGATTAGCAGGATTTTTGGGTATGCGCATTGCTACCAAAGCTAACGTACGAACTACCAATGCAGCGCGCACCAGCCTAGGCAAAGCCCTTGAAGTTGCATTTGCCGGTGGATCTGTAATGGGCATGGGTGTAGTAGGATTGGGTATTATAGGACTGAGCTCATTGTTCATATTTTACAGCGCTGAATTTGGCGTAGATTCTCAAGCCAATTTGCACCGTGTAATTACTGTAATCACAGGATTTTCTTTTGGTGCTTCATCTATTGCATTGTTTGCACGTGTGGGTGGAGGCATTTATACCAAAGCTGCTGACGTGGGTGCCGACCTTGTTGGAAAAGTGGAGGCCGGAATTCCTGAAGATCATCCGTTGAACCCTGCCACTATTGCCGATAACGTTGGCGACAATGTGGGTGACGTGGCCGGTATGGGCGCTGACTTGTTCGAATCATATGTGGGATCAATTGTTGGTACTATGGTATTGGGTGCTGCATTTATGGTTCCTGGATTTACTGATAATTTTAATGGACTGTCTGCTGTGTTGCTGCCGTTGGTGCTGGCTGCGGTGGGCATTGTAATGTCCATTTTGGGAACATTCTTTGTGCGTGTGAAAGAAGGTGGAAATCCGCAAACTGCGCTGAACATGGGCGAATTTGGTTCATCCTTTTTAATGATAATTGCATCATGGTTTATCATCAAATGGATGTTGCCTGAGACGTGGATGTATAATGATTTACTTTATGGTGAAGTTCGCGAGATGACTTCTACAGGTGTCTTCGTAGCTACTATCATTGGACTGGTTGCAGGATTGCTGGTGGGCTTGGTCACAGAATATTATACAGGCACCGGAAAAAAACCGGTACTTTCTATTGTACGTCAATCATCAACTGGTGCAGCTACCAACATTATCGCAGGCTTGGGTGTAGGCATGATGTCTACGGCTATTCCAGTTTTATTGATTGCGGGTTCTATCATAGGGGCATTTCATTTTGGCGGCCTTTACGGTATTGCGATTGCAGCTGTGGGCATGTTGTCTAACTTGGGAATCCAACTCGCGGTAGATGCATATGGTCCCATCTCGGACAACGCAGGTGGTATTGCGGAAATGTCAAAACTCCCCAAAGAAGTAAGACAACGCACTGATAAATTAGACGCGGTAGGTAACACTACAGCAGCTATCGGAAAAGGATTTGCAATTGCTTCTGCTGCGCTTACTGCCTTGGCGCTCTTTGGTGCCTTCATGACTGCAGCTCACATCAAGTCCATTGATATTTCTAAGTCTGAAGTAATGGCCGGTTTATTCATTGGTGGTATGTTGCCATTTGTGTTTTCGGCATTGGCAATGAATGCCGTGGGTCGTGCGGCAATGGCCATGATTGAAGAAGTGCGCAGGCAGTTCAATTCAATACCCCAACTTAAAGCGGCACTTGCAGTGATGCGCAAGAACGAAGGTGTAGAATCAGATAAGTGGTCGGCAGAAGATCAGCAGACATTTGAAGCGGCTGATGGTAAGGCCGAATATGGCAAGTGCGTAGAGATTTCAACCAAAGCAGCAATCAAAGAGATGGTGCTTCCCGGATTGATGGCGGTAGTGGTTCCATTTATCATTGCATTTATGCCAGGTATGGGCGCGGAAGCCTTGGGCGGCCTGCTTGCGGGTGTTACTGTGTCGGGTGTGTTGATGGCAATATTCCAATCGAATGCCGGTGGTGCATGGGACAATGCCAAGAAAATGTTTGAAGAAGGAGTAGAAATAAACGGACAGATGTATTACAAAGGATCTGAGCCACATAAAGCTGCCGTAGTGGGTGACACTGTGGGTGATCCATTTAAAGACACCTCGGGCCCTTCGCTCAACATATTGTTGAAACTGATGTCTGTAGTGGCGTTGGTGATAGCACCTTATATAGCACTTGAACACATATCTGCAGATAATAGCACGATGGACACACATTCAGCAACGAGTATCAGTGCTGACTTTATGTCGCTTGATGATCTGGCAGGCGGAACATTTGTATTTGATCCAATGCATTCATTTGTGGATTTCAGAATTCGTCATTTCCTGTCTACAGCCAAAGGCACTATCAATATTTCTTCTGGAGGCATCAAGATAGGTGATGATCTGGCTTCATCTTCAGTAAGTGTATCGCTTGATGTTAGTTCAGTAAACACTAATAATGCGAAGCGCGATGGACACTTGTTGACAGACGATTTCTTTGACGTTAAGAACTTTCCTGAAATTACTTTCAAGTCTACAAGTATAGAAAGGACTGAAGGGCAACCATATCCATATGTAGCAAAGGGCAACCTTACATTCAAAGGTGTGACAAAGCCAATTGATATTCCTTTCAAGTATACGGGCGGTATGCCGCGCGAAGGCATGTCTGATCTACACGTATTTGAAGGTGAATTTACAATCAACCGTTCTGAGTTTAATTTTTCAGACAATAACCCTGCTTTGGGTGATGATGTTAGATTGCAATTCTCTATAGAATCTGCGCGAATGTAATTTTTGCCAATCACAATTTATTAAAGGCCAACATTTGTTGGTCTTTTTTTTTATGGGTACTTGACAATCCGAAAATTAATTTATAAGATTGATTTTTAAAATTTATCCCCATGAAAACATTTCTTAAAATTATATTGGTATTAGTGATGCTCATTGCAGCGGCTGCTTTTGCAGGCATTTGGTATTTAAAATCTAATTTCCCTAAAGTTTCGGCTGCGCCCGACTTGAAAATAGAGCCAACCGCGGAACGACTTGAAAGGGGAGAGTATCTTGTCAATCATGTAACAGGTTGTCTACACTGCCACAGTAGTATCAATCTTGACAATTTCGCTCACCCAATTATAGAGGGCACTGAAGGGAAGGGTGGAAGATTGTTTGATAAAAATGATGGCTTGCCGGGAAAAGTATATTCCAGAAACATTACGCCTTCGGGAATTGGCAATTGGACAGACGGAGAAGTATTCAGAGCCATGACCACAGGTGTAAGCAAAGATGGATCTCCCTTGTTCCCGCTGATGCCGTATATGAATTTCAGAAAAATGGAGCAGGAGGATTTATATTCGATAATTGCATACATCAGAACTTTGAAGCCAATTGATAACAAAGTTCCAAAGACTGAACTTGACATGCCATTGAACTTCTTGGTTTATATGATGCCTAATGATCCGGAGCCTGCATCACTGTGGAATTTTACCGATAGTTTGGAAAGAGGAAAATATCTTGTGAACGCAGCTTCTTGTTTCGATTGTCATACGCCACTCGATGATAAAGGAAATCCGCTACCCGGAAGAGATTTTGCAGGGGGAGTTCCATTTTATCTCAAAGATGGGTCTATGGTGGCTACCTCCAACATCACACCTGATAAGGTATCTGGAATAGGAAACTGGACCAGACAAATGTTTGTTGACAAATTTAAAACGTACGCATCGGAAAATGCTAAACACATTCCAATCTCAGCTGGCGAATTCAATACTGTGATGCCATACACCAGTTATGCCGGGCTTTCTGAACAAGAGTTGAGTGATATCTATTATTATTTACAGTCTCTGAAACCAGTATCCAATCCGGTGAAAAAATTTACAGCCGCAAAATAAGCTTGGGTCAGCGTTTTAGTATCGATTGAGGCTAGATTACTTGAAAAGTCCGTGAACTTCTGCGTTTACTTTTTCAACGATCATACCAAGGTCTTCAGGATTCTCTGCAAAATTGATTTCATCGATATCAATGATGAGAAGTTTTCCTAACTCATATTTGCTAATCCAAGCTTCATATCTTTCGTTGAGCCTTTTTAGGTAATCAATCCTTATAGCGTTTTCATATTCGCGACCGCGCTTTTGAATTTGATTAACCAATGCGGGAACCGTGCCGCGTAAATAAATCAACAAATCGGGAGGGGTGATGAACTTATTCATAAGTTCGAACAGGGCCAAATAGTTATTAAAATCTCGCGTAGTCATTAAGCCCATTGCATGCAAATTGGGAGCAAAAATATATGCGTCTTCGTAAATGGTGCGGTCTTGAATAATGTTTTTATTGGACTCGCGGATGGAGGTCATTTGTTCAAAACGACTGTTTAAAAAATAAATTTGAAGGTTGAAAGACCAACGTTGCATGTCTTCATAAAAATCGTTGAGATAAGGGTTGTCATCAACATCTTCAAACTGAGACTCCCATTTGAAGTATTTGGCCAAAAGGCCTGTGAGGGTTGTTTTTCCGGAACCTATATTACCGGCTATCGCGACATGCATAAAGCTAATGTTAAATTTTTTTTGGGGTGTGAAAAATACAAATAATAATGTTAGCCCAACACTAAAGTTCGTAAATCTTTATGTTCTTTTCTGTTAAACAGATTAATTTATTTCTAAAAATAAAGTGTTTGGAATTTTGATCTGGCAAATTTTGTTGAACAACAGATTCCTGTAAATTACGGAAGTCGTAATAAGTTATTTCTCCCATTGAAACTGATCTGATGCCAGTATCTTCGATTACAAAACTAATTGCCTTTTTTAAAGGTATGGTTTTCAAATAGGACGCGTATTTGTCAAATACCAGTAGGCCAATGCCTTCTTCCAACACATAAAGCTGCTCGTTTTGTTCAATCATGGCTGTGGGCCTGAAATCTTTTTCCAGTAGAGAATTTAGCCGCACGCTTTCAAGCGTTTTTTCAAGTAGGTTATTAAACTTTGTCAATCTGAATGTTTGAGAATCATAAATCCAAAATTGATCGTTATTAGCTGTACATGCTAATGTGGGTTGTGATATCCCCAGGTCTATTATGTTTATATGGGTTCTTGCAGTCAGTTTGTTGTCCAAAAATACGAGTTGCAAAAAGTCTTTGTGGAACACCAATACCTTAAACGGATTGCTTGCATCTACAGATGTAACTGCACCAAATTTTTTAACATCATAAACTGATACCCATTTGCCATTTGAATCAAATTTACTGACAGCAGATCCCATTGTGGTAAAGTAGTTTCCTAGTGGATCCATTGTTATGGCATCTGCCTTGCTATCAATGACAAGCAGCGGTTGCTGCGCAACAGACCCATGGCAAGCAATTGTAGCAAGTAATGCGAGAATAATTCTTGATGTCATCATTATGTTATGACAAGTTGGGCTGTAATTTCTTCAAGAAGCTTCCTATCATTCGAGAGTCTTGGTACTTTATTTTGGCCCCCCAATTTATTTTTTGACTTCAGCCAATTATAAAAAGTGCCAGTTGGAAGTATAGTTACGCGTGGTTTTCCCAAGGCCAAATCGTTGCTTCTTTTTGCTTCGTAATCCGAATTGATATTTTTCAATTCTTCATCTAAAATATTGGTAAATGTTTCAATTGAGTTCGGATCACGTTCAAATTCAAGTAACCATTCGTGCGCGCCATTTTTTTCGTTGTCAGAGAAATAAACAGGTCCGGCAGTGTAGTCTGTGATGATAGCCCCCGTGGCCTGACACGCTTTGTCTACTGCATAATCAGCGTTGTCAATGATGAGCTCTTCTCCAAAAGCATTTATAAAATGTTTAGTACGTCCGCTGATTTTGATTCTATAAGGAGAGATACTAGTGAAACGAATGGTATCCCCAATTTTGTATCTCCACAATCCAGCATTTGTTGAAATAACCAGTGCATAATTTTTATCGGTTTCCACTTCACTCAATGAAAGTGTGATTGGGTTTTCAGAATCAAAATATGCCTCAGGAATAAACTCATAATAAATCCCGTAATCGAGCATGAGAAGTAAATCGTCTGAACCCGGGATGTCCTGGATTCCAAAAAATCCTTCGGAAGCATTATAAGTTTCCAAATAATTCAACTTGCTGCCTGGAGCGAATTGTGCAAATTGTTCTTTATAAGGAACAAAACTTACACCCCCATGCACAAACAACTCAAGGTTTGGCCATATATCATGCAGGTTTTGTTTGCCAGTCATTTCGAGCATGTATTTAATGAGTACCACAGTCCATGATGGTACACCTGAAATGTTTGTGATATTTTCATTGACAGTTGCCTTGGCTATTTTTTCAATCTTTTCCTCCCAGTGATCCAACATGGCAATGCTCATGTCTGGGGTTCTAAACATCTGCATCCAGAACGGCAAATTTTGGATTAAAATTGCACTCAGATCACCATAGAACGACTGATTAGAATGTGAATTTATCTGATGACTACCTCCCATTGACAACAGTTTGCCTTTGAATAAGCCATTGTCTGGATTGTTGTTGCAATATATTGACAACAAATCTTTGCCTCCTTTAAAGTGAGTTTCTTCCAGTGCTTCAGGAGTGACCGGAATAAATTTACTTTTGTCGCTTGTGGTGCCCGATGATTTTGCAAACCAACGTGGTGGGGTGGGCCACAACACATTTTGTTCACCATTCAGCTGCTTGGTAATGTATGGTTTCAAGGTATCGTAATCCTGCACAGGTACCCGGTCCTTAAATTTGGTTATCGAATCGATGGTGCGATACTCAAATTGTTGTCCCCATTGAGTGTTGGCTGCACTGGCAAGCAGATTTATAAGCCACCGCTCCTGCGTTTCGCATGGATACACAATGAACTGTTCTATCTGATGGATCCGTTGCTTCATGATCCATGATATGACTGAGTTGACTACGGGCATTATCTAATTTAATACAAAGTTGTGGTATGCACAAAAATAGTGAATGGTAAAATAGATTTCTATACAGACTGCAATTAAGCAGAAAATTTCTAATTTGAGTGGTTATGTTATTTATATCCAAAATATCTCTTTGGTGTGTGTATTTGTTTTCTGGTTTGATGATGATTACAGGGATTTCAAATTCAGGCAGAACGGGGAAGATAAATGGAGTCAATTTTGTGGCACCGCCAAATAAAATTGGTCATGAGAGTTTTGATCCGGTGGTCAAGATGGAAGCCAAGTGGGTGGCGTTGAATCCATTCGGATATTCGAGAAGTGGTGAACCGGGTGTATGTTTTGATAGCGAAAAGCAGTGGTGGGGCGAAACAACCAAAGGAACTATGAAGCTGGCGCTCTATGCCAAATTGAAGGGATTGAAAGTATTGATAAAACCGCATGTGTGGGTGAGGGGTGAGGGCTGGCCCGGAAATTTTGATCTAAAATCTGAAGGAGAGTGGAAACAGTGGGAGGATGAATACGAAAAGTACATTCTCGATTTTGCGACATTAAGTCAAGTGGTAGAAGCCGATATGTTTTGCATTGGTGTGGAATACAGAGTAGCCACGCGCAAACGGCCACAGTTTTGGTTACAACTTATTGATAAAGTAAAAGCGCGGTACAAAGGACCCGTCACATACGCTGCAAACTGGGACGATTACGAAACAATTTTGTTTTGGAACAAGTTGGATTACATCGGTATCGATGCATATTTCCCTTTGTTGGAAGAAACTTCACCGACTGTGAAAGAACTAGTATCAGCATGGAAGCCCCATTATGAACAGATTGATGCTCACAGATTGAAGTTGAACAAACCAGTTTTATTCACTGAGTACGGTTACAGGAGTATGGATAAAACAGCATGGAAACAATGGGAGTTGGAAGATGATTGGCGGTGTAAAGGAGAATGTAATCTTGAGGTTCAATGTAATGCGTATGATGCGCTGTATCGCGTTTTTTGGGATCAGCCTTGGTTTGCGGGAGGTTTCATATGGAAATGGTATGACAATCATACTGGCGCAGGTGGATCCAACAACAATGATTACACACCACAAAACAAACCTGTTGAATCAATAATTAAAAGTGTATACCAAAAATCTAATCTTTAAACTATGATTACGAAAAGCACCCTAGACTTCTTGAAAGAATTGAAGAAGAATAACAATCGGGAATGGTTTGAAAAGAATAAACCGACATTTAAAAAATGTATGGCCGATTTTGTTGCGGAAGTCGATTTGATAATAACAAGCCTTGCCAAGTTTGATAAAACACTGCGAGGGCTCAAGGCAAAGGATTGTGTTTTTAGGATTTACAGAGATGTGAGATTTAGTAATAACAAAAATCCATACAAGCATTCTTTTGGGGCCTCCATTTCGAAAGGGGGGCGCAAGTCTTCGTTTCCTGGATACTATTTCCATTTGGAGCCGGGCAATTCGTTTCTGGTTGGTGGTAGTTACACGCCTGAGCCAAAAGATTTAGCAAAGATCAGGCAGGAAATAGACTATAATGCTAAGCCATTGAAAAAAATAATGGCGGAGAAAGAATTTAAAAATATATTTGGGAAACTGGAGGGAGAAAAGTTAAAAACATCACCACGTGACTATGCCAATGACCATCCGGAAATTGAATTGTTAAGACACAAAAGTTTTCTATTAATGCACAAACTCACGGATAAGCAACTGAAGTCAGATACTTTCCGTGAGTTTGTGATACAAGTGTTCAAAGCAATGCTGCCATTGAACACTTATTTGAGAGTGGCTATTGGATAGCTGTATTTAACTGATTAGGAAACCCGTTCCTTAATGTTGTTTTTAACAGAATCCACCTTATCTTTAGCCATTTCGGCAGTTTCTTGCGCCTTGGCATACATGTTGTCAGTCCAATCTGTCAGACTATCAAGGCTTTCATCAAAGCGATGCTTCGCGTCACCTGCCAGTTTCTTAGACTGCTTTTTTATTTTGTTTCTTGTTTTCTCGCCCTTATCAGGTGCGAATAAAATGCCCAAAGCCGCTCCTGCAGCTACCCCTGTTAATAAACCAAGCAGGATTTTTTTGAAATTGTTCATACGATCTGTTTTTTAATAATTGAAAATAAATTGTTTGTTTTTATACTGCTTATAATTTAAGCAATAATTAGACCACACACAAGTATACCAACGAAAAAAACTAAAATAAATTTTATTTGTTAATTTTTACTACCATTTTTTTGTAATCGAGGTATAAAAAAAGCACCACCACCAGATATTCTAAGGCTACCAGCTGATGATTTTCTTGATACGGGAGCCCATTGTAAGCCGAATAACTCAACACCGCCACCAAAGTCCATACTAATGTGAAGCGCAAGTTGGCCAGCGTGCCTAATGCTAATGGCAAAACCAAATACCATGGATGTACCGTAGTGCTAAGCAGAAAGTAGACACTTGCAGAAATGGCAAGCACCGTTTCGAGTTTAAGTTTTCTGCCTAAGAATGCAAGCAATAAAATTGAAAGCAACGTGGCGATTGCCAGCATGGTAGCTACTAGTGCATGAGGAGGATGTCCGATACAAAAAGCCGCCAACCAATTGACCATATGATAAATGGACGCATTAAACTCAAAAGTGTGGAAGTAGAGCCCAATGCTCGAGCCGATATTATAGAATAAGGTAGGGGACAAGAATGGCATCCACAGAAATACCTGAACCAAAATAACCATCGACAAATAAGGAATGATCTTGTTTTTTTCTATTCTGAATAGAATTGCAGGGATAAAGATGAGCGGCAATAATTTTGCAGCCACGGACAGGCCCATCATGAGCCCGGATATTTTCACTTTGTTGTGAAAAAGGAACCAAAGTGACGCTAACAGATAAAAGACCATTATTGATTCGAAATGTGCATTGGCACTTATCTCCAAAATCACCAAAGGGTTCAGGGCATATAGTAACAAGTTTCTTGAATTGACTTTGAATCTCAGTAACAGCGCCCTCAATAGAAAGATATTCCCGATGTCGAAAATGACTAGAATGCTTTTAATTACAATTCCGAATGCCATTATATTTCCGCCACTAACATAAGCGCCCGTGGTATATACAAATTGAGATAAGGGAGGATAAACTGTGAAATAGTTGGGCGAGTTGAGAAGAGTAAACAAATCCTGCTTCACAAAGGCCGGCACATTGGTTAAAGACATGTAATACTCCGGGGTGTGTACATATGGATTTTCACCTCCTATTACCAACAGGCCATCCCACAAAAAACGATATATGTCATCAGATAGATTGGGCACCGCCCACACCATTGCTAGCCTGATTGCGCAAGCCAGCGCAATGGCCCACTTAATCGAAACATTGCTTTTGTAAATAAGTGCTAATGCTCCAAAAGCAACAAAGTATAATAATGCAATTTCAAGAAATTGCTCGCGCGCCAGGCCATAGGTGATACAAACCAACGCGCCACTGAAAACAAGAATAGCGATGAAGTTGCGAATGGCAGTTTTCAACTGATTAGGCTAAGTTTCGTTTTGAACCAATTGCGTAAACGATGGAGTAATAAAAGACAATGCCGAATCCTACAGAAAGTAAAATGTGAAAGGGTAACAAGCCAAAGTCATTCAATTTAAAAGCCGAATAAATTCCAAACACAAAATACAAACACATTGCACCCTCAGCAATATTTAGTAGTGTCAATTGCCCGTCTTGATATTGCTTGCCGCTCCACTTGTCTTTGGCAGAGCGTATGTTGAACTTAGGTGTGCGAATGAAGGGAGTTTTGTAACCTGCATAAGCCTGCACTACAGCCAATGAATTGTGTAAAGATATGCCCATAGACATGGCCAGAAATAGCGGAAAACGAACAGTGAAATGTTTAATGGTGGCCCAGGTTCCTTTCTCCTGTTGCTTTGTAGAGACGAAATAATACAATCCTAAAACCAGTAAACTCAGTAAAAACAAAGAGGCGTATTCGAATATAAGTTCAAGCTCGGGCGAAGCTGATTTTATGTAGAGTACTGGAATGCTGAGCAGTGAAATGATAATGATACATAAGAACACAGTGCTGTTGAGTAAGTGAAATAAAGCGTGCACCTTGGTTCTGACAGGGAATGAGGAAGTGAGCACACTCGCCAGGTTTTTACGTGCTGTTTCGGCAGCGCCCTTGGTCCATCTAAATTGCTGTGACTTCAACGATTTAATCTCAGCCGGCAGTTCTGCGGGCGATCCAACATGCTCCAGATATTTAAATTTCCACCCACGCATTTGCGCACGATAACTTAAGTCTAAATCTTCGGTGAGCGTATCGGCCTGCCAACCACCCGCATCTGTAATACACGCTTTGCGCCACACGCCACCAGTACCATTGAAATTAATAAAAAAATTGCCCGCGTTGCGACCGCTTTGTTCCACACTGAAGTGCGCATTGAGCCCAAACGCCTGCAGGCGGGTGAGCATAGAGTAATTTTCGTTCACGTGCTCCCATTTGGTTTGCACCACTCCCACTTTTGGGTTTTTAAAGTGTGGCATTGTTTGGCGCAAGAAATCGGGCCGGGGCATGAAGTCGGCATCAAATATTGCAACATACTCTCCATGCGCTATTTCCAGCCCGTATTGAAGTGCGCCCGCTTTATAGCCATCGCGCGTGGGCCGCCTCAATTGTGTAATATTAACTCCTTTTGATTTCCAATGTGCAACGCGCGCTGCAATTAAATGAATGGTCTCGTCTGTGCTATCATCCAAGACTTGTATTTGAAGTAACGCTGGGGGGTAATCAAACTCGGCCACCGAATCTAAAAGACGTTCCACCACATACATCTCATTGTACACAGGTAATTGAACTGTTACCGATGGTAAAAATGTAGCATCTAATGCTTCTTCAACTTTTTGATTTTTATTCTTGAGGTACAAGTAAACAAGGTGCAGTTGCACCATGCTGTAAAAGAAGATGAACAACAATGCCAACCCATAAATTATCAGTATTAATATTTCCATCATCAAGTTTACATGTACTTAAAAATTGTGTACAATATCTTGTATCCGGCCATCACTGATCCTTTCAGCGTGCCTGTAACTTTCGAAACGCCAATTCTTTTCCTGTAAGAAACAGGCACTTCACAATATGACTAGACATGCTTTGCTGCTTTTACTTGCAGTTCAACCGTCCATCCAAAATTTCTGTCAACCATTCCCAACGCTATAAATTTATCCCACCGAATGGCTCTGAACGGGCCCAGGTCGGTGTAATCTACCCGGTAAATTAATTTCAGCAATGTGGTGGCCAGCCAATTGCCAATTATTTGTTGTGGCATCATCGCCCCACTCTGTCTCTCACCTTTGGCTCGCGACCCAATCACCAAGTCTACTTTACCTTCTGCAATGGGTGATGTAATCAAATTCATTTCTTCGGGATGATCTGAATAGTCGCCATCCAGAAAACAAATGATGTC
>JBBKVM010000010.1:0-69044 GCA_037968415.1 Bacteroidia bacterium | reverse complement strand
TCCACCCACTGTTTCATTTGTTCAAAATCTTCTTCGGTCTCGCCCGGATATCCGGCTATGAGCGTGGTGCGTATAGCAATGCCGGGCACCTTATCGCGAATGGTGTTTACAAGGTCGATGGTTTTCTGTTTGGTGGTGCCTCTGCGCATGGAGCGTAGCATGTTGTCGCTGATGTGCTGCAGTGGCATGTCCAGGTAGTTGCAAATATTCGGTTGTGCTTTCATTACATCCAGTATTTCCAACGGAAACCCTGAAGGGTAAGCATAGTGCAATCTGATCCACTCAGCACCATCTAGTTGGGCTAGTTTCTCCAGCAAATCAGGCAAGGTGCGTTTGCGGTTTATGTCGAGCCCGTAGTATGTGAGGTCCTGGGCTATCAGTATCAACTCTTTGGTGCCTTTGGCGATGAGGCCGCGCGCCTCAGCCAGTATTTGATCTTCGGGCTTGGAGATATGCTTGCCGCGCATCAACGGGATGGCGCAAAACGAACAAGGCCTGTCGCACCCTTCCGAAATTTTGAGGTAGGCATAATGTGCGGGAGTGGTCAACAGCCGCTCGCCCACCAATTCGTGTTTGTAATCGGCTCCCAATGTTTTTAGAAGGCGGGGCAGGTCGCGTGTGCCAAAGTAAGCATCCACGTTGCCAATTTCTTTTTCCAGGTCGGGCTTGTAGCGTTCGGACAAGCAACCCGTCACAATTAGTTTCTCAATCAGTCCGTCTTCCTTGGCTTGTGCGTATCGCAATATAGTATCAATGCTTTCTTGCTTGGCGTTATCGATAAATCCACACGTGTTGATGATCACGATACCCGCATCATCATTTTCTGATTCGTGTGTTACGTCAAATGCGTTGGCGCGCAATTGCCCCATCAGCACTTCGGAGTCCACTATGTTTTTGGAACACCCTAGGGTGACCACATTTACTTTATTCTTGCGCAGTGTTTTTGTCTTCACTTTTCGTTGGTTTCGGGCTGTCGTTTAAAGTCTTCTTCGCGGTAACTGATTCGGGTTTCGGCAGGCAACAACCCATTAACTTTATGAATGAGATCGGCCACCGGTAAGGCATACACGTTGGTCACTTTTACCTGCTTCACTACACCATTCATTTTCAATTCCAGTTGGATGATGCGCGGATAATTCTCAGACGAGATATATTTAAGATTACCGAATGAGCCTGCGTAAACAGTTTCGAAATCGTTTAGTTCCAACGTGCGAAATAGCGTGCGCACTTGCTTGCGCTCGGCCTTGGCCCATGTGCGTGCGGTGTAGTTGACAGGATGCTCGCGCTCGGTTTTTCCGGTGATGGTGAGGCTGTCAGGGGTAAGCAGGAATCTGTATTCCACAAGATTGGAACCACGGTTGTCTTTGATTTCAATGCTGCAGCCGGCACACTTTTTTTGTGCTGAGGCAGGCAGCGCAATGGCCAGCGCAAAGGCAATCACAAAACATGTTCGCAAGGTCCACATGTGTCAGGCAATGTTATTGAATAGTGTGTCTACAAATGCTACGCGGTCAAATAATTGGAGGTCGTCAATCTTTTCACCCACGCCTATATATTTAACAGGAATTTTAAACTGATCGCTGATGCCTATCACCACGCCTCCTTTGGCTGTGCCATCGAGTTTGGTGAGCGCGAGGGCCGTAACTTCTGTGGTATTGATAAACTGACGCGCCTGCTCCACCGCGTTCTGCCCGGTAGAAGCGTCCAGTACCAGCAGCACTTCGTGCGGAGCGGCCGGGGTCACTTTCTGCATCACCCGTTTGATTTTCGAAAGCTCGTTCATCAGGTTAATTTTGTTGTGCAGTCGGCCTGCAGTATCTACGATCACCACATCGGCTTGCTGTGCTTTGGCTTCTTTCACTGCATCGTATGCTACGGAAGCGGGGTCGGCACCCATGCCATGAGATATCAAAGGCACATCCACTCGATTGGCCCAAATAGTAAGTTGGTCAACAGCTGCAGCCCTGAATGTATCAGCCGCGCCCAACATTACCTTTTTGCCTGCTGCTTTGTATTTAGCGGCCAGTTTGCCTATGGTCGTGGTTTTGCCCACCCCATTTACGCCTACAACCAATATTACATAAGGATCTCCGGCCTGTGTGGCAAATTCATAATCCGCTTGGCCTACACTTTGATTCTCGGCAAGCAATGCAGCTATTTCTTCGCGCAATAAATTGTTGAGTTCGCTGGTACCAAGGTATTTGTCGCGGGCTACTCTTTTCTCGAGCCGCTCAATTATTTTGATTGTGGTCGCTACTCCCACATCACTGGCTACCAGTGCTTCTTCCAGGTTATCGAGTACTTCCTCGTCTACGGTATCTTTGCCCGCCACCGCACGACCCAGCCTCGAAAACACTCCTTCTTTTGTTTTCTGCAATCCCTGATCAAGGCTTTCCTTGTTCTCTTTCGTAAAAAGTCCAAACAGTCCCATGCGATCAATTTATTGAATTATTGGTTATCAGTACTTAGTTTCAAAAAAAAAGCTTCCTTCGTTATAAGAAAGAAGCTTTTTCTGCTCGCTGTAGTAGGTGATTTAACTTTTCTTAGAGAAGAAGTCCTTAATGTGATCATTATGGACGATCTCTTCTTTAAAAGTATAGGCTCCGTTATCAGGATTCTTAACCATTTTAATTACCCTAGAGAATTCTTTGCCTTTTCCAGACTTAAGCGTAGCAACAACTTTCTTTGCCATGATTTGATATAATTATTTAATTTCTTTGTGTACGGTCATTTTCTTCAAAACAGGGTTGAATTTCTTAATTTCCATCCTGTCAGGAGAGTTTTTCTTGTTCTTGGTGGTGATGTAACGAGAGGTACCGGCTACTCCGCTGGTCTTGTGCTCTGTACATTCGAGGATCACTTGAATCCTGTTGCCTTTTTTTGCCATTTTATTGGTTCTTTCCTTTTATTTGGGCTGCAAAGTTAATTTATTTTTCACAACTTTCCTAAATCAAATTAGGCTCTTTTTGTTACCTATTTTGTAGTGCCTGTTGCCTTGTTGCCGGCCATTATTTTTTCGATCTCCACTACTCTTCGAGGAGCTGATTCTGAGAGATTTACAGGATCTCCGCGGGTAATCAGGATATCGTCTTCAATTCTTACACCAATGTTCCACCATTTTGGGTCACAATCTGAGCCTTCTGCAATATAAATTCCCGGCTCTACTGTGATCACCATATTGGGTTCCAACTTGCCATAAGTTCCCGGATCGTGCACATCTAACCCAAGGTAGTGTGAGGTGCCATGCATAAAGTAATTGCCTGTTTCGGAATCGGTCTTGATAATTCCGTGCTCTATCAAACCTTTGGTAATAATCTTAAAAGCCACATTGTGCGGATCGCGAAAAGCTTTGCCATTGAGGCATTCAGCAATGCCCGCTTCCTGTGCTTTCAGCACCAGTTCGTAGATAATTTTTTGCTCGGGCGAAAATTTACCATTCACCGGCAGGGTGCGTGTTACGTCAGCTGTGTAGCCATGGTATTCGGCCCCAATATCAGTCACCAGCAGCTCGCTGCCGGTAAGTTGTCTGCGGTTGGTGATGTAATGCAGTATGCATGAATTTTCGCCTGCCCCTACTATGCTGGGAAAGCCTACATGTTCGGCACCATTTTTTGCAAACACATACTCCACAAGTGCCTCGGCCTGGTATTCGGTCATTTTGGGATTGAGATTTTTCATCAACTCCACTTGTGCCTCGCAGGTGATCTCAATCGCTTTGCGCATCAGCACCAGTTCTTCTTCGGTTTTGATTTGTCTTAATCGCGCCATCATGCCGCGTAATTCGTTACTGTTGATATTGCCATCAGGGTACCCCGATTTGCTTTTGAATGCCTCTGACATATCATATAAGTCGGCCTTGCTGCGCGATTCATTTACAGCTCCTTTGGGCGTGCCGGTAATCAATACCGTTTCATATTTCTTGAGTGCTGAAATAAAATCTTCAAAATCGGTATTGAGTTTGACCACCGAAAATCCAAGTATGTTTTTAGTCCCTTCTTTGCCATACCTGCGGCCTTCCCACACTTCCTTGGCTGGGTCGCGGTCTTGCACAAATATTACATCGGTAGTCTTTTTGCCATCAATAGTTTGCAGATCCTTAAAGATAACTACCACTGCATTGGGCTCGCGATAGCCTGTGAGGTAATAGAAATTGGGATCGGGGTGATAGGGAAAATCTACATCGTTGGCACGGTTGCGCACCGGATTTGTAAAAAACACAGCCGCGCTGTTGGCCGGCATCATTTCCCGCAACGCTTCTCTGCGCTGCATGTGGAATGACAAGTCCAACAGGTCTTTGTCATACACATACCGTTCGGGCTGATTGAGCAAAGGCGAAACGGCTTTGTCGCGCTGGGCATAACCTGCAGTCGCTGCGAAGCAGGCAATAACAAAGAGGAATGAATGGACGAATTTCATAATGTCGGTTGGTTTAAGTCAACTGACAAGAAATTAGTAAAATTCCGGAAGGGAAAGGGCGTTGGCCTTAGATCTTACCTGTTTTCACCAGGCTGTTCAGGCATGCGGTGATACCTTTTTTGTTGATGGTACGCAATGCCGAAGTAGACACTTTCAGCGTGATCCAATCATTGAGCTCAGGCACAAAAAATTTCTTTGTAAAAAGGTTTGGATAAAACCTTCTTTTGGTCTTCGCATTTGAATGGGAAACCTTATTACCAACCATCATACGTTTTCCGGTAAGATCACAAACTCTTGACATGACTATTCTGTTTTTTTGAGGAGTGCAAATATCAGAAACTAATTTCACATATGCAAAGCTACTCTATTCGCTGTTTTTTAGGCTGCTGCACTTCTTCCCTCACCATGCGTAAAACCATATCGAGGGCAGCTAATGATGCCTGAGTGATGTTTCTTTCGCGATTTTTACCAAACATAAACACCTTGGAGTGCACGGCCTGGGCTGAAGCCACGGCCATCCACACGGTGCCAACCGGTTTGTCTGGGGTGCCCCCATCGGGACCGGCTATGCCTGATACAGCCACTCCGTAGTCGCTGTTGAACCGCTCTCTTACTCCACGCACCATGTGTTCCACCACTTCCCTACTCACAGCCCCTTTGTCGGTAATCACCTCGTGCGGCACGCCTAGCAGCTCTTCTTTGCTTTCGTAAGAATAAGTGACCAAACCACCTGTAAAGTAGGCTGAGCTACCGGGTGTAAGCGTTAGCAAATGGGCGATGTTGCCTCCAGTACAACTTTCAGCTACGGCCATTGTCTTTCCCCGTTCACTCAGCGCCAGGCCCAGCACACCGGCCAGCGTATCGGTGTTGAAGCCAAACACATATTTTTCTATCAGCGGCAAAAGCGAAGCTATTTGCGTTTCTACGTCTTGCTCGAGCGCAGGCAGTTGCGCACCCTGCGCGCTGATGCGCAGCCGCACCAAACCGGGCGATGGCAGATAAGCCAACCCTATGTGGGCAGGCAATGCATCTTCCCAGTCCTTAATGATATCAGCCAGAAAAGACTCACCAACTCCTTGTGTAAGCACCGTTTTGTGGTAGCGGGCCGGCAACTCAAATCGTTCTTTGAGGCGCGGCAGCACGTGGGTCTCGAATAAGTGTTTCATCTCATAAGGAACGCCAGGCAATGCCACCAATACACGGCCTTTGTAATCGAACCACAGCCCTGGAGCCGTGCCATGCGGGTTGTGTAATATTTCACATACTTCGGGCACATCGGCCTGCGCACGGTTGAGGTCGGTCATGGCGCGCCCGCGGCCTTCAAAATAACGTGTGATATGCTCAAGTGTGTCGACATCTCTGCGCAGTCCACATTTGAACAACTTGCAAAGCGAAGCCGAAGTTTTGTCGTCATTTGTGGGGCCTAGCCCACCTGTGAGTACTACCACCTGCGAACGCTCCAGTGCCTCGGCACAGGCTGCCACAATCTGTTGTTCGTCATCACCAATGTTGAGTACACGATCTACCCGCACACCTGCTTTGCCAAACTCCATTCCCATCCATCCCGAGTTTGAATCGATAATCTGACCAATCAATATTTCATCGCCTATTGCTATTATTTCTGCTTGCATGTGGTTGTAAATTTGGATGCAAAACTAAGCAAATGCATGAAGTTGCTTAACGGCAGTTACGCATGTATACTTTGGTATGAGTAGCTATTTTTGTAATTTAAATTTTCAAATGCTCCATATCTAGTATGTGCTTCAGAAAGTATTTTGTTTTGTTCTTAACATTGAGCGCGTTGGCAAGTGTACAACCGCGCGCGGCTTCGGCTCAAAATATTCCGAATCCATCATTCGATAGCCTGTGCGTGTGCGCGATAGACCGTGTGTTTGATTGGACCACCTCCGACCTATACAACCAATGGCAGGATACCATATTAGCACACACTCCCAATACCGTTTTCCCGCCATTCACCGTGATGAATAACATGGCCATGTTCACAGTAAAAATAAATTACAACTTTACCGATACAATCCATGGTTTTAACTCTGTGGTGATAGACAACATACCCAATCTGGTATATCCTGATGGCAGCAAGTTTTTAAGCTTTCTCACCAATGGCAATACGTTCACTACCGACAGCGCTGGCTTCATCGACTTTGCCGCGGGCGGCACAGCGTTTCCTTACCGGCCCACGCACATCATTGGCAACTACCAATACATCGACACCGTGGCCGCTTTTCCAGGTAACGGGCGAATGCAATTACTGCTCAAAAAATATAATTCTGCCACCGGTGTATCAGACACCGTGGGCTATGCGGATGGGGTGGCACAGTTTATTTCTACCAACGGCTGGACAGCGTTTCAGGTGCCAATCATTTATCAATCGGCCGCAACGCCCGATTCGGTAGTGGTGGTGTTTATGACAGGGAGCCCAATGAATACGCCTTCACATTTCCACATCGATGACATCGATTTTTTATTCCCAACCTACACACCAACAAATGATATCAAATGCTGCGAGGTGCTTTATCCCAACCCTGCTGCTGGCATAATAAACGTGCAAGGCCTAAAGAACCCTGCCTTTCGTTATGAGTTGCACAATGCATTAGGTGTGCGAGTGAGCAAGGGCAAGTGGGCCGGCAGTTTGGACATACACCATCTTCGGGCGGGCGTTTACATTCTATCGTTGTACAATGGCCAGGAGTTGATCCGAAATTTTCAATTTGTGAAGCAATAAAAAAACCCTGCCGCGAAATGAATCTTGGCAGGGTTTTTTATTTCAAATTTTCAGTGATTTTAAAACGTCACCGTTAACTTATCAGGATCAACCGGTGCTGGCCGAACGCTGAGTACAGGTACTTTGGAGTGGTTTACTACCTGTTGGGCAAAGGTGCCCAAAAACAATCCAGTGATGTTGAATTCTTGTTCGGTCATGATCACCATTAAGTCTGAATTTTTGTCTTTCACAAAATTCAGGGTCATGCTGGCCAGGTTGTCGCCACTCACAAACGTAGTGGTATGCTGCACATCAAATTTATCAAGGTAATCTTCTACCTGCTCGACTTTGATTCGGAATTTGCGTACGAAATCATCATTAGCCGAAGTCATCAGACCAGCAATGTGCACGGTGGCTCCGTATTTAGAAGCAAGGTGTGCTGCCATCGGCACCTTTTGCCGTGATGCACTTGAATCATCAATTGGCAATGCTATAGACTTGAAACCAATTTTGGTAGCATGTGCTTGAACAGTAATTACCGGACAGCTGCTTTCGCTTACTACTCTGTATGCATTGCTTCCCATAAAAAATTCCTGTAGCCCCGAGGCACCGTGAGTGCCCATGATAATAATATTTGCATCAATCTCTTCTGCTACATTTACAATGCTACGATAGATTTTGCCATTGTGCGTTTTGACTTGCACTTTGATTCCTGCCTTGTGGTGGATGTCGTTGGCAAGTTCTTTCATTTTGTCCATCACTTCGCCTTCTACTTTCTCTTCAAAATCAGATTTGGTAAAAGCACTGGCAATGGCAGCTGTAAATGAAGGTGCCTCGATTACGTGTAAAAGAGTGATTTCAGCCTTGTAAAATTTGGCCATGAAAACCGCATGCTCCAGAGCCAGTCCAGCTGTCTCAGAAAAATCATACGGGATTAGGATCTTTTCGATATCCGTCTTCATGAAAACGATTTGTTTTAGTACGGACTAAAAATAAACAAAAATTAATAGGGTACAAATACTGTGGTGTCCTTTCTAGGCATAGGACGGATACTTAGCACCGGATTATCAGAATTATTGATGACTTCCTGCGCTGCTGAACCAATGAATAGATCGGTCCAATTCATTTCTTTCTGTGTCATTATCATGGTGAGATCGGCTTTGACCTTCTCAGCATACTTAATCACCTCCTCAGCCACGTCACTGCCTTTCACCGAGTCGGCTGTACACGATACCCCTTTCTCAGCGATAAAATCGCTCACCTGATCGAGCTGACGGCTGAGTTTATTGTTGATAAATTCATCATCAGATGTAAATACAGCCAATACTTTGATGGTGGAACCAAAAAATTTGGCAATCTCCACTGCTTTACTCACCTTTTCTCTTGTCTCTTGTGTCATATCAAGTGGCAACACAATTGTTTTGCAGCCGTGGGCATGGGTTTTTCCTTTGATAGTGATCACAGGACACATAGCTTCTTTGATAACCCGCAATGCGTTAGAGCCGATGAATCGTTTGATTCCCACACTTCCATTAGTTCCCATGATGATGAATTTGCATTCAAGCTTTTCGGCCATGCGCACAATCTCTTCGTATGGTTTGCCTCTGGCGATGATGGCATTGACCAATAAACCACTTTCTTTTGCCGCATTTTCAGCTAACTCCTGAAGTTTGGTCAGCGCTGCCTGTTCTATTTCGTTATCAAGGTCTTCGTGTTTAGAAAGCAAACTCTTAAAAAAAGAAAATCGTTCATCGTCTATCACATGCACAAGATTGATTTGTGCATTGGCATGACGGGCTATGTTGTATGATTGACTGAGTGCTATGTATGTTTGTTCAGAAAAATCGATAGGAATGAGAACGTGATTTTGAGGGTACTCCATGGGCTGTAATTCACTAAATTTGGTACTTTGCGCAAAAGTAACGCAATATAAACTATGAAGCAAATACCCAAGTCGGAGTTGATACTCAATCATGACGGAAGTTTGTACCACATCAACCTGCTGCCCGAAGATATTGCACACACTATTATCACGGTAGGCGATCCCGACAGGGTGGCTGTGGTATCAAAATTCTTTGACCGTATCGAATTGAAAAAACAAAAGCGTGAATTCATTACCCACACTGGTTACTATAATAACAAGCGCATCACAGTAATTTCTACAGGCATTGGTACCGACAACATTGATATTGTATACAACGAGTTAGACGCCCTGGTAAACATTGACCTGGATACGCGCATGATTCACGACAAGCTGACTCCGCTAAACCTTGTGCGCATAGGCACTTCAGGGTCTTTGCAAGAAGATATAGAAGTAGATGCATTTGTGTGTTCAGAATATGGCTTAGGGCTAGATGGGCTTTTAAATTTTTACAAACTGGCCAACACACCTTATGAAAGCGAGATGCAGCAAGCTTTTGAAAAACATTATCCGAGCGATGGCGTGTTATCACGTTCTTATGTGGCCGAGGGCAGTACCGCGCTGGTAGATATTTTATCGCCAGGCATGGTGAAAGGTATCACTGCGTCATGCTCAGGATTTTATGGACCGCAGGGGCGTGTTTTACGTTACGAATTGGCGCGACCGGGATTTATACCCACACTCAATAGTTTCAGTTTTGATAACCGAAGAATAACAAACTTTGAAATGGAAACAGGCGCCATGTATGGCCTTGCGCGCGTGCTAGGACATCAGTCGTGCTCGGTAAATGCAATAGTAGCCAACCGCATAGTGCAAGCTCACTCGCACAAAGCGGCTGAAACAATGGACAAACTAATCATTGATGTGCTTGACAAATTGTGCAAATAGCGTTAAATTCATAACAATAACGGCATCACAACCTTTTTCATCATTGTTCACACCAGATTGTTAAAAGTTTGAGGCAAATGAACGAATCAGCATGCGGTACGTTTAATAATTTGCACCTCTCGAAACCGTATCAATAATTATGAGCAACTCAACAGACATCAAAACAGAATTATCAGACAGTGAATTGCAGGCGCTCATTCACTTGTTGGATGATACTGACGAAGAGATTTATTCCCACATTGAACACAAACTGGTGTCGTATGGCAAAGTGGCCATCACTGCATTGGAAAGTGCGTGGGGAAGTACTTTTGATTTATTGATGCAGGAGCGAATTGAGAACATTATCCATAAGATTCAGTTTGATGAAGTAAAGGCCGGGTTGCGCGTGTGGAAACAAAGCGAGGATCACAACATTATCGAAGCATCCATATTGGTGGCACGTTATCAGTACCCCGATCTGGATGTAACGAAGCTGAACGAGATGATCACGAAAATTAAAAAAGACGCGTGGATAGAAATGAACGACAACCTTACCGCGCTCGAAAAAATAAAAGTACTGAACCATATCTTTTTTGAAGTGTATAATTTTAGTGGCAACACCACCAATTTTCATGCTCCTCAAAATTCATTTATCAACAACGTAGTTGAATCGCGCAAAGGCAACCCCCTTTCCTTGAGTATCCTTTATGCTGAGATAGCCAGATCGGTTGAAATACCATTGTATGGAGTAAACTTACCTGAGCATTTTGTACTGGCCTATCATGATGACACACATTCAGCATCACAAGCTATCGATGATGCCCGAAACCGTGTTTTGTTTTACGTGAATCCTTTCAGCAAAGGCGCCATTTTTAGTAAAAAAGACATCGACTCTTTTTTAGGTCAGTTGAAAGTAGATCCCGATAAATCATTTTATCTACCCTGCTCTAATGTGGCAACGGTGCGTAGGCTGGTGCGCAATCTGATGAACTCCTATGACAAACTTGGCTACCCTGACAAAATACATGAGTTGCAGGAGCTGATGGATGTGATTGAAGATTAGATTACCCGCTTATAATTTTACTTATCGTACGGAAAATGATGCGCACATCAGTGAGTAAGCTTTGCTCGCGTAGGTAGCGCATGTTCAACTCCAGTTTTTTGGGCATTATTTCATTTACATAGGTGGCTTCAGGATCGCTGCTTGCCGCCAATAAATCATTTTCGTTTCGGTATTCAATAGATGCATAATCGGTAATTCCCGGTTTGACCTGTAACACCTTCCGCTGCGCGGCCGAATACATATCCGTGTACTTTTTCACCTCGGGGCGTGGGCCCACAATGCTCATGTCGCCAGCCAGCACGTTGAAAAGTTGTGGCAGTTCATCCAGTTTATATTTTCTAAGGTAATAGCCTTCGCGCGTGATGCGGCTGTCGCGCCCACCAATGGTTAGCAGGCTTCCGCTGTCGGCTCCCGTGCGCATGGTTCTAAATTTCCACAGCCGGAATGGCACATTGTGTTTACCAGTGCGCAGCTGCCCGTATAAAACACCCCCAGTACTGCCTGCCGCCACTACAATGGCGATCACGACAAACACAGGCACCAGTGCCGCCAACCCCAGCATTGCACACACAATATCAAACAGTCTTTTGATCATGAACCAGGCTAAAATTTAATGCGCCACCGCAAGTTCAGCTTCCACTGCCGACACCACAGCTTCCACTACTGTCGCACACATGTGCTCATCAAGTCCGACAAACACAGGCAATGAAATTTCGCACGCATAGTATTCATAAGTCTTTGGATAATGTGCAATGTCGTAGCCTAATCCTTTGTAATAAGAAAGCATGGGTAGCGGAATAAAATGCACATTGACAGACACCTCTTTGTCAAATATCTTAGCTATGATGCCATCGCGCTGTGCTTCGGAAATTCCTTTGATACGCAACGCATACAGATGATACGATGATTGGCGGGTGGCCTCTTGTTGTAAAGGTGTGACGGCCCACTTGTGTGGCGCCAAATGTCTGGTGTAGTAATCGCAAATTTTCTTGCGCGCGGGCAAAATCTCAGATTCATAACGCTCCAATTCAACCAGCCCAATGGCAGCCATTATATCGGTCATGTTGTATTTATAGCCCGGCTCCACAATATCATACCGCCAGTTTCCTTTCTGCATTTTGGCAAGGGCATCTTTGTTTTGACCGTGCAGTGATTTGATGCAAAGTGCAGCGTACACTGCCTGATTATCGAACGGTGCGGGCAGGTTGAGGGAGATGGCGCCCCCTTCGGCAGTCGTTAGGTTCTTCACTGCGTGAAATGAAAACACGGACACATCGGTGAGGGAGCCTGTGCGTTTTTCACGATACTTACCACCAATGGAATGAGCGGCATCACTGAGTACCAAAATGCGTGCTAGTTTCTTTTGTTCTTCGCCTTTAGCTACAAATTGATTTTGAATATGCGCATCATTTACGATGTCGTGAATGGCCTTGTAATCGCAGGGTAAACCGCCAAAATCCACCGGCATGATGACTTTGGTGCGCGGGGTGATGGCGTTTCGAATATTTTTCGGATCAATATTGAAGTCGTGTGCCACATCCACAAACACTGGAGTGGCACCACAATGAAGCACCACATTGGCGGTGGCCGAATAGGTGTACGCAGGCAGAATCACTTCATCACCCAGCCCCACTCCATACCAGCGAAGCATCAGCTCAAGGCCGGCTGTAGCACTGTTGAGACAGAGGGTGGCGGCATTGCCGTTGTACTCCGAAAGCTTGCGTTCAAAAAGTTTTGTCTGCGGGCCGGTCGTGATCCATCCTGAGCGCAGCACTTCTGTTACAGCTTCAATTACTTTCTCGTCTATGTGCGGTGGGGCAAATGGAATCATGGTATCGGTTAAGTAACAAAATTAAGATTCATTTTCATTAATGACTGATTCAGAAACAAAGTCTGAAGTAAAGAATGTATAAAAAAAAGCAAAGAACATAACGCCTGATTGCACTTCCAGCATGGATTCAAACATCATATTCATTCCGATAAGAACAAGAAAGATAGTTGCCGCATAATATTTTCGCTTGACAGAATAAATGAATGGAAACAACATCATACTCAATAACACCAGTACACCTGGCAAACCCAACGCCACCCACGATTGAAGGTATTGATTGTGCGGATTGAGTTTCAAACTCCCCGCAGACACAGCGCCATCGGCTGAATAATATTGTTGCAACACATCCTGTACATCACCGGTGCCGTAGCCCAACAATGGCGATTGCGCAATGGCCTTCAGGCTCTCCTGCCATATCACAATTCGTTCGTTGGAACTATCGGTTGACTGATGTTCTGTTTGTCCACCGGTTACATTAGTTTGAAAATCTTTCACTCGGTTTTGTGCTTCCGGCAACCCATACTTCACCAGTAACAAGAATATAATCAACATGCCTATGGCCATCGCTCCCGACCTGTATTGTGCCGTAAAAAATGACCGAAACACAATCCAAAGCATCACCAGCAACCACCCAAGCATCCCTGCTTTACTATTGAGCAACAGCACCATGATGGAAAACAAAGCGATCAGCAACATATGGCCCGCGCGTGTTTCATTGCGCCCGGAATCGTCTTGCCATAGCCATTCCCACAGCAAATAAATTGCAAGGTTGAGGTACAGTGAAAAATAAGTGGGGTGCAGAAACCAAGAAAGCTCTTTGTAATAAAAAACATCTACCCAACGGCCACCCCAAAAAGCCAAGGCCGCACGTACAAGACAAGCCACGCTGGTAATGGCCAGACCCAAAGCAAACCAGTGTGTGATGCATTTCTTTTCATTTTCGGAGTAAGGATGATAGGCTACCATCAACAAAGGCAAAAGCAAAATGCTCAACTTCACCTGCACATCAAACAAAGCTGAATCCACGTTGTCAGAGTAACTAATGCCTATCACGTGAAGCGCAAGCCAGCACACAGGCAGCCACAACATTTTATTACGAACTAAATTCTGAATAGTGGGTTTCCATCGGGCAGTAATCAAAAACCAGGCAACAATAAAAACCACCGCCACAGCCGAAAGTATCTTGATACCCGGCAAGCAAAACACAAGCAGGCATAACAAGGCAATATGTATGCTACGCTTCTCCACCTGTAGTTGATGTTTGAAAAGATTGTTTCAATTTATCTGTAAAATTTAGCGCTATGTCATTGCGGTTAAATTTATTCCGCACATATTTCACTCCGTTTTCTCCAAGCCTGCGAATGAGTCCGGAATCATCGTGCAATTGCATCACACACCTTGCGAGATCGCTCACATTCTCTGGTTCAAATGCCAATCCGCATTCGCCATCACGGATAAATAAATCATAGGCCTCCCCTTCTACTCCCAATAAAATTGGTTTTTGCATAGCAAGGTTCTCAAATATCTTGCTGGGGATGGCTCCTTTAAATAAATCGAGCTTACGTAATGGAATCACAGCTGCATTGATTGCTGCCACCATATTGGGCATTGCCGTCTTGGGTACAAAGTCGTAGAAGTGGACGTTTGTGTTGCCCAACGCTTCGTTGAGTGCAATCAACTTTTCTTTTTCCGGCCCGTTGCCAATCATTAGGAATTTGATGCTGGGAGTTGAGCGCACCAAGGCAGCACATTGAATGATAATCTCGAGGCCTTGCGCGTGGCCAATGATGCCGGCATAGGCCAACAGTAAATCATCTGCTGCAAAACCATTGTCTGCTCGCCAGGTAGATTTCACTTTGGCAATGTCGTAGTAACTTACGTCCACACCGTTTGGTATCCAATACACATCAGCTTTGGGCATGCGTGCTGAAATATTTTTCACAATGCCCTGTGTCTGCCCTGTGATAAGGTCGGCAGAGCGATACAAAAATTCTTCCAACTCCTGCGACAAGTCTAACAACATTTTGTTTGTTACAAGTCCCAACTTTTCAGCACTCTCAGGCCAAAGGTCCGAAACGTTGAAAACAAACCGCCCGCCCTTCACCACTTTTATCAACCACGCGGACATTCCCAAAAACAACGGTGGTGATTCGCACATGATCACATTTTGCGGGCCTGTGCGCACAAGGCCAATGAGCATGGAAGTAAAGACAAATGAAAAATAATTTAGCAACCGCATAAATATCGATTTGCTGGTGGACACAAAAATCCAGGCACGGTGGACTTCGATGCCGTCAATAATTTCTTTGAAATAAAATTTATTCTGATACCCCGGATGAATTTTCATGGAGGGGTAATTAGGCATGGCCGTAAGTACCGTTACTTTGATGCCATGATGCTGCATGCGCACGGCCAGTTCGTGCAACCGATTTTGTGGTGCCCCAACTTCAGGAGGATAATATTGAGTGACAATGAGTAGTCTCAAGCTATCAGGATATTGTGGTACCCGAAGCCACCTGTTCACAGAATTTACTTTGCCAACTTTCGCCCGTACTGCATATGCTGCCCACCAGCACACCTTGCGCTACGTGGCTGTGCGCACCTATTATAGTATCGTGATCGACCAGCGCCATTACATTTACAATCGTATTGGGGCCCAGCGTAACACCGGTGCTCACCACACAGCCGGCAAGCAGTTGGCACCCAATGCCTATCTGGACCTGTTGTGCGACAACTGCAGCCGGATGCAACACGGTGCCGGCATCCATCTCTTTGCAATAAGTATCGAACAATTTTTTACGTATTCCATTATCGCCAATGGCTACCACAAAATGCGTGGCCACATCAGTCATTTTATCTAACTCATTTGTCCTTCCAATTACTTTCAGTCCCATCCAAACACTCGTTCCCGCTGCAAGCGAGTCGTCTACAAATCCGACAACTTCATACACACCTTGCTGAATGATAGCGTCTGCCACCACACGTCCATGGCCACCTGCACCTACTATTACTATTTTCTGTTTCATTGTGGTGAGGTTAAAGCGTGGTACATTTTTTCAACTTTATCCATGTTCACTTCCCACAGCGCCTTTTCCTTTATTATCTGATCGTTGTATTGCATGGCTTTCGATTGCATAACTTCAAAGCTATGAAACACCTTCAATATGGCATCGGCAAGCGAAGGCACATCATCCACTGGAACTAGGTAACCATTCACACCTTCAGCAATCCACTGCCTGTTGGCCGGTATGTCGGAGGCTACTGAAACGGCTCCACACGCCATGGCTTCGTTGAGCGAAATGTTATTTCCATCGGAATACGACATCGTTAAGAACAGATTGGCCTTGTTGAGCAGTGTCGCGATAGTATGCTGCGTTACCCTTCCGTGAAACGTGGTGCATTCACCCAACCCCGCAGCATGCAAGCGTTGCTGGATTTTTGGACGCAAAGTACCATCACCGGTAAAATGGATTTCGAGAGCAGGAATTTTTTCTTTGGCCAACGCAAGGGCATCCACTATTTGCTCATGATTATACACCGGTTCAAAGTTTCGGGTGCTCACCACCACAAACTTATCGGCTTGCAAGGTGCGATGGGTGTGGTTAAATATTTTCGGATCGATGCCAAATATCACTGTGTCGGTTTTCTCGGGCGCAGCGCCCAGTTCAATCATACACTTACGCATATCATCCGACATGGCTGTAAGTGCATCAGCCTTGCCAAAAGCCCAGCGCAAGAGCCACCGCAACACTGCTGACGACTTGGGGCTCACTAACACATCGCTACCAAAAGCAGTGATCACATAAGGGTGAAAGCCACTCAGTGCTCCCGTAATGCCATAGCTGGATGCGTACATGGCATGCAACACACTGGGGCGAATTGTGTGGAGCAACTTGCGGAGTTTGTAAAACGTGAGCAACGTGCGCCAGTTTCCTCCGGCCACATCAATGGTTCCAGCATCTAGAAAATGTGTTGCAAATTCAATTGATTTATACTTTTTAAATGAGATTAGATGCACCTCGTGACCCTTGCCGGCAAAGTGTTTGCACCACCGCTGCACGTGTATACTATCCGAATCACCAAAAAAACAAATTCGCATTATAACAAGCCTTTTTCTTTAAAGTAATTTACCGTGCGTTCCAAACCAACCATGGTTTCAAACTGCATGTTGGTCTCGCTTAAGAGTTTATTTGGTAGATACACAACCTTATTGGATAACGCGACCAATTTCTCTTTCAATTTGCTGATTCCAAAATAACCAAAGCCTTTGATTATGCTGAAAATAATTTCAGGAAGTATAACCATGGATGGGGTATTGCTATTTACAAGTTGTCCAAGTGCAGGTAGAAATTTACTTACAAGCATGGGGTCATTCACATTGTACACACCACGCAGATCTGATACAACCATTGTGGAAATCACTTTACACACATCATCGACATACACATAATTCAACATGCTGTCACGCATCACCGGCACACTGTTGCCTTTCTGTAGATGCCTACACAAGCCAAGTAGTGCATGAAATGGATGATCCTCTCCAAAAACATTGGAAGGCCTTAGCACGCATACTTGCATACTCGCTGATGCGCCCAACACTGCATGCTCTGCTGCCAGCTTAGTAGTTTCGTATTTGTTTTGTGGTGTACAATCAACTTTCTCGTTCACAATCAGGGGCGCAATGCTGTGCTGCCTGCCCGCCACCCCCACACTGCTCAGGTGTATAAACATTCTCACTCTTTGCTCTACAGCCACCGCTACCAGATTTTCTGTGCCTACTTTGTTCACAGCTTCCATGAGCGATTCATCGCGCGTTTCTGCCGCAAGGTGGATAACCACATCTATTCCCTTTACCGCGCTTCGAATGGTGTTTATATCTGTCACATCGCCTTGTATCATTTGGCAAGACTCAGCAGCAGGCAATCCATCCACATCACGTACCAATAAAAACAACTGATGCTGATCCAATAACTTGCTGTCGAGCAAATGGCGTCCTATAAATCCGCGTCCGCCTGTGATCAGTATTTTGTAACGATTGCTCATGTGATAGAAGCCGGAGGATTAATGGTGCGTGGCAGTGTGTACCAGTAAGCTGCTGCCTTGCGCGCTGCCTTGGCGCTGAATATACCACCCACACCAAAATAAATTCCTTTCAATAAACAATGAAACAAACTGAGCTTGATAACAATGATGGTGGCCACAATAGACTTATGCTTTTTGAAATACTTTATTTTGTTAAACACCTGATTTGACAGCGATATTTTATAATTCTTGCGCGCGCTCTGGCCCACGTGGTGTGTCACTTTTACTTCGGGAAAATAATACAACGCACGCCCACTCTCGTGAATGCGTTTGCAAAATTCCACATCTTCAATCCAAAACATGGTCTCGTCAAGCATTCCAATTTTCGCAAGTAGTTCCTTTTCAAAAAACATGGCTGCGCCTGAAAAACTTTCGGCAGCAAACTTACTATCGCGGCTTATGCCCGCATAATTATGCCGCCCGTTCCAGAAGTGCAGATGATACAAATCGCAAAACACCGACCACAGCGTGGGCAACCGCCATAC
Source organism: Bacteroidia bacterium (assembly GCA_037968415.1). Classification (GTDB taxonomy): domain Bacteria; phylum Bacteroidota; class Bacteroidia; order AKYH767-A; family JBBKVM01; genus JBBKVM01. Next base: position 50,657 of record JBBKVM010000010.1, on the reverse strand, counting down.
GGATTGTTGCACAGATTGATCTGTATTTAGCAATTGAGGAGCTACCATGCCGGCCATGGTGTGCGATGCCATAAACGCAGCAAGTGCGGTGGCAGCATCGCTGCGCAGGGCAGCGTCAGGATTGAGCATGAATATGTATTTGCCGCGGGCAATGCGAAAACCCTGATTGTTAGCAGCTGGAAATCCGGTATTCGCATCGTTGGCAATCAACTGCACGTTCGGAAACTCTGCGGCTATCATTTCCACACTGCCATCTGAAGAAGCATTGTCTATCACAATCGCTTCCGTATTGTCGTGGTCGGAATATTTATTGATGGATGCAAGGCATTCGCGCAACAATTCTTTTACGTTGTAATTGACTATCACAAAACTAACTTGCACTTCACTCATGACTGGTAATGATACACCCTTTGGGCTGAAAAACCAACCAGCAGCCAGAACAGAGTGATGAATGGAAAATAATCTAACGTATTGCTCACCACCGCGGTGGCATTGACTTGCAGGAATATAATCAGTATAAATGTCACTACTGTATGGCGTTGGTTCCACACAAATTTAGCAGCGCGAAAAAAATACGCGGCCGCTGCAACCAAATACAAAATCAATCCAACGATGCCCGTCTCGCATGCTATCTTCAAAAACCAACCATCGGTGGCATAAATCACAACCGGCCCAGTAGTAGTATCTGTAAACCGCAACGCTACGTGGCCTGCCTTACCTAACCCGTATCCCATGGGATTGGCTACAAAAGCAGCAAAGCTTCGCTCCCACAATTCTACCCTTGATAAGCCTTCGCGCAAACTTAGAGTGTCAAAAGTGGAACCCAGCAGCCAATAAAATAATTTACCACCAAGCGCCAAATACCAGTCAATAAAAAACAACGCTAATCCCATAACCAGCAAGGCTGCCAAATTGCTTTTGTAATTCTTGTGGAACAACACCGCGAGCATGACAAACGTAATGGTATATGCTAAAATGGGACCGCGGGATACGCTCATCACCAAACAAGAAAAAGTAATGGCAAAGCAAATGAAATTCGCAGCATCTAAATCATGGTATGCCCGATACAAAAACCATGTGGCAGCCATGGCCATCAGTGTGCCAAATACTGTAGGTGACCACACAAATGCTGACATGCGAATAATAAAATAAGCAAGCTCTTGACCTCCCATGATGGCCGTCATTCGTGCATTTACTTCGGGGTAGAAGAAGTAAATAAGCCAGCTCAATGAGGCAAATATTACTGTGAGTAAGAAAAAGTTTTTTAGGAAATTTTCTATTCGTGTATCACTATCTGCAGCCAGCAATTTACCTATCAGATAAAATCCGGTGGCAAAATATGTGAGCCGGAATCCATATCCGGCAATCACCAAATCATTGGCCCGCCACGCTCCCCACAACACATTGAACAATACAAAAACCAAAAACATCTTATCGATACCATTGAAACTGGCAATAAACTTTCGCCAGCCCACTTGTTGATGGATGGCAAGTGCGGTGGCAGAGTACATTAATAAAATGGCCATATCAGGAATGGCTGAAAGTATGAGTTCGAGCCACGATGCACTTGCATGGGCTCCAATAAGTAAAAGCCTGATGGTGGGGAAAACCCATGCCAGTAAATAAAAACCCAACAACATTCTGGTAATGGTGCGCGAGGATATTTGAAACCATCTTGTTTCCATGTGCTATCGGGCTATTGCAATAAGTTTACGCACCAGTATGGTAAGAAACAATGTTTGGCCGATGGCAGTAAGGAGTAATATATTCATCACATCCAGTCCTGCAACATGCCCGCCCACCAACGTGATGCCCAACAACAACGAACCTGCGATGTTGTAAAACAATAGTAATCGCTGTTTGTTTTTGACCACCGCCACTTGCGACACCGGCACACGAATCATATCCGCATAAAACCAAATGGTGACTATCTGTGCATAATGCCCAGCCTCCACCCACTGGCCGCCCAACACAAAACCAAACAACCAAGGCCCCGCCACAATCAGCAGCAGAGGGATGGGCAGCAACGCGATGGCTACTTTTTTAACTGTCGATTTGGTGAGGTAATGAATACTCTTTCCTTCTTTTTGAAACGCTGCTGCTTCCGAAAAAAATACGTTGGCCATGGGCGCGCTGATGAGGCGCAAAGGCGCTTGCAACACTTTCACACACATGGCAAACAATCCTACTGTGTGCAGTGCTCCAAAATGGGTGAAAAATAAAATCACAGCACTCAGTTGAAACATATCCAGCAAGCCTTGTGCGATATTCACTTTTGGGAATTCAGCAAACTGTTTAATCAGTGACTGCCAGCTGTCTCCGGCTCGCTCCCCACTGAAAAGCCCTTTGGTAGATGCTTTCAGCGCAATCAATGTCAGACACTGCCCCGCCACTACACCGGCCACCAGACCCCAGGCTTTCATTTTAAACAACGCCACTGACACCAGCCCTATTGACAATGCTTCCACCACCCGCACAATAGAAATGGTCTTGAATTTTTTCTCTCGCACATTCCACATGATCAGCACTTGCAATACCGCAAAAACAAATACAAGCAAAGGCACCACCCAACCCATTTCACCAAACGCACTGAAAGCAGGATTGGTCACACCCACCCATGTGGCCACTGCGTTGAACGCGATCAGCAGCAAAGTAAATAAGGAAGCTATTTGGAGGGAGAGGATACCCAGCGCGCGGGCCGTGCGGTCGCTGGTGGCGGACACCATGGCCAAATCCAGCTTGCCGTTGGCGAACACCAACAGAAAAGTAACTACTGCTACCAGATAAGCCAGCTGACCAAAATCATCGGGCAGATAAAGCCGGGCGATGACGATGTTGAATAGAAATGAAATTGCCTGCGCAATCGCTGTGCCGGTGAACAGCCTGACGAAATTTTTGAAATATTCCGAACGGTTCAGATAGTAATTGATCATACTTATACCGGCTACGGTCCGCCTACTTCATGTATTGGTGCAACGCCTACTTGGCGTAGTTTACAGCGCGGGTTTCGCGTATCACTGTTACTTTCACCTGACCGGGATAAGTCATCTCGGTTTGTATGCGCTGTGATATGTCATACGATAGTATCTCAGCCTGCTTGTCGGTGATTTTTTCGCTCTCCACAATCACACGCAGTTCACGTCCGGCTTGTATGGCATATGTTTTTTCTACGCCAGGGTATGACAGTGCAAGTGCTTCCAGGTCTTTCAATCGTTTGATGTATTGTTCTACTATCTCTCTACGTGCGCCCGGTCTCGATCCGCTGATGGCATCGCACACCTGAATGATAGGCGACAGGATGCTGGTCATTTCTATCTCATCGTGGTGAGCGCCAATAGCGTTGCAAACCTCCGCATGTTCTTTGTGCTTCTCGGCTATTTTCATACCCAATATAGCGTGCGGTAATTCAGGCTCGTCATCGGGCACTTTGCCTATGTCATGCAGCAGGCCAGCGCGCTTGGCCATCTTTACGTTAAGACCCAATTCGGCCGCCATGATGGCGCAGAGGTTGGCTACTTCACGTGAGTGTTGCAAAAGATTCTGCCCGTATGACGAACGATACTTCATGCGACCTACCATGCGAATGAGTTCGGGTGCAAGTCCATGAATTCCCAAGTCGATGGCTGTTTTCTTACCGGTCTCTACTATTTCTTCTTCGAGTTGTTTGCGCACTTTTCCCACCACCTCTTCAATGCGGGCGGGGTGTATGCGGCCGTCTGTCACTAATTGGTGCAGGGCCAGTCGCGCAAGCTCTCTGCGCACAGGATCGAATCCCGACAAGATGATGGCCTCGGGTGTGTCATCCACAATAATCTCTATGCCAGTGGCGGCTTCCAGCGCGCGGATGTTTCTGCCCTCGCGCCCTATGATGCGACCTTTTACATCGTCATTGTCGATATTGAATACTGTCACGCTATTCTCTATTGCCTGCTCAGTGGCCACACGCTGGATAGTCTGTATCACTATCTTTTTGGCTTCTTTGTTGGCAGTAAGTTTGGCCTCTTCCATGATGTCTTTGATTGACGACATGGCATCTGTTTTGGCCTCGGCTGTAAGTGCTTCTACCAGTTGAGATTTTGCTTCGGCTTCCGACAGGCCTGAAATTTTTTCGAGCTGCTGCACCTGCCGATTGTGCATTTTTTCCAATTCTTCTTTACGCTTTTCAATCAGTTCTAGCTGGTGCGTGAGGTTGCTGTGCTGGGCTTCCAGCTCATTTTGCCTGCGTGTCACCTGCTCCATTTTCTGTGATGTAGCGGATTCTTTTTGTCTTATTTTGTTTTCGGCATTGACGATGTGTTTATTCTTCTCGTTGATATGCTGTTCGTGTTCGGTTTTCATCTGCAGAAACCGTTCTTTGGCTTCCAACAGTTTGTCCTTTTTCAGCATTTCTCCTTTTTCTTCGGCATCTTTTATGATTCGTGCAGCTTGAGCCTCGGCTTGTTTGCTACGGTCTTTAATGCTTCGTTTCATCGCAATACCGGTCACCAGGGCTCCTACTAGCAGCGAAGCGATGGCGATAATGATCGGTATAATTTCCATTCGGTAGTTGGTTTACTTTTGATTAATAATTGGTACAAAAAAAATAACCCGCCTGAATTCCGCGCTTAATAAACCCCTTGATAGACATGGGTGGAGTTGCCAAACTTTTCGAGTTTCCTTTGTCTTCCGAAGAAGAATCCGACTAGCGGATGTAAGGCCTGCTCTATTAGCTTATGAGCTTTGACTCCAATTAGCGTAATGTTGAGTTTAAAAACAATATCAGAATTCAGGCGGGTATGCTTATAAGCGGATGCAAATAATCATCCCTGTATTTTAAAGAACGAACTGCCTTAGGCAGGATTTGTTTCACTGGCTAAAAATTCATTCAGCATACCTTCTATTTCGTCAAGCTTTAGAGAAATGGCTTCATCTATTCCGGGTGCAGATTTGTTCTCTTTCTTGGCGCTTTCGCTGGCAAACTGCAAAGCCACCATGGCCAATAAATCCTGCTTGTCGCGCACCGAATAGTTTTCTTCAAACTCCTTCAGTATATCGTTGATTCGTTTGGCTGCCTTGCGCACACCTTCTTCCTCTTCTCTGTTTATCTTCAGAGGATAAATGCGGTTAGCTATGGATACTTTAATCGATAATTCTGCCATTGGGCAATGCTTTATCAGGTATTCAACAAGGCTATGCTCTTGTCTATCTCTCTGATCATTTGATTAATTTTTAGCTTCATGTCGCGGGTATTCTGATCTGACCCCGACAATGATTTGGCTAACTTAATAATACGATTCTGTTCTTCTAACTCTTTAATAGTTAACTCGTGCTTGTGCAATTCAGACAACAATTCTTTGTTCAATGACTTGAGTTTGCGATACTGATCCTTGAGGTCTTCGTGCAAAATTATCAAATTCTTAATTTTGACGTGAAAGTCTTCAAGTCTGGTAACGTTGTCTATCTCAATAACCTGATTCATAGATTTTATTGTCTCGTTGCAGTCCAAATATACAATTTTTCATTTTGTGTGACACACTATATTGCAAGCATGAAAATTCGATTGATTTCAGTACTCATTATCCTTAGCACCACATCCATCCAAACTGTGGCTCAGTACCCACAAAATTACTTTGGTTCGCCACTGGGCGTGCCTTTGCTGGTGCGTGGTAGCTTTGGCGAAATACGGAGTAACCATTTTCATTCGGGCATCGATTTTTCGACCAACGAGCGCGAAGGCATGGCGGTTCTGGCATCGGCCGATGGGTATATTTCGCGTATCAAAGTGTCATCGGGCGGATTTGGCAAGGCGCTATACATCACCCATCCCAATGGCTACACCACGGTATATGCTCACTTGCAGAAGTACGCACCGGCCATCAACGACTATGTGACCAAGGCCCAGTATCAGCGCGAGTCGTTTGAGGTAGAATTGTATCCTGCCGCCAACAGCATGATAGTGGAGAAAGGCGAAGTGGTGGGCATTTCGGGCAATACCGGAGGCAGCGGAGGCCCGCATCTGCATTTCGAAATTCGCGACAGCCGCGAGTGGATTATTGATCCGGTCTTGTGCGGCATAGCGGCTCTAGACCGGCAGCCACCGGTGATCAAATCAATAGAACTGCTCAACATAAATCCCACCACCGGTGAAGTGTTTAATCGCAGAAAGTTGAATCCCACCGGCAGATCACCACAATACTCCCTGCCCAGTCAAACCATCAGCGGCCACACGGTGTTAGCGGTGGAAACTTACGATCCACAAGAACAGGCCGGCAGCCGCAATGGCATCAGTTGCTTGATGATGAATGTAAATGGACACACCGTTTTCAAATCGGAGATCCGCTCTTTTAGTTTTGAAGTGTCCCGTTACGTAAATGCGCACATTGACTACGGAGAAAAAGCGAGGAGCAAAAGGAAATACCAAAATCTGTTTGTGTTGCCCAACAACCCACTTCAGATTTATTCATCTATAAAAAACAATGGTATGATAGCCGCGGAAGAAGGGACGCAATATCAAGTTACCATTCAGGTGGCTGATGTGACAGGCAAGACGGCTGAGTTACAGTTCACGCTTACCGGCCAGGGATTGACTCCCGAACCACCTGCGCGCAAAGGCAATTGCGCAGACGCGAAACAGGCTTACCACAACAAAGATTTTACTTATCAATCAGAAACACTTGTAGTGGATATTCCTGCATCTGCATTGTATTACGATGAAGTACTTTGCATCGGGCAGGGCGTGGAAAATCCCAAATTTGCCAGTCCGGTGTTTGCCATACACTACACACACACCGCCTTGCAAAAGAACTTTGAAGTACACATAAAAACCAACCCACTCCCCGCGCAATATGAGTCAAAAGCTTTACTGGTGTACATTGATGATATAGGTCGGGTGGAATCGGAAGGTGGAAAATACGAAGGCGGATTTGTGCGCGGGCGAGCCAATAGGTTTGGCAACTTCGCGGTGGCCATTGATACCGTAGCGCCCACCGTGCGTGCGGCTGGCAGCGACAAGTCTGATAAGATAAAAGTGAAAGACAAGTTGGTAATCCACATTGCCGATAATCTATCGGGCATTGACACCTACCGCGCCACGCTGGATGACAAATGGCTACTGATGGAATACGATGCCAAAACGGGTCGGCTGATTGCAGACCTTTCGGATCACCCAGCAGAAAACTCCAATCAATTAAAAGTGACTGTTACCGATCAAACAGGCAACACCATAACTAAAGGTTGGACCCTCATCCGTTAGCGATTCTCTGAAAGCGTGATTTTGGTTAAGGCGCACTCTCCGACTGTACACAACTGCAACAGGTAATTGCCTGCTGCCAATTTTGAAAGCCCATCGATGGCAAACAATTGCGGCCCCGCTGCCAACACCCCTCTATATTCATTTCGCACCAAGCGGCCGTTGATATCAATCAATTTCCACGTGATGGCGAGGCTTTCACGCAGGTTAAATGTCACCAACACCACATCAACAACAGGATTTGGAAACACTTTCAAGGCTTGCACCGGTGAGGGCATTTCGCCCACCGAAACAAGCGATCGCGCGCTGTCGCGATACACAATGGAGGTAACGATCTGTTGTGAAAAAAATGTTTGTGTATTGACCTGAAGAAGTGGCACTTCCTGTTGCTTACCTATCCATTTGTATTCAGTGACTACCGGGCGTGTTATGTTGAATCCCTGTGCCAAACTGTCAATATACAACGTGTCACTGGAAGTAATAATAGACTTGACACGCAGCACCGGAAAGGAACCAAATGGTATGGTGAGCATTCCCCAACCGTCAACTATATTAACGCGTTTTTGCGAATAGCCGTAATACAAAAGGTTTGGCAGATTAATGGTGAATCCGGAATTTGACGAATCGGTGCCACCGAAATTGACAGGAAATGCATACAAAGTATCGTGGCTTGAAAAAGGCACAGGCGTGGTGATGCCGTTAATCTTTGCACCCAGTCCCACTTGTTTGTAATTGGTATTGGTTTTGTAAAAGAAATTATATACGTCTGAAATTGAAAGACCGCCTGCTGCAGGAAAATCGGTCCCCGTGGCGGCAATATTGGCGCGGTTTGGATTGAGCGCTATGTTGGCAAATACAAAAGAATAAATGGGATCGGTAGATGCTACCGTTCGAAACGTATCAACCCGTTGCGAAGCCGCCACCAGATTGCCATGGTTCCAAGTGTAATTGGCACCGGTTGCCGATACATTGAATAATGGATTGGGCAAGCCTACGCTGAGCCTTACGGTATCGCCCGCATTGGCAAAATCGTTTTGGTCCAATGAAATGGCTTGTGAAAATGACTGAACAGAAAAAATCATCATCACTACAAGTGTTCCTGTTGCTTTCATATAAGTTGTCTTTAATGATACCAAATGTAGAAAACATAGTGACACAAAATCAGCTTAAAAAGACGCCCAAAGCCAAACTGAATGATAAACTTATATTTGCACATAGAACAGCGCATTTAACAATGTTTCTCATTTTATTCAGTTAAAGAAAAGTGAATCGTGTTTCCATGAAGTATTTCCATCCGTTAGTGCTCATTCTTGCTATGTGTATATTCGCTGCTGCGCAAGGACAAGAGCGCGATGGTGACCTGGTGCAGTTCTCGGGCGTGGTGGTAACCAACGATAGTTTGATCCCCCTGCCCTACACCACCGTGATTATCAAAAATACAAGCCGTGGTACCATCAGCGATTACTATGGTTTTTTCTCTTTTGTGGCCAGGGTCAACGATACTATTCAATTTTCTGCCGTAGGATTTAAGAAAACCACTTTTGTGATTCCCGACACACTGAACGAAAACCGGTATTCAATTATACAAATGATGAGCCGCGACACGGTGCAGTTGCGCGAAACGGTAATCTACCCCTGGCCAAGCAAAGAACAATTCAAAGAGGCTTTCCTCAAAATGCGGCTACCTGACGATGATATGGCCCGCGCCAAGCGCAACCTCGCACGTGCTGAAATGAAAGCGCGCGGTAAAGCCATGCCAATGGACGGAAGCATGAATTTTAAGAATGCTATGCAGACCGAATACACCCGCGTATACCATGCCGGGCAATTGCCACCAAATAATCTTCTCAATCCTCTTGCATGGGCATCGTTTATCAAAGCCTGGAAGAATGGAGAATTCAAAAGAAAAGAATACGATAAGGATGAATAATTTTATGCCTTCACCCCAATTATTTTCCTTCTCTGGTTTATGATTCAACGTCAGCTAAAAAATATACTCCTCTTAGTTACCCTGTTGGTATGTGCGCAAGCCAGCGCGCAAAATGCCACTGTATTCGGCATCATCCGCGATACGTTGGGTAAGCCTGTGGAGGCCGTGAATGTCGCTTTTATGGGTGTAGAAGGCGGCACAAGTTCCGACTCCAAAGGTCGGTACGAACTGATTGTAAATCCCAATCAGCAGTTGCTGCTGGTGTTCACATTTATAGGTTTCAAGTCAGAACGCTTTCAGGTGGTATTGAAGCCGGGCGAGCGTAGGGAAGTGAACGTAACGTTGTACATGACTTCTTCCGAATTGCCGGTATTTACCATCGAAGACAAAGGGCAGCGTAGGGCAAACTTCACCATGATAGACCCCAAATCGCTGGCACAGGTTCCCAACCCATCAATGAACTTTGAATCGGTACTGAAAACATTTCCGGGCGTGACATCTAACAATGAACTGAGTTCACAATACTCCGTGCGAGGTGGCAACTTTGACGAAAATCTGGTGTATGTCAATGATGTGGAGATATACCGCCCATTCCTTATTCGCTCAGGCCAACAAGAAGGGCTTACGTTTATCAACAGCGACTTGGTTTCTTCGGTACATTTTTCTGCAGGTGGATTTGATGCGCGCTATGGCGATAAATTATCATCGGTGCTGGATATACAATATCGCAAGCCGAAAAAATTTGCCGGGTCAGCAAGCCTTAGTTTACTGGGCGCTTCGGTACACACCGAAGGCATTTCCAAAAATCAGAAATGGACTTACTTATTTGGGGTGCGCCAAAAATCAAATCAATATGTGCTCGGAAGCCTGGATACAGAAGGTGAATACAAACCCTCCTTTACCGATATACAAACGCTCCTCACTCGTGATCTAAACGACAAGTGGGAGTTGTCGTTTCTTGGAAACTACTCACGCAACCGCTACAACCTGGTGCCCCAAAATCGCGAGACAGAATTTGGAACTGTGAATCAAGCATTGAAACTTCGTGTATTTTTCGATGGACAAGAAGTAGACAAATATGAGTCAGCCACAGGCGCCATCACCGCCACTTACGCACCCAACAATGATGTGAAACTAAAGTTTATCGCCTCGGCTTACACCACAGTAGAAAGTGAAGCATACGATATACTGGGGCAATATTATCTGGATGAACTCGAAAAAGATTTGGGCTCGGATAATTTTGGCAATACTGCGTTTAACATAGGTGTAGGAAGTTATCTGGAGCATGCACGTAACAACCTTGATGCGATGGTGGCCAACGTTGAGCACAAAGGATCGCTCAACTACAAATCAAACACTGTGCGCTGGGGCATAAAGTTTCAACACGAGCAGATCAACGATCAGCTGCGGGAATGGACCCTCATAGATTCAGCAGACTACTCACTTCCGCAGGAACCCGAAGACCAACTTGTTCTCCAAAGCTCATTGCGCACTGATATCAGCATCAGTTCCCTGCGCGCCAACGGCTACATTCAAAATACATTTTACTTTTCCGATACCTCTGCCTGGCTCCTCACTGTAGGCGTGCGGGGCAGCTACTGGGATTTCAATAATGAGTTCACAATCACACCTCGCGCTACGCTATCGCACAAGCCTCGCTGGAGCCGCAACCTGGCCTTCAAAGCCTCGGCCGGATTGTACTATCAACCTCCCTTCTACCGCGAACTTCGCGATCCACAAGGCATCATACATGATGATATCAAAGCGCAACGCTCATTGCATTTGGTGTTGGGTAGCGATTATAGTTTTTTGGCCTGGGGTCGCGAATTTAAATTTGTTTCGGAAGGTTATTACAAAGACCTCAACCGATTGGTACCTTACAAAATTGACAACGTCCGCATCCGCTATCTGGGTAGCAACAGCTCGCACGGATACGCCACCGGTGCCGACTTCAGGGTGAATGGAGAATTTGTACAAGGTGTGGAATCGTGGTTTAGCCTTTCGTTCCTCCGTTCAGAAGAAGATTTAGAAAACGATTTCTTCTACACTTATTTCAATCAAAAAGGCGAACAGATTATACCCGGATTTACCTTCGATAATGTGGCCACCGACAGCGTGCGCACAGAGCCGGGCTGGCTTCCGCGTCTCACCGATCAGCGTGTAAATTTTTCATTGTTCTTTCAAGATTATCTGCCCAAATTCCCGACTTATAAAATGCGCATGACTTTGATATTTGGTTCGGGCTTGCCCTTTGGCCCTCCTGGGAACGACCGCTACAAAGATGTGTTGCGGTTTCCGTTCTACCGCAGGGTCGATATCGGATTTTCAAAACAAATTATTGATGACGAAAATGACCTCACTCCCAAATGGGGTGTAACCAAACACCTGAAATCATTGTGGGCTGGCCTGGAGGTATACAACCTGCTGCAAGTAAACAACACGGTATCATACTTGTGGGTGCGTGACGTAACGGGCAGGCAATATGCGGTGCCCAATTTCCTTACCTCACGTCAGCTCAATTTCCGCATAGCGGCAAAGTTCTAATCAATCAAATGATAAAATAGTGTCACGGATAATGGCGGCACACGCGCGCAACTGTTCTTCGTTGATTACGAGTGGTGGCGCAAAACGTATGATGTTTCCATGCGTAGGTTTGGCTAGTAGGCCATTGTCTTTCATTGCCACACACACATCCCAGGCTGTTTTGCCTTTGCGGTCCTTTATGATGATCGCATTCAGCAAGCCTCTGCCTCTTACAGTACTAATCATATCCGATTTGATTGCTCTCAATTCCTGACGCAAAATCTCACCAAGGCGCATTGCATTCTCAGCTAACCTTTCATCTTTCAATACCTGCAGCGCGGCTATACCCACCTTGCATGCCAATGGATTACCCCCAAAGGTTGATCCATGCTCACCTGGTTTGACGCACAACATTATCTCATCATCTGCCAGCACGGCCGACACCGGCAACACGCCTCCCGACAATGCCTTGCCCAACACTACCATATCTGGTCGCACGTCTTCGTAATCGCATGCAAGCATGCGGCCTGTGCGCGCAAGCCCTGTCTGCACTTCATCGGCTATGAACAATACGTTTGCTTCGCGACACATTGCGCTGGCTTTGCTCAAATAACCCTCATCAGGCACTATCACACCTGCTTCGCCTTGTATAGGTTCTACAAAAAATCCGGCTACTCCTTTTTTGGCCAACGCTTTTTCTAACGCGCCCAAATCATTGTAAGGAATCTGTATAAAACCGGGGGTGTAAGGGCCAAAATTGTTTCGCGAATCAGGATCGGTAGATGCAGAAATGGCAGTAATTGTCCGGCCATGAAAATTGCCTTCGGCAACTATAATTTTAGCTTCGTTTTCAGCCACGCCCTTTTTCTCATACGCCCATTTGCGGCAGAGCTTCCAGGCGGTCTCTACCGCTTCTACCCCGGTATTCATCGGCATTACTTTATCGTACCCAAAATACTCAGTGATATATTTTTCGTACTCCCCCAACGCATCGCTGTAAAATGCGCGCGAGGTGAGCGTAAGCTTTGTTGCCTGTGCCTGCAATGCCGATATAATTTTTGGGTGGCAATGGCCTTGATTCACTGCGGAGTAAGCAGATAAAAAATCAAAATACATTTTGCCCTCAACGTCCCACACATACACGCCTTCGCCTCGCGCCAACACCACCGGTAACGGATGATAATTATGCGCTCCGTGTTTGTCTTCGAGTGCCATTGCTATTTCGCTGCGAGTGGTTGTAGTTACTGTCATATGCTTGAGATGGATTAATGTGGGATGATAAATCAATATAAACAAAGTTACGTAAAGGCTTGCTTTAAAATGGCACGAAACTTAAACAATGTAAATAATTACTTTTGCCCGCCTATGAATCCATTTGTGATCCCACAACTAACCATTACCGACACGGCCGAAGAAGGCCGCGGGCTGGCGCGCCACGAAGGATTGGTTGTGTTCGTACAAGATGCCATTCCGGGTGATGTAGTAGATGTGGAAGTATATAGGAAGAAAAAAAATTTCATGGAGGCGCGTGCCATTCTACGGCATGTCGATTCACCCGATCGCACCGAACCGTTTTGCAGCCATTTTGGATTGTGCGGGGGCTGCCGGTGGCAATCGATGAAATACGAGGCGCAACTGCAACACAAGTCAGCCGCGGTAACTGAAGCGCTGAAGCGAATCGCCAAAGTGCCGCTGCCTGAGTCAATGCCCATACTGGGCTCTCCGGCCACCACCGCTTATCGCAACAAACTCGAGTTCACATTTTCTAACAAAACATGGCTGACTAAAGAACAAATGGATGCCGGGTTGAACAGAGAAATGAATGTATTGGGTTACCACATTCCAAAACGATTCGATAAAGTATTCGCGCTCGATAAATGCTACCTGCAGGAAGACATAAGTAACGAGATGCGCGATTTTGTTCGCGACTTCACACTCGCGCATGGCTACACCTATTTCGATTTGCGTGAGCAAACAGGGCTCATGCGCAACCTTATTATCCGCACGGCCACCACAGGAGATTGCATGCTGATAGTGGTGTTTGCCAACAACGATTCAGAAAAAATTGATCAGTTGATGAAAGCGCTGAGCGAAAAATTTCCTACCCTCACTTCATTGCAATATGTGATCAACACCAAAGGCAATAGCTCCATTACTGACCTTCAGCCTTTGCTGTATGCCGGCTTACCTTATATCACAGAGACCATGAAAGGCGCTGGAAAAAATGGAGGAACATTGAATTTTAAAATTGGCGCGAGGTCATTTTATCAGGTCAATCCGGTGCAAGCCGAGCGATTGTACAACCTGGTGGCCGACTTTGCAAACCTACAAGGCGATGAACTGGTGTTTGATCTGTACACCGGCACCGGCACAATAGCGGCTTTTCTGGCGCATGCTTGTCGTAGTATTGTAGGCATTGAATACGTGGAAGAAGCCGTGGTGGCCGCGCGCGAAAATGCCAGCGCAAACGCAATTGAAAATGCAACATTCTATGCAGGCGATATGAAAGATGTTTTCAATGAGCAGATGATGGCCGAGCACGGAATGCCGCAGGTGGTTATAACTGATCCTCCTCGCGCAGGCATGCACGAAGATGTGTGCCGCACATTGCTGACAGCAGCCCCTGAAAAAATAATTTATGTAAGCTGCAATCCTGCCACACAAGCGCGCGACATAGCCATACTGGGAGAGAAATATGAGGTGGCAAAATACTGCCCTGTAGATATGTTTCCACATACACAACACGTGGAAAACATTGCGCTGTTACAACTCAAAAAATAATTGGGATCGGTTTCTTAACTCTACAGCTTGATAATCTTTCGTGTCTTAAGGCCCTGTTGTGTGTGCAAACGCAGCACGTAGGTTCCTGCTTTTAAATTGTCAAAATCAAGGGTGTAAGTGTGTTTGGCCTGCACTTGTTTTTGCATCACCACGTTGCCTTTCAAATCTATTACATCAATCAAATAATCGCGGTTGCAGATGAGGCCTTTCATATGGACTGTAAAAACTCCATCGGTGGGATTGGGAAACATAATGATCTCCGTTTGGTCATCATTATATTCCTCCACCGAAACCGGACAACGAAAATCATTGGCAAAGAATGCTGCATGATTGCTTGTCATTAGTGTATCAATCATCATCATTGATGCTGGCTCAATAACTATTACATGATTATTGGTAGCATTCTCAAGAACTACATTTATGTTGGAAGGACTCCAGGAATTGCCTCGGTTGTTGGGTTGAGAAATCAAGCTGTAACGCTGACCTTTGTTATAAAATGCTGATTGACCAGTTGACAAATAATATGCTGTGATGCCCAAATGAGTAGCCTGGGGTGTGCTGTCAGCAAAGGTTTGGTAATAAAAAACATCCTGATCATAATCAACAGCCTGAACACCCGACTGAGAATACACTATGGAAGAATTCAATTGACCCGTATCGATATTGTAGCGTGTGATGGCAATCACACTGTCCCCTGGGGTGGCCAACACATTGACATATGGATACGCCAAATTCATCGACTTGGAATTGATCTCCAAAGGACCAAGCAAGGTATCTTTTAACACTGCGGCATTAAATAAATCATACACAAACAACCTTGAACTACCTGATGTGTCGGTTCCGGTTATTACAATTCGTCCCCAATTAACAAAGAGCCTTTGAGGATAGAAGGGCAATGCAAAATTGAAAAGTGGTTGGAGTTGCAGATTGAATATGTTCACATTATCACCACCTACCTTATTTGATATGGTGATTAGCCGGTCATGATTTGCATGCATTGCTAACAAATCCGGCACAACCGTTGAATCGTACAACGCTATGATGGGCACACAATCGAACTGGGGCACAGAAAGCGTGTAGGCCTTTATGATGCTATCATGAGAAACGAAAAATGGCCTTGGAATTGCTGGTGCAAGCGCACTGTCACTTATTGTGATGCCATTCATGTTTGCACCCGCATTGAAATCAAACAACCAGGTGTATGAGGGTGAGCCCGACCAGCCTGTGCAACTCCAGCCTAATGAAGGGTTGATACCAAGAAAAGGATCTCCTTTGCAAACTATCAGCTGAGTTGTATTGTAACATACATTACTGGTAACCAATTGTAAAGTTGGGTTGTTTTTAGATATCACCAGGGTCGCTTGCGCTGTTTTATCAGGCTGGTGTGCAATGGCCGTCTCAAACACAAAAAAAGAGCAAAGCAATAAAATAAATGCAGTTTTCATCATCAAATGTTCAGTTAACTCAAAACTAACTAAATATCCAATCCATGACAACTCCCTATCATCCTCCTCTGCGTTTGCGCAATTCGGGGTCTATGGCAAACGCTTTGTTGAAGTTTTGCTGCGCCAATGCCTGTTCCCCGCGCTGTTCGTAGGTTATCGCCAGATAATAAAAATTCTCAGCATTCTTTGGATCCCATTTTACGGCTTGCAAAAATGCATCGAGCGCCTTGTCCAACTGCCCCATCTCGCCATAGGTACTGCCAAGGTTTCGGAATCCATCGCCAAATCGGTTGTTATAGCGCAAGCACTTTTGAAACAATTCAAGCGCCTTGGGCAAATCTCCTGCGTTGAAATAAATCACCCCCAAGTTGCTGTACACTTCGCCCATCGATGTTTTTAACTCTATCGACTTATTGTAGTTTTCAAAAGCTTTGTCGCTGTCGCCCCGCCTGTAATACGATAGCCCAAGCTGACCGTAAGCATCGGCATATCTCGGATGCAGTTGCACAGCCGTAGTATATTCTTTGGTAGCCTCCGCCAGATACTGTTGTTTTTTAGCTGAGTCTTTTTCGTCCTTGGCTTTGGTTTGCATCAATTCTGTTCCATACAAATAATGTATGCGCGCACTGCGAGGCGAATTGTGCACATCAGTGGAGAATAATGTAAAATGACTTTCCCAGGCTTTATTTCTATCCACGGTTTTGAAAGCGTACAACAAAAACGCCACACCCACAACGCCCGCCACTCCTGCATATCGTTTGAATACATCACCCACAGAATTATAATTTCCGTTTTCAGAAGGTGCCTTAAAAACTTTGGCAAGCAACCAAGTGACGGCCAAAGCAAAACCAAGTGTAGGCACAAACAGGAAACGCTCACCAAACGAAGAACCAATGAGTATGAAAATATTGGAATAAATAGACATAGTGATGAAGTAAAACAAAATAGCAAATGAAAGCACTCGTTGTTTTTTAATATTCAGTATAGCATACACCAGCAAAGCTGCATGCAACAACACCATGCCGATGGCCAGCAAATCATTGGGCCCTACTATTGGAAACTGCGGAAAAGAATAATCGCACGAAAGCGGATGGGGGAAAAACAACAATGACATATACTTTCCCATTATCACCATGGCAGTAGACAGGCGATGAGCAAAATCAGGTGCGCCTACCAGTAGGTTGTCAACCAACACAAATGGTTTGGATGCTGTCACACTGCCGAGTATCGATCGCCTGATGAGCAGGTATGCCGCGGCTGGCAAAACAAACACCGCAGAAGTGGTGAGAATTTTTTGCAACGGATACTGCCGAAAGCAATACAACATAAGCGGTATCACGGCCAATATGGTGATGGCACTTTCTTTGGCCAGAAATGACAGAAAAAACAAAACCAAACCCACCACCAGCGAGGGTGTGGACTTTTCGTCAAGATATCTTAATATAAGTATGAGCGTACTTACTATCAGAAGTGAAGAAAGTAATTCATCCAAGCTTTTAATATTGGCCACTACCTCAGTGTGTATGGGGTGGGCGGTAAAAATAAGGGTGGCTAAAAAAGGGATCATCGGATGATAATCGCGCAGCAGCTTGCGCAGGAAAAAATATAGCAAGAACGCAAGGAGTGCGTAGGCCAGAATGTTGGTCATGTGTGCTGGAGCCGGATTGTCAGGCCACAATTCCCATTGCACTGCAAATACAGCTAATGAAAGCGGGCGATACAACTCGTCATCGCCAATCCAATAACCCGCACGGTACGATGATTTGAAAATAAGCGGGATGGCCTCCACACCTTTCTGTGTGTGATAGTTGGCCGTGATAACAGATACGTCATCAAACACATACCCATTTTTCACGGTATTGATGTAGAGCGCAAACGCAATTGCAGCCAGCACCAGTCCGAGCATGAGGTCGTACCCTGTTTTTTTTCCTGAAGATATCGAGTTGCTTTTTACTACAGGCTGCGAAGTTTGCTGCGCTATTTTTTCTTTTCGGGTAAGTTTCTTGTTTCGCGACATACAAATACACCATTTTGGTTTGAAACAAATATATAATTAATCAGTATTAAGATAACAGCCCTGCCAATGAACCATCTCGACAAAGAATTTTGGAATCAGCGATACCTCGACAATCAAACCGGGTGGGACATCGGATACGCTTCTACCCCACTCTGTCGCTATATCGATCAGCTGACCAATAAAAACATCTCCGTGCTGATTCCAGGATGTGGCAATGCTTATGAAGCCGCCTACCTTTTTGATAATGGCTTTCACAACATCTGTTTGCTGGACTTAGCACCTGCAGCGCTGGCAGCCGCGCGCAAACGCATTCCTGCCCTGCCTGCCAAACATTTTATCAACCAGGATTTCTTCAACCATGATGGCCAATACGACCTCATCCTAGAACAAACCTTCTTTTGCGCCATCGACCCTGCCCTGCGCATGGCTTACGCTAACCAAGCCCACAAACTGCTGAAACCAGGTGGCAAACTGGTCGGTTTGCTTTTTGATATTCCTCTAAACTCGGACAAACCGCCATTTGGTGGCACAATTGAATCTTATAAAGCAGTTTTTCAGACGCAATTTGAAATAAAGTCATTTGAAAAATGTCATAACTCCATTGCACCACGCGCAGGCAACGAATTGTTTATCAACCTTATGAGAATTTAAATTTTACTAATTTCGCGCCATGTTTCAAAAAAGATTTGCAATAAACTTCATAACTGCAACTTGCCTGTTTCTGCTGCCTGTTATGGTAACAACTGCTTCTGATTCGGGAGATAAAAAAGCAAAAAAGGCAAAATCACATGTGGCCAACTATGGCACGGCTTATTATAGCCAGGTATTCGGTTTCGAAATTGGTAATTTCTATGATTCTAAATTGTTTGATAAAATAGACAATTGGCTTGGCACACCCTATCAATATGCCGGCCACTCTATGTCAGGAGTAGATTGTTCGGGTTTGGTAAAGAAGTTATTGTCAGATACTTACGGCATTACCGTAGAAGGCGGCTCGGCAAATATTTACGAAGTATGTAAACCTTTGAGCAAGGACAAATTGCTTCCAGGCGATTTGGTGTTTTTCAAAACTCGCAAAGGCCGCATATCGCATGTGGGTTTTTATCTTGGCGAAAATAAATTTGTGCACTCAAGTAGCAGCCAGGGAGTAATTATTTCAGACCTTGATGAGTCTTACTGGCAATCTAATTTCTACAAAGGCGGTCGCCTGGATGATCTGCAAAAGTTATTTGCTGACAAATAACTTTTGTTAAATTTGGTGGATTAGTACATAACCAAATGAAACGCACTTCCATTCTTTCGGGCAAGCAAATGGCGCAACGCATAGAGCGTATCGCATTCCAGATTTACGAAGATAATTTTGATCAAAAAGAAGTCATACTCGCAGGCATAGCACCCAATGGTTATGAGTTTGCTGTGCGGCTAGGCGCCAAGCTCGATGAAATATCTAAACTCAAGCACAAGCTGGTGAAAATATCGCTCGACAAAGATTCACCCTACGACAAACTTGCGCAAATTTCTATCACCGACAAAGAGCTAAATGACAAGGTGGTAATACTGGTTGATGATGTATTGAACTCAGGAAAGACACTGGCCCACGCACTCAAAGTTTTGCTCAACGTACCCGTTAAAAAAATCAGAACTGCGGTAATGGTTGATCGCAGTCATAAGCGTTACCCTGTCGCAGCCGATTACATTGGTCTCTCACTCTCCACCACTCTCCACGAACACATTACAGTTTCGCTTTCAAAAAAAGACGAGGCCGTGTACCTTTCATAAAAGCTTTTTTTTCTTTATAGCAGCCTCTATTGCGGGCGCTGCTATAAGCTCATTACTTAAAGTGATTTCTGCCTGCTTGTAGAATTTCTTGCGAATCGTCAGGTCCTCTACTATTTGTTCCATCAGTTCGATATCATTTAGCTTCATCAGCCTTGGCCTCTGCGCGCGGTCTGCCACCAGCCGCTGATACAGGTGCCCCAGGCCGGTGTTAAGAAACACTGTAATTCCATGCTGCTTCATCCATTTCATATTGTCATCGTGCGCTGGCGTACCACCTCCGGTGGCTATCACTGTATTCTCAAGCGTGGATGTGGTAAAAAGAAATGCTTGTTCCACGCTACGGAATCCCTTCTCCCCTCGCGCGGCAAATACTTCAGCAATTGACATGCCTTGCTCCATTTCAATGGCAGCATCCATATCCACAAAATCAAATTTGATGAGCGTGGCCAATTGCTTGCCAACAAAACTTTTGCCACTGGCCGAATATCCAATCAAATAAATGCGCATAAACAATCTTATTATTTAAATGGCGAATCCGGCTCTTTGGCCATGTGATTATAGGTAAGTTTGTCGCTCCACGAGGGAAAAAGTGTGTTGAGCAACAATGTAAGTTTGCCAACAGGCGTGAGCACCAGGTCGCGCTTACGGTGCATCACTGCTTTATAAATGTGCGCAGCCACCTCTTCGGGCTGCATCATTTTTTGTTCTTCACGTGGCGATTGCTCTTGAGCATGGCCTGCTTCGTTCAACGATTTGGAACGTATCTCGCTTGCGGTAAATCCGGGACAAGCCACCAGCACGTGCAGCCCGGTTTTTAAATTCTCTGTGCGCAACGTCTCTAAAAATCCTTCCATGGCAAACTTAGAAGCCGAGTAGCCCGTGCGGCCGGGCAAACCCTTCTTGCCTGCAATAGATGAAACGCCCACCACACTGCCCTTGCTGGCTAATAGATACGGCAATGCATATTTGGTGGCATACACAGTACCCCAAAAATTTACATCCATGAGCTTTCGTAACACATCGAGTTCTGTTTTTTCAAACAAGCCACGCATCGACAAGCCTGCATTATTAATCAGCACGTCAATGGAGCCAAACTGATCTACTGCAAACTGAACCATACGTGAACAATCACTTTCCACTGATACATCGGTAACAATATAGGCACACGAATGACCTGCCTTATTCAGCGCAGCGCAAGCATCTGCCAGTTTGGCCTCATCGCGCGCGGCCATCACCACCGCATAACCCTGACTCGCAAAGTGTGCTGCACATGCTTTGCCTATGCCCGATGATGCGCCTGTGACAATTACTGTTTTTCTTTCTATCATGGGTTTGGTATCATGGAGGTAAAATTATCAATTCTTGTTACTTTCGCCTGTCACATACAACTCCACTGCTAATTATGAAGTTGATTGAAGTCACCACCGCACACCACAAAAGGGAATTTCTCGATATGGCGGTACGGCTATACAAAAGCGACCCCAACTGGATACGACCACTTGACAAGGATGTGGAAGGTGTCTTTGATCCACGCACCAATAAATACTTTGCGAATGGCGAAGCCGCGCGATGGCTTTTGTACGATGAGCAAAATGTTTGTGTGGGCCGTGTGGCAGCGTTCATCAACAGACGAAGCGAAAAAAAGAAGACGACCAGCGGTGGGATGGGGTTTTTCGAATGCGTCAATGATCAGACTGCTGCGAATTTGTTGTTCAATCAATGCCTTGAATGGCTGAAAGAGCGTGGCATGGAGTGCATGGATGGACCAATCAACTTTGGCGACCGCGATCGATGGTGGGGTTGCCTGGTAGAGGGTTTTGACCCACCTGTTTATTGCATGAATTACAACAGGCCTTACTATCACGAGTTATTTGAAGGATATGGGTTTGAAACATATTTCGAACAATATTGTTACAGCCTGCGCACCGATGTAAAGTTGGAGCCTCATTTCTATGAAAGAGCAGAAATTTTAGATAGAAATCCTGATTATGAGGCCATCAAAATTGATAGTAAAAACCTTGAGAAATACGCTCACGATTTTGTGGAAATTTATAACAAAGCATGGGTGCGCCATGACGAGGGCGCCAAGATGATCAAATTTGCGGTGGCCATGAAAATATTGAAATCTGTAAAACCAATACTGGTGGAAGATTTGATGTGGTTCGTATATTACAAAAATGAGCCTGTGGCATTTTGGCTCAATCTTCCTGAAATCAACCAGATAGTAAAGCACCTGAACGGCAAATTTGGATGGTGGCAAAAGTTAAAATTTTGGTACTTGCTCAAAACCGGATATTGTACTAAGTTTTATGGGATAATATTTGGAGTAGTGCCTGAACATCAAGGCAAAGGGGTTGACAGCTACATGATTGTACACGGAGCAGCTAAAATTTTAGAGCACACCAACTTCACCAATCTTGAGCTTACATGGATCGGAGACTTCAATCCCAAAATGAACCGCATAGCCAGATCACTTGGCACCGAACGGAGCAGAAAACTCATCACCTATCGCAAAATGTTTGCTCCGGGGGTTCATGTCGAAAGGCTTAAAAGCATTTGATTTTCTTCGCTGAAAAAATAATGAATAAGTCTCGTAACACAGGCCCAGATTCGATCTCCAAACTTGTGAATAAAAATAAAGGGGATAACTTGTAGGAGAAAATTAATGCACCTATATTTGCACTCGCTTTTTTAAAGCATGATGATTCCGTAGCTCAGCTGGTAGAGCACGACACTTTTAATGTTGGGGTCCTGGGTTCGAATCCCAGCGGGATCACTGGAGAGAACTACAAGCCCCGAAAGGGGCTTTTCTTTTTTGAGCAGCAGATGAGCCTTCAAAGTTCAGATGCAGACGAGCAAAAGAAAATCCGGCCATGACAATGGCCGCTTGTTGTTTTTTGACCCCGGACACAAATGGGATCATGCGTCATACTCCCAGCGGGATCACAAAGCCACCTTTCCGGTGGCTTTTTTTTTGAATTTTATCAGCCAATTTTTGTTGAATACTTAAAATAGTTAACCCACCTCGTTTCTTAGTAAATTCTTATTTTTCCAAAATATAAGGATGAGTATTCAACAAAAAATATCGTTTGATAATCGACAGCTCGAAAAGAAATTTAGATGGAGCCTGATGATTTCATTCTCCTTTTTGCTAATTGTTGCTGCCATCACATTCCTGCAACTAAACAGCATCATCGATCGCAGCCTCGATCAAAAACAATTGGATAAACAAATTCGCACACTTGAATTGATTAAAATCAATTCAGTGAAATTATATTCCGAAGCCACAAAGTATGCTTTCACAGGTGATAAGAATGCCTTAATTGCATGGAAAAATAGTAACCATCAAATAGAACTTGATCTCTCTGCATTTAAAATTTCACAACAAAATATAGCACTTGATTTAACAGAAGCAGATTCCATCACCAAATTAGTTTCATCCATTAATGCTATTACCAGCGATTGGATTTTAGAAAAGCAGGCAACAACCGGGTCGGCAAATAATATCGCTTCACAACTTGAACAAGCGTATACTCAGGTACAAATTTTACAACATTTCATTGAAAAAGTACTTACTGCGAAAGAAATCGAAATAGAGACGATAAACCAAGCCGGAGCCAAAAAGGCCTTCATCACATTAATGCTTTTTATGACATTGGTGGCTTTTTTTAGCCTCCTTTTTATCATGTCATACATTTCTTTGGTAAATGATCAAAGAGAAAAGAGATTGCTGAATGAGAAATTACAATATCAAGCTTCCTTAATTAATACTGTTCAGGATGCTATCTTCTCAATTGACAATCGTTTATGCATCAAAAGTTGGAACAATGCGTCTCAGCTTCTTTATGGCTACAAAGAATCTGAGGTTATTGGTCAGCACCTCAAAATATTAAAATGCCATTTGCCCGGTCAAGCTAGCGAACGGTTTATCAACATGATTCTCGAAACCGAGAGTTGGAATGGATTATTGATGCAATCCGATAAGATGAATAACCAATTGCAAGTGCTATGTGCCATCAATAAAGTGAAAGATGACAGCGGTGAAATGGATGAATTTGTGTTTGCAAATATTGATGCCACAGAGTTAAGCAAAACTCAGGCTCAATTAGAAAATATAAACATTGAACTTGAACACCGTGTGGACATGCGCACTATTGAACTGAACGAGTTGAACAAGGCTCTATCGCATGAGATAGACATACGAAAACTGAAAGAATCCGAGTTAACCATCGTAGCAAACCGATTGCTGAAAGCACAAGAGATCGCAAAAATGGGTGATTGGCGGCTTGACATCAAAAATGGTAGCATCAGGTGTTCTTCTTCTTTAAGAGCAGTATTTGAAGTATCTGGAATTCAAAACCCTTTGCTGCTAGATTTTTACAATCTTTTTGAAGATGCCGGCAGCAAAGAACTAAGATCCGCAATAGATGAAACGAAAGCTTTAAAAACTGCATATCAAATAGATTTGGAATTTATCACTCCGAAAGGTGAAATGAAATTCCTTCAATGCACAGGTATACCAGACATAGATATAACTGGCAACGTTGTCTCCATTAGCAATACTATCGTTGATATCACAGATCGAAAGAAATTGGAAATAGAGTATCAAAAGCTAGCTTCTATTGTCACAAATAGTTCTGAATTTATTGCAATTTTCGACTTGGATGGCACACTACTGTTTTTAAACGAAGGGGGTGCGAGGGCAATAGGTGCACCTGACCCAGCGCCTCTTATCGGGAAATCAGTGCATCAATTTCTATTCGAAAAAGACATTGAAGAATTTGACAATTATTGGATACCTGAAATTAAATCGAAGAGGAAAGTAAGTGGTGAATTCAGAGCAAAAAACTTCAAGACTCTGGAAGTTATACCTTATTCATTTATTTCTTTCACCATTGAAACAACTGAAGTTCATAATCCGGTTTGCGTGGCTGTGATTGCAAGAAACATATCTAAAAATCTTGAAGCACAAAAGTTGCTTGAAGAAAGTGAGCAAAACTTCAAAGCGTTGTTCTACAATAATCCTGTGCCGTTGTATATTATAGACCGGAGTACACGAAATATATTGGATGTGAACCATGCTACGCTTGATCACTATGGATATTCTCGCGAAGAATTTTTAAATCTCGGTTTAGAAAAACTGCGACCCAACGAAGAAATTGAACGATTCGCCAAAATCATTTCTCAACCTGCATCCGCGTTTCGAAAAACAACCGGATGGAAGCATCTAAAGAAAAATGGCGAAATTATATTTGTTGACATCACTATCCAACAACTAGCTCACCTTGGAGAAAACATTGCACTTGTTGCAGTTTCTGATGTCACAAAGCAACATCGTGATAAACTTGCGCTGAGCAATATCAATTCACAGTTACGCAATCTCACATCCCACCTTCAGCACATCCGTGAAGAAGAAAGAAAGAAAATTTCGAGAGAGATACACGATGAGTTAGGGCAACTACTTACAGCCCTAAAACTTGATATTTCATTTATTAATAAAAAGCTTCCTCGGGAACAAGATAAGTTGCGCGAAAAATCTGATGATGCCATGACCTTGATTGACGAGTCAATCAAGACAATGCGCAGAATGGCTTCTGACCTTAGGCCAGGGATTTTGGATGATCTTGGATTAGAACCAGCCATTGAATGGTTATGTGGTGAATTCCAGAAGCGAAACAAGATTAAGTACTATCTTGAGTATGATTTGACATCAATGGACTTAGGAGACGAAATTTCGACCTGCCTTTTCAGAGTAGCTCAAGAAAGTCTGAACAACATTTCTAAACATTCTGATGCCAGTGTTTGTAAAATATCTGTTTTCAACAATGAAGATGACATAAATATGGTAATCACGGATGATGGTGTGGGGTTCGAATTATCCGAGGTGGCAGGCAATTATTCATTAGGTTTATTAGGCATGCGTGAACGTGTAACCAATTTAAATGGTGAGTTTGAAGTGGAAGGCAAACCAGGAAAAGGAACCCGGGTAAAAATTCAAATACCTGTCAAAAAAATTGAAATCGCTTAACAAAATCATGTTATGAAGAAAAAAATCTTGATAGTAGATGATCATGCTGTAGTCAGAAAAGGATTGATGCAAATTCTACATGACGAAATACCTGATGCTGTTTGCAACGAAGCTGAATCAGTGGAAGAATTAAACAGAAAGTTGAAACAAGACGATTGGGATGTCATTATCCTTGATATCAGTCTGCCCCACAGCAATGGCCTTGATGCGGTAAAAAACATGCGGGCAGAGAAAATTAATATCCCAGTACTCATTCTCACCATGCACCCGGAAGACCAATATGCTTTGCGGGCACTAAAAGCGGGTGCCTCCGGCTTCCTGAACAAAGAAAGTGCGCCTGATGAACTTGTAAATGCGGTGCGCAAGCTTCTTGAAGGCCGCAAATATATTTCAGACTCGTTGGCTGAAAAACTGGCAAGCAATCTTGACCCTAACAAACCCGGTCAATTACACGAAAGTTTATCAGACAGGGAGTTTCAAGTAATGTGCATGTTGGCTACCGGTAAATCCATGACCGAAATTGCGGAAAAGTTATCGCTAGGTGTTACCACTGTGAGTACCTATCGCACCAGGATTATGCACAAGCTGAACTTTAAAACAAATGCGGACCTCACTTTTTATGCCATCAAAGAAGGATTGGTTTAAATTTCCATGTAGTAGATTCAACGGCTTTTTATCTTAGAAATCATGACAAAAAAATAGCACTTTGTTCTATTGTTGATTCATTATTCTTACTATTACTTTGCATTCATAGGAGATATAACGTGTATTTAACCAATGAGTGTATCAGAAAAGTCAATTTATATAATAGAAGAGTCCGATTCTAACTTAACCAATATTAAAAACATTCTGTCTAAAATGCAGGGGGTTTCAATTGAAGGTTATAGCCACAGTACCGAATCAGCCGCATCATTTTTCATGTCCCAACAGCCAGATATTTTGTTGCTCGATATGGAATTGCCATTAGGAAGCAGCACTCGATTCTTAGTCCAAATGAAAAGTGCTTATCCGGGTATAAAAACAATTGTGATGTCCGATTCGGCAGATAACCACTATCGAAGCCGATGCCTTTCTCATGGTGCTGACTATTTTATAGACAAAAGAGATGAGTTATTTATGCTCACCGACATCATCAACGGAATCAATCCCTTTCCCAGCTTGTATTTCTGATTACTTTAAATCAGTCGATCAAATAGGCATAGACTTTTTGAAGGGAGATCTGCGAAAAGCCCAACTTGTACATTCCCACAATCAATGTGTAAATCAATTGCAAACGCAGTTTGCCATGTGCCTGATATTTTCTTGAAGACGTAATGATGCTTTGAGGGACTAATGTAAACTGGTCCGCTTTTTTTATTCGGCATACTATATCCTGATCTTCGAGCAATGACATTGTTTCGTCAAAACCTAAAAGCTGCTTAAACAAGCTTGACCGAACAAACAAACTTTGGTCGCCAAATCGCAAGAAAGTAAACGAAAACTGCGAACACCAACCATAAAAGTTGAGTAGCAAATGGTCCTCATCAAACTTTAACCTGAAACACCCAGCGCCTGCACCCAATTGCATAGCTTTTTGTATGGTGTGGATGAAATCCTTAGGAGGCATGCAATCAGCGTGCAGAAAATACAATACTTGCCCCTTGGCCAATTGTGCGCCTTCATTCATTTGAACCGCCCTTCCTAACTGCTTGCACACCACCCACGTGATTTTAAATTGCGTACATACGTCTTCACTGCTATCCGTACTTCCCCCATCCGCTACTATGACTTCCATTTTTACTTTTTCATCATAGCATGATAATAAATAAGGAAGCAGCAACTTAAGATTCTCCGCCTCATTCAGTGTAGGTATGATAATGCTCAGCTCCACCATTTTATTCCTTCGTTCTTCATGCATTTGCATCTTCCTTGATTACCAAATTGAGGATAATTGTATGCAAATATTTTATACTTTTGCGCCTCCTGCCCGGGTGGCGAAATTGGTAGACGCACCACTTTGAGGGGGTGGCGCCTGAAAGGGTGTACGAGTTCGAATCTCGTCCCGGGCACTTTTAATGTAACAAAAAACGTGATTTTTCTGCCCGGGTGGCGAAATTGGTAAACGTTGCGGTCTCAGAAGCCGTTGGAGTTAAATCCTTGAGAGTTCGAGTCTCTCCCCGGGCACAATACACTTTTCACCAGCCGTTGAAATTTCTTCTTCGGCACAATCCAATTAATATGATTTACAACAGACTAGGCAATTCTGGCTTGCAGGTTAGCGCATTATCATTCGGTTCGTGGCTCACATTCGCCAAACAAATTGAAAACGATGTGGCTGAAAAATGCATGATTAAAGCGTATGATGCCGGAATCAATTTTTTCGATAATGCCGAAGGTTATGCGGGAGGGGCCTCGGAAACAGTAATGGGCAACATACTTCATAAATTGAAGTGGGACAGAACCACCTACCTCGTTTCCAGCAAAGTGTATTTTGGCGGAGACAAACCCAACCAATCAGGTTTGAGTCGCAAGCATGTAATGGAGGCCTGCCACGCGGCTCTTCTGCGATTGAAAGTTGATTATCTGGACTTGTTCTTTTGCCACCGTCCTGATAAAAATACTCCGATAGAAGAAACAGTGAGGGCAATGCATGACTTAATAACACAAGGAAAGGTGCTGTACTGGGGTACATCGGAATGGAGTGCACAAGAAATAATGGAAGCCCATGGTATAGCACGGGCAATGCACCTCACCCCTCCTACCATGGAACAGCCTCAGTACAATATGTTCCATCGCGAACGGTTTGAAGTTGAATATTTAAAACTGTTCAAAGACTTGGGACTTGGTACCACCATTTGGTCACCACTCGCATCGGGCATGCTTACCGGAAAATACCTTGAAGGCTTGCCAGCAGAATTTACCCGCGCCAAGTTCGAAGGACTGGAATGGCTGAAAGAAAAATTAGCAGGCGACAAAGCAAAAACACAACTACTACAAACAGCTGCCCTGGCCGAAATTGCTAAACAATTAGACATTCCTCTACCAGTTCTTGCCATAGCGTGGTGCCTCAAAAACAAGTTCGTAAGCACTGCTATTCTGGGAGCTTCGCGCGTGGAGCAATTGACCGAAAATTTAAAGGCTATTGATGCCATGCCATTGCTGGACGAAAAGGTAATGGAGCGTATAGAATCAATACTGGATAACAAACCAAAACAACCAGCCTTCTAATCATATTCACAACAGTGAAAGAAACATCAAAGATCCTGAGACAATGCGCTGACACCGTGATGATGGTAAAACCTAAAGCGTTTGGAGCCAACACACAAACGGCAGCTACTAATAGTTTTCAGCAAGCTGAATCCAATTTTCTGCAGCATGCCAATGAGGTCAATGACAAAGCCAATAATGAGTTCGATAATTTGGTAGAGTTACTAATTGGTTCGGGAGTGCGCGTGATAGTAGACACAGAGCCGGAAGGATGCAGTTCCCCAGATGCTGTTTTCCCCAACAACTGGGTAAGTTTTCATCACAACCAAAGCGTTATCATATACCCAATGATGGCTGCAAACAGAAGAAGTGAAATAAAAGAAACCTGGCTTAATGCAGGCGAAAGCCATCAAGGTGTTCAAGTTGAATCCATAATGGATCTGCGGACGATGGCTGAAGGAGATGTATACCTTGAAGGAACAGGAAGCATTGTATTTGATCACGAACAACGAAAGATGTATGGCTGTCGCTCACCACGCACAAACCCCTCGATTTTCAAAATCCTGGCCGAACAACTGCATTACACACCCATGCTTTTTGGAGCCATGGATCAACATGGCCAACCAATATACCACACCAATGTGATGATGAGCATTGGCAAAACCTTTGCGGTAGTGTGTTTCAATTCGGTAACAGACACAGAAGAACAAGCCATGCTGCGAAAAGAGTTGGTGAGCAAAGGCAGGACAATAATTGAAATCGACATCACCCAAATGATCAACTTTTGTGGCAATGTGCTCCAATTGATGAACAAAGAGGGCAACCTGGTGACGGTAATTTCGAATAGTGCATATAATAGATTTACGGCTAAACAGATTACAATGCTGGGTACCCAATCCAAAATAGTAACGTGCGACATACCCACCATTGAACAACACGGAGGTGGGAGCGTCCGATGTATGCTTGCCGAGGTTTTTTGTACTGTGAAGTAAACTAAACCTGCCTATTATGCATCCATCTTTGAAATGTTTGGATATTGGCACAGTTTTAGCTATTTTTAATTCGTTCATTTCAATAGACTATCATGAAAAACAAACTATACTTTTCTGTATTCAAAAAATTAGGGATTTTCTTGCTGGCTTCAGCGATGTCAATCTCCACTTCATTTGCGACCATTCACATGGTTGGGGTGTCTAATCTTGTTTTTACACCTGCTAACATCAATGTAAATGTGGGTGACACAATGCAATGGAACTGGGTGAATGGAAGTCACACCACCACAGCAGACGCCAGTGGCATACCGGCAGGAGCCGCCACATGGAATTCGCAAATGAATTCAACAGTAACCACATTTAGCTATAGAATAACCGTGGCTGGAGTTTATAATTACTATTGTGTTCCTCATCAGGGTTCCGGTATGGTGGCCACATTCACAGCCAGTCCGAGTACCGCCACGCCTAAGCCTGCAGTAAAAGAAAATACGATCACTGTATATCCAAATCCATTCGTGAGGTTCCTCACGATTGACATGAGAAACATTACCAGCACTGGTAAAAATGTAGCAATCAGCATTTATGATATGCTTGGAAATCAATATTACACCAACGAATTTGTGGTCAGCAATGCTGACAGCAAGATCACCCTTGACTTGGATAAAGTGCGCGCAGGTATTTATTTCATCAACATTATGACAAATGACAAGAAGGTTATTTACCGACTGGTGAAAGACGCTCCCACTTCCAAAATAGAACCGGTTGTGGGTCCTTTTATGCCAATTTCTGCTTCACAAGCAGATATCACTACCTAACCCTTCCTGCTTAAATAAAACTAATCCCTTCCTACACAGGAGGGGATTTTTGATTGAGGTCACCGCGCAATGGAAAATTTGATCATAAAATCGCCCAATAACCCAGAAGAGTTGCACGCTTATTATCAGTTAAGGTATGATGTGCTAAGAAAGCCGTGGAATATGCCATTGGGTTCAGAAAGAGATATCTTGGACGAAGAATCTTATAAACTGGCTGCGTTCCAAAACAAACAATTGATTGCCTGCGGGAGATTGCACATGAACACTAGCACCGAAGCCCAAGTTAGATTTATGGCAACAGATTCGAATTACCGTAGTCTGGGGGTGGGGGCTAAACTTTTGAATGCGTTGGAAAATATCGCAAAGGAACTAAAGGCCAAGACCATTATTTTAGAGGCCCGCGCAGAAGCAAAAAAATTCTATGAAACACAAGGTTATGATACTGTCAAAAAGTCGTACGTGTTGTTTGGCGATATCCAACATTACCTGATGTCAAAGCGAATTGGATGAGTATAAAGAGTTACATAATGTTTAAATCTTATTAATCATTATATAATACTGAATCATAATTACTTATATGATAGTTATGACAACATGACACCCTGAAAATTAAGTACCTGAATGCATCAATATAAGTTGCTTATAGGCTGATTATCAGTACTTAGCTAAACAATCCTTGACGATCCTCTTGTGCACCACAGGGTGCAATGTACCCAGTAATTTAAAAACATGGATAAAGTCACATAAATCATTGCCTATAAAGAAATTAGGGAGATTACATAAACCACTAAAGCAATAGCGCGGATTTTGGACAATGCCATCCACACAGAATCTTTATACCTTCGGTCGCAATAAAAAGTTATGATGCATATTGACATAATTACAGTATTACCCCAATTGTTTGAAGGCCCACTCACCGAATCGATGGTGGGCAGAGCTATGCAAAAGGGGCTGGCCGAAATCAAAATCCATAACCTTCGTGACTATGCTCTGAACAAATACAAAAGTGTGGACGACTATGCATTTGGGGGTGAAGCCGGCATGGTAATGATGATAGAGCCCATAGCATCGTGCATAGAGTACTTAAAAACCGCTAAACAGTATGATGAAGTGATATATATGAGTCCGGATGGAGAGCGGTTCGGCCAACAAATGGCAAATAGATTGTCTCTGCACAAGAATTTGATTATACTTTGCGGCCATTACAAAGGTGTTGACGAGCGTGTACGTGAACATTTTATAACAAAGGAGATATCATTGGGCGATTTTGTAATGACAGGAGGCGAAATAGCCGCGGCTGCGGTATGCGATGCTATTGTGAGGCTTTTGCCGGGGGTGTTATCAGATGAAAGCTCTGCGTTAAGTGACTCATTTCAAGATGGTCTGGTCGCTCCACCAGTATACACCCGCCCGGCCGACTTCAGAGGCTGGAAAGTGCCCGAAATAATGACTTCAGGCAACCAAGCCAATATTGAAAAGTGGAAGCATGAGCAGGCCCTTGAGCGCACCCGCCAGCGCAGGCCCGATTTATTAAATGATTAAACTCGATTATTTATGTCGTATAAAGTCCAAAAAAGCACTCAATCATTGCATTAGAATAAAAAAAATGCGTAATATTGCACTCCCTTTTTCGGGATAATAAAAACATTCAATCATGGACTTGATTAAACTCGTAGACGAACAAATGGCTTTGAAAAAAGACATGCCTACATTCAAAGCAGGTGATACTGTTACTGTACATTACATCATTAAGGAAGGTGCTAAAGAGCGTCCACAGAAGTTTCAAGGCGTGGTATTGCAGCGCAAAGGCTCAGGAATAACGCAGACATTTACCGTAAGGAAGATTTCATACAACGTAGGTGTTGAACGTATTTTCCCTTTGTACTCACCAAAAATCGAAAAAATTGAGGTAAATAAGGTGGGCGTTGTAAGACGCGCCCGAATATTTTATCTGCGCGGCATTTCTGGTAAGAAAGCGCGAATTGAAGAAAAGCGCAGCTAAAGCATTTGAACCAACAATAAAAACCCACCCCGCTAGCCAGCAACAGGGTGGGTTTTTTTATGCTTTTACCATTCTGGCTATGTGATCTGATGGGTATACGCGTTTCCCTGATTCAGAATCGAACAATGAATTTACCATAGCCCTGGCCACCGCGTGGGCATGGATAGGCTTGTACTTTCTCAATGGTCCTATCATTAAAAATGAAAGGCCCGACATCACAACTTGCGCTGTGCGTTCTCCTGGCCGCACCTCTTGCCTGTCCCCCATTAATAGCGAAGGTTGAAATATCAAAAGTTTCTCAAAATCGAGATCACTGATTGCAGATTCCAATTGCCCTTTGACCTTGTTGTAAAAGAAGGTCGATTTCGGATGTGCGCCCAACGCACTTACAATCAAATACTGCTCTACGCCCGCCTTTCGCGCCATAGCTGCGGCAGCTAGCGGATATTCATAGTCCACCTTTAAAAATGCGTCTCGGGTCTTGGCATTTGCCATTGTGGTTCCCAAACAACAAATCACAGCATCTACGCCTTTCCATTCGGCAAATTCATCCAACTTTTCGAAATCGACCATGCGCTCTTCAAGTTTTGCATGATGCATCCCCGATGGTTTTCTGACCAATGAATGCACCTTGCTAACACCTGCATGCGCCAGCAACAAATGCATACACTCCTGCCCTATCAGGCCCGAGGCTCCCATTATCAGTACTTTTATTGATGATTCATTTTTTTTCATGCGTGTTATTTTGAGGTAATCACGAATTCGGTCCTTCTGTTGAGCGCTCTGCCTTCTTCGTTATCATTGGAACCAACAGGTTTACTCATACCATACCCTCGCGCAGCAAGCCTTTGAGTGTCAATGCCTCTTTTATTAATGTATGCCTCCACACTCTTAGAGCGATTATCTGAAAGCATCTGGTTACTGTGTGCATCGCCCACATTGTCGGTATGGCCATGTATGGCCACTTTTACTTTGGGATTCTCTTTGAGAAACAGCACAAAGCCATCAATCACAGCCCGCGAGGTGTCATTCAATTCAAATGAATTGGTTTCAAACAGAATATCATTCAATTTATAAATTCCTCCTATTTCTATCTTTTTTAGCGATACATCTACCTTAACTGGTTTTGCCAATGCTGGATCTCCCGAAGCAAAGTACTGTGAGTTGTATGCGTATCCATCTTTTTTAATGGTCATTATGTAATCACTGTTGAAGTTAACAACTGACACATACTGGCCTGTTACCGTATCCACATCAAGCTCGTGTACTTTATTTGTTTTCACGTTTTTCAATTCAATCTTGGCAGCCAGCGGTATGTTTTTATTGTCACCTGAAATCTCCCCTTTGATAAATAAAACCTTGTCAGGCCGTGCTTCTTCATACAAATTCAAACTATAAATATCCCAACCGCCTTTGCCATTTAATTTATTCGAAGCAAAATAACCCGTTTTCCCATCGGTACTTACCATAAATCCAAGGTCATCGGCATCGCTGTTTATCGGATAACCAATATTCACTGGTTTAGAAAAGTTCCCGTTTTCTAGTTTCTTGCTGATAAAAATATCAAAACCTCCAAGCCCTTTGTGTCCATCCGATGTAAAATAAAGTGTGCGATTGTCCTGGTGGATGAAAGGTGATTTCTCATTCAAAGGAGAGTTCACTGGTGCTCCCAAATTGGCCGCAGTGCTCCAAGTTCCATCTTTCTTTCTTTCGCTTTTGTAAATGTCCACACCACCTTGCCCGCCATCTCGCATGCTGGCAAAATAAAGAGTACGGCCATCAGGCGAAATGCTAGGTTGAGAATCCCACGCTCCAGGTGAGTTTACTGCTGGCCCCAAATTGGTGATGGGGCTCCATTTTCCATCAATCAACACTGAAGTGTATATATCACAATTGATGTATCCTTTGTCAGGTTGGCAAATGGTAAAAAATAGTTCTTTATTATCAACAGTCATGGTAGCGCCTCCCTCATTGAACTGTTGGTTGAAAGGCGGTGGCATTTTTTCTCCAACTCCAAAAGATCCATTTACTTTCCGAGCGAAATTAAACTCTTCTATCAATTTTGGAGTAAGAGAGTTTTTATCTGTTTTCTGAAATCTGTTTGTGTAAAACAAAAACTCATTGTCCGGTGAAATAGCTGGTAAATATTCATCTTGGTAAGTACACACATTGCTTATGCTCTGCGGATCAAAAGGAACCGGATGGGAAAACATACGATCGTAAAATTTGGCATCCTCCAATTTAACACTAGCCTCTTCATACTTTTTGGCTGGCACATTCGAAAACTCTACGTATTGCGCAAGTTGTGCAGCGGCTTCGCTGTACTTTTTCAGACTGTAATAATATGTTCCTAGTTGAAAATACGGGTCGGCATCGTAATCCGGACACGTGGCAATAAGCTTTAGGTAAGTTTCTCTTGCCAGCGTAAAATCATTGTGCCGCCTGGCGATATCTGCAAGAAAAAACAACGCATCACCATAGCCTGCATCTTGCTCTATCGCCTTGTGGGCTAGCGATTGAGCTGCTTCATAATCTCTTTTCTGCTTGTATAAATTGCGCGCCTGATCAAGGTACTTTACAGCTTTTGAATTGTCGGTGCCTGCACAAGGCGCATCACTCTTTTGGCCCATCACACCAGCAATGGCGGCCAAAAAAGCGAGAAAAAAAACAATAGTTCTGCAACTCACCAAAGCGAAAATTTTTAATTGGCTTTTTACCATGCATGGGGTCATTAGAAAGCTATTTGTTGTTGAGCACGTTACTTTCTGAACACACCCTTCAACTTGTCTTCAGCATCCTTTTTAGCCTTTGCTTCGGCTTCTTTCTTTAGCCTGTCCGCTTCCGCTTTAATCTTGTCTTGCTCGGCTTTAGCTCTATCTTCAGCTTCTTTCTTTACTTTGTCAACTTCACCGCGCGCTTTATCTTCACCTTCTTGTTTCAATCTGTCGGCCTCAGCTCTTGCCTTGTCTTCCAACTCCTGTTTCTTCTTGTCAATTTCAGCCTGTGCCTGCGATTTCAAATCATTCATCAGGTTTTTCCCGGCATCTTTAAGCGAAGTGGAAATTTGCGGATTCTTCACAGTACCCTTAATGATGGCATCAACATTAATTTTTTCACCAACACTAAAATTGGCCCCGCTATTGTTTGCTTTCAATATCAAATCATTCAATACGGAATTGGCACCTGCACCAAACATGGCTCTGGGAATAGACATAGCCATGATGTAATCTATAGTCTCGTCAAATCCATTGGAACCCGCCACCAGGCTTACAATCTCTCCCATCTTCAAATCGAATGGATCTGCATAGACGCGGCCATCCAAAAACTTGAATGAAACATTAATATCTGAAAGGTTGAGCGTCTTAAATTTGTCAATTTTGAGAACTTCTCCCAATTTACTGATGGGCTCAAAACCATTCACCGTAACCTGTAAAGTCTTTAGAGCACCTTTACCGTTCAACGAATTGAGAACCGGATTCATCTCCTTATCGAGTCGGCCCGCAATTTTCAACGTGGTAGTGAATTTACCTGTAGTTTTTTCAGCAATGGGTGCCATCTTTTTCACGGCATCAAATGTTTTAAATGTTTTGTTGATGTCCATGTCGGAAGCGACAATGTCATAATCGATAGTAGGTGATTCAGTATTTAAGCTGCTGTAGGTGCCATTGATACCCACAGTGCCTTCCAATGTTTTCATTGAAACACCTTTCAACACTAACTCTTGATTTGATATCAACATATTTCCTGTTACGTTCTCTATCACCCAATCTTCGTATAACACTTTGGCAATATTGGTGGTCAGAGTAACATCAAGGTTTGCAGGAATGAGCAAAACTTCGGTGGCTTCGGGTTTCTTGGCCGCAGTGCCCGAAGCAGAAGTTGCATCAGTCATGAACTCATTCAGGTCCAGTAAAGTTGAATTGAAATTGAAACTTGCTTTTAATTTGTCATCTCTGAAAACATATCCCAGCACATTGTCTAAGTGACCACCACCTTGAAAATCGGATTTGCCATACTTCCCTTCAAACCCTTCTACACCAAGTGATGCAGGGTTAAACTTCACCATGCCTTTGCGCACACTCAGTGCCGGCTCGTTGGCCGTTTTGTATTCTACATTTGCAAACACCATTTGTCCATGGGCATCAAAATCTTGGTACTTCTTTGATTCAATCGCAGATATTTTCCCCCTCATTCCCATATCGGCAGTCATCATTCCGCCCAATTGTGTGCCGGTATCCAACTTAACTAACTTCGAAACTTCACCTAAGTTTATTTTCCCTTTTACTTCCATGTCAATGTTCGGATCGCTCACCGGTGTAGTGACCAACAATTTCGCATCAAATGGATTGGTGCCCAATACAAAGTGCAGTTTAGAAAGATTAATCTTTGTCAAATCTGTAGCACCTTGTGGCTTATCAATCTTCAAATCCACCACCACCTCTTTGAGCGATTGCGGCAAGGAAGGATACTTAAACATACCGTTGTTGATATTGAGTGCCAACCCAAATGCAGGCATGGTATTGTCGTTGTATTTTCCGGTTACATAGCCCGACAATGCCATAGTACCACTGGTGGTGAGTTGCTCAAAGTCTTTGGCATAAATAACCGGGATCAGCGATATAAAATTTTTAAAATCTGATTGAGCCGATTTAAATTTAATATCCATATCGATATCATCAGCCGGCATAGCCACGAATCCATCTACATCAAGCAGTAGCTCATTCAGCTTTAGTTTGTTTTGCTTCATTGTAAATTTCATATTTGGCAGATCCATATCAATGTCCGCCTGCAAATCAGACTTCACTCCACTCAAGTACGGCACTCCTTCGTACACTATTTCAGTTTTTTCAGATTGTGTGGTGGTGGTTAACGTGAACAAGTCTTGTGTAAAATCGCCCTTACCTACATGGTTGAAATTTTCAAGCTTCATTGAAAACGCTAACGACCTGTCATCGTAAGCCAATTGTCCGTTCTCAATACTATATCTTTTTAAACCCACATGAAAGGATGAAGCTTCACTGCCTGCCCCAGTCGCATCATCGGGCTTCATTATATCCCAATTCGCTTTTCCATTTTCCAATACAATGAAATTGAAATGTGGTTCTTCCAAATCAAACTGTTTGATATCAATCTTACCTCCACGAAAAATGCTCATCAAATCGAGTCGTACATAGGTTACGCCAATGCGCGCAAGGGTATCGCCCTCAAACTCCTGCGCACCCGATACGGTAAGGTCTGACACAGAAACTGTGAAATCGGGAAAACTCCTTAGAATGGTAAAGTCGAACACGCCAAAATCCACACGCGCATTTATTTTACTGTTGATCTCGCCTTTTACTTTCTCAATTATTTTGTCTTTGTAGATGTAGGGAATTGCTACCCCTGCGCCCACTATCAAAAGAATGATTATTCCCAGTGTAAAAAATATTTTCTTAAACATAGTTTGTCTTTTTTATTAAGATAAAGATAATTGATGAATCTGATTGAAAAACGAAAACAGGCTACTCATATTTTAAATGTTCGCCCTCGCGCGCAGCAATTATGGCAGCACCACAGCTGTCGCTCAATACATTGACAGTAGTGCGAAACATATCCAATATCCTGTCAACAGCAAGTATAAGCCCCACACCTTCCAGCGGCAAACCCACAGCTGACAGCACCACTGATATCATCACCAGCCCGGCCATTGGTATACCTGCAGCACCGATAGAAGCAAGCAAAGCAGTGAAAACTACTATCACCTGCTGGCCCACGCTCAACTCAATACCATAAGCCTGTGCGATAAACATGGCCGCTACACATTCATACAAAGCGGTGCCATCCATATTAATTGTAGCACCTAGTGGCAATACAAAGCTGCTCACCTTATTGGAAACACCCGCCTTTTCTTCTACAGCTGTGATGGTAAGTGGCAGCGTGGCCGAAGAAGATGAAGTTGAAAATGCAGTGAGCAAAGGTGTGCTCATCGCCTTATAATGTTTTACTGCAGAAATACCACCCGCAAATCTTAGCAACAATGGTAAGGTGACAAAAGCGTGAACGGCCAACGCTCCAATCACACACAACATATACAGGCCCATGCGCGAAGCAGTTTCTATCAAAGCGCCCCTATCGCCTGCCTGCTCGGCTACCACTCCGGCAATAATGGCAAACACACCTAATGGGGTGAACGCGATGATGAATGAAGTAATCTTCATCATCAATTCAAAACCAGCGTTGGCCAATGAAGTAAGCTTATTGCGATGGTTGTCAGGCAATCGGGTAATAAAGTAACCACTTATGATGGCAAAGAAAATGATGGACAGCATTTCGGCATTGGCCAAGGAATTGAAAATGTTTGTAGGAATAATATTGATTAATGTTTTACCAAATGAACCGGTGGCTGCTTCGAGCCCATCCACCTCATTAACAAATCCAAGATCCGCACCGGCACCGGGTTGTATAATGTTCACGAAAAACAATCCTGTGATGATGGCCAATAAGCTGGTGGTTAAATAATACATCAATGTCTTGATGCCCAACTTTCCCAGATCATTTACGTCACCAATATTGGCTACACCCGTAATGATGGAAGCGAGTATGAGAGGAATGATTATCATTTTTAATCCACGCAGGAATAAGTCTCCCACCCATGCAGTGTATCCAACCGCTGCCGGAAAAAATATTCCGAACAAAACACCTAGAATCAATGCAATCAAAATCTGCCAATGCAACTCTATTTTTCTCATGTTTGTAGTTTGCTTGTTTGGTTTCTTAGAAAATGATCAGCAATGGTGATGGCAGCCATCGCTTCCACTATAGGCACAGCGCGCGGCACCACGCAAGGATCGTGTCTTCCCTTGCCTTCAATCACAACCTCGTTCCCTTGGGCATCCATTGTGTTTTGTGGACGCATAAGTGTGGACACAGGCTTGAACGCCACGTTAAAATAAATTTGTTCACCATTTGACAATCCACCTTGCACACCGCCTGAATGATTGGTTTTGGTTTTTATGTTACCTGCATCACTCTTTATAAAATCATCGTTGTGCGCTGAGCCTGTCATGCCTGCTGCCGCAAACCCGGATCCTATTTCAAAACCCTTCACCGCATTGATACTCATCACAGCCTTTGCCAAATCGGCATGCAGTCTATCGAATACAGGTTCTCCCAGTCCGGGAGGAACTCCATCTATCGCACAAATTATCAATCCACCGCACGTGTCTCCCTCGGCTTTAATTTTTTCGATATAGGCTAGCATTTGTGAGGCCGTATGCGTGTGCGGGCAACGAACTATGTTTTGTTCGATGGCTGTAAAGTCAATATCGTTGATAGCTATGGGTAACTTGACAGGTCCAATGGCGGTAACGCAGGCACGCACCTGTATACCATAATGGCGCAGTAGCATTTTGGCCACAGCTCCGGCAGCCACGCGGGCGGCAGTTTCACGGGCCGATGATCGGCCGCCTCCTGTTACTCCTGTCTCCCCGTATTTGGCCTGATAAGTATAATCAGCGTGCGAGGGCCTAAAGGATTTCACAAGATGGTCGTAATCGCCCGGGCGATGATCTTCGTTATAGATAAGAAGGGTGATAGGGCTGCCGATAGTTTTTCCATCGTGTACACCAGAAAATACAATGACTTTATCTTTTTCGTCACGCGGTGTGGTGATAGCTGATTGGCCGGGCCTGCGCCTGTCAAGCTCCGCTTGCATATAATCTATGTCAAGAGGCAAACCGGCAGGGCATCCGTCTATTACAGCGCCTATGCCTTTGCCATGCGACTCACCAAAAGTGGTAACCCTAAAAAGGGAACCAATCACGTTTCCGCCCATAGTATGGTTTAGTTTTCATCAGGTTATTCTATTAACCTAATGAAGCCCAAAATACGATTATTGAATCACAAGCTTGCGGTTTACAACGCTTTCATCTGCGCGCAGACACACATGATAAATTCCAGCAGGCAAATGACTTACATCAAAGCTGGAAACACTTCCCATTTCACTCATACCGATGGTTCTTTCCAAAAGCAATTTTCCTGACACATCATAAATGGAAGCTTGTACATCAGAAGGAAAGGAACGATCGAAAGATAACTGAACAGTTCCATTGGTGGGATTGGGAAACAATATCACATCGCGTGAATTGAGTACATCTTCATTCACACCTACAGAAGACCCAAACAACTGAGCTAAAAAGTAATTGTAGGTATTGGTAGGCGTAGACAAAGTGGTGCCATCAAATACAGCACCTCCAGAGAAATATCCAGCCACTATGCAATTGCCCATGTTGTCGTTAACCAAACTCACCGCTCCATCATCATTGGTAGAGCCCACTTTTTTGGCCCACTTCACGTTTCCTAATCCATCGTATTTGGCAAAGAACGCGTCAAAAAAACCAGACGAACTGATAGTAGGCCCTCCGCTGAATGTCATGCTAACATTGAACTGTCCAACCACATATAAATATCCATAAGAATCTACACCCAATTCCAATCCAACATCGGCATTTTGGCTTCCCGCCTTTTTAGCCCATTGTATTGCACCCGTTGCATTGTATTTGGCAACAAACACATCGCCATAAAATACGTTGGGTGCCGGAAAATTTTCTGTCAGATTGATACCGGATCCAAATGATGCTGTTCCGTAAAAATTGCCTGTTATATACACATTACCGCTACCATCTACAGTAATACCTTCGCCATAATCAGGCTGATTCCCACCTGCCTTTGAAGCCCACACCGCAGTACCACTAGGGTCAAACTTTGCTACAAAAACATCAAACTGCCCTGCTGAAACAAGCGTGGTCGTTCCAAAAGTAGCGGTGCTGCCAAAAAATCCGGTGATATAACTGTTGCCTGCAGGATCTACAAACAAATCGTTACCACTGTCTTCCTGCGAAGCACTTCCAGCGCTTTTGGCCCACAATGTTAAACCGGTTGGTGTAAACTTTGCTAAAAATATATCGCTCACAAACTGATTAGAGTTATTTAATGTCACCCCGCCAAAATCAACATTCGATGAAAAATTCCCGGTTACAAAGATATTGCCTGCCGAATCAATCTTTATTGACCTGCCAGCGCAATAGCCCGTGCCTCCAATTTTTCGTCCCCACAAACCATTGCCCGCAGCGTCTACTGCAGCAATAAACATATCGTCAAAATTGCTGGTGGAAGTAATCACATCAGTACCAAATGTCATCGTTCCATTAAAAGAACCTGTTATAAAACTTACTCCATTGGGATTAGTAACAATGCTTATGGGTTTGATAGTTGAACCTGAAGTGCCTTTGTTGATTGCCCAAAGCACTGTTCCTGAATTATCAAATTTGGCCACAAACATGTCTTTGGTGCCAATTGCTGTCAATGAAAAAGCACCAAAAGTCTGGCTGCCGGAAAAATCACCTGCGGCAAAAATATTTCCTTGGGAATCTTTGCTGATGGATATGTTTGTATTAGCAGTACCCTGCCCGGCAAACTGTTTAGCCCACAACCACTGTGGATTTTGCCCATGAGCAATAAAAACAAAACCGGAAATCAATAATGTTAGCGTAAATTTTTTTATCATGTTATCTGTTGTTTTTCAGTTTAGGAGGCACAAAACTATCATTTAAAGCCATACCACAAAATTGAATTTTCTATTTTGCACACTCGAACCCAAAATATAATAAGTTGAGCGCATTAATTGTAAATATAAGGACACTTTGGCAAACCAGGGATGCAGCACCTGAGAAGTTAAGCGGTTCCGAAATGCAGCACCTACCTTCTGTTGATAATGCCTGGTTACTCATGGATAAAGGAGTGATCATTGACTATGGCGATGAG
This sequence comes from Bacteroidia bacterium, assembly GCA_037968415.1. Lineage (GTDB taxonomy): Bacteria > Bacteroidota > Bacteroidia > AKYH767-A > JBBKVM01 > JBBKVM01. The sequence goes on along the minus strand of JBBKVM010000010.1, from coordinate 8,130 downwards.
AAAACACCGAGACCTCATGCTAACGAAGTAATCGATGCAGCTGGTGGAATGGTGATGCCCGCTTTTTGTGATTCGCATACCCATATCGTATTTGCGGCTACACGCGAAAATGAATTTGTCGACCGCATTCGTGGCTTGAGCTACGAAGAAATAGCCAGACGAGGTGGTGGCATCCTCAATTCTTCTGCTCGCTTGCAACAAACCAGTGAGGATGAACTGTATGCAACATCCCACGCACGTTTACATGAAATGATTCGCATGGGTACCGGAGCCATTGAAATAAAAAGCGGCTACGGACTCACTACTGAAGATGAGTTAAAAATGCTACGTGTTATAAAGCGACTGAAAGCCACTTCTCCTATACCGGTGAAGGCTACGTTTTTAGGCGCACACGCGCTGCCTGCTGAATTCAAAAACAAACGAGCTGAATATATAACACTGATTGTTGAAGAAATGTTGCCGGCAATTGCGCACGAACAACTGGCCGATTACTGCGATGTGTTTTGCGACCGTGGATTTTTCACACCAGAAGAAACTGATCAGATATTGAAAGCAAGCACCGCGCTTGGGATGGAAGCCAAAATACATGCAAATGAATTAGATTATTCGGGAGGGATACAAATAGGCGTGTCCAACAACGCGCTCTCAGTAGATCATCTGGAGTTTACCGGAGACGATGAGATTAAAGCACTGCTCGGCACACGCACCATGCCCACGCTTCTTCCTTCCACAGCATTTTTTCTGGGGCTGGAATATCCACCCGCTCGAAAAATGATTGATGCCGGATTACCCATCGCTTTGTCTTCTGATTACAACCCTGGTTCATCGCCATCAGGTAATATGAATTTTGTAATCTCGCTGGCGTGCATCAAACTAAAAATGACTCCTGAGGAAGCCATCAACGCAGCAACCATTAACAGCGCCTATGCTATGGGGCTAGCGGGCAAAGCCGGTTGCATTACCAAAGGATTACCTGCAAATTTGATTATTACCAAACCGGTATCTGCTTTGGCAGCTATCCCCTACTCGTTTGGTTTGCCCCTCATTCAATGCGTAGTTATCAATGGCGAAAACCTAAATTAAAACACCAAAAAATATTTGACCAAAAATGGAGCGAAGACTGATAGAATGTGTGCCCAATTTTAGCGAAGGGCGCGATGAAAAAAAGATAAAGTTGATTACTGATGTGATAGAGCAATCAGAAGGGGTGAAGCTTTTGAATGTGGATCCGGGAAAAGCTACAAACCGCACTGTGGTAACATTTGTGGGCGAGCCCGAAGCGGTGATTGAAGCAGCATACAAAGCCATTAAGAAAGCTTCCGAAGTAATTGACATGAGGAAGCACAGTGGTGAACACCCACGGATGGGCGCAACAGATGTGTGCCCACTTATCCCTATTTCAGGTGTGACTATGGAAGAAACTGCCGCTTACGCACACAAGTTGGGCAAGCGCGTGGGAAAGGAATTGGGTATACCCGTTTATTTTTACGAGAAAGCCGCCACCAAGCCCGAACGCGCAAACCTCGCCAACTGCAGAGCAGGCGAATACGAAGGTCTATCAAAAAAATTCGATGACGCCAACTGGAAACCAGATGAGGGACCAGATAAGTTCAACGACAAAGTTGCTGGCACGGGCGCAACGGCTATTGGCGCGCGCGATTTTTTAGTCGCATATAACGTGAATCTCAACACAGCCTCAGTGCGCAGAGCCAACTCGGTAGCATACGACTTGCGCGAGAAAGGCCGCATCAAGCGCAATGGCGACCCCATTACCGGTGAAGTAGTGAAGGACGACAATGGCAACATAGTATGGGAGGCTGGTTCATTGAAGTCGGTGAAAGGCATTGGTTGGTTTATTGAAGAATATGGAATAGCTCAGGTTTCTTTGAACCTAACTAATATTTCCATCACCCCTATACACGTTGCCTTTGATGAAGCGTGCAGCAAAGCGGGAGAGCGTGGCATCAGAGTTACAGGTTCGGAACTTATCGGACTGGTGCCGCTGAATGCAATACTCGATGCGGGAAAATATTTTTTAAAGAAGCAAAGTCTATCGTGTGGTGTCTCGGAAAGTGAGCTCATTAAAATAGCAGTTAAATCGCTTGGCCTGGATGATTTAACACCTTTCAAACCGGAAGAGCGAATTATAGAATATTTATTGCAGGAAAAAGGCTACAACCGACTTGCAGGCATGACACTTATCGGCTTTGCTGATGAAACCGCTTCAGAATCGCCTGCTCCAGGTGGAGGCTCAATTGCGGCATATGTGGGCGCGTTGGGCATATCCCTTGCCACAATGGTTGCCAACCTTTCAGCATCTAAGCGTGGGTGGGACGAGCGATGGGAAGAATTTTCGGATGTAGCGGAAAAAGGTCAAACTATCAAAGACCGACTTTTATTTTTAGTAGATGAAGACACACGTGCTTTTAATATGATAATGGATGGCTTTGGTATGTCCAAATCAAATGAGGCCGAGACAGTAGCGCGTAAGCAAGCCATCGAGGCTGCCACACGATATGCCATGCAGGTACCATTTGAGGTGGTGAAATTAAGCTCCGAAGCCATGGCACTTTGCCGCGTGATGGCCGAGACAGGAAACCCCAATTCTGTTTCGGATGCGGGTGTGGGTGCTGCATGTTGCCGGGCGGCGGCGCTGGGGGCCATGCTCAATGTGCAAATAAATGCAGGTGGGTTAGATGATAAGGCATTTGCCAACAACCTGATTGCGGAAGCGGAGGCGCTTTACAAATCAATTGTGGATGCAGAAAATGCCATTATGGAAACAGTGAAACAAAAAATAGCCGGCAGCGCTTCGTAACAATAAATGGTTAAAAGAGTATTAATAGTCATCATATGGCGCGTTTATTGTGTCATTATATAGAATGGCTGCAGCTAACCTAAGTACACAAAACAAAATACACAGGGTAGTTTATTTTTTCCCTTTTCAGTTGTTGATGATACATCTGAAGAAGAATTATTTGTTGCTTTTTTTCTGGTTGATTTTGTTTTTGCTGATCACGGGTAACTTTGCTTACAAATACGGTGGCCAGTATCTTTTTCTCTATCCCGAATATTTAGGTAACGTAGATTTCCTGAGCCATTTGATAATGGGATTTTTGTGCGGTGGGTTTATCATGGCGTTCAATATTTCCAGTTATATAGTGAATGGATTTCGGTTTCCATTCATCGCCACTTTATCGAGGCCGTTTCTGAAATATTGCATCAACAATTTCATTATTCCGCTTGCCTTTGTGGGTTTGTATGTGTATCAACTCATTTATTTCCAAACCGAGGTGGAGTATATTGATAATTTAGACGTGGCATTCAACGTGGCAGGGTTCCTGGGCGGCAATGTGCTGTTCATCATATTGACCATGCTTTATTTTGTGGCAACAAATAAGGATATATTTTTACTGTTTGGTATCGATATTCATCAACAACCAAAAAAAAGAAGAACACGCAAATCACCACAAACTGCATTGGTAGATGCTGCGCTTTACAAACACGAAAAGTGGTATAATTTTTTTACTAAACCCGGAGAATGGAGAGTTGATACCTATTTGAGCGGTTTTAGTAAAATATCTCTCGCTCGTGGCAGCGAGCATTACGATGCCAGAATGTTGCAAAATGTATTCGCGCAAAATCATTTGAACGCTTCTTATTTTGAATTCATCATAATCGTTGCCATTATGGTGTTGGGCACGTTTCGCGAAAACATGATCTTTCAAATACCTGCCGGAGCTAGTGTTTTGCTTCTTTTTACCATTATGGTAATGATAACAAGCGCATTGTTTTCGTGGCTCAAAGGGTGGTCTACTGCTGTTTTCCTTACACTTTTTATCCTCATCAATTATTTATCGCAGTACGCGGCTTTTAACTATACCAATCACGCTTATGGACTTCAATACAAGGGAGACAAGGCCTTGTATAACAGTGATCGTATCATGCAATTCAACAATAACAAAGCCAACTTCACGGCTGACAGTCTGCATACGGTAGAAATACTAAACAACTGGAAAAATTCTTTTACAGGATCCGATTCAGGTTTTAAACCCAAACTGGTAATGCTGAACACAAGCGGTGGCGGCCTCCGCTCCACATTGTGGACCATCAATGTGCTGCAATATTGCGACAGCGTATTAGCAGGAAAGATATTCAAAGATACAAGACTCATAACAGGTTCATCGGGCGGCATGATGGGCGCAGCCTATATGCGCGAATTATATTTGCGAAGTCTGTCAGATAAAAAAATCAATATGTATGCCGACTCTATTCCTGAAATGGCAAGTCAGGATTTGCTCAATGCAATGGTATTTACCATCACGGTGAATGATCTCTTTTTTCGCACGCAACGATTTGAAGTAGGTGAAAAAAAATATGTAAAAGACAGGGGTTATACATTTGAATCGGAATTCAATAAAAACACCGGTCACATACTCGATAAAACGATAGCAGAATATACAAAACCTGAAAGGGATGCTGTTATTCCGATGATGGTGCTTTCCCCAACTATCATCAATGATGGCCGCAGACTTATCATCTCATCGCAACCGGTATCTTATCTTGCCACCACCAAGACCACGCCCAATGTGAATGCCACCACATTGACAGGCAATATCGAATTCAGACGATTCTTCGAAAAACAAGATGCTGATCAATTAAAGTTCACTTCCGCTTTGAGAATGAGCGCCACATTTCCTTACATTCTCCCTTACGCTTCTATGCCCAGTGAACCACTTGTAGAAATTATGGATGCAGGCATGCGCGATAATTTTGGACTCATCACCACATTAAAATTTCTGAATACTTTCAATGATTGGATAAATCAAAACACCAGCGGTGTGGTGATTCTCCAAATACGCGACAACTTTAAGGAGGATACTAAAATCAAATCTGAGTTGCCCAGTGTAATCCAAAGTTTCATTAATCCGATTGGAAGTTTTTACAGCGTGTGGCCTGATATTCAAAACTACGAGCAAGACGAAATGATTGCGTATGCCGGAAAATGGTTCAACGGGCAAATCGATGTGGTTCCGTTTCAGTTGAAACGAACCAGCGAGCTGATATCAATGAGCTGGCATCTTACCTCCAGTGAGAAACATAAAATTAGCAGAGCTATTTTTCTCCCTGAAAATCAAGAGAGCGTAAAAAGATTAAAGCTTTTATTGGGCGATCAAAAAAATCAATAAGCAATCAATTCTGTGAGTGCCGCTTCAAATCGTTTGGCAGGCAGGAAATTTTCTTCCAAATGCTGAGACATGGGAATGGCTGTATCCAGGGAGGCACATCGCATCACAGGAGCATCGAGACGGTCGAAACATTCAGCAGAAATGGTGGCAGAAATTTCTGCGCCTATACCACCTGTCAATGTATCTTCATGAAGAATGATGACTCTGCCAGTCTTTCGCACACTTTCGAGTACAAGTTCCTTATCCCAGGGTAACAAGGTGCGCAGGTCGATCAAGTCTGCTGAGATGTCACCATTCTTTTTCAAACACTCCATAGCCCAATGCACCCCATACCCGTAAGTAATGATTGTTGCGTCTGAGCCTTCAGTCACTAGCCGCCCTTTTCCTATTGGCAAGGTGTAATAATCTTCATTCACCTCTTCTGTTACGCTACGATACAACGCTTTGTGTTCAAAAAACATCACTGGGTTTGGGTCTTCGATAGCCGCCAGCAACAGACCCTTGGCATCACTTGGAAATGCCGGGTATACCACCTTGAGGCCAGGTGTGTGAAAAAACCATCCTTCATTCGACTGTGAATGGAAAGGGCCTGCGCCCACCCCTGCTCCTGTGGGCATACGTACTACAACGTCCGCGTGTTGGCCCCATCTGTAATGAGTTTTTGCCAGGTTGTTTATTATCTGATTGAAGCCACAAGTAACAAAATCGGCAAACTGCATCTCAATAATTGATTTCTTGCCTTTGATGGACAATCCCAGGCCAGCGCCTATGATGGCTGACTCGCACAGCGGAGTATTGCGAATGCGTGTCTTCCCAAACTCTTCTACAAATCCCTGTGTGGCCTTAAACACGCCTCCATATTCAGCTATATCCTGCCCCATGATAATGAGATTAGGGTGTTTTAGCAATGCTTGATGCATCGCATTGTGAATGGCATCCAACAAACGCATTTCTTTCTTCTGGGGGCTGCTGGGCAACTGCGCAACGGCCATGTGGGGCCGATACATGTCATTACTCTCCAATTGAGTATTGGCGGAAGGTTTTTCCTCAGCGTAGGCTTCATTCAATCCATCTTCAATCTCGGTCTTAATGGACTGTTTGACATCAGCTATATATGATGGTGAGATTACTTGCTCACTCAATAAATAATTTTCAAAATTGATAATCGGATCTTTTAATCCCCATTCTTCAAATAAATGCGGGGGGACGTACTTTGTACCTGATGCTTCTTCATGGCCGCGCATTCGAAAAGTAAAGCATTCAAACAAAAATGGGCGTGGAGATTTTTTTATTTCTTGCCTGATGTGCTCCAGTTTGTGCATCACATCCAATACGTTATTTCCATCACATTGCACACCTTCAATACCATAGCCAATTGCTTTATCAACAAACTGTTTGCAGCGAAACTGCTCAATGGAAGGCGTGGAAAGACCATAGCCGTTATTTTCAACAATAAATATCACTGGTAGTTCCCAGACGGCTGCCACATTGATTGATTCGTGAAAATCACCTTCACTTGCACCTCCATCACCTGTAAAAACGGCTGTAATGCGGCCCGATTGGTCAATTTTCTCTGCCAAAGCTATTCCGTCAGCCACACCCATTTGGGGGCCCAGATGCGAAATCATGCCTACCAAATTAAATTCATTGGTGCCAAAATGGAAAGACCTGTCTCGGCCTTTGGTAAAACCTCCCATTTTGCCTTGAAACTGTTTGAATAATCTTCCCAATGGAATTTTTCGGCCAGTGAAAATGCCCAGATTACGGTGCATTGGCAAAATATATTCTGTTGCATCCATTGATAACACGGTGCCAACAGAAATAGCTTCTTGTCCAATACCTGAAAACCATTTTGATATTTTTCCCTGACGGAGAAGCACCAACATTTTTTCTTCTATCAAACGTGGTTTGAGTAGTTCTTTATAAATGTACTGAAGTTGCTCGTTGCTAAAATCTTTGCGGTCAAATACCATTGGTTGAATAGATAAGAATGGCGAAATTAGGAATTCTAAGTATCTTTATATCTTAATACAGTTAGTGATGGATGTGCAGTTATTGTTGGTGATTATTGGAATTTCGGGAGCTATTTTTTTTCTATCAAGACGATTTTACCTGACAGCGAAAGGTAAAAAAGCAGGTTCCTGCGGTAATTGTGACCTGACGAAGGACCAAAATATCTCAAAATCAAACTAAAAAACAATAAAAAAGGGGATGCAGTGCATCCCCTTTATTTTTTCTGTGGTTGGGATAAATTACTGTCCCTCAACCATAGTGGCAACTGTGTCAGCAGCTTGCTCCATAGTAGCAGCAGCAGCTTCAGCAGCAGCAGCAGCCTCAGCTTCAACTTGAGCTGTAGCAGCAGCAATTGAATCTGCAGTAGCTTGAGCAGCAGCAGCTTGCTCTTCTGCACTTGGTCCACATGCTATGAATGAAAACATTCCAGCAACCATGATAGTAGTCAATACTTTTTTCATCTTTTTCTATTATTTAATTTTTGAATTGATGCCGCAAATGTATGTTTAATTTTTAAAGTACCGCATGTTATGTGAAAAAAAGTTATCAGTTTTATTTAGTTCATAAAAAAGGCGCCAAAAGGCGCCTTCAATAAGATGAAATAACGAATTACTTCTTGTCTGCACCACTCTTATCGAATGGATTGGCAGGCTTTGGCTCCTCTTTTGGAGTCGTAGTAGTCGTTTTGGGCTTGCTGGCAGGCTTTGTAGCTGGCTTGGCAGATTCCATAGCTTGTCTCATAGAATCTTCAACAGCGGTTTTCTGAGCTTCCATAGCTGCCTGAATTGAATCAGCCTCCATTTGAGCTTGCATTGCTGCCATTTCTTCAACCATTGCAATTGAATCTAAAGTTGCTTTTTCGGCAGCTGCTTTTTCCTCTGCACTTGGGCCACAAGCAACAAGGGCAAACATACCACCAACCAATAAT
>JBBKVM010000009.1:0-4096 GCA_037968415.1 Bacteroidia bacterium | reverse complement strand
GTGTGATTGAAATAAAAAATGACTGAACTGACTACACCTGTATCAACAGATAATTTGCTGACCGAAATGATCAGGCAGGATTTTGATGCCGCATTTGCCAGTCATAAAAAAGGCAGCGGCACGCTGAATGACCTGCGCGCAAAGGCTTTTGCAAGCTTTGACGAAAAAGGAATACCGGGACGCAAAGAAGAAGAATATAAGTACGCCAAACTGCATTTGCTCGACCGCACAGCCTTTCGGCACGCTGCATCTGATGATGTGAAATTGGAAAAAATTCCTGCATCGTTTTTAATTGCCGGTGAAGACGTTTACAAATTCGTGTTTGTGAATGGTCGCTTCAATGAAAAATTTTCTGACTCACAATCGCTTCCCGCAGGTTGCGCCATACACGAGCTTAGCAGTCAATACAACCATCCGGCTGTAAAAAAACATTTGGCTTCGCTCGCTGACCACAACGCAGATCCTTTTGTGGCCCTCAACACGGCCTTTGTACACCACGGCTTATTAATACATGTGGATGCGAAAGCGAAACCCGAAAAACCACTGCACATCATACACATCTCCGACAGCAGCGCAGGCCATACGCTGGCCTACCCACGGGTGCTGGTGGTGGCAGAGCCAAGTTCGCAGGTTAACATTGTGACTTCTTTTCATTCGCTTTCAGCGCAAAACGAATCGCTGGTAAACAGTGTGACGGAAGTAGTGTGTATGCAAAATGCGGCCGTGGACATGGAGCTGATTCAAACCGAAGGTGACAACGCCAGCCACGTCAACAACCTACATATAGTGCAGCATCGCGACAGCAGGGTAAGCATCAACACCATCACGCTGGGCGGCAAAGTGGTACGTAACAACCTCCACGCGCGCCTGGCCGAAAGCAATTGCGAAACACACTTGTACGGGTTGTATCTGGGCGAAGGCCATCAGATGATTGATAACCATACTGCCATAGACCACGCCATGCCCCACTGCCAGAGCAATGAACTTTACAAAGGTGTAGTGGGAGATCACGCCACCGCTGTGTTCAACGGCAAAGTGTATGTACGACCTGACGCACAAAAGACCAACGCGTTTCAGGAAAATAAAAACATAGTGCTTAGTGATACTGCCAACGTATACACCAAACCGCAACTTGAGATATACGCTGATGATGTGAAATGCAGCCACGGTGCCACCACTGGTCAGCTTGATGAAGATTCACTCTTCTATCTGCAATCGCGCGGCATCGGCAAAGAAGCGGCCCACGCGCTGCTCATCAACGCATTTGCCAACGACATTATCGAAAACATTACACTCGACACACTCAAACATAACCTGCTTGAAATTATAGCCGGCAGATTGCAAAAGAATTGAAAGCCGTGAACACGGACACACATACCCTCGCTCACCCCGCACCAGTTATTGACGTAAAGCGCATTCGCAATGATTTTCCATTGCTCAGTCGCCAGGTCAACGGCAACCCTTTGGTGTATTTGGACAACGCGGCCACCGCGCAAAAGCCAAAGTCCGTGCTCGATGCACTCAACAATTATTACTTACAAGAAAACAGCAACGTACACCGGGGCGTGCATACGCTGAGCCAGCAAGCTACCGATCACTTTGAACTAGTGCGCGAGAAAATGCGCAGCCACATAAATGCCAAATCAACTGCTGAGATAATTTTCACCCGGGGCACTACCGAAGGTATCAATCTGGTGGCTTACGCTTATGGAAATCATTTTATTCACGAGGGTGATGAAATTATAATCACTACACTCGAGCACCACTCCAACATAGTGCCGTGGCAAATGTTGTGCGAGCGCAAAGGCGCAATTTTAAAAGTAGTGCCGGTAGATGACAGCGGCACACTCGACATAGAAGCATATAAAAAGTTGCTGAGTCCAAAAACAAAACTGGTAGCCGTAGCACACATTTCAAATACGCTGGGCACCATCAATCCGGTGGCCGACATGGTGGCCCTGGCGCACAGCCATGGCGCAGTATTGCTGGTAGATGGCGCGCAGGCCGCTCCGCACATGCAGGTGGATGTACAGCAACTCGATTGCGATTTTTATACTGTATCGGGACACAAATTATTTGGCCCCACAGGCACGGGTATTTTGTATGGCAAAGAAGATTTGCTCAACAGCATGCCGCCATTTCATGGCGGTGGGGAAATGATAGATAACGTAACTTTTGAGAAAACCACCTACAACGAGTTGCCCTTTAAATTCGAAGCCGGCACACCACACATAGCAGGCGTGGTAGGCCTGGGCGCGGCACTCGATTATGTAAACCAAATCGGATACGAAAAGATAAACGCATACGAACATCAGCTGCTGGGGTATGCCACCGAAAAACTAAGTACGCTGCCGGGAATAAGATTTATTGGCACGGCCGAAAACAAAGCTGCCGTAGTTTCATTTCTTATCGATAACATTCATCCCTATGATACCGGAGTGATACTCGATAAGTTGGGGATAGCCGTGCGCACAGGCCATCACTGCACACAGCCATTAATGGACCGCTACAAAATACCGGGCACCGTGCGTGCTTCGTTTGCTTTTTATAACACATTTGCTGAGATAGACACGCTGCATGATGGATTGTTGCAGGTGATAAAAATGTTAGGCCGATAACCATGTCCACGATAGCGGAAATAGAAAACGAAATAACAGAAGACTTCGCATTGTTTGACGATTGGATGGAGAAGTACAACTATCTGATAGAACAAGGCGATACTCTCGCACCACTCAGCGAAGCACAACATGATGACAATTTTCTCATCAAAGGATGTCAATCGAAAGTATGGTTGCACTCCACGCACAACGACAACAAAGTATTTTATCATGCCGACAGCGATGCGGCCATCACCAAAGGCATTATCGCGCTCCTTGTGCGCGTGCTAAGCGGGCACACGCCCGATGAAATCATCAATGCCGAGCTTTCGTTTGTAGACCGAATCGGCATGAAAGAACACTTGTCGCCTAACCGCACCAACGGATTGTTTGCCATGATAAAACAAATGAAGATGGATGCGCTGGCGCACAAATCACAGACCGCATGAAAGAAGAAACCACCACGATACCTCAAGTAAAACCATTGCGCGACAGAATCATCGAGGCACTTAAGACATGCTACGATCCAGAGATTCCGGTTGACGTGTGGGAGTTGGGGCTGATCTATGCAATAAATATTGATGAAGGCAACGATGTGAATGTGCAGATGACATTGACCTCGCCCAACTGCCCGGTGGCCGAAACATTACCACTCGAAGTGGAAGCCAAAGTGGCCGGCATACCGGATGTAAACAGCGCGAAAGTGGAGATCACTTTTGAACCCCCGTGGGAAAAAGAGATGATGAGCGAAGAAGCCCGCCTTGAGTTGGGGTTTTGGTAAAACAGGAAACAATCATGTCGGAAGAAATTGTAAATAAAGTAGCGGCAAGCGGGTTGGTAACCATCAACCTGGAAGACTTGTATGTGCAGGGCGAGCGCAGGGTGATTGACCTGGCGGGCTGGTTATACGAGGGCATTGTGCTGCGCGAAAAAGATTTTCGTGATGCCATTAAATCACACGACTGGCACCAATACAATGATGCGCTGGTAGCGGTGCATTGCACAGCCGATGCCATTGTTCCTACGTGGGCTTATATGTTGATCACAGCTGCGCTGCAGCCTTACGCGCGCAAGATAGTTTTTGGCGATGTCACCCAATTGGAGACCGAATTATTCAACGACAAACTTGCCACACTCGACCCTGCGCCCTATGCCGGTGCGCGCGTAGTGATAAAAGGATGCAGCAAAGTGTCTGTGCCAGTGAGCGCATACATGGCCCTCACTGCGCGCCTGCAGCCGCACGTAAGGAGCATTATGTTTGGTGAGCCCTGCAGCACCGTGCCGGTGTACAAAGCCAAATAAAAAAAGGCAGCCACACCTTACCAGTGTGGCCACCCATCCAAACCATATTTTTGTTTCTTAAGCAGATGCTGGTTTGCCTCCGCTACCCAGCAACGCGGCAGCCACTCCGCCTACCAATCCGATCATCACCGTAAACACGGCCACGTCTGCCAGCATGGCCATCATGGTAGAAATGTGTGTGGTGCCCATCATAATAC
>JBBKVM010000008.1:0-2762 GCA_037968415.1 Bacteroidia bacterium | reverse complement strand
TTACTATTTGCTTGGCTATTTCTTGCTCCACGCCTTCCTTTACAACAATATCCTTTCGAATCATGCTGCCCGAGGCATACACCTCCTTGCCAAAATTAAAGCTGGCCGTATCAATCCCTAGCTTTACCGCACGACCAATCAAAATGTCTTCAATGGCTTTCATACGCATATCATTTTCTGTTACTATAGTGATAGCCAACGTCTTTTTGTCAAATTCAACAGTGGTTTTACTATCGTGAAAGTCGTACCTGTTCACAATCTCTTTGCGCGCTGTGTTGATGGCATTGTCTAGTTTTTGATGGTCGATGTTCGACACAATATCAAATGATGGCATGATTTATCTTATTTGGTTACTGCGAAGTTGAGAAATTTATTAATACTCAGTTTCCTGTATCTTTACAATTACCAATTTATCAACGTATGAACAGTTTTCGTAATCTCATTGTGCTTATTGTGTCGCTTCACGTTTACTCAGGAGCACAGGCACAAAATCTATTTGCAATTGATACTACTATTCCGGTAACGCAAAATTTGGCTCCACTCAAAAATGCATGGGCTGGCGGGTTAAATTTTCCGATGTTTTCACCCATCGACCTAGATGGCAATGGAGTGATGGACTTGATGGTGTTTGACAGAAGTGGCAATAGGGTAACCACATATCTCAATCAAGGCACCAACAATACAGTCGACTACGTGTATGCGCCCTTTTATCGAACACTTTTTCCTCAGATGGAATACTGGGCATTGGCGGTAGATTACAATTGCGATGGTAAAGCAGATCTGTTCACGTATGCTAATGGTGGAATCAAAGTTTATAGGAATGATTACACACCTGCCACTGGATTAAAATTCACCAAAGCCTCGGACCTCATTTACTCTTTATATTTTGCTCCACCCACAACCAATTTATATGTGAGCCCCGTTAATTTACCGGCCTTCACTGACATGGATGGTGATGGTGACCTGGATATAGTAACATTTGGCATTGGTGGTTTTCAGGTGGAGTATCATAAAAGCACGAGCATGGAGCTTTATGGACATTGCGATAGCCTCACCTACCAATTGGTAACCGCATGTTGGGGCAATTTTGAATTGAATGCGTTTGTAAACAAAGCGAACTTGAATGTGACTTGCCCTATGCGCATTGGTAATTCAAGCATTGATCAAAACAGAAATCTGCATGGTGGTTCCAGCTTGCTACTATTAGACCTTGACAATGATGGTGACAAAGACATGGTGATGGGCGATTTGCTGGGAAACAATTTACTTGGCCTTACGAATGGCGGCACAACAGCCATCGCCAACATCACTTCTCAAGATACTTTATATCCTTCCTACAATGTTTCTACCGACATCACCACCTATCCCTCTCCATTTTATATGGACCTCGATAACGATGGCGCCAAAGATCTAGTAGTAGCAGCAAACAACCTAAACAGCCACACAGGAGTGTGGCATTATAAAAATCTGGGGACGACAAACAATCCCAATTTTTCATTTGTTCAATCTTCCTTTTTTCAAGACCAAATGATAGAACTCGGTGAAGGCGCGAACCCTGCATTTGTAGATGTAAATGGTGATGGCAAACTCGATTTGCTGATTGGCAACTATGGATACTTCTCTCCTACCGGGATATTTCCATCTGGCTTAGCTTATTATCAAAATACAGGCACCAATTTGAGTCCGGCATTTCAATTTGTGACCAATGATTATGCGGGCATCATGGCACTTGGGCTAAATGGGCTCTATCCGGCATTTGCTGACATGGATGCCGATGGAGATTTAGATATGATGTTGGGCGACTATGACGGACTGGTACATTATTTCATCAACCAAGGGGGACTGGGAAACCCTATGAATCTGGTGTTGGCAGTGCCTAATCTGCAAAACATAGATGTAGGACAATTTGCGGCTCCGCAATTGATTGATTTGGATCGGGATGGGAAAATTGATTTGATTCTTGGCAAAAGAAATGGTCTTATCTCCTATTACCGTAATACAGGCACCCTTACTAATCCGGTTTTTTCACTCATCACCAACACCTTGGGCAATGTGGATGTGAAGTTGCCAGGCTATGTGGTGGGACACAGTTCACCTTTTTTTTATGATTTCAACGGAACATACAGATTGATGGTGGGTGCGGACAATGGGTTTATAAACTTGTATGATAACATAGATGGTAACCTCATGGGCACTTTCACGCGTAGCGACAGCACGTATCAAAATATAAATGAGGGAAGCCGGGTGAGCGTAGCTGGTGGCGATATTAACGGTGATGGGCGGTTTGATCTGGTGCTTGGTAATTATGATGGAGGCGTTTCTGTTTACACCCAGTCTATCTTTACAGGCATACCCGAGCTTACTTCTCATACCTTGCCTCAGTTTAGTTTGTTTCCCAATCCTGCTAATGATGAAGTTTCCGTTACGATCAAAAGCTTATGGTCGCCTACAACGGTGGTGACAGTATATAACGCCATGGGGCAGCAAGTGCGTGAGCAACACGCGCGAGTGCCATCAGTCACTTTTGACATGAGCGATTTGGGTGGTGGTGTATATTTTGTGAAAGTTAAAATTCAAAATGTAACAAGCACACAAAAACTTGTAATTGTGCGTTAGCTTTACTCAGATTATAATTAAGGATGCTAAAAAAGTGGATTGAAAAAAGTATAGTTGTTTTAGTTTGGTTGACAATGCTTGCTACCATCGGTTGCAGGCATGATGTGGATACCACAGAACCATGGGTGGGCAAAGGCTACCCTGTA
>JBBKVM010000007.1:0-39344 GCA_037968415.1 Bacteroidia bacterium | reverse complement strand
AATGACATTCGTAAAGACTTGTTTTGCTCCTCAGGACCGGGCGGACAATCAGTAAACACTACGTATTCAGCAGTTAGGCTTACTCATATTCCTTCCGGCCTGGTAGCGCAATGTCAGGATGAAAAGTCGCAACTCAAGAATTATGAAAAAGCACTGGCTGTATTGCGCTCGCGGCTTTACGAAGTAGAATACAGCAAACGTATGGAGGAGGTTTCCAAAAAAAGGAAAACGATGGTTTCAACCGGTGACCGGTCAGCTAAAATTCGGACATACAATTATCCTCAAAGTCGCATTACAGATCATCGGATTGGACTTACGCAGCATAACCTTGTGAATTTTATGGCCGGAGATATTCAAGAAATGATAGACGCTCTGCAATTGGCCGAGAATGCTGAGCGCATGAAAGAGAGTGTGACTTAATTGTACATTCATTTGTCAAGATCAAGTATTATCATTGCTTCTAAAATTTCCTGATTGTTTTTTTACTTTTAAGCGATGGATCGCCAACAACTTTTCGATAATATTAAAGCAAAACAATCCTACCTGTGTGTTGGATTAGATACCGACTTGGAAAAAATTCCTAAGCACTTGCTCAACAGTGAAGACCCGGTTTTTGAATTCAACAAACAAATAATAGATGCCACCGCTGACTTTGCCATCGCCTACAAACCAAATCTGGCTTTTTACGAAGCCATGGGGCCGCGTGGGTTGGAGTCATTGATCAAAACGCTTGAATACATACCCAAGAATATTTTTACCATTGCTGATGCCAAGCGAGGTGATATAGGTAACACTTCCAATTTATATGCCCGTGCATATTTTGAATACTATGGATTTGACGCAGTTACTGTAGCACCATACATGGGTGAAGACTCGGTGAAACCATTTATGGAGTTCAAAAATAAATGGGTGATATTATTAGCTCTTACCAGCAATATGGGAGCTCTTGACTTTCAGCTGTTGAATGTGAAACGGAGTAGTGCTGCTGAACCTCATCCTTTGTACAAAGCGGTGATTAACAAAGCACAGAATTGGGGCACTGCCGACCAACTAATGTTCGTGATTGGTGCTACACGTGGAGAAATGATGGCTGAAATCAGGACAATGATACCTGAACACTTCTTGCTGGTGCCCGGCATTGGTGCCCAAGGCGGTAACCTGACAGAGGTCTCAAAACTTGGGATGAATAATCAATGCGGGTTAATCATTAACGCATCTCGTAGTATTATTTATGCTTCTGGTGGCAATGACTTTGCTGTGGCCGCGCGCCAGGCCGCACAGGAGCTGCAGGTTGAGATGAGCGACTGTCTTTCAAAATTTTTATAACCTCCACACATGGCCCGCCAAGTAAGCGAAGAGTTTCTTCATTACATATGGAAGTTCAGATTGTTTGATATGTCTGATTTGCATACCACCGCAAATGAGCAAGTGCGTGTGCACACCCCGGGCTCACACAACACACATGCCGGCCCCGATTTTTATAACGCCAAAGTTACCATTGGCGACACCCTGTGGGCTGGAAATGTAGAATTGCATGTGCAAGAAAAAGAATGGCTCACGCATGGGCACCAGCACGACAAAGCCTATGATAATGTAATTCTTCATGTAGTGTATGAAGCCGACCACACTGTGCCACCGCGCGAAGGCGGCCTTATGCCCACGCTCGAATTGCGAAAGCGAATAGATCCGGCTATCATCGTGAAGTACGAATCGCTGATGACCATGCGCGACTGGGTGCCCTGCGCCAACACCGCTCGCCATGTTGACAAGTTAGTTTGGGATCATTGGCTCGAGAGGATAATGACGGAAAGGCTCAGCGAAAAAACACAAAGCGTTGAAAAAGAATTGCAGTCGAACCGAAACGATTGGGAACAAACCATGTATGCCATGCTGGCGCGCAGTTTTGGTTTCAAAGTCAATAGTTTGCCAATGGAAATTTTGGCCCGCGCGCTGCCATACGATATCATCAGCAAATGCCAAACAAACAAGTTGCAGCTCGAAGCATTGTTGTTTGGACAAGCTGGATTTTTAGAAGGCGATATTGCAGATGACTACATGAATGAACTTAGCAGAGAATACCATTACCTGAAGAACAAGTATAAGCTCAAACCTATCAGCAATCATCTTTGGAAATTTTTACGACTGCGCCCTGTCAATTTTCCTACCATCAGGTTGGCGCAATTTGCTGATTTGCTTCACAACAACGGCAGTTTTTTCTCTAAGATTTTATCGTTGGAGAAAACAGATGCACTTATCAATCAATTGTGTGCAGAGGCTGACGGCTATTGGAAAGAACATTATCATTTTGGAAAAAAATCATCAACCAAGATAAAATCGCTTGGGAAATTATCGAAGCAAGTAATCGTTATCAATACAATAGTACCTGTGCTTTTTTCTTATGGGAAATATATTGCTGATCAGACTGTGTGCGAGCGCGCCATCGAATTGCTTTCCCAATTGCCTGCAGAAAAAAATAGCATCATACGTAAGTGGCAGGATGCAGGCATCAAAGCGGAAGACGCTGGCCAGTCGCAGGCGCTTATACATCTCAAAGACAAGTATTGCAATATGAAAAAATGTTTAAATTGCAGCATAGGCACACATCTTATTCGGTAACAATGTTCAATCGCATTTATACTTTTTTCGAACAACAGGCATTTGGTGTTTGTACATGGTGGGGCGAAAAACTTGGTATTACCACTTCAAGCATACGTTTATTTTTTATTTATGCATCGTTCATTACACTTGGATCTCCATTGTTAATGTATCTTATTATGGCTTTTTTTCTAAGATTGCGCAATCAATTTAGAAGACATCATTTACGTGTATGGGACCTTTAACTTTATTGGAATATGACAGTTTATCCTGAGAAGAAAATACTGGGTGTATGCGCCTGGCTTTCCGTGAAATTTGATGTGGATGTAAGTATGTTACGGATCATTTTTATTGCAGCGGCTATACTAGGTTTGGGAAGTCCGGTTGTGATTTACATCATACTTTATTTCGTGAAACCAGCGTGAAGCAAAAACGCATACGAATTATGGTGACCGGAAGCAATGGATTGCTGGGGCAGAAACTGGTATACGCGCTGAAGCAGATCCCCGCGGTCGACTTGCTTGCCACATCGCGCGGGGCCAATAAAGTGAATGATATATTGGGTTATAGCTATCTAGAATTAGATATCACCAATCAAGCACAAGTACACAAAGCAATCATAGATTTTGCGCCACATGCCCTTATCCATACGGCTGCTATGACGAATGTGGATAAATGCGAAACAGCCAAGACTGAATGTGAACTGGCCAATGTTGATGCTACAAGATATATTATTGCAGCACTTGAGCAATGTTCATTGGAGCAAAATGAAAAGCCTCATTTAGTGCATCTATCAACTGATTTTATATTTGATGGCCTGGCAGGACCCTATCGCGAAGAAGATAAACCCAACCCGATAAGTCATTATGGCGAATCAAAATTGAAAGCCGAGCAGTTGGTTTCTGCATCCGCTCTGCATTGGTCAATTATCAGAACCATCATAATCTACGGTGTGATTGACGATCGCTCGCGTTCAAACATCGTGCTGTGGGTAAAAAATTCATTGGAGCAATCCAAGCCAATCAATGTGATCAATGATCAGTTTCGCGCGCCCACATTGGCTGAAGATTTGGCAGACGCCTGCATTCAATCCATTCTTCGCAAAGCGTATGGAGTTTTTCACGTGTCAGGGCCCGACACATATTGTATTTCCGAAATGGTGCAAATGATAGCAGACAGGTTTGCACTTGATAGGGCGCTCATTACAGAGGTTTCTTCGGCTGCACTCAATCAGCCCGCGGCACGACCACCACACACGGGCTTTATAATTGATAAAGCAAAAGCGCTGCTCGCATTTCACCCACACACGTTCTCAGAGGGTTTGGAAGTGGTTGCGGCACAGCTAAAATAATTTTTGTTGGTAAACAAATGTTCAATACATTCGTCAACTTAGAAATCAAAAGTTTATGAGCAATACTCCTTCAGTAAGTGTTGAATCGTGGGGAACGCGAGTTGGTTTAATTCTTGCCATGGCTGGCAATGCGGTAGGCCTGGGTAATTTTTTAAGGTTCCCTGTACAGGCAGTTCAAAATGGTGGTGGTGCTTTCATCATTCCATATTTGGTATGTTTCTTATTGATGGGTATTCCTCTGCTATGGATCGAATGGTCCATGGGTAGATATGGAGGAAAATTTGGAAACCATTCTACTCCATTCATTTTGGACAATATGACCAAAAGGAGATTCTGGAAATATTTTGGCGTGTTTGGCATCTTTACCAACATTGCCGTAGCCGCTTACTATTGCTATATCGAGTCGTGGACCATGGCTTATGTGTATCACTCTGTAGTGCAAACGTTCAGTGGTATGGATCAAAGTGCGGTGGCGCAATTTTTTATCACTTACACAGATATTGCCAAATCAACTACCGGCATACCCTATGAGGCTATAATTTTTTACATCATTTGTCTCACGCTCAACATATATATACTTTCCAGAGGGCTTGCAGGTGGAGTTGAGAAAGTAGCAAAAGTCGGGATGCCTTTGCTTATCCTGTTTGGTATTTTTCTGGCTGTGCGTGGTGTTACACTGGGACATTCAGGTAATTGTGCCGATTGCGACTCATCATTAGGTTTGAATTTCTTATGGGAACCGCAGTTTGACAGTCTAACCAATCCAAAGGTATGGCTAGCTGCAGCAGGGCAAATTTTCTTCACACTATCAGTGGGAATGGGAACCATTCACTGTTATGCCGCTTATGTCAGATCTAAAGATGATATCGCACTCAATGCCATGTCTGCCGGCTGGATGAATGGATTTGTGGAAATTGTTTTGGGCGCTTCTATTGTTATTCCTATTGCCGCAGGATTTTTAGGCCTTGATTGGGTTAAAGAAAATGCCGGTTTCTCAATGGCTTTTCAGACCATGCCTTATTTGTTTGGCCAATGGGGTCCGGTGCTGGCATCAGTTGCCGGGATCATGTGGTTTGGTCTGTTGTTTTTCGCAGGCATCACCTCATCATTGGCTATGGGTACACCTTGGATGGGCTTCATGAAAGATGAATTCAACTGGTCACGCAATAAATCGGCATGGACCTTTGGCCTTGTTACCTTGCTCATGGGTTTACCAACAGTCTTTTTCTATAATCAAGGTGTGTTTGGTGAATATGATTATTGGGCAGGAACAGTATCTCTGGTTATTTTCGCATTGGCCGAAGTAATTCTGTTTTCATGGATATTTGGACTTGACAAAGGATGGGATGAATTAAATAGAGGAGCAGATATTAAGATTCCACTCATTTTCAAACCCATCATAAAGTATGTTACACCTTTGTTGTTAATATTTGTTTTTACGGCCTCCCTAATTACACCCAAAGACAACGATTGGCAAAAAGCGTTCAGTGGGAATTGGGAACTTGATGCTAGTTCTATCATTGGCCAAATCCAGAACAAAGGAGTACTATACAACCGTGATTATTTTGCAGGCAACTTTGAAAGCGAAATTGGCGGGTATGTGCAAAACATTGAAACACGCTACAACAAACAAGTGATTGATATTGCTGATGTGGAAACGAGCAAAATATTGAAGACATACAAATTTGGTCCTTCCAAAACATTGACTGTGACTACTGGCGATGTCATTGAAGCTGGCGCGCCTGTTGCCAAAGGCAAGTTTATAAATAACATCTTTTACACTGATATGGCTCGATTATTCTTATTGGTATTATTTGCCTTCCTGTGCTTTTTAGTATACCGAGCCACTGTATTACGAGAGCGAAACAACAAACAAGCTATATGACCACAGTTGCATTAATTATGATGGTAGTAGTACAAGTTATGGTAACACTGATTACCGGTTACTTCTTCTACAGGGTGCTCACCACTCCTCCTAAATCTGAACCTGATTCGTTTTCTGAAAATGATGAAGATTTAAGAAATTGATTTTGGTTACAATCTGCAGCAAGTATGTCAGTCAAAAGCTACTTCACTTTCACAAGGAGAGAACGCAATGGTATCATTGTGTTGAGTGCTTTTATTTTTGCGGTCACATTTGCCGCCTTCATGAGTGATTATTTTGTCAAAGACACACACCAGAATTACACTCAATTTGATGAACAAGTGAAGACTTTCATGGCTTCTGCACAAGCAAGTGATTCCATTAACTTTTACGTTCCCGAAGAAACACATGAGCCCGGTACCGATCAACGAAGGCAAGAGCTTTTTGTGTTTGACCCTAACAAATTGCCAATTGAAGAATGGATGAGGTTGGGCTTATCGCGCAAACAAGCGGAGTCCATAAAGAATTACGAAAATAAGGGTGGGCAATTCAGGTCTAAAGAAGATGTACGAAAAATGTATGCTGTTTCGCCCGAATTCTTCGAGTCGATCGAAGATTATATCAAAATCGAAAAAGCTACTATAGCACCCAAGATAAGTGAAGATAGGAAACCGTTCTCGCCAGAAATCAACAAAGTGCCTGAATTTTTAGTTGACTTGAACACTGCTGATACTACAGAACTGAAAATGGTCAAAGGCATTGGATCTTTTTTTGCAAACAACATTGTCAAGCACCGAACCAAATTGGGAGGATTCACTAACAAAGCACAGCTGCTCGAAGTTTTTGGAATGGATTCAATAAAGTATGATGAAATCAAGGATCAAGTGGAGATACGTATTAAGGTGCTACGGAAAATAGATATCAATGGCGCCAAGCTATATGAGTTGAGAAATCATCCATATATTGATGACGACCTTGCCAAGTTGATAGTTAATTACCGAAACATACACGGGAATTTTGAATCTGTTGACGAGCTTAAGAAGCTTTCTGTCATGACACCCGAACTGTATAAAAAGATTTCTCCGTATCTCATGGCATTTAATTAAAGTATGCTCCAAATTAAAGTTGAATTCAAATGTTAGTTGAAAGATTAGATAAAGCAATTCGGCTTGTTCCTGATTTTCCCAAGCCGGGGATTATGTTTAGGGACATCACTCCCGTGTTGCAAAACCCGGAGTTGTGCAATGACATGGCTGATGCAATTGCGGCATCATTAAAAGGGTTGCATATAGACGCGGTGGCAGGCATAGAGAGCAGAGGGTTTTTTTTTGGAATGCTTTTGTCACAAAAATTAAAAATTCCCTTTGTGCCTGTGCGAAAGGAAGGCAAACTTCCCTACAAAAAAATAAAGCAAGAATATGAACTAGAATATGGCGTAGCCACCATTGAGTTGCACGAGGATGCTTTCGAAAAGGGTGCTTCTGTACTCATTCATGATGATTTGTTGGCTACAGGTGGCACAGCAGTAGCGGCCGCCAAAATGATAACCAGTTTGGGTGGGAAAGTTGCTGCTTTTTCATTTGTTGTAACTTTGGACCAGTTAAATGGCAACGAAAAGTTGCGCCCCTACTGCAACTACATTCAGACATTGATAAACTATTGATTCATAAATCGACAAAATGAACTTTGAACCGACCGAAAATCAAAAACTTATTGCTCAAACAATAAAGGATTTTGGAGAAAAACACATCAGGCCCAAAATGATGGAGTGGGACGAAAGCCAGGAATTTCCAATTGAAGTGTTTAAGAAACTAGGTGAACTGGGATTGATGGGTGTGCTTGTTCCACAGGAATACGGAGGGGCAGGGTTGGGCTATTTCGAATACGTTACCGCAATTGTTGAAATTTCAAAAATTTGTGGCTCCATTGGCCTTTCAATGGCCGCGCACAACTCCCTTTGCACAGGTCATATTTTACAATTTGGCACAGCCGATCAAAAGCAACGTTGGTTGCCTAAATTGGCTACTGCGGAGTGGATTGGCGCTTGGGGACTCACCGAACCCAACACAGGCTCGGATGCAGGTAATATGATGACCACCGCTGTAAAAGATGGTGACGACTACATAATAAATGGAGCTAAATGTTGGATAACACATGGCAAATCGGGCAATATCGCAGTCGTAATTGTGCGAACAGGCGAGACAGGCGATTCGCACGGCATGACTGCTTTTGCCATTGAGAAAGGCACACCTGGATTCACACACGGCCGAAAAGAAAATAAATTGGGAATGCGTGCCTCTGAAACCACAGAATTGTTATTCGACAATTGCCGGGTGAGCAAGGATAATATGCTTGGTAAAGAGGGAGAGGGATTTATTCAAGCAATGAAAGTGCTTGATGGCGGTCGAATATCTATTGCCTCATTAGGTTTAGGGATTGCAAAAGGAGCGCTGGAAGCAGCCTTAAATTATTCAAAAGAACGCCAGCAGTTTGGCAAGCCCATTTCCGAATTTCAAGGAATTTCATTTAAACTGGCAGATATGGCAACTCAAATTGAGGCGGCCGAATTGTTGACATTTCAAGCTGCTTTTTTAAAGAATGAAGGCAAGCCCGTTACGAAAGTTTCGGCAATGGCCAAGTACATGACGTCAGAAGTAGCCGTGAAATGCGCTACTGAAGCAGTGCAAATATTCGGTGGATACGGATATACTAAAGATTTTCCGGTCGAAAAATATTACCGGGATGCAAAATTGTGCACAATTGGTGAAGGAACTTCAGAAATTCAAAAGCTTGTTATTGCCCGAAGTATCCTTTAATATCAGGATTAATATACGTAAGGCAATAAAAAAAGTAGTGGGATTGTAAAAATAATTATTAAATTTGCGCTCCTAATTTTTAGTAAAAGACAACAAAATCAAAATGATAATAATACCAATCAAAGAAAAAGAGTCTATCGACAGAGCATTGAAGAAGTTCAAGAAGAAATTCGAAAGAACCGGAGCGATTAAGGAATTAAGAGAGCGTCAGGCATACACCAAGCCTTCTGTAGTAAAGAGGACTGAAAAGTTGAAGGCGAAGTATATTAACCATTTAAGGGAACAAGAAGGATTATAACTCACTAGGAAAGCAAATAGCTTTCCTTTTTTTTGCCCGTGCATTCAATTTTCTTATATTTAGTTCATGTTTAGATTAATTGAATTAAGCATGAATTGAAACCTTACCGGAACTTTTGGTGTTAAATTATTCACTCCGGAAGGTGTTTTTATGATTGAGAATAGCTTTATCCATTATTTGAGGTACGAGAAACGATTTTCTCCACATACGCTCACTGCTTATCAGATTGATCTTAATCAATTCAGTAAATTTCTTGCACTCCAATTTGAGATTGAACAATTTACCGAAGTAACCCACCCTATTGTTCGATCATGGATAGTAAGCATGATGGACTTAAAACTCAGCACAAGAACGATTAATCGAAAAATCACTGTGTTGAAGACCTATTTCAGATTTCTGATTAAATCAGGTTTGGTGTCTGACAATCCAATGACCAAAGTGGTGTCCCCAAAAACATCAAAACGTTTACCTGTGTATGTGGAAAAGTCAGCCATGGAAAAGCTTTTGGTTGAAATTAAGTTTGAAGAGGGATTTGAAGGTGCTCGGGACCGATTAATATTGGAGCTTTTTTACAATACAGGCATGCGTTTGGCAGAGTTGATTAACATCAAAGAAGTAGATTTTGATACTTACAACTCCACTATCAAAGTGCTTGGCAAACGAAATAAAGAACGCATTATACCTGTTTCATCAGCACTTGGGAACCAGATAAAACAATATCTCGCTTTGCTCAATGCAAAATTTTCAGCATCAGAAAAGGACGAGAACTTATTCTTAAATAACAAAGGGAAAAAGCCTGGTCCCAAGTTTGTGTATTCGATTGTAAACCGATATTTGTCGCAGGTAACTACACTCGAGAAGAAAAGCCCTCACGTATTAAGACATACTTTTGCCACACACATGCTCAACAACGGAGCCGATATCAATGCAGTGAAAGAACTGCTGGGACACAGCAGTTTGGCAGCCACGCAGGTGTACACGCACAATACCATTGAGAAACTTAAATCAGTATATAAACAAGCTCATCCAAGAGCATAAATAAACTTAGGAGGAAATGAATATGAAATTGAAAGTGCAATCCATCCATTTTGACGCAGACCAAAAGCTAGTTGATTTTATCCAGGAGAAAGTAGACAAGCTCCTTACTTTTTATGATGAGATCATAGACGGAGAAGTTTTTTTACGCTTACAACAAAATGACAAAGAGAATAAGATTACAGAAATCAAACTGAATTTGCCCGGTCGCGTCATTTTTGCGAAAGAGCAATCTGCCACCTTTGAGCAGTCAACCGATATAGCCGTAGAGGCTTTGCGCAAGCAATTAACCAAACATAAGGAAAAAATTAGGGGTATGTAATACCCAAGGGATTCAGATGAGGCCGGAGCGATGCGGCCTTTTTTTGGTTCTTATGCAAATAGATGTATATTTGCACCGCTTCCAAGACCGACATTACATATCGGTTATCAATACTGCCAGCTTCCATGGCGTATTTATAACTCAAAGATTTCGTTAATAAACGATGAACTTGTTTTTGTTTATCGTTAAATGTTTAATACATTTGCAGTCCCATTTTAAGGGGTGTTCTGTATTAGTACAAAAATGCTGCATGCCGATGTAGCTCAGTTGGCCAGAGCTACTGATTTGTAATCAGTGGGTCGGGGGTTCGAATCCCTCCATCGGCTCGTGATGTTCTTTATTTATTAAACCATTATTTGAAAGGGAAGGGGAGATTCCAGAGCGGCCAAATGGGGCAGACTGTAAATCTGTTGTCTTTCGACTTCGGAGGTTCGAATCCTCCTCTCCCCACCATTTATTATTGCGGAAGTAGCTCATTTGGTAGAGCATCAGCCTTCCAAGCTGAGGGTGGCCGGTTCGAGCCCGGTCTTCCGCTCTGACATCTACTGGTTCTGCATTGTATGCTTTGTGAGAATAAAACATGCTTAATTCAGTACCGGTATGTACTAAATTAAGCCGATGTAGCTCAGCTGGTAGAGCACTTCCATGGTAAGGAAGGGGTCAAGGGTTCAAGTCCCTTCATTGGCTCTTTGAAACTTTAATTACTTATATATATAACATTAACTAGATATTTTTAACACTTATTTGCTATGGCTAAAGAAAAATTTGATCGTTCCAAACCACACGTGAACATCGGTACCATCGGTCACGTTGACCACGGTAAGACTACATTAACTGCTGCAATTACTACGGTACTTGCGGAAGCTGGACTTTCTGAAGTAAGAAGTTTTGACTCAATCGATAACGCTCCAGAAGAAAAAGAGCGTGGTATTACCATCAATACTTCGCACGTTGAATACACAACTGCAAACCGTCACTATGCACACGTTGACTGTCCTGGTCACGCTGACTATGTAAAGAACATGGTTACAGGTGCTGCACAGATGGACGGAGCTATAGTGGTGGTAGCCGCCACTGACGGTCCTATGCCACAAACACGTGAGCACATTCTGCTTGCACGCCAGGTTGGTGTTCCACAAATTGTTGTTTTCATGAACAAAGTGGATATGGTGGATGATCCAGAATTGCTTGACCTCGTTGAAATGGAAATCCGTGAACTCCTCAGTTTCTACGAATTTGACGGAGATAACATTCCTGTAATCCGTGGATCTGCATTGGGTGGATTGAACAAAGATGCTACTTGGGTTCCAAAGATCATGGAATTGATGGACGCTGTGGATTCATTTATTCCAATTCCTCCACGTCTGGTGGACCTTCCATTCCTTATGCCAGTAGAGGATGTGTTCTCAATTACCGGTCGTGGTACTGTTGCCACAGGTCGTATTGAGCGTGGCGTAATCAACTCAAGTGAAGAGGTTGAAATCATCGGTATGCAGGACAAAAAGTTGAAGTCTACTGTTACTGGTGTGGAAATGTTCCGTAAGATTCTTGACAGAGGTGAAGCGGGTGACAACGTAGGTTTATTGCTGCGCGGTATTGAGAAAAATGATATCCGCAGAGGAATGGTAATAGCCAAGCCTGGTTCAATAACTCCTCACACCGAATTCAAAGCAGAGATTTATGTTTTGAAGAAAGAAGAAGGTGGACGTCACACTCCATTCCACAATAAGTATCGTCCACAGTTTTACTTGCGTACTACTGACGTAACTGGTGAAATATTCCTGCCAGAAGGACGTGAAATGGTAATGCCGGGTGATAACGTTACAATTTCTGTAACACTTATCCAGCCTGTGGCCATGGAAAAAGGATTACGTTTCGCGATTCGTGAAGGTGGCCGTACCGTAGGTGCCGGTCAGGTAATCGAAATTGTGAAGTAAATATATTTTGGTTGTCAATCCCGGTAACAGCTTACTGATACCGGGATTGCAATTAAAGTCATTGAATCGGGTGTAGCTCAATTGGTAGCGTAGTATCGCTTAAAGCGAGAATACCAGGAAGTCAGAAATACGATTTGGATTACACTTCAAAAGATAAAATTAAAAAACGGGTGTAGCTCAATTGGTAGAGTAGTGGTCTCCAAAACCATTGGCTGGGAGTTCGAGTCTCTCCACCCGTGCACTAATCGATAAGACTTTGTCAGAAATATCATGCAAAAGATAAAACTATATATCCAGGATAGTATCCAGGAATTGACCCAAAAAGTATCATGGCCCACATGGTCGGAGTTGCAGAGCAGCGCAATACTGGTAATGGTGGCTTCTATGATTATTGCACTCATCATATTTCTTATGGACTCAGGTTTTCAAGCAATGATGAATCTGATCTACGGAATGTTTAACTAATCAACCGCTAAGAACCATGGCTGAGAAAGATAAGAAGTGGTATGTCGTTAGGGCTATCAGCGGGAAAGAGAAAAAGATAAAGCAGTATATCGAA
The DNA here is from genome assembly GCA_037968415.1 of Bacteroidia bacterium. Classification (GTDB taxonomy): domain Bacteria; phylum Bacteroidota; class Bacteroidia; order AKYH767-A; family JBBKVM01; genus JBBKVM01. Next base: position 26,567 of record JBBKVM010000007.1, on the reverse strand, counting down.
ACTGAGATAAGCCGGTTGCATCTTGAGGATTATGTATCACAAGTACTCATTCCAACAGAGAAAATATACCAGATAAGGCAAGGGAAAAAAGTTAGTAAAGAAAGGAGTTTTTTCCCCGGATACGTGCTCATAGAAGCTTGCCTGGAAGGTGAAGTATCGCACATCATATCAAATGTGAATGGTGTAATAGGATTTCTGGGAGCAAGAGGAGAAGCACCAGCGCCATTGCGAATTGCCGAAGTGAACAGAATACTGGGCAAGGTAGATGAATTGGCTGATAGCGATGAAATATTGAATGTGCCTTACCTGGTGGGTGAATCGGTGAAAGTGATAGACGGACCATTTAATAGTTTCACCGGAATCATTGAAGAGGTGAATGAAGAGAAGAAGAAGCTCAAAGTAATGGTGAAAATTTTCGGTAGAAAGACGCCATTGGAGTTGAGCTATATGCAAGTAGAAAAAGAGTAATAAATAATAATAAATAGGTACTCTGCTAAGAAGCAATGGAGTAACCATCATATTCAAAGAACAAAATGGCAAAAGAAATAGGAGCACTTATCAAACTTCAGGTTAAAGGTGGCGCTGCAAATCCAGCACCTCCGATTGGACCTGCATTGGGTGCCAAGGGTGTGAACATCATGGAGTTTTGTAAACAGTTCAACGCACGTACGCAAGATTTAGCAGGTAAAGTATTACCGGTTGTGATTACTGTGTATGTGGATAAGTCGTTCGAATTCATCATCAAAACACCACCGGTAGCAGTCCAATTGATGGAGGCCACGAAACTAAAATCTGGCTCCGCTGAACCTAACCGTAAAAAAGTTGCATCAGTATCCTGGGATCAGGTAAAGAAAATAGCTGAAGATAAAATGCCGGACTTAAATGCTTTCACTGTTGAATCAGCTATGAGAATGGTAGCAGGAACAGCACGTAGCATGGGCATCACCGTAGCAGGGAATCCACCCTGGTCTAACTAACAATAATTATTCATACCGCAATGGCACGTATAAGTAAAAAAAGAAAAGACGCAGAATCGAAAATAGATGCAGCAAAAGCATATACTTTGGAAGAAGCTTCTAAATTGGTGAAAGAAATCACCATGACAAAATTTGACTCATCAGTTGATATGGATATCCGCCTGGGTGTAGACCCTCGCAAAGCCAATCAAATGGTTCGAGGTTCGGTTACATTACCACATGGCACAGGCAAGACCTTGCGTGTATTGGTATTGTGCACACCCGACAAAGAAGAAGAAGCCAAAGAGGCAGGCGCTGACTTTGTAGGACTGGACGAGTACATTGAGAAAATCGAGAAAGGCTGGACTGATGTGGATATCATCATCACCATGCCAAGTGTGATGGGTAAGGTTGGTAAACTCGGTAGAATACTGGGACCTCGTAACCTGATGCCAAATCCTAAAACAGGAACAGTAACCAACGATGTGGGTAAAGCTGTGACTGATTCAAAAGGTGGCAAAATTGATTTCAAAGTTGATAAAACAGGAATCATTCATACATCTGTGGGGCGTGTATCATTTGATAGCCAAAAAATTTACGAAAACGCACACGAAGTTCTTCATACAATTGTGAAGCTGAAACCAGCTTCAGCAAAAGGAACCTATATCAAAAGCATTAGCCTAAGCAGCACCATGAGCCCGGGTATAAGGATTGAGACCAAATCGGTTTCAGCCGCATAATTCAAGCTCAAACAAAATAACTCGTTGAGAAATGAAAAGAGAAGAGAAAGATCAAATAATAAATGCACTGACCGAGAAGCTGGAGTCATATAACAGTTTCTACATTGCAGATACTTCACATTTGACAGTTGAAGCAACCAGCAAGTTGCGCAGGATGTGTTTCAATAAAGGTATATCCATGCAAGTGGCTAAGAATACCTTGATTCGAAAAGCAATGGAGAAGAGCGCCAACTCATATGATGAATTGTATGAAGTGCTCAAAGGTACATCGGCTATCATGTTTTCTGAATCACAGAAAGCTCCGGCAGCAGTAATCAAAGAATTTAGAAAGTCGGGAGAAAGGCCCGTGCTTAAAGCAGCATACATTGACACTGCTGTATTCATAGGCGACAATCAGCTGGATATGCTCACCAAGATCAAAACCAAAGAAGAATTGGTGGGAGATATCATTGGATTGTTGCAGTCTCCAGCGAAGAATGTTATCTCCGCATTGCAATCGAGCGGAGGCAAACTTGCGGGTATTGTGAAAACACTTTCAGAGCGAACAGAAAAATAAAAAACCATCATCATAAATAATTAATCAGAACACAAATTTTTAAAAGCAATAACAATGGCAGATTTAAAATCATTCGCTGAACAATTAGTGAATTTAACAGTAAAAGAAGTAAACGAGTTAGCACAAATCCTTAAGGATGAGTATGGTATTGAGCCAGCAGCTGCTGCACCAGTAATGGTAGCCGGTGGTGGAGGTGGTGAAGCTGCCGTGGAAGAGAAATCAACATTTGATGTGATTCTTAAAGCACCAGGTGGCGCTAAACTCGCAATCGTAAAATTAGTGAAAGAGTTAACCGGACTTGGCTTGAAAGAAGCTAAAGACTTGGTAGACGGTGCACCAAAGCCAGTTAAAGAAGGTGTTTCTAAAGAAGAAGCAAACTCTTTGAAAACGCAATTGGAAGAAGCCGGAGCCGAAGTTGAAGTTAAGTAATTGCCGGAATACAACTATAGGAGATAGACCTCATTCCTGTTCAAACAGGTGAGGTCTATGCCCTATTGAAGTACATTATTGATCTCTTTAATGCGTAACCCTGCTTAATGGGTTTTCGGTGTTTCTACTAATTTAAAATTTACAACCTTGACTGCTATATCCACTTCCACAATAAAAAAGATCAATTTCGCATCCAATAAGAATTTTATTGATTACCCTGACTTTCTTGATGTTCAGCTCAAGTCGTTCAGGGAATTTTTTCAATTGGAAACTACAAGCGAAAATCATCAGCGTGAAGGACTTCACAAGGTATTCAGTGAAAACTTCCCTATCACTGATGCCAGAAATAATTTTGTACTCGAGTTTCAGGATTACTTCGTAGATCCACCTCGTTATTCAATAGAGGAGGCAATAGAACGCGGGCTTACTTACAGTGTGCCATTGAAAGCAAAGTTGAAACTGTATTGCACCGACCCCGAACACGAAGATTTTGAAACCATTGTGCAAGACGTATATCTTGGAACAATACCTTACATGACACCCAAAGGCACTTTTGTGATCAATGGTGCTGAGCGTGTGATTGTTTCTCAATTGCACCGTTCGCCAGGTGTGTTCTTTGGCCAAAGTCGCCACGCTAACGGAACAAAACTTTACTCTGCCAGGGTGATTCCGTTTAAAGGTTCGTGGATCGAATTTGCCACTGACATCAACAATGTGATGTATGCATACATTGACAGGAAAAAGAAGTTTCCTGTAACCACTTTGTTACGCGCCATTGGATTTGAGCAGGATAAAGACATTCTCGAAATATTTGGACTTGCTGACGAAATCAAAGTAAGCAAGTCAGGATTGAAAAAGTTTCTCGGACGCAAACTAGCAGCTAGAGTGCTTAAGAGTTGGGTAGAAGATTTTGTGGATGAGGATACAGGTGAGGTAGTTTCTATTCAACGTAATGAGGTTATCATTGAGCGTGAAACCATTCTTGAAGAGAATCATATTGAACAAATAATTGAAGCCGGTGCAAAAAATATTTTTCTTCACAAGGAAGAAATAAATGCAAACGACTTTGCGATCATTTACAACACGCTTCAGAAGGACACTTCGAACTCTGAGAAAGAAGCTGTGGAGCATATCTACAAGCAGTTGCGTAACGCTGATCCACCGGACGAAGAGACGGCACGTGGCATCATCGACAAGCTGTTCTTCTCTGATAAGCGTTATGATTTGGGAGAAGTGGGTCGATACAGAATAAATAAGAAACTGGCTGTTGACAAAAACACTGATTTGAGGGTGCTTTCGAAAGAGGACATCATCGCAATCATAAAGTATCTTATTCAATTGATAAACTCGCGTGCCGAGGTCGATGATATTGATCACTTGAGCAACAGAAGGGTGCGCACCGTGGGTGAACAATTGTATTCGCAGTTTGGTGTGGGCTTGGCGCGTATGGCCAGAACCATCCGTGAAAGAATGAACGTGAGAGACAACGAGGTGTTCACACCTGCCGATCTTATCAACGCCAAAACACTTTCATCAGTAATCAACTCGTTTTTTGGTACCAACCAGCTGTCTCAGTTAATGGACCAAACAAACCCGCTTGCTGAAATTACGCACAAAAGAAGATTGTCGGCCCTCGGGCCAGGTGGTTTATCTCGTGAGCGAGCTGGTTTCGAGGTACGTGACGTACACTATACGCACTATGGACGACTTTGTACCATTGAGACTCCTGAGGGACCTAACATTGGTTTGATTTCTTCTTTATGTGTATATGCCAAAATCAATGATCTTGGTTTTATAGAAACACCCTACAGACATGTGAATAAGGGGCGAGTGGAAGTCAAGGGCGAAGTTGTTTATCTCACCGCCGAAGAAGAAGACAATAAAGTAATCGCGCAAGCCAATGCTGTGATAGACGCTCAAGGTAAGTTTACTGACCCCAGAGTGAAAGCACGTTTCATGGGTGACTTCCCTGTTCTTGATCCTGAAAAGATTGAGTTGATGGATGTTGCGCCAAACCAAATTGCTTCCATTGCCGCTTCATTGATTCCTTTCCTTGAGCATGATGACGCCAACCGCGCACTCATGGGATCGAACATGCAACGCCAGGCAGTACCATTGTTGCGCCCAGAAGCGCCTGTAGTTGGTACCGGCCTTGAGCCACTGGTGGCGCGCGATAGCCGTGTGCTCATTAATGCCGAAGGAGATGGTGTGGTTGAGTATGTGGATGCCAATAAAATAATGATCAAGTATTCACGAAGCGAAGAAGCCAAGCTTATTAGCTTTGATGATGATACGGTAACTTATAATCTGACAAAGTTTCAGAAGACAAACCAAAATACCTGTATCAACCTTAAACCGATTGTTAGAAAAGGTGACAAGGTAAAGGAAGGACAAGTACTTTGCGAAGGTTATGCAACGCAAGATGGTGAGTTGGCTTTAGGACGTAACCTCAAGGTGGCATTTATGCCATGGTCTGGTTACAACTTCGAGGATGCTATCGTGATTTCTGAGCGCGTTGTGAAAGATGACATATTCACTTCCCTTCACATAGATGAATACACACTCCAAGTGCGTGATACAAAGCGTGGGCTGGAAGAGCTCACTGCTGATATTCCTAACGTAAGTGAAGAAGCCACACGCGAGCTTGATGAGAACGGAATCATCAGGGTGGGTGCTGAAGTGATGGAGGGTGATATACTTATTGGTAAGATCACTCCAAAAGGTGAAACAGATCCTTCGCCAGAAGAAAAACTGCTTCGCGCCATATTTGGTGACAAAGCAGGTGACGTAAAAGACGCATCATTGCGTGTACCACCTTCGGTAAAAGGGATTGTGATAAACAAGAAACTCTTCTCTAGAGCTGTTAAGGATAAGACCGCAAAAGCCGAAGAGAAGGGAGTTCTTGACAAAATCACACAGGATTATAACAAAGCATTTGTTGAATTAAAATCAAAGCTTGTTGATAAACTGTATGTATTAGTGAGTGGCAAAACATCACAAGGTGTAAAGAATTATTTGGGTGAAGAGGTGATTCCAAAAGGATCTAAGTTCAGCCAGAAATCACTAGGCGAGTTAGAGATCATGCACACAGATCCATCTAAATGGACCACTGATAAAGACAAAAATGAGCTCATTAAGCAGCTGATTCACAATTTTACAGTTCGTGCAAATGAAATGCTTGGAGCTTCGAAGCGCAAGCAATATGCAATCAGTGTAGGTGATGAGTTGCCAGCTGGCATCATGAAGCTTGCTAAAGTTTACATAGCTAAGAAGCGTAAACTAAAAGTAGGTGATAAGATGGCAGGCCGACATGGTAATAAAGGAATTGTAGCGCGTATAGTTCGTGAAGAGGATATGCCTTTCCTGGATGACGGAACACCGGTTGACATCGTATTGAATCCATTGGGTGTGCCTTCGCGAATGAACCTTGGACAGATTTATGAAACTGTGCTAGGCTGGGCCGGACAAAAGCTGGGTGTGCGTTTTGCCACTCCGATTTTTGATGGAGCTTCAATCGAAGACATCGACTCTTATGTAAGCAAAGCAGGTTTGCCTGAATTTGGCATCACTTATTTGAGAGATGGTGGAACTGGTGAGAAGTTTGACCAACCGGCAACAGTAGGTGTGATATACATGATGAAGTTAGGCCACATGGTAGATGACAAGATGCACGCCCGATCAATTGGACCGTATTCGCTGATTACGCAGCAGCCTTTGGGTGGTAAAGCCCAGTTTGGTGGCCAGCGTTTTGGAGAGATGGAGGTTTGGGCCATTGAAGCATTTGGTGCTGCCCACTTGTTGCAAGAATTACTCACTGTGAAATCAGATGACGTGATTGGCCGTGCGAAGGCATATGAGTCTATCGTAAAAGGCGATAACATGCCTACACCGGGAATTCCCGAGTCGTTCAATGTATTGTTACATGAATTAAGAGGATTGGGTTTAAAAGTAACCCTCGATTAATTCTAGGCAATACAAATTTGTAATAAAGACGTTCAGTACCACATTATAAAAAGCTGACAGCAATGTTAAAAAGAGATCCAAAGATCAAAAGCAATTTTACCAAAATAACCATAAGTCTTGCTTCACCCGAGCACATACTCGAGCAATCGAGTGGCGAGGTATTGAAGCCGGAAACCATAAACTATCGTACTTACAAACCCGAACGCGATGGCCTCTTCTGCGAGCGCATATTTGGCCCTGTAAAAGATTGGGAATGTCACTGCGGTAAATATAAGCGCATCCGTTACAAGGGAATCATATGTGACCGTTGCGGTGTGGAGGTTACGGAAAAGAAAGTAAGAAGAGAGCGCATGGGACACATACAATTGGTTGTGCCTGTAGCTCACATCTGGTATTTCCGCAGTTTGCCTAATAAAATAGGTTACTTGCTCGGTTTGCCAACCAAAAAACTTGATCTCATTATCTACTACGAACGCTATGTTGTGATACAGCCGGGAACTGCAGTGAACGCAGAAGGCGAACCACTTACATATCTTGATTTTCTGACCGAGGAGGAATATCTGAACATACTTGATACAATGCCCAAGGACAATCAACACTTGGATGATACAGATCCTAATAAGTTTATTGCGCGTATGGGTGCAGATGCACTTTATGATTTGCTCAGCAGATTAAATCTGGATGAACTTTCATATAACCTGCGTCACCAAGCTAATAACGAAACTTCTCAACAAAGGAAAAATGAAGCGCTGAAGCGACTTCAAGTGGTTGAAGCATTCAGAAGTGCCAATCGCAATATTGAGAACAAACCTGAGTGGATGATTATTAAGGTGGTTCCAGTAATTCCACCGGAATTGCGCCCATTAGTACCACTGGATGGAGGACGTTTTGCTACTTCCGACTTGAACGATCTTTACCGAAGAGTAATTATCCGCAACAACAGATTGAAGAGACTGATAGAGATAAAAGCGCCAGACGTAATTCTCCGAAATGAGAAACGGATGTTGCAAGAATCTGTAGATTCTTTGTTTGATAATTCTCGAAAAGTAAATGCGGTGAAGACAGAGTCTAACCGTCCGTTGAAATCATTGAGTGATAGCTTAAAAGGAAAGCAAGGACGATTCCGTCAGAACTTACTTGGTAAGCGCGTGGATTACTCTGCACGTTCAGTAATTGTGGTAGGACCGGAGCTCAAATTACATGAGTGCGGACTTCCAAAAGATATGGCCGCAGAACTTTTCAAGCCGTTCATCATTCGAAAGATGATAGAAAGAGGTATTGTAAAAACAGTAAAATCAGCCAAGAAACTAGTTGACAAGAAAGATGCTATCATCTGGGATATCCTGGAGAACGTTTTGAAAGGTCACCCTGTATTGCTCAACCGCGCACCTACTCTGCACAGATTGGGTATCCAGGCATTTCAACCAAAACTTATAGAAGGAAAAGCCATACAACTGCACCCACTTGTTTGTACTGCATTCAACGCTGACTTTGACGGTGACCAGATGGCTGTTCACGTACCACTAGGCAATGCAGCCATACTAGAAGCTCAAATGTTGATGCTTGCATCGCACAATATTTTGAACCCCGCAAACGGAGCGCCTATCACGGTACCATCACAAGACATGGTATTGGGATTGTACTATCTGACAAAGCATCGCGTGACTGACAAAGTGCGAGCGATGAAAGGAGAAGGTTCAATTTTTTATTCTTCACAGGAAGTAATTATTGCTTACAATGAGAAAAAACTTGACCTCCATTCGGTGATCAAAGTGAAGACCATTGTACTGGAAAATGACTTGCCGGTGGAGAGAGTGATTGAGTCAACTACTGGCCGCGTACTTTTTAATGAAGTAGTTCCTTTGAATGAAGTTGGTTTTATAAACGCACTGTTGACTAAAAAATCATTGCGCGATATTATCACCGAAGTACTTAAGAAAACTGGTATTGCGCGTGCTGCTCAATTCCTTGATGATATTAAAGGTCTTGGTTTTGGTGTCGCATTTAAAGGTGGTCTATCATTTAATCTTACCGATGTTCAGATACCTGAGGAGAAAGATAAGTTGGTTGCGAAAGCTCACAACGAAGTAGAAGAAGTGATGAGTAACTACAACATGGGTTTCATTACAAACAATGAGCGTTACAACCAGATCATCGACATTTGGACCCGAACCAATAGCCGCATCACCGAAAGTTTGTTGAAACAATTGGCTGCTGACAAGCAAGGATTCAATGCGGTGTATATGATGCTAGACTCAGGTGCAAGGGGATCAAAAGAGCAGATCAGGCAGTTGGGTGGAATGAGGGGATTGATGGCAAAGCCTCAGAAGTCAGGTGCTTCGGGTGGAGAGATTATTGAAAACCCAATTCTTTCAAACTTTAAGGAAGGTCTGTCAATTCTTGAGTATTTTATATCTACACACGGTGCCCGTAAAGGACTTGCCGATACAGCACTGAAAACGGCCGATGCCGGTTACCTTACAAGAAGACTTGTAGACGTGGCACAGGACGTAATCATCAATGAGAATGATTGTGGTACACTGCGTGGATTGGAAGAAACTGCCCTTATCAACAATGACGAAGTTGTAGAATCACTTTACGATAGGATATTGGGACGTGTTTCGGTTCACGATATATTCCATCCGCAAACAGGAGAAAAAGTAGTAACCAGTGGAGATGAGATTAAGGAAGAAATTGCCCTGTTGATTGAAGAGTCTCCAATCGAGTCTGTTGAGATCCGTTCAGTTCTTACTTGCGAATCGAAACAAGGAGTATGTGCCAAATGCTATGGACGAAATCTTTCAACCAGTAGGATGGTACAGAAAGGCGAGGCTGTGGGCGTAATAGCAGCACAGTCTATCGGTGAACCGGGAACACAGTTGACACTTCGTACTTTCCACGTGGGTGGAACTGCAAGCAAACTTGCTGCTGAGTCAACCATAGAGGCTAAATACGATGGGGTAGTTGAATTTGAAGAGATCAGAACTGTTGACTACAAAGGTGACGACAAGAAACAAACCATTGTGGTAGGACGAAGCGGAGAATTTAGAATTATCGACACTGGCACCAAAACTATATTGGCAACTAGCAATGTACCTTATGGTTCTAAATTGTATGTGAAAGACGGAGCCAAAGTGAAGAAAGGAGATTTGATTTGCGATTGGGATCCATATAACGCATTAATTATTTCTGATACATCAGGTAAGATTGACTTCGAACATATTGAAGATGGAGCAACCTATAGGGAAGCTTCTGATGAACAGACAGGGTACAAAGAGAAAGTTATCATAGACTCAAGGGATAAGACAAAGAATCCTGTAATTAAAATAGTATCAGAGAAAACCAAGGAAGTACTGAAATCATTCAACTTGCCGGTAGGTGCGCACATAGTTGTAAACCAAGGTGCTAAAATTGTAGCAGGTGAAACACTTGTGAAAATACCAAGGGCTACTGGAAAATCAGGTGATATCACAGGTGGACTGCCACGTGTTACTGAATTGTTTGAAGCTCGTAATCCGTCAAATCCTGCAGTTGTTTCTGAGATTGATGGTGTGGTAACATATGGCGGAATTAAGCGTGGTAATCGCGAGATCGTAGTTCAGTCAAAAGAAGGTGATGTGAAGAAATATCTCGTATCGCTGTCTAAGCACATACTTGTTCAGGACAATGACTTCATCAAAGCGGGTATGCCGCTTTCTGACGGAGCCATCACACCTTCTGACATCTTGGCTATCAAAGGACCATCTATGGTTCAGGAATATCTCGTAAATGAGATACAGGAAGTTTACCGTTTGCAAGGTGTGAAGATCAACGACAAGCACTTTGAGGTGATTGTTCGCCAGATGATGCGCAAGGTTATAATTGCAGATCCAGGTGATACAAAGTTCCTAGAGCGAGAGCAAGTAACCAAGTGGGAATTTATGGAAGAAAACGACTGGATTATCGATAAAAAAGTTGTGAATGATCCGGGTGATTCTGCTACTATGAAAGCCGGACAAATAATGACAGTACGTACATTGAGAGAAGAAAATTCTTCATTGAGACGTAAGGACTTGAAACCTGTTGATGCTAGAGATGCTATACCAGCGACATCTACACCATTGTTGCAAGGCATTACTCAAGCTGCATTGCATACCAACAGTTGGATATCTGCTGCATCGTTCCAGGAAACAACTAAAGTGTTGAACGAAGCTTCAATTAGCGGAAAAGTTGACCACCTGATTGGCCTGAAAGAGAACGTAATTGTAGGCCACCTGATACCTGCCGGCACCGGATTGCGTGAGTATGAAAAGCTAATTGTAGGATCTATGGAAGAGTATAACTTGCTGATGGCTTCTAAAAACGAAGAAGAAGCGGTAGATACACATTGATTCAGATAATCAAATAATTTATTACAAGCCCCGCGAGATTTGAATCCTGCGGGGTTTGTTTTGAACGAAAGCTGGCGAATATTTTAAGTAACTTTACAATCATATCAAAAACTAAAACTCATGAGTGAGCAGAATCAAAACCCAAATCAGAATCAATTGAACATAGAGTTGAGTGAAGAAGTAGCTGACGGACACTATTCAAATCTTGCCATCATCACACACTCCAATTCAGAATTCGTAATTGACTTTATTAAAGTAATGCCGGGAGTGCCAAAGGCGAAAGTGAAAACGCGCGTGGTGCTCACCCCACAGCATGCCAAACGATTGATGGAAGCCCTGGCCGACAACATTGGCAAATATGAAGAAACACATGGTAAAATAAAGCAGTCGGATGGGTTTTCTATGCCCATGAATTTTGGCGGTCCTACGGCACAAGCTTGAATTTATTGAAATTAATTATAGAGCCCGGTGAGTTTTCATCGGGCTTTTTTTATTCGAGTGCTCGCTTGTTGAATATGATGTACCCGAAATGGAACAAGACAGAGACTGGCTCTTCTTCCTTGTCGTAATAATTGAATGATAAATTCAACGGACCAAGAGGGCTGTTGTAGACTAAACCTGCTGTGGCCAGATAATAGCGTGAACTGAAAGCCGAAGCGTAGCCTGATTTGCCGTTTTGTTTTTCAATTATTTCCTGGAACGGCTGGTACACAAATGCCTCTATACGAAAGTCGAAATTTTTAAGAACAGTGGTTACCGTTTTGATTCCGGTGCCGGCAAAATTGTGTGAGCGATACCTTTCCAGGAACAGAGTTTTCATTTCGGGAATGGGCTGAAAGGCGGGTGCTTTGAGGATTGTAGCTGTGTGATTAGCAAAAAAAGGTTCGTTGGAAAACAACATATGAGCGTAATAGCCGAGCTTGATAGGGCCAAAGCGCTTGAAGTAATTGTCGTAAACCATAGAAAGCTGGAGCCACTTTTTATATTCGATTATGGTATCGCGCAGAATACTGGTGGAGCCAGGGATGGTTTTCTCTTTGCCATCGATATAGAAACCTGAGACTGAAAAAAAAGTGCCATTGCTGGCATACATCTTTCGATTAAGCGTGCTGCGTTCAAATGCTATGTTGGCGGTTACAGCATCAAGATTTGATTGGTCAGCCGTGTCAGCCACCAAGAAATTTCTTGATTGATAATATTGGTCTTTTAGTTGGTTGTAGGAGAGCGATGCCGTTACCTTACCCTTGTTGCGCGCAGGCACACCCGCGGTAAGGCCATAATAATTTTCATTTTGGATTAAAAATGAGGGTTTAACGTCCTCAAAAAAAGCAGTGCTGCTGCGGAAAAAATCCCATCGATTTAATGTGGCAAAGGGTTGAATATAAAATGGAGTAGTGCCGGGTATATCGAGGCGCGGAGCTATTTGTAATGAGCTGTATAATTTACCAAAGTAGGAGTTGGCACGCAAACTTAGCGATTGCCTGCCCCACACATTGTATTTTAAACCAATGTATGCTTCATTGATAGGACGAGATGAAAAATTTCCACCAAATTCTGCAATCAGATCTTTTTCACGTCTGATATCAAGCAACAAATCATAATGACCAGACAGCTCATTATATTTCAGTGTGGGATACACTGTTTTGATATTTTCATCAATAATTAATTTAAAATAACCAGTTTTTAATTGATCAATGATGATGGTCTTGTCAGTTGACTTTACGATCCTGCGCACATATTCGGCCTGGTCTGCAGTTACGCCTTTTACCACTACATTATCAATTTGAAGCGTAGGCAAGTTTGTCCGAAACTCCGCACGTTTGGTGTTCAATTCTGCGATGCTCACTCTGCGCCTTATATTGTCTTTTATCTCTTCCATTTTCTCCATGGCCGCATGGTGTCCCTCTTGTACCATGAGCGTTGGATTAGAAAAATCGAACAAAGGCAAGTGCGACACATCAGGTTCTATCACAATTCCATTTTGGCAAATCACATTGTAAGTAGTAGGCTTGCCTATCATGCTTTTGATTTGTGAAACGATATTATCGGCAGTGGGGATTGCTGTTGCAGAACTGACATTTACACCTATGATAATGTCGGGATAGAAATCTTGCAGCACCACATCTGCAGGAAAGTTGTTGTAAATGCCCCCGTCAAAAAGTATCATGTTACCGTCAACCACGGGTTTGAAAAAGAAAGGGTAAGACATGGAAGATCGTACCGATTTGGCCAGGTCACCTTCGCTAAAAACGATTTGTTGGTTGCTTACTATGTCTGCAGCCACACATCTGAAGGGAACAAAAAGGCTATCGAATTTTGGCCCATGCGCGCCTTGCACCGGAGCCATACGCTCCATCAACGCAAATTCGACTGGAGAAGAATTAACGATGCTACCCGGTAAACTGGTTTGTAGTGTGGAGTCAAGCGCGAGTTTGAGATTAATCCACGAAGAATTGGGTGCGCCCATTCGAAAGAAATACGTCAGGTCTTCATTTACAATTCCGTTGGCCCACTCTGTAAAGTCATGCGACTTTACGATTTGTTCCATTTGGTTGGGTGTGTAACCCATTGCATACATTGCTCCCACAAGCGCACCGCTTGATGTGCCTCCGATACAATCAATCGGGATTCCGTTTTCCTCAAGCGCTTTGATGACGCCTATATGCGATATACCACGCGCGCCACCGCCACTTAGCACAAGGCCAACTTTTTGGCCTATGCAATGAAACGAATAAAAGAAAACAAGTAGAATGAGAAAAATTAGCCGCACAACAAACTGATTATAATTGCAGCCGAAAGTTAACCAATTTCGTGGAAGCCATTGGCAAACTGACTTTGAAGTGACTGAAAATACTGTAGTGCCTTGAGTAATCTGCTGCCGTACCAACTGAACATTTCACCATCTACCATTATGATCTTTGAATGAGGAAATATTTTTTGAAAATTGTTGATATGCTTGTGTTTAAAAGGGTAGGGCTCAGAAGAAAGTAATAGATATTGTGGTGCCATTGCATTGATTTCATCGGCAGTAGTTTGGGGATAGCGAGAGGCGTGCGTAAAGCAGTTGTGCAAGCCGCAGCGCGAGAGCATGTCATGAATGAAAGTATCGTTGCCAATAGTGATGAATGGTGACTTCCATATAAGATACACAACCTTGATAGGGTGTGTGGGCTGTGGGTGATCAGTAAGCTTATCAAATTGTGAAGTGATGCTACCTGCCAGCGCAATAGCCTCGGCTGATGTGCCTGTAAGTTGCCCCACTTTTGTTATCATGTCAAGCGCGGTGGGTAGGTCGCGAATGTCGCTTATCCACACGGGCACATGGCGCATCAATTTCTCAAGATCTTCTTTGGTGTTCTCTTCTTTGTTGGCCAACACTAAATCCGGTTTGAGAGCCAGTATTTTTTCAATATCCAGTTTTTTGGTGCCACCCACTCGTGCTTTTGACTTGAATATTTCAGGAGGGTGGATACAAAATTTGGTGATACCATTTATACGGCCACCAAGTCCCAAGTAGGCCAGTAGTTCAGTTTGTGAGGGTACTACAGATACGATTGATTTTGGATGCTCAAGAATACGTATTTCTCTTCCCAGTTGATCGGTATGTGAAATGGCAGTCAATTAATGAAGTAAGATGGTACTTATGAACACTAGCATTCAATTCCAAATGAAGGGCAAAGCTTGTGCATTCTAAAAAATAAAACCAACAGTCAATCCACCAGAAATAACCAAGGGTGTGTCTTGGCCCGCTTGAATATGGCTGTAGTAATATGTTGGCAAATCATAGAACACACCTTCCACTTTATTCTCAACTTTTTCATCAGCAAAACCGTAACCTATTCCTGCATAAACATCCAATGTCATGACGTTGGCAAGGATCATTTGTTTACCAAAAACTATATTCAATGCTCCTGCTGTAACGCTCACATCAGACTTATCATAAACACCAAATGGGTTAGTAGGAGTATAAATATAATACTCTCGTTCGGCTTTGTAGACTGTCAATATTAATTCCGGCTTTATATAAAAACCGCGGAGTTGATGTGCATACTTCATGTTATCATTCACCACATCTTTGCCCGGAAGCATCTTCAATCCTGCTTTCAAAAATGCGCCAGAAGCATTTTCATTATTGTTTTGTACGCCAAACCCTATGAGGCCAAGTTTCGTTTCTAAATTCAGACCTACTTTGATGGAATGTTCATAGCAAAGTGTAAAATTGCCATTGAGCGGAGCAAAGAATTCTATCTTAAATGCATTATTTTTTTGAATGATGGCTTTGTCTTGATTTGACAGCAGGTAAGGATCTATTTCAAAAACCAATTGTTCGCCATTTTCAAGGTGAATGCGTTGAATTTCATTTTTGTTGAATACATACACCGGTCCGGTCAGATTATTGAAGTATCGGAAACTCACTTCAGTACTTCGGATCTCTAGCACTTTTACTTTTAATTCTTCATGCTTCCGTGTGTAAATGGTGTCTTGCGCTAATAACATTCCTGGTATCGAAATCAGGAACATCATAATTACAATAAGTGTTTTCATTTTTTCAATTGGTTTGTTTATTGAATCAAATATACTACAAAAGTCAATCCGTTTGGCTTTTTTCATTGGGTTAAAATCGATATTATTGCACCCGGATTACTTGTATATCATCCAATTTATTTTGGATCGTTACTAAATAAAATGCCAATTTTTGGACGCATCTCTTATTATTAATAAATAAATTATCGCATGAACCATTTTACCAGAACAAAACTAACAGTACTTATTCTTTTTCTTTCGTTTTTGTTGTTCCTGCCAGGAGTTTCAAATTCTCAAGCAATAAGCGAGGGATTTAATGACATCACCACACTTGCCGCTTCGGGCTGGGTACAAACCAACAACAGCAGCCCCATAGGGACCACAGGATGGGGTCAAGGTGATATCACAGCTTTTATTGCACAATCCGGACCTACAAATTCGTATATCGCAGCCAATTTTGAAAACACAAGTGGTACCGGAACAATTAGTAATTGGCTTATTTCGCCTTCGCGTACTATCAACAATGGTGATGTGATTTCTTTTTACACCCGAAAAATAAGTCCTGATGATTATCCTGATCGCCTGCAAGTGAGGATAAGTTTGAACGGAACGAGTACCAATGTGGGCACCACGGCCACTTCGGTGGGTGATTTTTCAACGGTTGTTCTTGATATCAATCCTACGCTCATTACTGGTGTGTATCCATTAACCTGGACATTGTATTCGGTGACTGTCAGCGGATTGCCAGCGCCTACCGTAGGTAGAATGGCATTCCGATACTTTGTAACGGGTGGCGGACCCACAGGACTTAATTCTGATTATATTGGAATCGACAACTTTAACTATACACCTTTTACAAGCACTTCAAATGACGCATGCGCGGGAGCTGTGAATTTGCCTGTAAATTCTACATGTATAACTACAGCCGGTGATGTAGCCGGTGCCACTCAGTCGTTGCCTGCAATTACTTGCGGAGGTTTCACAGGAACTGCAAACAATGATGTATGGTATAAATTCACCGCAACAGGCACCACTGCCACTGTGAACGTTCAAGGATCTGCTTCTTTCGATGCCGTGGTTGAAGTATTCTCCGGCACATGTGCAGGTTTGACAAGCATAGGTTGTGCGGATGCAAATGCCAATGGAGGATTGGAAGTAGTGAATCTTGCAGGTCTCACAGCCACAAATACCTATTATGTGC
The DNA here is from genome assembly GCA_037968415.1 of Bacteroidia bacterium. GTDB lineage: Bacteria > Bacteroidota > Bacteroidia > AKYH767-A > JBBKVM01 > JBBKVM01. Next base: position 9,828 of record JBBKVM010000007.1, on the reverse strand, counting down.
GCGTTTACGATTACGCGGTAGGTGTGCCGGCTACCACGACCTTTACTATTTGTGTAGTTTCTGCCGTGGCTTGTACGGTAACGATTCCTCCAAGTGCGCTGGATGAGAACGAAACATGCGGCACTAACTCAAACGGTGGTTGCAATGCCGCGCCCAATGTATTTACACCTGTTGCCTGCGGGCAAACGCGCAAAGGCACACTGTATGCCGATGCTGCCATGCGCGATACGGATTGGTATCAGTTTACTGTGACTGCACCCACTACACTCACACTCACAGCAGCTTCTGAAGTTCCCGCTGTTTTTTTCGTGATCGATAACTGCACTCTCTTGAATGCACTGGCTCAAATGTATGTGACCAATTGTGCAACAAAAACACTTACTTATAACATCACTACACCTGGCACATATATCATATTTACAAGCACAGCCGATACAATGGCCGGTGCTATTTACAACGGATACCCATGTGGCGCGAACAGCAAGTATTATTTCACCTTTAGCCTCAGCAACCCAGTTCCTACTGTCACGCCTGCCGGCAGCGCAAGCTATTGCGCGGGCAGTTCTGTAATGTTGAGTGCTTCCACAGGCAGTGCTTACGTATGGTCTAACGGTGCCACCACGCAAACCACTAGTGCTTCCACTCCGGGTTCATACTCAGTAACTGTAACCAACAGCAATGGTTGTGTAAATACATCAGCACCTGTAACAGTGAGCGAGAGTGCATTGCCCACTGTTTCAATTAATGGAAACACAAGCGTGTGCACGGCTACTTTCACGATGCTTACAGCTAATGCTACTGCGGGATCGGGAACCATATCCGGGTACCAATGGCAAATGAACGGAGCCAACATTGGCGGTGCAACTTCTATGAACTACTCTGCAAATCAGGCAGGAAACTATACGGTGATCGTAACGAATTCAAACAATTGTTCAGCGACATCAAGTGCTGTGACAGTTACTATTTCACCACCACCTACGGTGAATGTCACAGGCACCACAACATTCTGTAGCCCTGGCAGCACCACACTTACTGCCAACGCTACTGCTGGCGCTGGTACCATATCGGGTTACCAATGGCAATTGAATGGAAACAATATCGGAGGCGCTACAAATAACACATATGCAGCTAGCCAGGCAGGTAATTATACAGTAGTAGTTACCAACTCCAATGGTTGTTCAGTGGTTTCATCGGTGAGCGCTGTCACAGCAAGTAACGCACCCAGCGGAACAATTTCAGGTAACTTGTCTATATGCTCTGGTGGAAGCACCACACTCAATGCCAATGTAACAGCCGGCACAGGCACTATCACTGGTTATCAATGGCAGCTCAACGGCACCGACATAGGTGGCGCAACAGGTATGACATATGTAACAAGCAACTCAGGAAGCTACACCGTAGTGGTGACCAATTCCGCGGGTTGCTCAATGACTACACCTCCAGTTACGGTGAACATAGGCGTGAATCCAACGGTTAGCATCACTGGCAACCCTGCCTTGTGCAGCGGCAGCACAACCACGCTCACGGCCAGTGCAGTGGCAGGCACGGGCTCAATCACCAATTATCAATGGCAACTTAATGCTAGCAATATAGCTGGTGCTAATTCTATGACTCACGGTGCAAGTGCAAGTGGCGGTTATACTGTGATTGTAACCAACTCGGCAGGTTGCACAGCAAATTCATCGGCTGTTATAGTAAGCACAGTAGCATCTCCTACTGTAACTGTTGCCGGAAACAATACGTTCTGTTCTGGGGCATTTACATTACTTACTTCTACTGCCGCTGCGGGCAGTGGCACCATAAGCGGATATCAGTGGCAGATCAGCGGTAACAATATCAACGGAGCTACTTCTTCTACTTACACCGTAACGGCTGCAGGCCAATACACAGTGGTGGTTACAAATTCTAATGGATGTACTGCGGCATCAACTGGGATTGCAGTAACCGAGCAAGTATTGCCAACAGCCAGCTATTTGTTTACTGTAAATGGAAGCACTGTTACATTCGGAAACACATCGCAGAATGGCACATCGTATTCATGGAATTTTGGTGATGCATCTCCTACTTCTACCGCTGCTAACCCTGTACATACTTACACTGCTAATGGTACTTACACAGTCGTTCTTACTACCACCAATAGTTGCGGAACAAGTACTGCTTCGCAACAAGTTACTGTGACAGGGGTGGGCATCAATGACGACCCATCTGTAAAGAGTCTGAATATTTATCCTAACCCTGCGTCACAGCATGTGATAATTTCGTTCGATATGACAAAGCAAGAGAACGTAACGATTGAAATAATATCGGTATCGGGTCAGGTCGTACATATTTCAAATGACAGAAACATTGCAGGAAAGTTTGAGAAGAAAATCAATCTGAATGAACTGGCAAGCGGGGTGTATACGGTAAGAATATCAACAAGTAATGGTGTTACTAACAAACTGATTTCAGTTGAATAATAACTAAACTGATTTTGATTAAAAAGAAACGGCTGCCAGTGGCAGCCGTTTCTTTTTAAGATTAAATTTTTTTTGAAAACCCCGCAAGGATAAACTGGAAATGGATTATCCGGCCAATGTTTTTACAAGATCGTGATGCGTGATGATGTAGTTGTTGTTTTCTTTGAAATCCTTCACCAGAACCGCTTTGTTTTTGCCATTCAACATAGATTTAATACTGTCGATAGGGGCGGTAGCGTCTACAAATGGTAAAGCTTCCTGCATGACCGAGGATACAGGTTGGCTTTTTATATCGGGGTCGCTGATTACTTTGTCAAACAAATATGTATCGTTCACTGAACCTATTATTCTGTCGTCAGAGGTGACAGGCACCTGTGAGATATCGTTTGTAAGCATCAATGTAACCAATTCACCAATGGTGGCATCTTTGTCGATGGTGATCAGATTTACTTTTCCCTTGGCAATGGCAATGTCCTTTGCCGTCATGCCGCTGATGTCCAGATATCCTTTGCCGCGCATCCAGTCATCATTAAAGATTTTTGCCAGATATCGTGAGCCATGATCATGAAAAATCACCACTACAATTTCACCTTCTTTAAAGTTGTCTTTCAATTGCAGTACTCCCGCAATGGCCGACCCGGCTGAGTTTCCCACCCAAATGCCTTCCTTGCGCACGATGTCTCGCGTCATCACGGCCGCATCTTTATCCGTTACTTTTTCGAAATAATCGATGAGCGAAAAGTCAACATTCTTAGGCAAAAAATCTTCACCTATGCCTTCGGTTACATAAGGGTAAATTTCATTCTTATCGAACTCACCGGTCTCTTTGTACTTCTTAAAAATTGAACCGTAAGTATCGATGCCCCAAATCTTGATGTTGGGATTTTTCTCTTTCAGATATTTAGCGGTGCCTGATATAGTTCCACCTGTGCCCACGCCCACAACCAAATGTGCGATCTTGCCTTCGGTTTGTTCCCATATTTCGGGACCGGTGGTTTCGTAGTGCGCAGCTGAATTTGAAAGGTTGTCATATTGATTCGGATAGAAAGAGTTTTCGATTTCTTTATTCAATCGGGCTGCCACAGAATAATAAGAGCGCGGATCTTCAGGCTCCACATTCGTGGGGCACACAATTACTTCGGCACCATAGGCTCTCAGCGCATCTACTTTCTCTTTCGATTGTTTGTCCGTGGTGGTGAATACGCATTTATAACCTTTCACTATGGCTGCAATGGCCAGCCCCATACCTGTATTGCCAGATGTGCCCTCTATGATGGTGCCTCCTGGTTTAAGTAATCCGGCTTTCTCCGCATCTTCCACCATACGCAGCGCCATTCTGTCTTTGATAGAGTTGCCCGGGTTAAATGTCTCCACCTTGGCCAGGACGGTAGCTTTTACACCGGCTGTTACTTTATTTAATTTCACCATTGGCGTATTTCCAATGGTTTCTAATATGTTGTCGTAGTACATGTAAATTTGGGTCTTTGTCTTTGATTATTTGCCTCAAAATTATGAATAATTACCCGATATGACCCATCAGACTATTGGAGCGTGGACGCACACTTTAGAATAGTAGTTTTTTGACTAACTAAATCGGATTGCTTTGAGCGGACTGATACGTGTCACAATCATAGAAGGTGCAATCATCATCAGGCTACACACGGCCATGGTGCCCAAGTTGAGTAAAGCGAAATAGCCAAAACTAAAATTAATGGGAACCACTGAAACGTAATATGATTCTTGTGATAAAGTGAAGATGCCGGTTTGGTATTGGAAAAAACACAATCCCAATCCAATCAGATTGCCCCAAAACAACCCGCGCCCCAGTAAATAAGTGGCAGTTAGAATAAAAATATTTCGGATGGATTTATCGGGGCTGCCCATTGCTTTTAATATGCCAATCATGTTGGTACGCTCAAGAATAATGATGAGCAACGCGGATATCATGTTGATGCCCGCCACAAGGATAATCAGTGTGATGATGATGATCACGTTTATATTCTGCAGGTCGAGCCAGTCAAATATTTGAGGATAAATTTCGCGGATAGTGCGTGCATCGAGCGACATGCCCGCAGCGTTGTACACTTCATCGCCAATGCGATTGAGATCGCGCATGTTGTTTACATTCACCTCCAACGCGCCCAATTGATTTTCATCCCAATCGTTCAGTTTCCTTATGTGGCCGATGTCGCAGAACACATACAGCTTGTCGAATTCCTCCAGCCCGGTTTCATAAATTCCTACTATGTTGAAGTTGCGCACGCGCGGAGGCTGTTGGATGAAATATGTTTTGAGCGCATCGCCCACCTTCAGATTGAGTTTGTTGGCAATGGTACTGCTGATTATCACTTCGTTGGAACGTGCGGTATCAGTAAGTTCCGTTAGCCGGCCGCTCACAAGTTTGTCTGATAAAAAATGCCAGTCGTAATCGGTGCCTACGCCTTTGAGCACAATTCCCAGAATGTCTTCATCTGTTTTCACAATGCCCGCTTTGGTGGCTACACCTTGCAAATGGCTCACACCATTTATGTTTCTGATTTTCTGGCGCAGCTCGGGTTCTATTTCGATTGGCGAAGCTTCGTACGAAAAGTTGGAATCAAAATTGCTTACCTGCACATGGCCACCGAAGCCAATCACTTTCTCGGAAATCTGATTCTTAAAACCTGTCACGATGGCAATGGAAATAATCATCACTGCTAGACCCAATGCGATACCACCGATGGCGATGCGCACAATGGGGCGCGAAAAATTTCCGCCTGTGCCGCTGGCAAATACAATACGTTTTGCAATAAAGTGCTCGGTTTTAAATGCCATGCGCGCGCTGAGTGTTCAGCTTTGATTACTTTTGAATATCTTAATATACGTGCTCAAAATTATGAAAATAAAGCTACTGACTTTTATCTGTTTCACTGCACTGCTGTTGGCTTGCACAGCCAAGCCCCAACAAGAGAAGGCTTTGGAGCCTCCCACTCACACCATGCCTGTAGAGGGCAGCGCGCAGATGGTGCCTGGCGCACACCGCATGGCGCTTTATCTGCCTGCGCTCAAAAGCCAATCGGTGGCCATAGTGGCCAACCAAACTTCGGTAGTGGGCAAACGCCATTTGGTAGATACATTATTGACGGTGGGTGTCAACATCAAACTGGTGTTCGCACCTGAACATGGTTTCCGTGGCGATCACGATGCGGGTGAAAAAGTAAAGAGCACTATAGATGCCGTCACCGGACTGCGCATGGTATCACTTTATGGAGCCAATAAAAAACCCAGCGCGGCCGATCTGAGTGGGGTAGATGTGGTAGTGTTCGACATACAGGATGTGGGCACAAGATTTTACACGTACATCTCTACGCTGCAATATGTGATGGAGGCGTGTGCCGAAAACAATAAGAAAGTAATCGTACTCGATCGCCCCAACCCCAATGGATATTATGTGGATGGCCCTGTGTTGGAACCTAAGTTCACTTCGTTTGTGGGCATGCAACCCATACCTGTGGTGCACGGACTTACCGTGGGGGAGTATGCGCGTATGCTCAATGGCGAAGGGTGGCTGGCGGGTGGCAAGAAGTGCCAACTGGAAGTAATCAAAGTAGATCGCTATACCCACCGCGATCATTATCAACTGCCTATCAGGCCATCGCCCAATCTGCCCGATATGGCATCGGTGTATTTATATCCATCCTTGTGTTTCTTTGAAGGGACGATGGTGAGCGTGGGCCGCGGCACTGATAAACCTTTCAAATTGATAGGCTATCCGGGATTTACCAACGGAGATGTAAAGTTCACCCCGCGCTCCATTGCCGGTGTGGCTTCCGACCCGCCTTATTTAGGAAAAGAATGTCGCGGCTTCGACCTCGAGGAATTTGGCAACCGTTTTATGAAGGACTATCGGAGCTTGTACTTGTATTGGTTGATTCAGATGTATAACCGCGCTCCCGACAAAGAAAAATTCTTTAACTCGTTTTTCAACAAACTGGCCGGCAACGCTACATTGCAGGAGCAAATCAAAAAAGGAGTTAGTGAGGAAGAGATATATAAAAGCTGGCAACCCGAAATTGCTGCCTACAAGAAAATCAGAAAAAAATATCTGCTTTATCCCGATTTTGAATAGGCGATTATTTTGATGCCAGCGTGTTGGCCGTATCTTCGGGCACTAGCCTGCCGGGATATTCGCGCAGCGCTATTTCCAGACACTCCATCGCCTTTTTAAGGTTTTCGATTTTCAATACGTATGCGATGCGTACTTGATTTTTACCCATATTTTCAGACGAATAAAAACCTGTGGCCGGGGCCATCATTACAGTACTATTGTTGTGTGAAAAACTATCCAGTATCCATTGGCAGAACTTATCCGAATCGTCTATGGGCAGTTGCGCAATGCAATAGAATGCGCCACTGGGTTTTGGGCAAAACACACCTTCAATGTTATTGAGTGCCTCTATCACATAGTCGCGTCTGGCCACATATTCTTTTATCACTGCATCAAAGTACGACTGCGGAGTGTCGATGGCTGCTTCAGCACCAATCTGCCCAAATGTGGGTGGGCTAAGGCGCGCCTGTGCAAATTTCAAAGCGGTTTGCATTACATCTTTGTTGCGCGATATCAATGCGCCAATGCGCGCGCCACAGGCACTGTAACGCTTTGATATCGAGTCCATCAGGATTACATTTTGTTCGATACCGTCAAGGTGCATTACGGATATATATCGTTTGTCATCATAGCAAAACTCTCGGTACACTTCATCTGCCATCAGGTAGAGGTCGTGTTTTTTAACCAGGTCGCGAAGGGTACTTAACTCCTCAAGGGTGTATAGATATCCGGTTGGATTGCCGGGATTACATATCATGATGGCTTTTGTGCGCGGGGTAATTGCTTTTTCGAATTCACTGAAAGGGGGCAATGCAAATCCGCTTTCAATGCTTGATTGTATGGGCACTATCTTTACTCCGGCCATACATGAAAATCCGTTGTAGTTGGCATAAAAAGGCTCGGGGATAATAATCTCATCACCTTCATTCAGGCAAGTCATCATGGCTATTTCTATCGCTTCCGATCCGCCTGTGGTCACAATGATGTCTCTAAAATCGATGTTGATATCAAAAGAGCGGTAGTATGCCGCCAGTTTTTTGCGATACGATAGCATGCCTGCAGAGTGGCTGTATTCAACAATTTTACCATCGAAATTTTTTATGGCATCCAGCATCACCTGTGGCGTTTCTATATCGGGCTGGCCAATGTTGAGGTGATAGATGTGAATTCCGTTCTCTTCTGCCTGTTCTGCAAAAGGAACCAATTTGCGGATGGGAGAGGGGGGCATCTGTGTGCCTTTTTTCGATATGGATGGCATGGCTAGCGGGTTTGGAAAAATTAAGCCCCTGCCAAACTGTTACCCGGCAGGGGCTTAAAAATAATTAAATAATAGAAATAAATCGTTGCTACTTAGCGGGTTCTTGCTGCACAGGCTGCTCTACATTGCCTTTCAACCTCACGATAGTTTGTGGAGTTTTGGCGTTGCTGTAGATGGTAACCGGTTTGTCTTGCAAACCCATTTTGCCGGTAGAATTGAAAGTTACTTTTATCGAACCTTTTTCACCTTTTTTAATGGACTCTTTAGACCACTCCGGAATGGTGCAACCACACGTGGCAGATGCGTCCGTGATGATCAAAGGTTCTTTGCCCACGTTGGTAAAATTGAAAGTATACGTAATGCTTTCGCCTTGTTTGATGGATCCGAAATTATATTCTTCTACTTCAAACTTAAATTCAGCTGCGTTTTTGTTTACTTCTGATGCTACCGCCTGTTTGTCGGCTGTTTGGGCAAACACAGGAGCAACTCCCAATATGGAAATTGCTGCTGCGATTGTGTATTTCTTAAAAATGTTCATTATCGATCAGTCGATTACTTGGCTTTTACCGGAGTGATGCTTTCGATCATGGGCGTAGAGCCTTTCTCGATTTTCTTCACCGGAGCTGCTTGTTCGGTAGCCTGATCAGTAGCTTCTACTACACCTTTGATGGTAAGAATCTTGGTTGGATTAGCAGCGTTAGAAGTGATGCTTACAGTTTTTGTAAATGCGCCAATTCTTTTGGTGTCATAGGTCACTTTGATAGATTTAGTTTCACCCGGCTTGATTGGCTCTTTGGGCCATGTAGGCACTGTGCAACCGCAAGATCCTTTGGCATCGGTAATGATGAGAGGCGTTTTGCCGGTGTTGGTGAATTTAAAATCGTAGTTGCCATCGGCACCCTGAGCGATTGTACCATAGTCATGCACGTCTTTTTCGAACGTCATGTCAGCGGTAGACTCCTGTGCGGTGGCCGAAAAACCAACTGCGGTGATGATAAACAAAGAATAAATTAACTTTTTCATAATTGATGAGATTGAGATTAGATGTTGAGTTTGAGTTTGAGTTTTTTTGAGATTACAATAATATAAAGTCTTTATGAAGTTACTATGAACAACCAGAAAAGAACTTATAATGTAGGCTTAAAGGCAAATACTGTACCAAAAGACTGAAAATTATTGTTGAATTGATTATTTGCCTTTAAAACACCTGTTACTACTATTATACCCATCGCACACACGCTAGAGCATAGCGTGGTTAAGCAAAAAACCAAAAATCTTCCACAGGCTTTTTATTCCATGAAATAAGCTGTTCTTCTATTTCTTTTTTTCCTTTTGGAGATGTTACTACAATAATTATTTGAGCGTTTTCTATCGCATTGATGCGCTCATAATTTTCTAAACGTACGCCATAAATGTCCTTACCTATTTTACTCTCATTATCACATACCCAATGAAATGTATCGCCATGCGATAGTAAAAGTTTAGCCATGTCTTTTCCGTTTTTCCCGGCACCCCACAAGACCAAAGGCCGCGTAAGGTCTCTATCTATTTCATAGAAATAGAGCAGCTTCAATTCAAAATAGCGATTGTCCTTATATTCTTCCCAGGTGCGTGAAATTCTATCAGATCGATCTCTCCAGTAATGCAAGATTTTATCTATTCCTATAATGGTTAAACCTAACTTATAGAACCGGAAACATAGGTCATAATCCTCTGGATAGATGATCGGATCAAAAGCGCCTGCTGAATCAAAATCCTCTTTATGTATGATCCAGCAATGAGATGGGATTACACATTCTCTATATATTTCCTGGTAATGAGTATTTGTGCGGGCTACTTCATTAAGCCATTCTTCGTATTTAATAAATCCATCACCCACCATACCTTCATCTACAAAATGTTTGGTGCCTCCGGCTATTACCGTCCCTTTTCCGTATTTATTCCATTCCTCTGCCAGTACTTGTATTTTATAGTTTGGCATCTTATCATCAGAATCCATTCTGTTGATTAATGTGCCGCTGGCC
>JBBKVM010000006.1:0-9166 GCA_037968415.1 Bacteroidia bacterium | reverse complement strand
ATTCATGCTCGAATGGCGCCTGAAAGCCTACCGCCACTGGCTCACCCTCACCGAGCCCACTTGGCCCAATGTGCATTATCCTAAAATTGACTTTAACGATATCATCTACTACTCTGCACCCAAGAGTGCAAAAAAACTCAACAGTATGGATGAAGTGGATCCGGAGCTGCGCGCCACATTCGACAAACTCGGCATTTCGCTGTTGGAGCAAATGCGCCTGAGTGGCGTAGCGGTGGATGCGGTGATAGACAGCGTATCGGTGGCCACCACTTTCAAGAAAACACTGGCCGAAAAAGGAATCATCTTTTGTTCATTTAGCGAAGCGGTTCAGGAACACCCTGAGCTCATCAAAAAATATATGGGCAGCGTGGTGCCCTACACCGACAATTTTTACGCGGCCCTCAACTCAGCCGTATTCAGTGACGGTTCGTTTTGTTTTATCCCCAAAGGCGTGCGTTGCCCTATGGAACTGTCCACCTATTTCCGCATCAACGCGGCCAACACAGGGCAGTTTGAACGCACACTCATTGTAGCCGAAGACGACAGCTATGTGAGCTATCTGGAAGGATGCACCGCGCCCATGCGCGATGAAAATCAATTGCATGCCGCAGTAGTAGAAATAGTAGCGATGAAAGGTGCGCAAGTAAAATACAGCACGGTACAGAACTGGTATCCGGGTAATAAAGAAGGCATAGGCGGTGTATATAATTTCGTGACTAAGCGCGGCATATGCCTGGGCGATCATTCCAAAATATCGTGGACACAGGTGGAGAACGGCTCGGCCATCACCTGGAAATATCCGAGCGTAATTTTGAAGGGCGACTATTCGGTAGGTGAATTTTATTCGGTGGCCGTGACCAAGAATTTTCAGCAGGCCGACACCGGTACCAAAATGATACACCTCGGTAAAAACACCAAGAGCACCATCATAAGCAAAGGCATATCAGCGGGCAAAAGCAACAACAGCTACCGTGGCCTTGTGCGCATAGGCCGCAACGCGGCTCACGCGCGTAACTTCAGCCAGTGCGACTCGCTGCTGCTGGGTGACAAGTGTGGCGCACACACTTTTCCCTATCTGGAGATAAGCAACAGCACCGCCAAGGTGGAGCATGAAGCCACCACATCGAAAATTGGCGAAGACCAAATATTTTATTGCAACCAGCGCGGCATCGCCACCGAAGACGCCATCGGCATCATCGTAAATGGCTATTGCAAAGAAGTATTCAATCAGCTGCCTATGGAATTTGCCGTAGAGGCGCAAAAGCTGCTGGCCGTTACACTAGAAGGCAGCGTAGGCTAACCCACAAAAATTAAATACCACCACACCACAGATGTTAATTATAAAAAACCTCCACGCGGAAATAGAAGGAAAGAAAATTCTGAACGGCATTAACCTGACCGTAAACAAAGGCGAAGTGCATGCCATCATGGGGCCCAACGGCTCAGGCAAAAGCACCCTTGCTTCTGTGATTGCGGGCCGCGATGCATACACCATTACCGAAGGCACCGTGACCTACAACGGCATAGACCTGCTGGAACTCGCTCCCGAAGAACGCGCGCGTCAGGGTGTGTTTCTTGCGTTTCAATATCCAGTAGAAATACCGGGCGTAAGCAATGCAAATTTCCTGAAGACAGCCGTGAACGAAATCCGCAAATCAAAAGGACTCGATCCATTGGACTCGAAAGATTTTTTGAAAGTGATGAAAGAAAAAATGGCGTTGGTAGAAATCGACAAGAGTCTTACCAGCCGCTCGGTGAACGAAGGATTTTCGGGCGGAGAGAAAAAACGAAACGAAATATTTCAAATGGCCATGCTCGAACCCATGCTGGCGGTGCTTGACGAAACCGACTCCGGCCTTGACATTGATGCCTTGCGCATTGTATCTAACGGAGTAAACAAACTGAAAAGCAAAGACAATGCTGTAGTAGTGGTCACACACTATCAGCGATTGCTCGATTATATCATACCTGACCATGTGCATGTGTTGTACAAAGGACAGATTGTAAAAAGCGGGCCCAAAGAACTTGCATTGGAACTGGAAGAAAAAGGATACGACTGGCTGAAAAACGAAGCCGAGCAAGCCACCGTGTGATTTAAATAAAAAATGACTGAACTGACTACACCTGTATCAACAGATAATTTGCTGACCGAAATGATCAGGCAGGATTTTGATGCCGCATTTGCCAGTCATAAAAATGGCAGCGGCACGCTGAATGACCTGCGCGCAAAGGCTTTTGCAAGCTTTGACGAAAAAGGAATACCGGGACGCAAGGAAGAAGAATATAAGTACGCCAAACTGCATTTGCTCGACCGCACAGCCTTTCGGCACGCTGCATCTGATGATGTGAAATTGGAAAAAATTCCTGCATCGTTTTTAATTGCGGGTGAGGACGTTTACAAATTCGTGTTTGTGAATGGTCGCTTCAATGAAAAATTATCTGACACACAATCGCTTCCCGCAGGTTGCGCCATACACGAGCTTAGCAGTCAATACAACCATCCGGCTGTCAAAAAACATTTGGCTTCGCTCGCTGACCATAATGCAGATCCTTTTGTGGCGCTCAATACGGCCTTTGTACACCACGGCTTGCTGATACACGTTGATGCAAAGCGAAACCTGAAAAACCACTGCACATCATACACATCTCTGATAGCAGCGCAGGCCACACGCTGGCCTACCCGCGGGTGTTGGTGGTGGCCGAGCCAAGTTCGCAGGTTAACATTGTGACTTCTTTTCATTCGCTTTCAGCGCAAAACGAATCGCTGGTGAACAGTGTGACGGAAGTGGTGTGCATGCAAAATGCGGCCGTGGACATGGAGCTGATTCAAACCGAAGGCGACAACGCCAGCCACATCAACAACCTTCATGTTGTGCAACATCGCGACAGCAGGGTGAGCATCAACACCATCACGCTGGGCGGCAAAGTGGTGCGCAACAATTTGCACGCACGCCTGGCCGAAAGCAATTGTGAAACACACTTGTATGGTTTATATCTGGGCGAAGGCCATCAGATGATTGATAACCACACTACCATCGATCACGCTATGCCGCATTGCCAAAGCAACGAGCTATACAAAGGTGTAGTGGGTGATCACGCCACCGCGGTATTCAACGGCAAAGTATATGTAAGGCCTGACGCACAAAAGACCAACGCGTTTCAGGAAAATAAAAACATAGTGCTCAGTGATACGGCCAATGTGTACACCAAACCGCAACTGGAGATATACGCTGATGATGTGAAATGCAGCCACGGTGCTACCACCGGTCAGCTGGATGAAGATTCACTCTTCTACCTGCAATCGCGCGGCATTGGCAAAGAGGCGGCCCACGCGCTGCTTATCAACGCATTTGCCAACGACATTATCGAAAACATAACACTCGACACACTCAAACAAAACCTGCTTGAAATTATAGCGGGCAGGTTGCAAAAGAATTGAAAGCCGTGGATACGGACACACATACCCTCGCTCACCCCACGCCAGTTATGGACGTAAAGCGCATCCGCAATGATTTTCCATTGCTCAGTCGTGAAGTCAACGGCAACCCATTGGTGTATCTCGACAACGCGGCCACCGCGCAAAAGCCACAGACCGTGCTCGATGCGCTCAACAATTATTACCTACAAGAAAACAGCAACGTACACCGGGGCGTGCACACACTGAGTCAAACCGCTACCGATCACTTTGAACAAGTGCGCGAGAAAATGCGCAGCCACATAAATGCCAAATCAACAGCTGAGATAATTTTCACCCGTGGCACCACAGAAGGAATCAATCTGGTGGCTTACGCTTATGGAAATCATTTTATCCATGCAGGTGATGAAATTATAATCACCACGCTCGAGCACCACTCCAACATAGTGCCATGGCAAATGTTGTGCGAGCGCAAAGGAGCCATTTTGAAAATAGTGCCGGTAGATGACAGCGGCACGCTCGACATAGAAGCATACAAAAAATTGCTGTCAGCAAAAACAAAACTGGTAGCCGTAGCACACATTTCCAACACACTCGGCACCATCAATCCGGTAGCCGACATGGTGGCCATGGCGCACAGCCATGGCGCGGTAGTGCTGGTAGATGGTGCGCAGGCTGCACCGCACATGCAGGTTGATGTGCAGCAACTCGATTGTGATTTCTATACTGTATCGGGACACAAATTATTTGGCCCCACAGGCACAGGCATTTTGTATGGCAAAGAAGATTTGCTCAACAGCATGCCGCCATTTCATGGCGGTGGCGAAATGATAGATAACGTAACTTTTGAGAAAACCACTTACAATGAGTTGCCCTTTAAATTCGAAGCCGGCACACCGCACATAGCAGGCGTGGTAGGCCTGGGCGCGGCACTCGATTATGTAAACCAAATAGGATACGAAAAGATAAACGCATACGAACATCAGCTGCTGGTGTATGCCACCGAAAAACTAAGTACGCTGCCGGGAATAAGATTTATTGGCACTGCCGAGTACAAAGCTGCCGTAGTTTCTTTTCTTATCGGTAACATTCATCCCTATGACACCGGAGTGATACTCGATAAGCTGGGGATAGCCGTGCGCACCGGCCATCACTGCACACAACCGTTGATGGACCGCTACAAAATACCGGGCACCGTGCGTGCTTCGTTTGCTTTTTACAACACGTTCGATGAGATAGACACGCTGCACGATGGATTGTTGCAGGTGATAAAAATGTTAGGCCGATAACCATGTCCACCATAGCGGAAATAGAAAACGAAATTACGGATGACTTCGCGTTGTTTGACGACTGGATGGAGAAGTACAACTACCTGATAGAGCAAGGCGATACACTCGCGCCACTCAGCGAAGCACAGCATGATGAAAATTTTCTCATCAAAGGATGCCAGTCGAAAGTATGGATGCACTCCACGCACAACGACAACAAAGTTTTTTATCATGCCGACAGCGATGCGGCCATCACCAAAGGCATTATCGCGCTGCTGGTGCGTGTGCTCAGCGGGCATACAGCCGATGAGATTATCAATGCCGAACTCACATTTGTAGACAGGATCGGAATGAAAGAACACCTGTCTCCCAACCGCACCAATGGGTTGTTTGCCATGATTAAACAAATGAAGATGGATGCGCTGGCGCACAAATCACAGACCGCATGAACGAAGAAACCACCACCATACCACAAGTAAAACCTATGCGCGACAGAATCATCGAAGCACTTAAAACCTGCTACGATCCTGAGATTCCGGTTGACGTGTGGGAGTTGGGGCTGATCTATGAAATAAATATTGCTGATGGCAACGATGTGAATGTGCAGATGACATTGACCTCGCCCAACTGCCCGGTAGCCGAAACATTGCCACTCGAAGTGGAAGCCAAAGTAGCCGGCATACCCGATGTGAACAGCGCAAAAGTGGAGATCACTTTTGAACCACCATGGGACAAAGAGATGATGAGCGAAGAAGCCCGCCTTGAGTTGGGATTTTGGTAAAACAGGAAACAATCATGTCGGAAGAAATTGTAAATAAAGTAGCGGCAAGCGGGTTGGTAACCATCAACCTGGAAGACTTTTATGTGCAGGGCGAGCGTAGGGTGATTGACTTGGCGGGCTGGTTGTACGAGGGCATTGTGCTGCGGGAAAAAGATTTTCGTGATGCAATAAAATCGCACGACTGGCACCAATACAATGATGCGCTGGTGGCGGTGCATTGCACAGCCGATGCCATTATTCCTACATGGGCTTATATGTTGATCACAGCCGCGTTGCAGCCCTACGCGCGCAAAATAGTTTTTGGCGATGCCACCCAATTGGAAACCGAATTATTCAACGACAAACTTGCCACTCTCGACCCCGCGCCCTATGCCGGTGTGCGCGTGGTCATAAAAGGATGCAGTAAAGTTCCTGTGCCAGTGAGCGCCTACATGGCCCTCACCGCGCGCCTGCAGCCGCACGTAAGGAGCATTATGTTTGGTGAGCCGTGCAGCACCGTGCCGGTATACAAAGCCAAATAAAAAAGGCAGCCACACCTTACCAGTGTGGCCACCCATCCAAACCATATTATTATTTCTTACGCAGTTGCTTTAGCGCCTCCGCGACCCAGCAACGCGGCAGCCACTCCACCTACCAATCCTATCATCACCGTAAACACGGCCACATCTGCCAGCATAGCATTCATGGTGGAAATGTGTGTGGTGCCCATCATCATACCGTTAAATCCCAGACCGGCAAAGAGCCCCACCACCAAGCCAATTTTTAATCCGCTTACAAAGTTGTTGGCGCCCGCCCACGAGGCAATGAATGCCATCAGAAAGCCAAATGCTAAATTGCCCATCGTGAGCATGGCAAAGTCCATCTCTTCGGGGCCGCGGTTCACCCCGGAGGCGCTGCCCATGTTGGCTGCAAAGAAATCGGCCAACAGCATGCCGTACATTACCCACCCATAAAAGAAAGACACAACGCCTGCTGCCAGGCCTGCAATAAGTACTTTGTTGTTCATGATATTGTGGTTTTAAAGATTACAATTTTGAGCGCAAGGAATGCTTCCATTCCGAGTGGTCAAAATACACCCTGAAAACCGTAGAATGGTGACGGTCAAGCCTAAAGTTTTGAACAGATAACTATTGATAACCAGCATTTTATCGGTTAACTACAACATTAACTCACTTTTGTCTAAATCGTGTTGCTAAATCTCCTACATTTAGGATTAAGTTTCGTTGTCCTTAACCAAAATAACATGAAAAAATTCTACTCCCTCCTGATTGTTGTATTGATTGGTTTCAATGCCAGTGCGCAATGGGTGACCATACCTGACGCCAACTTTGTGGCTTTCTTGCAGCAGAATTATCCGCAATGCATGAGCGGCAACCAGATGGACATCACCTGCAGTGCCATCGTAAATGAAACGATTGTTAATTGCAGTAATAAAAACATCAGTGCACTGTATGGCATGCAATTTTTCACTTCACAGCAGAACCTTAATTGCAGTTATAATTCTATTACCGATTTATCCATTGTTCCCGGTAATGTGACAACTCTTGATTGTTCTTTTAATTCACTTGCTACCCTTGACATACCTTTCAATCTTGTTACGCTAAACTGCGGATCCAATCAAATAATGTCATTCTCCAGTTTCCCAAACGCCCTTACAAGCATCAATTGCCAGAATAATCTTCTCATGTCATTGCCGGCATTGCCTACTAATTTGGTTGAGCTTGAATGTGGAATGAATTATTTGAGCAGTTTACCTGTTTTACCAAATACGTTGCAAGTATTGGGTTGCGGAAGCAATTTTACATTGAATTCATTGCCCGCTTTGCCCAATCAGCTGTTGAAATTGGGTTGTTATGCCAATCAAATGACTTCATTACCCGCTTTACCCAATAGTCTGATTGAAATTGATTGCAATACCAACTTGCTAACTTCTTTACCCACTTTACCTGCTTCGTTGCAAAAAATATCGTGCGACAACAACCAAATTTCTTCATTACCAACATTGCCCATTGGTTTGCAATATTTATCCTGCAATGCAAATTCTTTGTCCTCGTTTCCACCTTTACCTGCTATGTTAGGAACTCTCGCATTTACACACAACCAATTCACATCAATACCAGTTTTGCCCAATACCATAGTCTACTTATACTGTTCAAATAATTCAATCTCTTCCATTAACCAGCTTCCATCAAATCTTTGGTACCTGGATTGCGGATATAATCCATTGATCTCGTTATCGGCTTTGCCCGCTCCCCTGAAATATTTGTATTGTACCAACACATTACTTTCTTCATTACCGGAGTTTCCAGAAACTATGACACGATTGCACATACAGGGCAACCTTAATTTGGTATGTTTACCACAGCTGAAAAAAATCAACGAATTCAGATATGCGAATACTGGTATTCAATGTTTGCCCAACCTACCACAACCGACAGGAGGAGCCCCATCGTTTATCCCGCCATTGTCTACCTATCCTCTTTGCGATGTGTTCAATGCCAATGGCTGTGATGTGTTCTGGAACATCAGCGGCAAAGTGTATGCTGATTTAAACAGCAATTGTGTGGTGAATACCAATGAGCCGGGATTGATGAATTTGAAAGTGAAGTTGTTTCAAAACAACAACCTATTGCAGCAAGTGTATTCAAGCAGCGATGGCTTGTATTCGTTCGATACCGATACCGGCACTTACACCTATTCTGTAGATACCACAGGGTTGCCGGTGAAGGTGCTTTGTCCGGTTGCTGGTTTTTACACTTCCATTTTGACACCAGCCGACTCCATGGATTTCAGTATGAACTTTGGCTTGCAGTGCAAACCGGGATTTGATGTGGGCGTCAATTCGATAACACGCTATTCAGGCCAGTTTTTTCCGGGTAATGTAGCCACCATCAACATCAATGCAGGTGACATGTCGGCCGTAAACGGATTGCAGTGCGCGGCCGGTGTGAGTGGCAGCGTGGTGGTCAATTTTTCAGGACCTGTTACCTACATTGGTGCCGCGGCCGGTGCGCTCAACCCCAGCGTGGCAGGTAATACATTAACTTATACCATCGCGGATTTCAGCAATGTGAATGTGAATAACGACTTCCGTTTTATTCTCAAAACAGATACCACCGCACAGGCCGGAACACCGGTATGCATCAACGCCAACGTAACGCCCCTCGCGGGCGACAATAATATGGCAAACAACTCTCTGCAACATTGCTTTGTGACGGTAAATAGTTTTGACCCCAACGCCAAAGAAGTGCAACCCATAGGTGCCATAGCGCCCAACCAGGAGTGGCTCACTTACACCGTTCATTTTCAAAACACCGGCAACGCCCCCTCACAACATATATATGTGTTGGATACGCTCGATCAGAATCTGATTGCCTCTTCCTTCACATTGCTGGCAGCCAGCCACGAAAATTTCACGCAGGTGTTCGGCAATGTGGTGCGATTTAATTTCCCCAACATCAACCTGCCCGATAGCACCAATGACGAACCCAACAGCCACGGCTGGGTGCAATACAAAGTGCGCGTGGCACAAGGACTGCCCAACGGCACTTCCATTACCAACACAGCCCATAACTTTTTTGATTTCAACCCGCCTGTGGCCACCAACACCACCGTGACAGATGTATTGTTTACCGTTTCCACACAGACGCTTGAAAACAAAATGGAGTTCTCGTTGTATCCCAACCCGGCTAGCGATGAAAT
>JBBKVM010000005.1:0-5908 GCA_037968415.1 Bacteroidia bacterium | reverse complement strand
AGGGCTCAAAAAAATGGGCTCAAAAAAAGAACCGCACCCGGGCCCCGGAAGGGGCTCAAGCGCAGTTCAATACACCCGAATAAAGAGTTTAAGTTCCCGGGCAAGAACTATGTTTAATTTTTATGCGCGCCTTGGCAGTGAGTTTTGATTTTGCGGCACTGCCTGCATTTGATACACCATGGGCACAATTTCTTTTACCTCTTCCATCTCATAGGCATACAATCCAATAAAACCGGCTTCGGGAAATGGTACCACCGAAAAATGCACGCTATATGATTCCATTATCACTTTTATATCGCTGCTTTCCCACATGTTGTTTAGTTCAGGGTATTTCTCCATCAACTTGGCCGGCAACTTGTGGTTGGCCGAACATCCCCACTCGCTCATGATTGGCAAAGAAGAGAGATTGGCGTATAGTATCTCTCCGTTCAAGCTCAGCTTGATTACGGGGAACCTGCTTTCATTCATTGCAGAAATTTTGCACTGCTTCGACATGTTCTTGTTGATAGTGTGAGAGTCAGAGACTTTGATCATTCGTTTTATAATAGATTTATTTTCCATCGGATTGTATAGTTATTCAGTTTTAGTTGTTTTAATTTATCGTACTAATGTGACATTGCCGTTTTTCTGTATGTGTCCGCCTTCGGGCGCTTTGGCCAACACTTTGTATACATACACTCCCTGTGGTGCATCGAGTTCATTGAACTTTCCATCCCAGCCAAGCATTGGGTTTTTTGATTCGAACATCAATTCGCCCCATCGGTTAAAAACCTGAAAGGCAAATCCGTCAATGGCCGCACCTGAAACACCAAAAGAATCATTCATGCCATCGCCATTAGGTGTAAATGCACTGGGTATGTAAAGAGAAAGAGGTGGGATTACTTCAGCAATGTTCGACTCACTCTTTATTGCGTTGTCGTTTTTCTTCACTGCGGTTACCCGATACTTATAAGATTGTATCACCGACTGTGCCTGCGACATACCTGCTGCAAGGACGAAGATGAATACTGTGAGTGCTATAGGTTTTAGGAACTTCATTTTTGTTGGGTGTTTTTCTTGATATCAAAAGTAGCGGCACATGGGCACTCAGAAATCTCATTTGAAGTCATCTCTTGACACATGTAAGATTACAGGCCAAAAAAGGGTAAGTGGTGGGTTTCGCGCACACACCTGCGCAAGTCCCTTCGCGCCAAGCCCACATACAGCAAAGCTTTGCATTGACTACCCAACAGGATAATTAATCCCTAATTTTAATTTGAGTGCTTGTAATGAAGATGAGAAAATGGGTCCGGTTTAGTTAAAAATGCATAGCAAATGATCCAATATTGCCTTGATTGTTGTATGCGTGCAGCCTAAAGTCAATTGCCAAATGCGTATTTTTGCAACTGTCAAACAATTAAAAACCAAATCAAATGCCCTATCCCGAACAAATATGTACCCCAATGCGAGCCGAATTGACCAGCATAGGTTTCAATGAACTGCGCACCCCCGAACAAGTAGAAACTGCATTGCACGACCAGAAAGGCACCGCCATGGTGGTGCTGAACTCGGTATGCGGATGCGCGGCCGGTAGCGCACGCCCAGGTGTAGCCAAAGCACTGCAACACGCCAAAAAACCCGGCCAGTTGTTCACTGTGTTTGCAGGACAAGACCTGGAGGCCACTGCAGAAACGCGCAAGCACCTTATGCCCTACCCACCGTCTAGCCCGGCCATCGCGCTTTTTAAAGATGGCGAGCTGGTGCATTTTGTAGAGCGTCATTCAATAGAAGGCCGCACAGCCGATATGATTGCCGAGCACCTCAAAGAAGTGTTTGACGAATACTGCTAAGCACATACCCACACTTTTTTATAAGGTTGTCCTCACAGGCAGCCTTATTTTTTTCCATATTTGCGAAGTATGCTGCGGCCCATCTTTTACATTATATATATAGTATGCCTTTGCGGTGCACTCACCACCTGTGCCACAGCAGCTTCTATCCATGGCACTGTAAGAGACGAAGCCGGACAGCCATTGCCCTTTGCCAACGTGTTTGTTAACAATACCAGCACCGGCACGACCACCAATGAAAATGGTTTTTATTTCCTGCACCTCACACCCGGCATTCATGAAATTGTGTATCGTTACATAGGTTACCGCACTATCCAACGCACCATCGAAATTGGCTTGTCGGATATGCAATTAGACATAGTGCTGGAACCCGAGCATGTCAAACTCAAAGAAGTGGTGATAGGCCCCGGCAATGAAGACCCTGCTTACGACATCATTCGCAAGGCCATCGAAAACAGAAAATCGCACCTGTACGAAACTGATGCCTACTCCTGCGATGTATATATAAAAGGAGTGCAGTATCTCCAAAAATATCCTACCCGATTTATGGGTGTAGACCTACACCTTGACAATGTGGTAGATGCCAAGACAGGCATTTTTTACTTGTCGGAATCCATCTCGGAGTTTTCGTGGCGAAAGCCTGATAAGATCAAAGAGGTGATGATATCCTCTAAAGTGAGTGGCGACAATAAGTCCTTCAGCTTCAACCAGGCATCGGATTTCCTTTTCAACGTGTACGAAAACATCCAGTCGTTCAATGGCATCAGTCAGCGCGGCATTGTTTCTCCCATCTCGGAGTCAGCTTTGTTTTATTACCAATACCGCTTGCTGGGCACCATAGAAGAAAGCAACCGCACCATCTATAAAATAGAAGTGATCCCACGCAGGGTCAACGATCCTGTATTCCGTGGGGTAATCCATGTAATAGATGAAGGGTGGCGTGTGTCGCTCACCGATTTGTACCTCACCAAAGAGGCCATGATTGATTTCACGGATAGCATCCGCATAAAGCAAGTGAACTCGCAGGTGGCCCCGGGTGTGTGGATGCCTATTACCATGGTACTCGAATTTAAATTTGCTGCGTTTGGCTTTGCGGGCAAAGGCAACTTTATTGCCATCTACCGTAACTACAAAGTGGACCCCACTGCCAAGCCCAAAAAATTTACAGGCGAAATAATGCGGGTAAACAAAGAAGCCAACAAACGCGACACCGTGTATTGGGAGACCATGCGCCCCATCAAACTCACCGAAGAAGAGAGACTGGACTACAGCCGCAAAGACAGCGTGGTGCAAATACAGAGCACCCCCATGTACCTCGATTCAATGGACAGAGAACAAAACAAATTTGAACTAATGCCCTGGATTATTGGCGGCTACACCTACGAAGTGAGCAAAAAGAAAATGCGCTACGCATTCTCACCCATGACCGACAACGTGGCCTTCAACACGGTACAAGGTTGGAATGCCGGGTTGCGGTTACGCATCATCAAAGAGCGGGAAGAAAACCGATATCGTAGATACAGTCCTTATTTAAATTATGGTTTTGCAGATAAAACTTTCAATGCTTCGTTCAAATACGAAAGCGACATCAACCCTATGCGCTTTGAATCATGGCGGCTAGAGGGAGGCTCGGTGCATACACAATTTAACAGAGACCATCCCATCAGTAATTTCTCAAACTCAGATGCCACGTTGATATCAGAGCGCAACTATATGAAACTTTACCACCATGACTACGCAGCTGCCGGCTACAAACGCGAGCTGGTGAATGGCGTGCGCGCAGAGGCCGGCCTTACCTTTGCCAATCGTACACCCCTGATCAATCACAGCGACTTCACCCTATTCGACTACGACAACCGCACCTACACCTCCAACAACCCACAGTTTCCTACGCTGGATTTTCCGCCCTTCCAACCGCACCGGGCCCTCTCCCTGCAAACCATCTTTGAGCTCACCCCCGGCCAGCGTTACATCACCCGCCCCGAGCGCAAAATTGTGTTGCAAGGCAAATGGCCCAAGTTTATCATCGAATACCAAAAGGGAATAAGCAGCGACACCGATTTTGATTTTGCAAGCATAGGCCTGCGCTACAACTTCGACCTCAAGCTGTTTGGCAAATCAACCGTGGGTGCCGAAACCGGAAAGTTTTTTAGCCGCAGCGCACTCACCTTTGCCGACTGGCATCACTTCTACGACCACCGGCTGCGTTTTACCAAAAACGACATCATGCAGTACCGACTGCTCAACTATTATGAAGCCAGTACCAAATTCAATTATGGCGAGGTGCATTTTGAACACAATTTTTCAGGATTTCTGCTCAACAAAATACCCGGCATCAAAAAGCTTAAGCTGAGCGAAATTGCTGCAGTGCATTACCTAAGCAACCCGCAATTGCCACGCTATACCGAGTTTGCAGTGGGACTTGAGCGCCTGCTGCTGCGCGTGGAATTTGTCATGTCGTACGATCAAAAGGGCTACCGCGAAAATGGTGTTAAATTCCGCGTGAACTTGTAATTTTAGTTTTGCTGTAACTAATGAGGGGGGGTGTCCGTCACATATATAAACAGCATTATCAGGTACCTGTTCGAAAATGACCACAAACGAGTATAACCAATGCGTAGAAGCACATGCCGATGGCGTGTACCGCTTTGTGCTCAAGCATATTCGGGATGAGGATGCGGCCAAAGACATAGTGCAGGATTCGTTCGAAAAAATGTGGCTCAAAAAAGATGATGTAGATGCCGCAAAAGGAAAATCGTATCTCTTTACCACAGCATACCACACGCTGATAGACCACACCAGAAAAAACAAACGCATCGAAAGGCTTGAAGACAAAGTTGCTAACATTCCTCATCACAACACCCAATACAGTGATGCCGCTCAAGTGATAAACGAAGCCGTTAACAAACTGCCGGAGGTACAAAAGGCAGTGGTGATGCTGCGCGACTACGAAGGCTATTCCTATGAAGAAATTGCAGCCATTACAAAACTAACCGAATCGCAAGTGAAAGTATATATATACCGCGCGCGGGTTTTTCTGCGCGAATACCTGGTAAGTGTAGAGGCCGTGATATAAAATGAGCAACGAAAAAAACATATCAATCGATAATTATCAAGCGTACCTGCTCGACTACTTTGAAGGCAACCTTCAGGAGCCGGAAACAGATATGCTATTTGCATTTCTGGCCACGCACCCCGCGCTGCAGGCCGAGTTCGATGCCTATGAAAATATTACCGCCACGCCTGCTAAAGACATACACTATCCGCACAAAGAAAATTTACTGCGCGAACACATCACGTTTGAGAATTACAAAACCTGGTTCATAGCCGTGCACGAGGGCGACCTCTCTGCGGCACAACAAAGCGACCTCCACGAGTTCCTCGCACAACACCCCTGGCTGCAGGCCGAGTTTCAAAAATTTGAATTGTACAAAGCCACAGCATCAGCCACGCTAAGTTTTCCTGATCACAATCTGCTATTGCGCACCGATAAGCAACCCGCCAAAATTATTACCCTATGGCGACCCATGGCCGTAGCGGCATCCATCGGACTGTTGTTTGTAGTTGGCTATGTGCTTCGAAACCCTGTAGCCCCGCCTCCACACGTTGCCACCATCGACAGCACACAGGTTGCCACAATGCTACCATTGCCAGCTACACAACCATCGGCACAAGCACACTCGCTGCCAGCGCAAGCAGTTGAAAATGCAGGCACTGCTGTGATCACCGAACAAACCACGCCTCCGCAACACATCGCAGCAAAGGTTCGCACGCCCAACAACAGTCACCTAGCTGCTGACGCGCGTACGGCAAACAAGCAAGAAAAAATACAGACAGTGCCACAAAAATCTTCCGCTTTGGCTGTAGATACACACAAAGAATTGCCCACCCTGCTGGCGCAAGAAACTTTGCCTCTGCCACAAAATTCCGAAGACACCAACGGGCAAACCGCCAACATACCAGAACCTACTACCCTCAACAAAATAGTGGACTTGGCAGCTGCTGGCCTCAAAGAAGTAAACAAACGGAGTGGCACCGAATTAGTAACACTCGATCAGAAGGCCGACAAAGACTCGCAC
>JBBKVM010000004.1:0-7060 GCA_037968415.1 Bacteroidia bacterium | reverse complement strand
TCCTGACATTGCGCTACCAGGCCGGAAGGAATATGAGTAAGCCTAACTGCTGAATACGTAGTGTTTACTGATTGTCCGCCCGGTCCTGAGGAGCAAAACAAGTCTTTACGAATGTCATTTGCTTTAATTTCTATGTCGAATTCATCTGCCTCCGGCAATACCACCACGCTCGAAGCAGAGGTGTGCACACGGCCCTGGGTTTCGGTTTGCGGCACACGCTGCACACGGTGCACGCCTGATTCATACTTCAATTGTCCGTATGCTTTATCACCCTGCACTTCAAATATTACTTCCTTGTATCCGCCTGCGGTCCCATCGGCTACATCAATCATAGAAATTTTCCATCCTCTGGTTTCACAGTATCGCGTATACATCCGAAATAAATCTCCTGCAAATATAGAAGCCTCATCACCTCCTGTGCCGGCACGTATTTCCATGATGGCGTTCTTGCTGTCTTCCGGATCTGTGGGCACCAGCATCAATTTTATTTTATCTTCAAGTTTTTCCTGTTCTTGAATTAGCTCATCCAACTCCACTTTTGCCATGGACCTGAATTCTTCATCTTTCTCATTCTTCAATACTTCTTTTGTATTGGTCAAATTGCTCATCACATTTTTGTACACCTCGTACACTTCTACCACCTCCTGCAATTCCTTATAACTCTTATTCAATTGAGCATACCTTTTCATATCGGAAATAACATCCGGTTCAGATAGTTCCTGGGCTATTTCTTCCCATCTAACTTTTATGGCTTCAAGTTTCTCGAGCATCACAGATAAAATTGAGGTGCAAAATTAATTAAATATCACCGATGTGAATGATTGCAGAGTAGATTGCAAATTAAAAATCAATACGTGAATTCTCCTTGTGGTGTTTTAATGGTTAGCTTTTTCTTTTCAGAAGCCTCACACCGGCCTATCACTCGGGCATCTACATTGTACTGGCGAGCTATGTCAATAATTTGCGCAGCCTTTTCAGCTGACACGTATATTTCCATCCTGTGCCCCATGTTGAACACCTTGTACATTTCATGCCATGGCGTGTCTGATGTAGACTGAATGTTTTCAAAAACTACCGGTACCGGAAACAAATTGTCTTTTATGATATGAAGTCTGTCAACAAAATGTAGCACTTTGGTTTGCCCTCCTCCGCTGCAGTGCACCATGCCATGAATGTACTCTCGATGATTATCCAGTACTTTTTTGATAATGGGGGCATATGTTCGGGTGGGCGAAAGCACCATTTTGCCTGCATTCAACACAATTCCTTCCACAGGTTGGGTAAGTTTCAGATTGCCGCTGTAAGCCAGTTTAGGCTCCATAGTGGGATCAAATGTCTCGGGGTACTTGGTGCCTACTGATTTCTCAAAGCTATCATGACGCGCGGAAGTAAGGCCATTGCTTCCTATACCGCTATTAAATTCATCTTCGTACAAAGCGAGACCGGATGATGCCAGACCCACTATTACATCACCAGCCGCAATGTTCGCATTATCAATAACATCTTCTCTCCGCATTCGGCAAACAACTGTAGAATCCACTACCACCGTACGCACCAGATCGCCTACATCCGCAGTTTCTCCGCCTGATGAATGAATAGATACTCCGTACGACCTGAGTGTTACCAACACTTGTTCGGTACCGTTTATGATGGCACTTATTACTTCACTAGGCACAAGCTTTTTGTTTCGGCCTATGGTTGATGAAAGAATGATGTTATCGGTAGCACCTACACACAACAGGTCATCGGTATTCATCACCACTGCATCTTGTGCAATACCTTTCCATACTGACAAATCTCCGGTTTCCTTCCAATAAGCATAAGCCAAAGATGATTTTGTACCTGCACCATCTGCATGCATCACCACGCAGTATTCGGGGTCATTGCCCAAGTAATCAGGTATTATTTTACAAAAAGCTTTGGGATAAAGTCCTTTGTCGATATCACTGATGGCACTGTGCACATCTTCTTTGGAAGATGAAACGCCTCTGGCTGCATATCTTGATTGGTCAGTCATGTTAAACAAAAGGCACTCCGTTGTTGGAATGCCTTTTAAATATTCTACTGAAGTAAAGTCGAGTTGAGCGACTTATTTCTTTTTGGGTACATAATCGGTTCTCAACACTTCAAATTCCGTACGTCTGTTTTGCTGGTGAGCAGCTTCTTTCTCGGCATCAGTTTTCAACTTGTCGATTTCCGAATCGGGTATTTTCAATTTTGATTCGCCAAATCCTTTTGAAGAAAGTCTGTCAGACGGAATGCCATTGGCGATGAGATAGTCAACAACTGATTTTGCCCTACGGTTAGATAAGTCAATATTGTACGCATCGGTAGCACGGCTATCTGTATGTGAATTGATACGGACGGTCACATTCGGATTATCTCCGAGTGTTACGATAAGTCCGTCAAGTTCTTTCTTTGATTCAGGACGCAAGGTAGCTTTGTCTAAGTCATAATAGATCTCAGGCAATTCGATTGGTCGCGAAATAGAATGCAAAGCAAAATCAAAGTCACCAATAAAATCTCGTGACTCTTCAAGCCCAACGGTAGAAACTTGTAGTTTTTTATTCAAGTAACCCAAAACTGTAGCAGAAATGGTGTAAGAAGTATTCTCAGACAGGCTGTATTTATAAGTACCATCTGTTTCTGTAATCACGCTATTGTAACGGCCATCGCTGCCAAACAATTCTACTTTGGCATCTTTCAAGCTTTCCTTAGTGTCAATGTCATACACTCTGCCTGAAACGGTAAAAGTAAGTTCAATTAATTCGTGAGAATAAATATCATCCTCTCCTTTTCCGCCCTCGCGCGTTGAGGTTAAATATCCTGACTCTTTCCCCTTCTCATATATAATTCCAAAGTCATCAGCTGGTGAATTGGTAGGCGACATCATATTAGTTGGTGCAGCAAATTTTCCACCTTCAAATTTTGAAACAAAAATATCAAGACCACCCATGCCGGCATGACCATTAGAAGAAAAATATAGATTGCCATTGTCTCTGATAAAGGGATACATCTCATCCATTTCAGTATTGACTAAGCTTCCCATGTTGCTGGGTTGGCCCCAGGTGTTGGTAGATTGGTCATACTTGCTCACCCAAATATCTTTGCCGCCAAGACCGCCAGGCATATTAGATGAAAAATACAATGTGTTTCCATCGGCCGTCAAACTGGGGTGGCCTACCGTAAAAGTATCAGAATTGAAAGGTAACAATTGAGGCTCGCTCCATGCTTCGCCTGTTTTAGATGAGATGTACAGTTTGCAAACGCCTTCTTTGTTTTTCTCAACTGCACAACGCGTAAATATCATGGTGTTGCCGGTCATGTCATAAGTAGCAGCGCCATCGTTAACTTCTGTGTTTATTGGTGCGGCAAGTGGCTTAGGTATACTCCATTTGCCATTTTGGTCTTTAGAAGCCAAGTAAAGGTCTGAGAATTTCTCACCGGTCCATCCGTCACGCTTTGTGCCCATTGACTCTTCGCGACCAGATGTAAAAATGAGCGTGTTGTAATTGGTCCCCATGTATGAGGGTGCAAAGTCCATAAACTTGGTGTTGAGGTCACCCACGTTGTGCACCCTGGCACGTGTCGGTTTATCAATCCACTTTTGAGCTTGCTCAGATGATTTTATTCCTATGTCAGCACGTTTGTCTGTGCCACCATCTCTTTTGTATAGATTGTACTGCGTAATAGCTTCTGCGTACTTGCCATTGGCTTTCAGCATATCAGCATAGCGCAATACCGCCACTGGGTCAGAGTAACGTGCATCTACAGCTTTGCCATACCAGTTTTCTGCTTCTTTAGTGTCATTCATCAAACGGTTGCATTCGCCCAACTTAAAACTAATCTCACCAATGGCAACGCTGTTCTTCTCTTTAGCATATGCTTTTTTATAAAGGATTGATGCGTTGTAGTAATTAGCTCTTTGAAAAGCTTCGTCAGCAGCAGCCGTGTGGGTACGTGCAGATGAACACGATGATAATGTGATAATTAAAGCTGATAATCCTACTAGGAGATTCCTTAGTTTCATACTCAAGTTTTTATTTGTCAGGTCAACCGCTTAACACACTTTATATATGGATTGCGGAGATGGACAAAGAAAGAAAATAAAATCGATAATTTCAAAAGTGCTAACTGAAATAAAATCAGCCTTTTTGGTATTAAAAACGAAAAAAGTACACCCCCGGAAGGGAGCGCACCCAATTATTTGATAAACAATAGTTCACGATATTTGGGCATGGGCCAAGCATCGTCTTCTACTATGAGTTCTAATTTGTCTACATGGTATCTGATTTCGTCAAAATGAGCCTTCACTTTATCACAATATGCAATAGCCATACTTCGCGTGTTTTCTATTTTATTGGCTTTGCGTCTTTCATCAGTCATTTTCTCACCATGGTCTTTTATTGTGCTGATATGTTTTGAAATTTGGCCAACAATGTCAATTTGTGTTTTATACAATTCACTTTTACTTCCAATGTCTTTGTGCGCACGAAT
This sequence comes from Bacteroidia bacterium, assembly GCA_037968415.1. Taxonomy (GTDB): domain Bacteria; phylum Bacteroidota; class Bacteroidia; order AKYH767-A; family JBBKVM01; genus JBBKVM01. Next base: position 2,563 of record JBBKVM010000004.1, on the reverse strand, counting down.
GTTTTCGAGAATTTTAGTTTGATACTTGATAGCAGCGGGTAATATGTGGTTGAGTACAATATCACTCAACATTCGCGATTCAATTTGAATTTTCTTGGTATAAATCTCGAGCAGTATTTCGTGCCGGGCTTCCAATTCACGATGTGTGAAAATATCATTGTCGCTGAATAGTTGTTTCGAACTTTTGGAAACATACGCATCCAAGGCGAGTGGCGTGGTCTTAATATTGTTGAGCCCCCTTTTGGTTGCCTCTTTTACCCATTCATCGCCATAACCGTTTCCTTCAAATCGTATGCTCTTGGATGCCACTATATAGGATCGCAGCACTTTAAATATTGCCTCATCACGTTTCATTTCTTTGGCTTCAAGTTTTTCAACTTCAAGTCTGAATTTCCTCAATTGATCTGACATGATCGTGTTCAAAACAATCATTGATGATGAACAATTAGCAGATGAGCCTACTGCTCTGAATTCGAATTTATTGCCGGTAAATGCGAATGGAGAGGTGCGATTACGATCGGTATTGTCCAATAGGATTTCAGGAATTTTGCCAATGTTCAACTTCAATTCCGTTTTTTCTTCTGTAGTCATTTTGTCGCGTTTCACCTTTTTCTCTAGTTCATCCAGTATGCCGGTAAGTTGCGATCCAATAAATATCGACATAATGGCGGGCGGGGCTTCATTAGCGCCAAGCCTGTGATCATTGCCGGCCGAGGCGATGGATGCGCGCATAAGATCGGCATGGTTATGAACAGCCATGATGGTGTTGATGAAGAAAGTGAGAAACTGAAGATTGGTTTTCGGGGTGTTGCCTGGCGAAAGTAGGTTGCGGCCGGTATTAGTAACCAATGACCAGTTGTTGTGTTTACCCGAACCGTTGATGTGCGCGTAAGGTTTTTCGTGCATCAATACTTTGAAATGATGGCGCCTTGCAATCTTGTCCATCAAATCCATCAAAAGCTGGTTGTGATCAACAGCAAGATTGATTTCTTCGAATACGGGCGCACATTCAAATTGACTAGGAGCCACTTCATTGTGCCGTGTCTTTAGTGGGATGCCAAGCTTGAATGACTCTATCTCCATTTCCACCATGAAGGAATATACCCTAGAAGGTATAGATCCGAAATAATGATCTTCTAGTTGTTGTCCTTTGGCCGGCATATGGCCAAACAAACTTCGGCCTGTCATCACCATATCAGGTCGGGCGCTGAACAAAGCGGTATCAACAAGAAAATATTCTTGTTCAATTCCCAAAGTTCCGGTGACTTTATTCACGCTTTTATCGAACATTTGGCACACCTTCACCGCTTCTTGATCCAACACATGTAAAGCTTTCAGAAGTGGAGCCTTGTAATCCAGAGTCTCACCGGTATAAGAAACAAACACAGTTGGAATGCATAGCGTTTTGCCTGAAGTACTTTCAATAATAAACGCTGGAGATGTGGGATCCCATGCCGTGTATCCTCGGGCCTCAAACGTATTGCGTATGCCACCGCTTGGAAAACTACTTGCATCTGGTTCTTGCTGCACAAGAGCACTTCCCGAGAAATTCTCTATCGGATTGCCTGAGTCAGCAAGTTCAAAAAACGAATCATGCTTTTCGGCTGTGGTTCCTGTAAGAGGCTGGAACCAATGTGTATAATGTGTGGCGCCCTTAGCCATGGCCCATCCTTTCATTGACGATGCTACTTGTTCTGCAATTCGTCTATCAATTTTTTGGCCCGTTTCAATGGCCATCACAACAGTATTAAACGCCTCTTTGGGCAAATACTTTTGCATGGTGTCACGATTGAATACGTTCATACCGTAGTAATCGGAAACTTTGGAACTAGGGGCAGAAACAACAATTGGCTCGCGCGAAAGAATTCGATCGAGCGCTTTAAATCTCATTATTGACATAATCGTTGGGGAGTTTTAATGAATTGGCCAAAGATAATTCACATGGAGGTGAGTGCCAAGAAAAATAGCACTTTCTTTTCAACATGGTGTTAATAATAGAGGGGTGATCCGTAAATGTATGTGTTTCTTGGCCTTACCCCCCCCTGTTTTACAGGGGGTAGCTGAAAATAATACTATTTCGAAGAAATACGTTTTTTAATATAAGGACGAATAATCAAGCGGATTCCACGGTCATAACTGAAATAATTCCACATCCAGTTAACAAAAACAACCAGCTTATTTCTAAAGCCTACCAGTGACATGATGTGAACAAACATCCAAACAAACCACGCAATTGTTCCTTGTGTTTTGTAACCAGGAATCTCAACCACCGCCCGGTTTCTGCCTATGGTAGCCATGGTTCCCCTATTCAAATACTTGAAAGCTGCAGGCTGTTGGCCCGCGATAATTTTAGTCAAGTTTTTACCCAACTTGCGGGCTTGTTGCACCGCTACTGGTGCTACCATCGGATGGCCATTAGGGTGGCGTTCGGTTTTCATTAGCGCCAAATCGCCTATGGCAAACACGTTATCAAATCCAGTTACTTTATTGATATTATCTACTAACAAGCGATTGCTTTTGGCCAATGCGGGCTCAAGCCCCGCCAAACTATTGCCCATCACAC
>JBBKVM010000003.1:0-2808 GCA_037968415.1 Bacteroidia bacterium | reverse complement strand
GGCCGGCACACAGGCGTTTGCACACGTGCGCCAGGCGCTGGCCGACATCATGGGCGAGGCACCCAATGCCACATCGCTCAACGAAATATTTGCTTCGGCATACGATGGCAAGCATAACCTCGCGCAAGCCACGCGCCAACTGGTGCACGCACTATTTGGTGATTTTGGTTTGGTGGTGGTAGAACCCGATGAGGTAAAATTTAAAGAAGTGTTCGCGCCTTTTGCTGCGCGCGACTTGAAAGAACAGATTTCTTTTCGCACCGTTTCCAAAACCAGTGAAGCCCTTGCTGCAAATTACAAAGCGCAGGTGCACGCGCGCGAAATCAATTTGTTTTATGTGGATGAAAATGTGCGCGAGCGAATTGAGAAGCACGATGACGGCACCTATTCGGTAGTGAATACATCCATGCGCTTGTCAGCGGAGGAGTTGGAAAAAATGCTGTCCGATCACCCTGAGCGCTTTAGCCCCAACGTGGTGTTGCGGCCGTTGTACCAGGAAGTGTTGCTTCCCAACGTGGCCTACGTAGGCGGAGGCGCGGAGGTGGCATACTGGCATCAGTACCGTGATATGTTTACAGCGTTTGAGGTTCCCATGCCGGTCGTGTTGTTACGCAACTCGGCCCTCTGGGTCGACAAAGGCACGCGCGCCAAGGCAGAGAAAACAGGCATCGCACTCACCGATTACTTTGAAGATGTGGAGGTGTTGATCAAAAAGTTTATTGCCGGACTGCCACAAAGTGAAGTGAGTTTGCAAGCCGAAAGCGATCAAATCATCAATGTATTTGATGCCATAAAGGGAAAGTCAGTTGCTGTAGACCCTACGCTGCAAGCCGCTGTAGAAGCCGATCTTAGCCGGGTACTAAAACAGGTTCAACAAATAGAATCGAAACTGGTCAGGGCTGAAAAGAGAAAACACGAGACTGAACTCGCGCAGATAAGAGCGGTAAAAGAGAAACTTTTTCCGGCTGGCGTTTTGCAGGAACGTTATGATAATTTTATACCGTACTTCCTGAAACATGGTAGCGGGTTTTTTGATACCCTGCTGCACAGCTTCGATCCGCTCGGTAAAGACTTCTATATTTTTAGCGAAGAATAAACGCATTAGTAAGTTATCTTTTTCACAATCTGTTCATCGCTATCGCTCAAGCGAATCAGAATAGCGCCTCCTGTTACTACGCCAAGTTCGGGTACTTTATAGCTAAACATACCAGCCGGAATGGTGCGTGTTTCCGACACCAGCCTGCGTGCGGCCATATCAAATACTTCGATTACAATTTCTATCGGTTGGTTGCTTTGAATCAGTACTATCAGGCCACTGCCATTGTTATATACCGTGGCATCAAACGATGACATTTTAAAGTTCACCGGTGCAATGTGGGAGTAAGATACGCTGCCGTCATAGTCGGTTTGGCGAAGGCGATAATAGGCAGTGCCATGCAGCGGTTTCTCATCGTTGTAGGTATAGTGGCTGGTGCGGCTTACAGTGCCGGCACCTTTTTCCTTGCCAATGGATTCGAAGGTGATGCCATCGCGGCTTCGCTCTATCAGGAAATAATCGTTGTTGAATTCGGTGGCGGTTGCCCAGTTCAACTGAACCACATTTTTTTGCTGCGCTCCATTGAAGCTGAGCAATTCTACAGGCAGCGGTGTAAACTGGTTGGCAATGGCTATTACCGACAGGTCACCGGCATTGTTAATGGTTACGGTGCTGGTAGGTGATCCGGGTATAAAACTCTGGCCGCCCAAACCCAGCGCCCAGCCCAGGCGTGAGGCATTCCACATTTGCGCTTCCATGTTGATGTTGCCGGTGGTGGCGTTTTCAGATGCGGTGTACGTCACGGTTACATTTACAATACCGCTGCTACCGTCTTTTGAAGCCACCCAATAGCGATCTACTGTGTTGCTGCTGTTGTCGCTGCCGCTGATATTGCGCACGTGTGTAACACCCGCAGGAAAAGGCATATTGTTGGCAGCAGTAGGGTAGGTGCTCATCGATACCATGCCCGAGTTTCCGCTTACATGGTCGATGGTAACAGGTATCTGTGTGTTGTTGGGCAATCCAAATGGTATCACGTGATTGCCGGGGGTGTTGCTTATCATCCAGTGTATGGTGCCATAGCCAATGCCTGCATCGGTTTCGCTGATAAAGAATCCGGCAGTTCGGCTGATGGCGTTGACATCACCATTCATCACCGTTACGCCAAAGGCGTTGAGGATAAACGGACCCGAAACCAGCGCGATGGAATTATCCACCGTGATGTCGCGCATCAGTGTAATGTCGTTGAAGGGCTTGTTCACTTGCAGATCCCATAAGTCGCACGTGCCACTGCCTGATATGTGCTGCACTTTGATACCAGCTAGTTTGATCAAGCGCGCGCCACTGCCCGCATAGGTGAGGCTGCCGTCTATCATCATATCGCCTTGCACTTCGAAGCCGGTGCCTTGGTTGCGCAATTCAGATCCTGTTTTTATCATCAGGTTGCCTTGCACCAACACAGGAATAGCATGGGTATTTTCGTTGGTGAATATTACATCGCCACTGCCTGAACCACCAATGTCGAGTTTGCCTTTGATGGTGGGGAAGCCACCTGAACTGCCGGTAAAACATGATGCCGAAGGTGCCAGCCATGCCGAGCCGGTGTAGTTTTCTATCAGCAAATTTGGGTAATACATACCAATGGTGCTTATCGTGGGATCATCGCTGCTGTTTTTTCTGATCACCCAAAAGGCGGTGGCCGGAATGCCTGCAATGCCACCATTGTAGCGCAGTTTCCAGTTGTTGCTGGAAGTAGAGCGCGTGCGGATAAG
>JBBKVM010000002.1:0-74272 GCA_037968415.1 Bacteroidia bacterium | reverse complement strand
ATGTAAGATAAATTGAATGACAAGAATCATACGCTAATGTGATTCTTGTCATATTTTTTGACAACAAAAAAGTATAATTTAAAGTGGTGGTTTTATCTTTTTTAGGCTATTTCTGGTCAGTTTAGGGAAATGTGAAAATGGGTGGAATTCCAAAACAAAAAAACCTGCAACTTCCGTTATTCACGGTAGTTGCAGGTTCTAACTTATATAAGTTCTTATAAGTCCGGCTGGGAAAGCAGGATAAACTCCTGCTTATTCAATTATGGACTAAAGAACTTTTACGTTCACTGCGTTCAGGCCTTTTTTGCCCTGAGTTACTTCAAACTCAACAGTGTCGTTTTCGCGGATGTCTTCTGTCAAGCCTGTAGAGTGAACAAAGAATTCTTCTCCACTGCTTTCTTCTTTAATGAATCCAAAACCTTTAGTGTCATTAAAAAATTTTACTGTTCCTTTTTTCATTTTGATTTTAATTTGATTGTTACTGATTATTGATTAATTATTGGTGTTACTATTTTAATTTGCGAATGGATGCATCTGCACCACATCTATATTTTTCTTGATCAATTTTGTAATGCTCTTCATATAGGGCATTTCATCTTTGGTACAGAATGACAATGCAGTTCCGCTTTCTCCTGCACGTCCAGTACGACCTATTCTGTGTACATACGTTTCCGCTTGTTCAGGTATTTCGAAATTGATTACGTGTGTGAGTTTGTCCACATCTATGCCTCTTGAAGCTATATCAGTGGCCACGAGTATACGGATAGTGCGGCTTTTAAACCCACGCAGGGCACGCTCACGCGCATTCTGAGATTTGTCGCCATGAATGGCATCTGCCTTTATTCCGTTTTTGTTCAATTCTTTTACCACACGGTCGGCTCCACGCTTGGTGCGTGTAAATACCAATGCATGGTCTATTTCATTGTTGCTGATAACGTGTCGCAGCAGTGATCGTTTGTCTTCCTTGCGCACATAGTACACCGATTGCTGTACTGCAGTAGCTGGTGACGACACAGGGGTAACACTTACCGTTACTGGATTGTGAAGCAACCCGCTGGCCAACTGTTTTATTTCTATTGGCAGTGTGGCAGAGAATAACATCGTTTGCTTACGCGCAGGTAATTTAGAAATCACCTTTTTGATGTCGTTGATAAAACCCATGTCGAGCATGCGATCGGCTTCGTCAAGCACAAAGTGCTCAACATTACCAAGTTTGATGTAGCCCTGTTGCATGAGATCGAGCAGGCGGCCGGGTGTGGCTACCAGAATATCGACTCCACGTCTGAGCGCTTCTGTTTGTCGGTGCTGCGAAACACCGCCAAAAACAGTAGTGTGCTTTAAGCCAAGGTTAGTGCCATACGCTTTGAAACTTTCGCTTATTTGTATAGCGAGTTCGCGTGTGGGTGCCAGGATCAGCGCTCTGATTTTGCCTTCTGATTGACCCTTGTTTGCATGTAGCAGTTGTAGAATGGGCAGCGCAAAGGCGGCCGTTTTGCCTGTTCCTGTTTGGGCGATACCGAATAAATCGGAGCCGTTTAACAAATGAGGAATAGCTTGTTGTTGGATTGGAGTAGGAATTACATAACCTTTTTGTGTCAACGCACCCACCAGAGGGTTGATCAGGTTTAAATCATTAAATGTCATTTATTGTATTGTAGTTTAATTGCCAGACCCAGCGGATGGTATTGTTATTTTGTTAAGTATCCGCCTTGAAGAAAAATGTGAATTAAACTAAATGTAATACGTTGTTTACAAAACGCCTGAGATACACTTCTCCTGTTAAGCGTGGCAAAGGTATGGCTATTAATGCCACAAACCTAATTTATATTCACTACATCTAAATTAAAGCTGTAAACAGGCATAATGGATGATTTCTACCCCAGATGACCTGTTAACACAGAATGGCTTTGACTGAATAAAATACTAATTACTGATTTGGTTGTGCATTAATTACAAAACAGCTGATTCGCTTGGCGATTTTATTGTAGGCTTGATATTTTGGTTCACGCGGAAGAAATTGGTCGGATCATATTTATTTTTGATAGTCACCAGTCTTTCATAATTATTGCCATAAGTAGCTTTAATACGATCTTCGCCTTCGTCCATCATGAAGTTTACATAAGCGCCACCTGCTGAATAAGGATGTAATGCTTCCCAATAGTTTTTAGTCCAGGTAGTTATTTTCTCTTTGTTTGCTGGGTCAGGGTCTACACCTACAATCACCATAGCCCAGGTAGCATCACGGTAATTCCAAGCTGTATCAGCGTTTTTTACTCTCGATGCAGCTCCATTTATTGGATACATATGCATTGAAGAATGCATTGTTGGCATCAGTTCTCCAAATGATTTGTGTTTAGTGATTGCTTCATCACTTAGCTCATTCACAAAATCAGCTCTCCAGTACCATAGCAATCCGGTTGGATAGACTGCGTCAAACATGCCTTGTAACGCAGGATGGGGAACAGGCCCAACAAAGTCAAGTGCAGGTTTTTTAAACGCCCGAATGGGCTTAAAAACTTCTTCAGCTTTATCCATTGGTCCGGAATATGCCCATACAATACCGCACATTTTTTTCATGTGAAGTTCTTCAGGAAAGGGTGGTCCGGGAGGTACAGTAAGGAATGCAAAAAATCCATTCAATTCATCCGGAGCATCTTTAATCAACTTGCGATACCATTTCATCACATCTTCGGTCTCGCTTAATTCGTATAGCATGGGGCCGCCATATACATTGTCAATTGGATGTAATTTGAAGGTAAAAGAAGTAACAACACCAAAATTGCCGCCACCACCTCTTACAGCCCAAAACAAATCCTTGTATTGGTTTTCATTGACTCTTACAAAACTGCCGTCAGCAAGCACCATATCAACAGATAAAAGGTTGTCTATGCTCAATCCACATTTTCTGGTCAAATGACCTATGCCGCCTCCTAAAGTAAGCCCGCCCACTCCGGTTGTAGAAATAATCCCGCTGGGTGTTGCCAATCCAAATGCATGCGTGGCATGATCGATATCTCCCCATGTGCAACCAGCACCCGCCACCACTGTTTTTTCTTCAGGATCTACTTTTGTGTATTTCATCAACGCAAGGTCAAGTACAATCCCGTCATCGCATATTCCCAATCCTCCGGCATTGTGGCCACCACTTCTTATGGAAAGCAAGATTTTATTTTCACGTGCATAGTTCACAGTTTGGATTACATCAGCCACATCCGCACATTGTACAATCATGAGCGGTCGCTTTTCTATCATAGCATTGTACACTTTTCGGGCTTCATCGTAACCTTTATCTTTTTGTTCAATTACATTTCCTCTTAATGTTGATTTGAATTCTTGTAATGATTGTGGATTCATCATGGCTATTACTTGTTAGGTTAAAAAAAAGAGCACACGTAATTTATATCTCTATTAAAAAACAGAGAATTAACAAGCAACTTAAGGATTAATTTACACAAACACGAATGGCAAAACGAATAATTTATAATGAGTGCCTTGAAGTCAATTTTAAATTGATTTTTTCGATTAATGTTTATTCATCTGGCAGAAAAAGCCTAGATCAATCCTTGGTGTGTTTTGGATGATTTAGCCACCATCGCATTGATTTCGGCAAGTTCTTTTTTCGAAAGATGGCGCCATTCGCCTACCGGCATATCCAGATTTATATTCATGATACGAACCCGTTTCAGAGAAAGTACTTCGTACTCCAGGTATTCACACATCCTGCGTATCTGCCGGTTCAGGCCCTGGGTCAGGATTATTCGGAAACTATTTTTATTCAGTTGTTTGACAAAACAGGATCGGGTGATGGTATCCAATATGGGTATCCCTTTGCTCATTTGTTCCACAAAGTCTTTGGTTACCGGCTTGTGCACAGTAACCACATATTCTTTTTCGTGTTGGTTGCGGGCGCGCAGTATTTTGTTTACAATGTCGCCATCGCTTGTCAGAAAAATTAAGCCTTCGCTCGCCTTATCAAGCCTGCCCACAGGGAATATGCGGGTAGGATAATTAATATATTCGATAATGTTTTTTTGTTCTCTCCGGGTATCAGTAGTGCATACGATACCAACAGGTTTGTTGAAGGCAATGTACACCGGCTTGTCTTTCGATTCCGTGATCAACTTGCCATCCACCCGCACTTCATCCTCGGTAGTTACTTTGGTTCCCATTTCAGGCACAGCACCATTTATTGTCACACGTTTGTCTTCAATCAGCCTGTCGGCCTCCCTTCGCGAGCAGTAGCCCACCTCGCTCAGGTACTTGTTTATTCGGGTAAATTGGGGTTGGTCCATTGTCATCAAACACTGTTCTAATCGGTTCATTGCGAACTTACAGAATTACTCCTAATAATATTTGAACTGGATCATCTGCAGCCCACCTCACTCCTCAGGCACCCCGTTTGGGTCCATCCAGAACACTTCCCACAGATGACCGTTGATGTCTTCGAAGCTGCGTTGATACATCCACCCGTGATCAGTAGCCTCGCGCGGTTCTTTGCCTCCCGCACGCAGCACTTTGTCCATATATGCATCTACCTCCGCACGGCTTTCCACTGTCAATGCAAGAATCATTTCGGCACTGCGCGCGGTGTCGCACACCTCCTTTTTCATAAACGTCTGAAAAAAAGGCTCCACTAACAACATCACACTGATAGCGTCATTTACGATCATGCATGTGGCATTCTCGTTGGTGAATTGGGCGTCAAACTCATAACCAAGTTGGGTAAAAAAATCAATGGTTTTGTCAAGATTCTTAACAGGAAGATTGATGAATACTTGTTCGTTCATATGAATTTTATTTAAACTCAAAATTGAACATTATAAACATCCAATCAAAATCTTTCAATCGCTCCGCGCTGTTAATTTCCCTGTTGATATATTGATAGCATATGCCCCGCCAGCGCAAAATGCAGCATGTGTAATTTTCTAACTTTGCAATATTAACACTGATTTGTAGGATGAAGAAGGATAACCCTAAAGACGATAAACCTCAAGCGCGGAACCATAGCGAGTCTAAACTGATTCCGGTTTCGGGAATGTATGAGAATTGGTTTCTTGACTATGCTTCGTATGTGATACTGGAGCGTGCGGTACCGGCTATGGAAGATGGCTTGAAGCCTGTGCAGCGCAGAATCCTCCATGCCATGTACGAATTGGAAGATGGGCGTTACAACAAGGTGGCCAATATAATAGGTAATGTGATGCGCTTCCATCCGCATGGCGATGCATCCATAGGGGATGCGTTGGTGCAGATGGGACAGAAAGATCTGCTGATAGATACACAAGGTAACTGGGGCAATACGCTCACGGGCGACAACGCTGCCGCATCGCGATATATAGAAGCACGATTATCCAAGTTTGCGCTGGAGGTGGTGTTCAATCCTAAAACCACGCAATGGCAAGCCAGCTATGACGGACGCAGTAAAGAACCTGTAAATGAGCCGGTGAAGTTTCCATTGTTGCTGGCACAGGGTGCGGAAGGCATTGCGGTGGGCATGGCATGCAAAATTTTGCCTCACAATTTTTGTGAACTCATAGAAGCTTCGATACAAGTGTTGCGTGGCAAGAAGGTAGATTTAAAACCTGATTTCCCTACCGGAGGTGTAGCCGACTTTTCGAAGTATAATGAAGGCCTGCGCGGTGGCAAGGTGCGTGTGCGTGCCCGCATCGAGAAGCGAGATAAGAAGTCATTGGTAATCACTGAAATCCCCTTTGGCACGACCACCTCAAGTTTGATCGACTCTATACTGGCTGCCAACGACAAGGGAAAAATAAAAATCAAAAAGGTAGAAGACAATACCGCTGCCACGGCAGAAATTCTTGTTCATCTGCATCCTGATTTGGCCGAAGACATTGACAAGGCCATGGATGCACTGTTCGCCTTTACCGATTGCGAAATAGGTATATCTCCCAACAATTCAGTAATTCTTCAAGACAAACCCTACTTCCTGGGTGTGAATGAAATGCTTGAAATGTCGACTCAGAATACGGTGGCATTGCTGAAAGAAGAATTGGAGATAAGGCTTAGAGAACTTGAAGAAGAATGGCACTTTAGTTCGCTTGAGAAAATATTTATTGAGAAGCGCATTTATCGTTTGATTGAAGAATGCGAAACCTGGGAAGCTGTACTGGAAGCCATTGACACCGGACTTAAGCCATACAAGAAAAAATTCAAGCGAGCTATTACTCAGGATGATATTGTGCGACTGACTGAAATTAAGATCAAACGTATTTCAAAGTTTGACTCGTTCAAAGCCAATGACAAGATCAAAGGCATGGAGAACGAAATGGAGGAAGTGAAAAATAACCTGAAGAACCTTACCAAATATGCAGTGGATTATTTCAAAGCGTTGCTCAAGAAGTATGGTAAAGGCCGGGAACGTAAGACGGAAATTGCCTCCTTTGATACCATCGTTGCATCTGCCGTAATCGTAAACAACCAAAAATTGTATGTGAACCGGGAAGATGGATTTGCAGGATATGGATTAAAGAAAGACGAGTTTGTATGCGATTGTTCTGACCTTGATGATGTAATTGTGTTTACTGCGGAAGGTGTGATGAAAGTGAACCGTATATCTGACAAATCATTTTTTGGAAAGAATATTATCCACATAGATATTTTCAGAAAAGGGGAGGAGAATGTAGTGTACAATATTGTGTATACAGATGGGCCGCGAGGGAATGTGATGCTGAAAAGATTTTCGATAGGCGGCATCACGCGCGACAAAGATTATGTGCTTACAAAAGGCACTGCAGGCAGCAAGGTTTTATATTTTGGTTTATCAGAAGTCGAGAATGCCGGAAGTCTTGAAATCACTTTGCGACCCAAAGCCAAGCTTAAAATTCGCAATTTTACCATTCCACTTGATGAGCAGTTAATAAAAGGACGCGATGCCAAGGGTAACATCATTACCCGCCACACCATTCAGAAAATAGTTTATAAGAAGGGCGATCCCACCACACCAAAGGTTAAGGTCATGGAACCTGTTGCAAAACCAAAAGTCCCTGGTAGCGAACCGGTTGTTTCAAAAAAAAAAGAAGCGGAACCAAAATTGAAAAAGCAAAAGGAAAAAGGAAATGACAAAGAACAAACTAAATTAGAATTCTGATATCGCCATGCATTTCGAAAATAAGTTGCGCATCGTTCTCAAAGTAATAGAAGAATACCCCGCACCCCAGCCACTCAACCTTTACCTAAAAGATCACGCACGCCTGCACCGCAACATGGGCTCGCGCGACAGAAAATTTGTGGCTTCAAAAACATATGCCTGGTTTCGATTGGGCCATGCGCTGCCAAATGCACAGCCTACCGCGCGCCTGGCCGCAGCATTGTTTTTGGTAAATGACACCCGGTTTGCTGAATTTGACCAGTGGCTTTATGAACAGGAATTTCCGGGTGCATTGGCCCACGCGCCAGCAGAAATAGCAGACCGGATTCAGCTGCTAGAGAAGTTGATACCTGAATTTTCGGCAAAAGATATATTGCCGCCCACGGCCACGCTCAGTGACAATGTGGATCACGAAAAATATACCACCTCTCTGTTTGTTCAGTCTCTTGTGTGGGTGCGCGTAAGGCATGCGCACGCTTCGGTGGTAAATGAGGAACTTCAAAAACAAAATATAGTGCCGGTGGCAAGCCTGCGCAAAGGCCTGGCGCTAGGATTTGAAGGCAACCCGCAACTGACTGCGCTCAAATGTTACGAGCAGGGGTTGATCGAGATACAAGACTTATCCTCTCAGAACACCATAGACGATGTAGCGCCTACAGCAAACGACAAAGTGTGGGACTGCTGCGCAGGGGCAGGCGGCAAGAGCCTGATGGTAGCTGATGCGGCCGCAGTGGAATTAACGGTAAGCGATGTGCGCGAGTCGATACTTCACAACCTGAGTAAACGGTTTGAGAAGGCAGGCATCAAAAAATATTATCTGCACAACTGCGATTTGGAGAAGGGCAGATGCAAAGAAGTTAAACCTGAAAGTATGGACACTATTGTGGCAGATTTGCCATGCAGTGGATCGGGCACATGGGCGCGATCACCTGAACAAATAGCAACTTTTGGAGCGGCAGAGATGGCAGATTATAACCACTTGCAGCGGACCATTGTGGCTAATGCATGGCCTGCGCTTAAGCCTGGTGGCAAATTGGTGTACATTACCTGTTCGGTCTTCAAGGCCGAAAACGAGGACATGGTAGGCGAACTTGCCAAATCGATGGAAGGAGCGGAGTTTGTATCCGGCAAAATTCTTGATGGGATGACCCAAAAAAGCGATTCCATGTTTGTTGCAATACTTCAGAAAAAAGTGTGATATTTGTTAGCGTCATGACAAACAGGGTATTAAACCTTTGGTACCTTGCTGCATCAGATAATCAAGCCTTAATCTAAATTTAAAAACCCATCATGAAAAAACTATTACTGTGGGCCTGCCTGCTGTGCAGCTACACTTTTGTCAATGCCCAATTAAATGTGACCCTGAAAGCAAACATGCCGTTTCCGGGCAAAGTGCTTTCTAACATAGGAAGTTATGCTGCCAACGGTAAAGAGTATGCGCTGGTAGGAACCGAAACAGGATTGTCAATTGTGGATGTAACTGTACCCACAGCTCCGGTGAACAAGTTTGATGTAGTTGGACCTACATCAGATTGGCGGGAGGTAAAAACATGGGGTAGTTATGCCTATGTAACTACTGAAGGCGGCAACGTAGGCTTGCAAATTGTTAACCTCAGTTACTTGCCTGATTCTATCCAAGTTAAAACCTGGAAAGGTAGTGGAGCCATTGCCAACCAGATCAACACCATTCATGCTTTGCACATCGATGCGGGGTATGTATACCTATACGGCACCAATTTGGCCAACGGTGGGCCGATTATTGCCAGCCTGAGCGACCCGTGGAACCCAGTATATTTGGGTCAGCGCGCGGGTAGTTATGTGCATGATGGCTATGTGCGAAACGACACGCTGTGGGCATGTCATATCAATGCAGGATATTTTTCTGCCATTGATGTGAGCAACAAGGCTAACCCAATATTATTAAACACACAAAATACGCCACTAAATTTCACGCATAATTCTTGGCTTAACACTGAGGGCAGTGCGTTGTTTACAACAGATGAAAAGAGTAACACACATCTCACTGCTTATGATGTGCGCAACATTAATAACATTACTGAGCTGGGCCGTGTGCAATCGCAGAATCCCGGATCCAATTCCATAGTACACAATACACACATCAGAAATGATTATGCTATTACATCGTGGTACAAAGATGGTGTAGTAATACATGATGTGAGCCGACCTGACAATATGATTCTGGTGGGTTGGTTTGATACCTCACCGCAGTCCGGAGATGGATTTGCCGGATGCTGGGGTGTAGATCCTTTCTTGCCTTCGGGCAATCTTGTGGTCTCCGATATTGAGTTGGGGTTGTATGTGCTGGCACCTAATTATATTAGAGGTTGCTACCTCGAGGGTATTGTTACAGACAGTACCACATCATTTCCAATCAACAACGCACTTGTAGAAATTCTCAGCACTTCAGCATCAAAAAGCACCAAGATAACCGGTGTGTATAAAACGGGTTTGGCTGCCGCAGGTTCTTATTCTGTAAGAATTTCCAAACCCGGATACATCACCAAAACATTTAACAATGTCAACCTTGTAAACGGTGTTCTTACCACGCTCAATGTTCAGCTGGCAACCATTGGCCCACCTATCACAGTGAGTGGCAATGTGTACAATGCTATAACTAATCAACCGGTAGCCAGCGCCCCTGTAGTGATCACCAACAGTGGGAGTACTTACAATGTATCTACTGATGCAGGCGGTAACTTTTCTATTCCCGGGTTCATACAAGGTGATTACGATGTGGCGGTAGGTCATTGGGGTTACGTTACGTATTGCGTGAGCCAACAGGCTATTACCAGCGGTTCCGGATCTGTATCAGTAGCGTTGCAACCTGGCTATTATGACGATTTTGCATTCGATTTCGGATGGACAGAAGCAGGTTCAGCTGCTACCGGCAAATGGGTGCGTGGAGTGCCGATAGGCACCACGAATGGTAACTCACAGGCCAACCCCGGAGTGGATGTAACGGGCGATTGTTTGACACAGTGCTATATCACCGGCAATGGTGGCGGAGGAGCTGGAACTGATGACGTAGACGATGGAAATACAGTGCTTACTTCGCCAGTTTTCAATCTCACCGGTAATGCCGACCCCGGAGTGGATTACTACCGTTGGTTTTACAATGGTGGAGGCGGATTTGGCTCAACACCTAATGATACACTTACGGTTACTTTACACAACGGAATTACTTCTGCAGTAATAGAGCGTGTGGTGGCAACCACAACCGGCAATTCCTCATGGGTGTTCAAAAACCATAGGGTTCTAGATTATCTAACACCTACCGCCAACATGACAATCACATTTGAAGCAGCCGACTGGACTGGCTCAGGCCACATTGTGGAAGCCGGTGTAGATGCGTGGAAAGTGATAGACATAGGTTTAGGTCTACCGCAAGTCACCGATAACAAGCTACAGTTGCAAGCATTCCCCAATCCATTTAACGGAGACGTGACTGTTCACTATTCAATCAAATCAGCACTCCAGAATGATGCGCAAATTGTTGTCATCAACATTTTGGGTAAAGAAGTGGAATCACGACCCATCCGACTCACACAAGGAAGCGTTGTGCTGGGCGCGCAGTTGCCACAAGGTATTTACATGGTGAGATTAAAAAACGGATCGCAGCTCAACACTATTAAAGTAGTGAAAGCAAATTAAGATTCAAGTTAAGATTAAAAGAAAAAGGCTT
Source organism: Bacteroidia bacterium (assembly GCA_037968415.1). Lineage (GTDB taxonomy): Bacteria > Bacteroidota > Bacteroidia > AKYH767-A > JBBKVM01 > JBBKVM01. Next base: position 63,461 of record JBBKVM010000002.1, on the reverse strand, counting down.
CGTTGTTTAATGAAGCCTTTTTCTTTTAAGGTCGGGCAGTATTAGTCTATCCAATCAGCAATAAACATGTTTGTGGCGCGTGTTCCGCCATTAAATCGGTTTGAAGAAAACACCAGTTTTTTTCCGTCAAAAGAGAACATTGGAAACGCGTCAAAAGTTTGATCAAAAGTGATTTGCTTCAACCCGGTTCCATCAGTGTTTATCATAAACAAATTGAACTGATAGCCTCTTGACGAAGTATGATTTGATGAGAATATTACCTTCTTGCCTGATGGATGGAAAAAAGGAGCCCAGTTAGCTTTCCCCAATGAAGTAAGTTGACGCAATTCGCTGCCATCTACATTGCAGATATACAATTCCATGTTGGTAGGCATCACCAGACCATCGGCAAGTAAGTCTTTGTATATTTTTATGTCTTCGGGCGTGGTGGGGCGCGATGCCCGGAAAATTAACTGGGTGCCATCTGGTGAAAAGAATGCTCCGCCATCGTATCCAAGTTGATTGGTTACTTGCTTTACATTCTTGCCATCAATGTCCATGGTATACAATTCCATGTCTCCGGAGCGCATCGATGTGAAAACTATCTTATCGCCTTTGGGCGATACGGTAGCTTCCGCATCATAGCCGGGGGTATTTGTTAATTGTTTTGTGATGTTGCCTTTTAGGTCTGCTACAAATATGTCGAATGTATCATATACCGGCCACACATATTTGCCATCGCTCCTACGCTCGGGCTCTGGCGGACAATCTTTCCCGCCAAGGTGGGTGGATGCATAAATGATACTTTTGTTGCCCGGCATGAAGTAGGCACATGTGGTGCGTCCCATGCCAGTGCTCACGCGCGCAGGTGCCTTGGTTTTCATTTTGGAGCCGGCAATTGTGGTGTAAAAAATTTGATCACAACCATTTGACCACTCTTTGTTGTTTGATTGAAATACCAGCATGCGGTCATCAAAACTAAAATAGGCCTCGGCATTGTCGTCACCAAAGGTGAGTTGACGGACATTTTTGAGGTTAGTCTCTTCAGGGTACCGCAACGTGTCTGATTGATTTTTCTCCCCGTTCGCCAATTGGGTAGTGGACGTGCAGGCGAATGATAATAGAACAACTGAAAGGCTGATTAATAATAATCTTAACATGGATTCTTTTTTTGCAAAATTATAAAAACAGATTTGATACTGATTCAAAAAAAAACGCTCCGATATGTATCGGAGCGTTCATACTTTTAAAGGAAAGTAAGATTACTTCACTTTCTTCGAAAGCTCAGTTCCAGCACGGAACCTAACAACTTTCTTTGCAGGAATGTTGATTGGCTTGCCAGTCTGAGGGTTTCTGCCTTTTCTTGCAGAACGCTTAGAAGTTGCAAATGTGCCAAAACCAACCAGAGTAACTTTGTCACCTTTCTTCAATGCACCAGTGGTAGCAGTGATGAAAGAATTCAAAGCAGCTTGCGCTTGAACCTTGGTTACTTTTGCATCAGTTGAAATCTTCTTAATTAAATCACCTTTGTTCATTTTAATAAATTTTAGGTTAATAAATAAATGGTTAAGAACTATTATGCAACAAATATAAACATTGAAACTCGCTTTCAGCAAGTGTTTTAGAAAAAAAAGAGGCCTGAAACCCCTGATTTTATTAACAATTCGGTGTTAGCCTGTTCATAAAGTGCCTATATTTCCTATTGTTTACGCCAATTGAGCCCTGTAACAAGCTGAAAAACAGCATTCTATGATTTTATTCTCAAAAGGCCTATTCCCATTGGCTTTCATGCGGCCATTATCCTGTAGTCCGCTACCAGTCTACATTGTGACATGTCAATAAAATGGTGTATTTGAAGCGGAGTTAAGATTCGCTGTAACCCAATACAGTAAAGGATTGTAGCGTCATGCATGTACAATTTGAATCATCGAAAAGAACGAAGTTTTGATTTTGGGGCTAAATGGGGTACCGGGCAATGGCTGTGATGCTTTGTGGGGCAAAGTCTTCGTCAAGAAACTTGTAATACCCTGCAATTCCGATCATGGCCGCATTGTCTGTGCAGTATTCAAATTTAGGAATGTATGCTTGCAACCCCTGCTTTTCGCACTCGGTATGCAGTGCCGCGCGCAGGCCGCTGTTGGCCGACACACCACCTGCCAGCGCCAAATGTGTGATGCCGGTTTGTGCGCCTGCAGCCAGAAATTTATCTATCAATATGGAAACGATTGTGTGTTGGATGCTCGCGCATAAATCATTCAAGTTGTGGTCAAGGAATTGTGCATCTACTTTTATTGAGTCGCGCACGAAATAAAGTATGGCAGTTTTCAAACCGCTAAAACTATAATCCAAACCATCGATGCGCGGGAAAGGAAATTTAAAAGCGGAGGCATTTCCTAGCGCGGCATATTTATCTATGAGCGGACCTCCGGGGTATGGCAATCCCAAGGTTTTAGCAGCCTTGTCGAAAGCCTCGCCCACAGCGTCATCGCGCGTGGTGCCGAGCACCTCCATTTTATTGTATCCGTTTACTTTTACGATTTGGGTGTGCCCGCCCGACACGGTCAAACAAAGAAATGGGTAGGGTGGTTTTTGCTTATCAGGGTCAGCAATAAAATGAGCCATCACATGTGCTTGCATATGATTCACTTCTATAAGTGGTATGCGTAAGGCTAGCGCCAGCGATTTGGCAAAAGATGTGCCCACCAGCAGTGCGCCCATAAGGCCCGGCCCGCGCGTAAAGGCCACTGCGCTTAATTGGCTCTTGTCAATGTTTGCTTGCCTCAAGGCCTCACTTACTACTGGCACTATGTTGGCCATATGCGCACGTGATGCCAACTCAGGTACCACACCACCATATAGCTTATGAATGTCCTGCCCCGCCACCACATTGGCAAGGACTTTGTCATTACACAATACGGCCGCAGAAGTATCATCGCAAGATGATTCTATACCTAGTATATATGTACGTGCTTCCGCATCCACTGTTCTCAATTGATTAGCTTTGTGTAATTATAAGTCCCCTTTATTCGTTTCAAAATTATCAAAAACTTAAGGAAGATATTACTTGTGGTCGTATTGTTGGTTACGCTAATCGTAGTGACCATCAACTTGCTGCTTTCTTCCGAAAGAGTACAGACATGGATGGCCCAACGCGCTACGGTTTTTTTATCAAAAGAGTTAGGCACACGTGTTGAAATTTCAAGGTTAAAAATTCGCCTCATCAACAACGTGGTATTGAAAGGATTATATATTGAAGACTTGCATGGCGACACGCTTATATATGCAGATGAACTATCAGTTAATCTCAAGAAAATTGATCGTGAAAAGCAAATAATTCAATTGAGTAGAATATCGCTTAACGCAACCAATTTTAAGCTGATAACATACGCTGGTGAAGAAAAAAGCAATATTCATTTTTTACTCAATTATTTTTCATCCGAAAAAAAAGACACTGTGGCTACACCCGGATGGAACATTGGCGCGGATGGTATTACGATAAATAATTTTTCTTTCACACGAGAAAATCAGAATAAAGAACGGCTTGCTACAGGGGTTGATTTTAACCACTTAAAAATAGATGGACTGGATGCCAGCTTCCGCGATGTAAGAATAGAAGGTGATTCCATCATCACGCAAATCGGGAAAATAAAATTCGCTGATCACAGCGGTTTTAAAGTAAATAACTTGTCGGCCGTAGTATTCATTTCCCCACAAGGAATGGATTTCAGAAACCTGGTTGTGCAAACACCTCACTCCTCTGTGTTCACCAACATTGCTTTTGAGTACGAGAATTGGAATCAGTTCGACCATTTTATAAGCGAAGTGAACATACGCGCTTCATTCAAAGCATCCGCTATTGCATCAAAAGACGTTGCATATTTTGCGCGCGAGCTAAATGATCTGGACCGCACCATTACCTTTACTGGTGATGTACGCGGCCGGGTGGATCAGTTAAAAGGAAGGAATGTGAGCTTTTCATATGGAAAGTCTACCACTTTCACAGGCAATGTGAGCCTCACCGGTTTGCCACATATCCATGAAACATACATTGACCTGGTGGTAAACGAATTTTATACATCACAAGCCGATCTGGTCACCATACCGGTGCCGCCTTTCGCAGATAAGAAAATGCTCGAGTTGCCCGCCAATATCAAAGCATTGGGTCGAGTGAAAATTGATGGTAAGTTTAACGGATTCCCTAATGATTTCGTGGCTTATGGAAATCTTCATACTTCCATTGGGCATGTGTCATCCGACATTAATTTGAAGTACAATCGTGAGCGTAAAACCACTTCTTACAATGGTCATGTAGCAGCAAGAAATTTTGAGTTAGGCACATTCTTGAGCGACCCACAGAATTTTGGAAGTATTTCATTGGACGCGGATATTAATGGAAGTGGCTTTACCCTTGATGACGTGAATGCTAACTTAAAAGGAAGCGTCCACGAATTTTTTGTAAAAGGTTATAACTACAAAAACATAGTGGTTGATGGGCAGGTTGCCAAAGGCGAATTTCAAGGGCAGCTCAACGTAGCAGACGATAATGTGGATCTCGCTTTCGATGGTAGCATTAACATGAATCCCAAGCTTCCTGAGTTCGACCTCAAAGCGAAACTCACCAATACACGTTTGGCAAAGCTCAACTTGATTGACAGAGATCCAAGTTCTATTTTATCCGCTGACGTAAGATTACAATTTTCCGGGAATAGCATAGACAATGTGCAAGGCACCGCACACATTACCAATTTTTCTTATGCCGAGAATAGCAAGAACCTGAATGCAGATACTATAAGCATAAGCAGCAACATTGGAGATAGAATCAGAACATTTGATATGTCAAGTGATGTAGCTGACATCTCATTGGTGGGAGATTTTAACCTCGCTTCATTGCCTGTTTCATTTGAGTATTTTCTGGGCCAAATAATTGAGACATACCCTCGCGTAAATGCCAAATCAAATGTTAGACAAAATTTTTCTTTTGATGTCAAGTTGAAAAACACAAACCAGGTGACTGATATGTTTCTACCTGTTTTGACATTGGCAAACAATACCACACTAAAAGGAGAGTTTAAGACCGATGAAAACTATTTAACCTTTCAATCGCATACCGATAAATTGGAAATTGAAGGGAACTCATTTGATGAGTTGAATTTGGTAGCCAATACAACTGCTGGTAAGCTCTTTCTTGATGCAAACGCAGCGCATATTGTTACTAATAAAGCATTGTCATTTGATAGTTTATTTGTTTCAGCCCAATCTTTGTCTGATGGGTTTTTGACAAATGTACGATTGGCTGATTTTGACACATCGAGCACGCGTTTCAACATAACGGCTAATACAACAATCAATGCGAATTATGATCTCAATGTAAAATTGTTGCCGGGGCAATTGTTGCTGAATAATACACCTTGGCAGATCAACGCTAATAATCAACTGTTGATTACCAAAGATGCATTGAGTTTTACTGACTTTGCTTTTAGTAATAAATCTCAGTTTGTACAACTGACAGGAATTATTTCGGATGAACCTGCCGATAAACTCAACCTCACATTCACACAACTTGATCTCGTGAATTTTAAGCCACTGCTGGCCATGGCAGGGCTCAGAATGACCGGCCTGATAGATGGCTACGCTCAGATTTCTTCGGTCAAGAAAAAACCACAAATAGATTCCAACATCACAATAGAAAATTTCAAATTCGGTGATGAACCGATGGGTACTCTGTTCCTGACCAGTGTGTGGGATCGAAAGGCTGAAGTCGTGCTGCTTAATGCAATAATAATGCAAAATGTGCTTCGCACACTTGAAATTAGCGGGACTTACAATACTGCCAAGAAATCAAATAATATTGACTTTACTATTGATATAAATAAACTGTACGTGAAAGTGTTCGAGCCTTTTGTAAGGGGAGTATTTTCGGAGTTAAAAGGCGTGGCAAGCGGGCGGCTGAAGCTCATAGGGAGCATTGAAGATCCAACGCTGCTTGGTAAAATTAGTTTGCAGAAAACAAGTTTTACGGTTGATTACTTGAAAACACGATACTCTTTTGCTGACGAAATAGTATTTGATAAGCAACGAATTGCTTTTCGTAATATGTTGTTGAACGATTCAGAAGGGAATACAGCAACCGCAAGCGGGGCAATTTTGCATGACAACTTTAAGAAACTTAGACTTGATTTTACCATAACTACATCCAATTTACAGGTGTTGGATACAAAACAATCAGACAACGAGTTGTTTTATGGTTCAGCATATGCTTCGGGATTAATTGCATTTAGTGGACCAGTAGAGAAATTGAAAATAGACGTAGCGGCAAAATCCGAAAAAGGAACGCAAATATTTATTCCGCTAAACAATCCAGAAGAAGTTTATGCAACTTCATTTATACACTTTATCAGCCACGATACCATACAGGTGAATGTGGATCCTTATCAGGCTAATATGAGTGGCATTGAATTGAATCTTGAATTGGAAATTACTCCTGCCGCAGAAGTGCAATTGATTTTTGATCCTCAAATAGGAGACATTATAAAAGGAAACGGATCTGGAAACCTGCGCTTGGAAATCAACACTCTGGGTGATTTCAATATGTATGGCACCTATGTGGTAGAGTCAGGAGATTATTTATTTACTCTACAGAATGTAATCAACAAACGATTCCGTATTGCAAGAGGAGGTGTGATCACATGGAGTGGCGATCCCTACGATGCCATTGTGGACATTAATGCAGTTTATAAACTGAAGGCTTCAATGCAGGAGCTTTTTCCTGAAGCCGATTCTATAAGTTCGCGCGTGCCGGTAAATGTGATACTTAATATGAAGAATAAGTTATTGAATCCCAACATTACTTTCGACATTGAAGTTCCCACCGCACCCGTAGGCATTGAAGATCAGATCCAGAATCTGGTGAACAATGAGCAGGACATGAACAGGCAGGTATTTTCATTGCTTGTGATGAATAGATTTGCGCCCCCAAGTGGCTTTAGCTCTAATTATAATGCAGGCGTATCAGCCAATGTAAGCGAACTATTATCCAATCAATTGAGCAATTGGATATCACAGATTAGTAATGATGTTAATTTAGGTGTCAACTACAGGGCGGGAGATGCGGTGGGCAGAGAAGAAGTGGAGTTGATGGTGAGCACTGAAATTTTCAATCAAAGGTTGATACTCGATGGAAACGTAGGGGTGGCCAAAGATCAATATGCCGGCAATATTGTAGGTGACTTTACTGTAGAATATAAAGTGAGTCCCGATGGCCGGTTGCGGCTGAAGGCATTCAACAGATCAAACAATACAGGATTGCTTAACAACATTGCGCCCTATACACAAGGTGTAGGTATATTTTATGGCCGCGAATTCAATAGTCTGAAAGAACTGTTGAAGAGAGTAAAATCGCAGCCCGCCAATGATCAACCTCTGAAGCCGGAGGAAGAAACCAGTGAACCACCGGTTGAAAGCATCTCCACACCTTAATTTATGATGAAAGCTTGATGGCGTGACCCATCTTGTCTCTTTTTGTTTTTAGATAGCTCTGGTTGTGTTTATTGGATTCAATTTCAATTGCCACATTTTCAACTATTTCGAGTCCATAACCAATTAGTCCTGCGCGCTTAGTTGGGTTGTTTGTAATCAATTTCATTTTCGTTACACCCAGATCACGCAGCATTTGCGCACCTACACCATAATCTCTTTCATCCATCCTGAATCCCAATTTCACATTCGCTTCTACGGTGTCGTAACCTTCCTCCTGCAGTTTGTATGCTTTAAGTTTGTTCAACAACCCAATGCCACGCCCTTCCTGATTCATATATACAATCACGCCTTTGCCCGCTGCATTTATCATTTGCATGGCCTGCTGCAACTGAGGTCCACAGTCGCACCGGCACGATCCGAACACATCGCCTGTCAGACATGATGAATGAACACGCACGAGCACAGGTTCGTCTTTTTGCCACTCCCCACGTGTCAATACAAGATGTTCTTGCCCCGTATTTATTTGCTTGTATGCATGCAACTTGAAATCCCCGTATTTGGTGGGCAAGTCAACCATTACTTCCTTTTCAATCAGCGATTCGGTAAGTAGGCGGTAAGCTATAAGGTCTTCAATAGATATGATTTTAAGATCAAACCGCTCGGCAATCTTCAGCAGGTTTGGTAATCGGGCCATGGTGCCATCATCGTTCAAAATCTCCACCAACACCCCGGCTGGCTTAAATCCGGCCATACGCGCCAAATCCACTGTAGCTTCGGTGTGCCCCGATCTGCGAAGCACGCCACCGCTTTTGGCTCTGAGGGGAAATATATGTCCCGGACGGCCCAATTCGGCAGGATCTGTTTTGGGATCCACAAGAAATTGAATCGTCTTTGCACGGTCGCTGGCCGAAATTCCGGTGGTGCAACCGTGGCCTATTAAATCTACAGAAACGGTAAAGGGCGTTTTGTGCGATGATGTATTTTTGTATACCATCAATTCAAGCCCCAATTCATCGCAGCGTTCTTCGGTCAAAGGAGCACAAATCAATCCGCGCCCTTGTGTAGCCATAAAATTGATGATCTCAGGTGTTACGTTTTCAGCTGCTGTTACAAAGTCACCTTCATTTTCTCGGTCGGCATCATCCACGACTATTACCAGTTTCCCGTTTTTGATGTCTTCCAGGGCTTCTGGTATGCTGTTTAAGGGCATCTTTGAATCATTCATAGTATTGACAAACGCTCTATATATTAGGTGTAGGCGTAGTGCCGCAAAGTTACTAAACATTGCACACCTTATATAGTATGGCTGCAATCCAATTGTTCTGTAGAGATAAATTGATGGTGGGCGAGCCTTTTATTTCTTAATTTTACAATCACATTGAAAAACAACTAAACTAAATAATATGAAAACAGCTAAAATTTCCATTTTGGTATTTGTTATGGCTCTCCTGTCGGCTTGTGCCAATAAGATGAGCGATGAAGTAAAAGCCGATATCGATCAATTCAGTAATGACTGGCAAGCCATGAGCACCAATATGGCTGGCGCCATGGAAACACTTAATAGTACGGCAGCAGGGCTTGATAATTCGCATAATGAGATAAAAGCAAACATTCCTGGTGACATGAATTCAGAAATGATGTCAAAAGCGGCCGAACACATGGCGCGCTGCGAGGCTTCAACCGAGGCGCTCAATAAGTTGAAGGAAGAAGGTGTAGCAGCAATGGCCAATATGGAAACCATGACCAGTGAATTTGCAGCCTGGAAAAACGATGTAGACGCTGGAAAAGTAAAAGAAGAAGATGCCAAGGCCAAATTAGATTCGATGCGTGCTAATATGGGCGAGTTGCAGGCAAAAATGGACGCAATGATGTCGGCAATGAATGAAGAGATGGAGAAAGAAGGAAACAACCATGCTGAAATGAGTGCAACTATGGCGATGATGTCAGACAAAAATAAGATGTAAATAGTCAATACATACTATTTGTAGATTCAGCCCCATGTTTTGGGGCTGTTTTTTTGGAATAAAGAAAAATCAAGGATATTCATTCAGTTTTTAAGCTGGGGGAGGACCTGTTTATGGATAGTAGGATGAGGCCCGTTGGCATGGTTTTGTTAGAAAACCGGTAATAGTCTCTCATCAAGAGGGCTTTTTTACATCAATTCGGCTGGTTTATTGCATTCTTGTTTCACCACATAAGATATTTTTTAGAGCGGATAAATAAGCCGAAATCCTTATGTGAAAAGGATTATAGTGGCTTCCATAGCCTTGTAATGAGTATTAGAAACCGAGGTAAGAATTCGATTTTCTTACATGTGCAAAGGAGTGAGCCACTTGTGTATAATCACGCTCAAAATGGGCTGTATCATTGTATCATAAACGATCCCAAAAATGAAAAACAAAAAATTAGCAATCCTTAAAAAAAGCAGCGTGATCTCTAAGCGAATTCTTTTATCATTCCCACGCATTCAGCTGAATACAATATTGTTGGTAACAGCACTTGCATTTTCTCTTACATCAATGGCGCAACGCCAGGAGAATGTAGAGAATTTCTCTAGCTCTAAATCAGTGAGTCAGAATGTGTCAAACATCAACGTAGTGTTTAATACAGGCAAGGTTTATATAAACTGGATGGTAAAAGGGGAGACCAATGATGGAATTTATTTGGTGGAGCGCTCAACAGATGGGAAATCGTTTTCAGCGATAGGGTTTAAGGAAGTGATGGCTTCAAGATTAGAATTGCTATACAGCTGGATTGATCACGAGCCAATAAGCGGTGCTGCATACTACAGATTGTCGCGTGTGGGTATCAACAATCAACCCGAAATAATGACTGCCGCATTGCCAGTGATGAATAGCGATGGAAAACAGAAAGTGTCAACTGCATCCATTCAAAATTTGAACAACAACTAGTTTACATAAGATAATTAATTGGTTAGGTATCAGGTGTGAACCAACCCCGTAAGGTCGGACTTCATCTGAAAATTGAAAAGAGAGTTAAGATATTAAGATTGGTTTCATGGTTAGGTTTCAGATGTGAACCGGCCCCGTAAGGCCGGGGACCATCTGAATGAAAAGGGAAACAGGAAATTTAAGATTGGTTTCAAGGTTAGGTTTCAGATGCGAACCGGCCCCGTAAGGCCGGGAACCATCTGAATGAAAAGAGAAACAGAGGAGATTTAAGATTGGTTTCAAGGTTAGGTTTCAGATGTGAACCGGCCCCGTAAGGCCGGGAACCATCTGGATGAAAAGGGAAACAGGAAATTTAAGATTGGTTTCAAGGTTAGGTTTCAGATGTGAACCGGCCCCGTAAGGCCGGGGACCATTTGAATGAAACAAAGACAGTTTTTTGGTTTCATGGTTAGGTTTCAGGTGTCACAAGGCTAATGCCGGTGGCACCTGATTTTTTTTACACCTCCTCCGAATAAAACTGACTCAGCTTTTCCGAAACCACATTGCTAGTAAAGGTAACTTCAAAGAATTTTCTCGCTGCGGCACCAATCGCTTTGCTCCAATTAGAATCACTTTTGCAATTCATGATGGCGTCACCAAACTCCTTTACGCTATTCGCTATTATTATATTTTCACCATGTGTAGCGCCTATGCCTTCCGCACCTAAGGAAGTTGAAATAATGGTTTTACCCATTGCCATGCCTTCAATAATTTTTACCCGCATTCCACTTCCTGAAAGCAGCGGCACCACCATCACTTGCTTGTTCTGCATATAAGCCCTTGCATCTTTTACCCTCGCTTCTGCATGCACACCCATAGCAGCCTTTTTGATTATATCTACTGGCATACCATGACCAGCCAGGTATAACCTGCAACTTGGGTCTTTTTGCTGAACCCACGGCCACACTTCACGCAAAAGCCAACGCACGCCTTCTTTATTAGGAAGCCACGACATGCTCCCCAAATGAAAAAATGAATTGGGAAGAACTTCATCCGCTGGTAAGTTGTATACATCGGGATCCAACGCCACCGGTATTACGCACATGCGAGCCGCGCACCCCAACGCCTTAAATCTATTTTTATCTTCGTCAGTGATTGGCAGTATCCCATCAAACATGTTCAACATCTTCAATTCGTAATGCTTTAATCTGCGCGCCAGCAACCCCAAATACCATTTTTTTAAAACGTTCTTTTCGCCATTAGCCAACTTCTCCCAAATTTCAAACTCCACATTGTGCGCGCGTAAAAAAACCTTCGCGTTGCTGTGTTTTCTTATAGTTTCTATGTATGGCGCCATGAATAAACTTTCCAATTGTATTACTTCAAATACGTTTGCATCCAATATATCAGAGAGCATGGCAGCAAAATCTGCTGAATAAAATCTGACAATGTTGTATGATTCGTTATGGAACAAATTTGAAATGGCGTCAACAATTTTGACTGAAGTATCTACATCCATTACATGAAATGAATTGAATTTTTTCAGAGCGGATGGAAGCGGAGCGGTTTGCACGTGATGCTTTTGTGTATTGATACATACCATTGTGATTTTATGGCCATGTTCATGCAGTCCACTAGCCAGGTTGTACATGGCTATATTGCCGCCATCGGTTGGCGGGTAGGGAACGCGCAGGCATAGTTGCAGTATGTTCACTGATGTGTCAATTTAAGCACCATCAAAATTCATGGAGCGATGGTCTTGGTGCTTTTTTGTGGAAACAATTTTTTCAATTTTTTGAACCAGGATGTGTACGAGTCCTTGTCCAATAGTTTCGAATCTGTGTTGGCCTTATAGGTTAGGAATATCCCCAACGGAAGTAAAATAATTGTCGCTGCCCACATGCCTTCCAATGGTGATATCACGCCTTCGCGCGCAAATTTTTCGCCAGTGATTGACATGATGTGATAGAATATAAAAAAGAACATGGCTACTACCACAGGCATGCCCAGTCCTCCTTTGCGTATGAGCGCACCCAGTGGGGCACCAACAAAAAACAAAACAAACACAGCAAACGACAGTGTAAATTTTCTGTGATATTCAATCTGATGGCGGATGATTACTTTAGTTCTGTAGTCGATATCGTCATTTGTAGAACTTATATAAGATTTCACACTGCGCGCTATGTTCATGGCGCTTTGCAATATGGTCGAGCGCTCTGATTCCGTCAGTGCACTCAAATTTATATTTGCAATAGGAGCGGAGGCAGGTGGGAGGGTCAATAATTCCTGTGGCGGAACCCGGAAATACGAATCGATATTTTTAGCAAAAGATTCTTTGCGTTCTACCAGTATTTGAGTGAGCGTATCTTCGGTGTGCTGAAGCTGTGATATGTTCAACATTTGGTGATGGTCCTTGAAAAGATCTTCGTTGGTTCGCGATAGCTTAAAAGCAGAAAGATCAAACCTTATTTTCTCTTCCTTAAACTGGGTGCGTATGAGAGGGCGTCCCCCATTCTCCTTACGTGGGCGGTATACATCTTCGTAACTGTGGCCATTCATCAGTGTCACAACCAAATATCTTTCATCATCCGACATTTGCATCGTGCCCGATTCTGCTATGTATGATTTGTTGTTTCCTATACCGTCTGTATGATCGTATATCATTAAATCATACATGGTTTTGCCGTCAGGATCTTTGCGACCCACTTTGATTACGTACCCATCTATGCCATTGTAAAAGACACCCTCGCGAATTGATAGTGCAGGCTTTTGCTGCCGCACATCGTATAAGAGTGATCCTGCTTTCAGGTTGGTGATGGGTAACAAGTTGTTTGAAAAATAAAATGCGCCTACGCAAATTAATCCTGAAGTGACAATTAACGGAGCCATAAAACGAAGCAGCGATACACCTGCCGATTTGGTTGCCACCAATTCATAATGTTCACCAAGGCTTCCAAAAGTCATAATGGAAGAGAGCAACATGGCAAGTGGCAACGCCAAGGGGACCATCGTAGCAGACGCATATGTCAGTAATTCCGCTATCACATACCACTCTAAACCTTTGCCTACCAAATCATCGATGTATTTCCATATAAACTGCATCAGAAGAATAAACAGCGAAATGAAGAACGTGAGGACAAATGGCCCAAGAAATGATTTGATAACTAAGATGTTTAACTTCTTCAATTTATTTGTATAATTGATTGAATGCCCTTATCAATGATTGACGCAAAAATAACATTAAGCACGGAAGAGTTATCGGCTATCCGAAACACTGATTTTTTTAGAATCAAGTCAGATGTGTTTGATACTGTCAGAAAAACAATGGGCCATCTTAACAACGAGCTCAAGTCAGTTTCATTATCTCATACGCAAGTGCCGGCTGTTGTATTTGAAAATTCCGGAAAAATAAGCCGCGGTGAAAACTACAAAGGGTTGCCATATATGATTCTGGACTATCCCCGCATTTTCAAACGACATGATGTTTTTGCTTTCCGAAGCATGTTTTGGTGGGGAAATCATTTTGCTTTTACACTTCATCTTTCCGGGACTTATTTCGAGAGGTATAAAGAGTCTATTGTTGCCAGTGCGAATGAATTGGCGCGCAAGCCTACGCTTATTCCCGCTATTGCTGACCAATGGGATCACACGCTTTCGTCTACAGCCGTGGTAGACCTGGGTGGATATGATACAGATGCGAAGGAAGTAATGACAAATTCTATGGACCAACACGGATTTGCAAAACTGTCTCGTAAACTGGCGCTGGATGAAGCGGCAAGCCTGATGCCGTTTGCTTTGGAAACGTATGATGATTTTATGAAAGCACTACGCTTATGACCCTATGGTGTGCCTAAGCTCTTGGATTTGTGACTCCCAAAGCTTTTTCTCGGCTTCTATTTCTTCAGGAAATGCAAAGTCGGTAATGAGTAAAGCCACTTCCGAAGTGATGTCATCGCACAAAATTTCCATCTCGAAATAATTCTCTTTGTCCAGCCAATCAAACCGAACCAGTTCGGGTTCTCGCTTTGATGATATTTTTGCTTGTTCTTCGGAATTCCCCCATATAAAAGTATAAACGTGATCCTGTACCGTCACATCATCGGCAAACCATTCTGACAACCCGCTCGGTGAGCTGATATAATTGTATAAAATCTTTACAGATGACTTCAGTTCGAATTCTACCTGGTATTTTTCTTTTTTCTTTTGCTTCATTCTGTAGAGGCAGTTGGAAGATTTATAGATGTGCTGAAAATGCACATCTGCACTGCTTTGAACGGCAATATAAAAATATTTATGATAAAAAGGCTACATTGCGCCAAATATAGAAAATGGCCCTTCTACACTCGTTTGAGCAACATGGAAATCAGCTTTTTAAAATACGCGGACAAGTTCCCGTGTTGCTGTTTCTAATGGCTATACCGGTCATATTTTTTACAGATTCAATTACCCTTTCGGCTGCGCAAACCAATATTTACAAAGGGTGTGCATTTATTGCCATTGTTTTGGGGACGCTCATTCGTGCCTACGCCATAGGCACCACACCACGTGGCACATCGGGGCGAAATACCAACGAACAAGTGGCTGAACAACTAAATTCAACGGGAATCTACAGCACAGTGCGGCATCCTTTATACTTGGGTAATTATCTGATGTGGATAGGTATCGTAATCTTTACTTACAATATTTACTTTATCATCATTGTAAGCCTTTTGTTCTGGTTATACTACGAACGTATCATGTTTGCCGAAGAGCGCTTTTTAGAAAAAAAATTTGGTAAACAATACACTGATTGGTCACTGACAGTGCCCGCGTTTATCCCTGCACTGGGAAAATTCACTTCGTCTTCAATCCCATTTTCATTTAAATCGGTGTTGAGACGCGAATATAGTGGAGTATTGGCAGTCGTGATAGGAGTGTATTTTGTAAAAATAATCAGGAATTTAATGCATTCCGACAGCTTAAATTTTAAACCATCGGATTATGTTGTAATAGTCGTGGCAGTAGGCATCACGCTCGTATTACGTACCCTCAAGCACACTACTCAACTGCTCGATGAAGAAGGGCGTTCTTGATTTTGAGTATTTCAATTGTTCCCCAAAAAGAGAAGTATTATATTTGCAGCCCCGAAAACTTGGCGAGGTAGCTCAGGTGGTTAGAGCGCAGGATTCATAACCCTGAGGTCACGGGTTCAATTCCCGTCCTCGCTACATGGCAAAAGAAGCAGGCTACTAGCCTGCTTCTTTGCTTATTGAAACATCTCATCACTTTTAATGATTCTCACCGATTGAACGTTGATTGGATAAACGGCAACATCTTCATCTTCATCCAATATATTCTTAGGTAATTCCTTTCGCAGATCATCTGAATAACTCATTGGTGATGGCTGATTGCTTAGCAGCGCATCCTTTAATGGCACGGCTTCGGATTCATCGGTGACGATGGCGATGTACATTGTTTCTTTCTGCAAATAAGTTGCAATCGCTTTGTTTACATCTTCCACAGTCAGTTTAGCCAGTAATATGTCCATTTCTGCAAGATAATCTGAGCGGCCATAAAATTTTGAATCCATCAAATATCCAAGTCGTGCTGAAGTGTTTTGCGGATATAGTTTGATATAACTGCGAAGAAAGGAACGGGTAAGTTCGAAATCCTCTTTACTCATTCCATTTTCTACCAGGTTATCGAGCTCGCGCAAAGATATGCGGATGGCGAAATGTGCGTGGCCGGTAGATATGTTTGCAAGTTCTTTATACTGGCTTTTTAGGCTGGCTGCCGTTTGTATGGGTCTAATCCACATCGAAAAGTAATTACTCTGGCGGGGAACACCGGGCGGTGGAAGCATGTTGGAACCTCCGTTGTCGTACCATTCAATGTATGAGTATGCCCCGTAATTCATGGAACGTTGCTCCCGCAATTTTTTGTAGAGCAGCGAATAAGCTTTGCGGTGCTCGCCAAAATATGAGTTGGCCACCATTAGCGCAGCAAATTCGTCAGACGAGCGATTGATGGGCAAGGGGAAGCCTGTGAAAATGGCCGAGCCCAGTGTATTAGGTTTGGCGATGATATCTATTTGTATGCCATTGCGCATGTATACTTTGGGTGCTGAAGGGAGTTCGACCGCATGTGTTCCGAGCGCCTGCAAATCTTTTTTTATACGATCCCCAAAGCCTTGTGGATAATTTCCAGCCATACCAATGCTCACATTTGTTGATGAAAACACACTTTTGAAATGCGCATTTACATCTTCAAGTGTGAGTTTAGAAACAGAAGATGAATAGCCTTGTTCCATGTGCGCATAAGGCGTACCACGGAATAACATATTTTCCAATGCTTTTTTGCTGTAATCCTCATCGCTTGAAGCACGTATCACTTGATCTACATAGTTCTGTTGATTTGATTTGATACGCTTGAAGTCGGCTTCGCGAAAACCGGGATTGGTGATTAACTGCATCGCCAATTTGTAAAAGGGCTCGAGAAAATCGGAGTGAATAGAGAATGTAAATATGGTCACTTCTTTGTCTACGGAAACGCCATAGCGCGCGGCCATTGGGAATGTTAGATCAGTAATTTCTTTTGCAGTCATCTCTTTTGTGCCACCTTCGACCATCATTCTGGCTGTCAGTGAGGTGAGGCCTTCCTTGCCTGTGGGGTCTGCCATGCTACCATTTCGAAACATTAGCTTCATTACGATGGCATCAGACTTTGGCATGGGTAATTCGATTAACTCCTGTGCCTTGGTTGAAAATGCAACACAAAACAAGAGTAATATATTGAGCGTGTATTTTATCATGGAGGTAATTATTGAATTGAGTTGGATGAATCAGATGAAATAGTTGCGATAGTAAGTCGCTGTGATGTGTAGTAACGCTGGGCCACGCGCACCAGGTCCGCTTTGGTAACTTTAGCATAGTTGTCATACATGCGGTTGATCGAGTTGGGATCACCTGTCAGCCACACATATTGCGAAAGTGAGTTGGCAATTGAACTAGGGTTATCAAGGCTCATGGCAAAAGAATATTTGAGATATGATTTTGCTTCAGCCATTTTCTTTTCATCTATTTCTCCATTGGCAGCCTTTTCAATAGTCTTCATTACTGCATCTTTCACATATTGTAAGTCATCTTTGTTGACCAATGAAGCTGAAACTGTGATGAGGTTAGGGTCACGGGTGCTCCAATTATAGCCGGAAATTGATCTAGCTTTTTGTTCCTTGTTTACCAGTTCATCGTAAAGCGTTGACTTATCGGAAAACAACATCAGGTTTAGTATGCCTATGGCTGCATTGTCAATACTGAGATCACTGTAAGAGGCGCCTTTGAAGTTCAAACTCAGGTGCGGTGGGTACTTGGTAACCTGGATGTGTGTTTTTTTTGTTTCAGATTGCTCAGGTTCAGTAGGTATTTTGGTCACATGATTTCCTTTCTTCCATTTGCCAAAATACTTGGTGGCCAACGCATTTACCGCAACGGCTTTTACATCACCAACAACGATGATGGTACAATATTCAGGTCGGTAAAATCGATTGAAAAACTCAATTGAATATTCATACTGATTGGGCATATCTACAATGTCTTTGAAGAAACCCATAGTGGTGTGCTTATAGGTATGGTTGTCAAAGGCAGTGTTCTGAACTGCTTCATACAACTGAGACAATGGGCTGGCATTGTTTTTCGTGTATTCACCTTTTACGGCACCTGCCTCGGTCTTAAAATCCTGAACAGAATATTTTAAGTTTTGAAAACGATCGGCTTCCAGCATAAACATTGTTTCGAGTTTGTCTACATCTCCTGTCATGTGGTAGACAGTGCGGTCTAGCGAAGTATTGGCGTTGGCCGAAGCCCCTGTTGATTTGAGAACTTCGGTGTATTTGTGTTTAGGGAACTTATCCGTACCCCGAAACATCATGTGTTCAAAAAAGTGTGCGAACCCTGTTTTGCCTGGCTCCACCTCTTCGCGCGATCCCACACGCACCACAATGTAAAATGCTGCAATGCCAGGACTGTCATATGGCACCGTCACTACATTCAACCCATTGGAAAGTTTTGTTTGGTGAATGGGATAATTGAATACGGGTTTCTCTGTGGTGCCGGCCTGAATGCCAAATGCAATCAAAGCAAACACATAGATCAACGTGATTGAAATTAATTTTTTCATTGGTGGTTTAAGTTGTGATAAATGAGGGGAGAAATATTTGGAGACTGAAGATAACAGAAAATCCTTTAGCAAATCCAGTAATTGATTTATAAGTGCGATTGCCTAATTCGTGTTATTATGCTCGCGTTCAGGTAGTTATAATTCGAGTATTGACTTGAATAGCGCCTCCTGATTTCGTACCTTTGCGAGGCAAATGAAATCGAGCATTAAAACATTTTTCAATCTGTTGTTGGCCGTTGTGGTGACTGTATCCACTGCCGGATTTAGTTTATTTACGCATACATGTTTGGCCGGCAACAAGAGTGAAGTATCGCTCAACAATCACTTTGGATGTTGTGGTGATGCTGAAATGCCCTGCACTGATGTGCCTTCAAGCGATTTTGCATTTGCGAAAAAATGTTGTGCACTGACTGTAGATAAGGTTAGAAGCAATGAAGTCGTACTAACTTCTGTGAGTTTAGAATTACCTGCAGTTTCCTTTGTAAATACTCCCTACACACCCAGGACAATTGAAACAGCCAATTCTTTTCGACCATTGGCTGTGAATGGCTCGCCTCCCGCTGGCCGCGACCTGGTTATTATTTCTTGCAATTTCCGCATTTGATCTAATTCTTTTTTGATTTGTGTCTGTTGCTTCACAATGGACATTTGTGTTGTCTATTATTTATCAAAAACGAATTCTGATGAAAAACTTATTAATATTATTGCTTTTGTTATTGACATTTGCACACGGTGAAGTCATGGCTCAAGCTTCAAAAATAAAAGGCGTGGTGTATGCGCGTGAAGAGAAATCAAATACACCTCTGCCTGGTGCAAATGTTTATTGGGCCGGAACAACCACCGGAACGGTTACTGATATCAATGGAAATTTTGCAATTGACATCCCTCAAGAAATTGAACCCATATTGGTGGTAAGTTTTGTTGGTTTCACAGGAGACACCATCAATGTGGCAGGCAAGTCTGTGATAAAAGTAGTGTTGAACCGATCGGTATCGCTGAAGATTGTGGAGATAGCCAGCAAACAACAATCTACATTTTTTAGTGCTGTAGATCCGATCAACCTTGAAAAGATAACTTCTAAAGAGTTGCTGAAAGCCGCATGTTGCAATTTGTCTGAGAGCTTTGAAACAAATGCATCTGTGGATGTATCGTATAGTGATGCGGTGACCGGTTCCAAAGAAATTCAAATGTTAGGATTGGCCGGAAGCTACACGCTTATGCAGGCAGAAAACATTCCAATCATGCGTGGATTGGGACGTATATATGGTTTGAATTATATTCCAGGAACATGGATGGATAACATTCAGATATCCAAAGGCACAGGATCTGTTTTGAATGGATATGAAGCCATCACGGGGCAAATTAACATTGAATATAAAAAGCCATGGGAAAGTGAAAGGCTGAACCTGAATGTGTATGGCGCAAGTACCGGTAATACCGAACTCAATGTGGAGGCGGCACGTCAGTTGAACGACAACTGGAGTACGATGGTGATGGCGCATGGAGAATATTTTCAGACAGATATAGATCACAACCATGATAGCTTTTTGGATATGCCCAAAGTGAAAAACTATAATGTCTTCAATCGCTGGAAGTACAGTAGTGGAGGAAGGTTGGAAGCGCAAGTAGGTGTGAAGGTGTTAGGAGATGAACGCGTAGGCGGACAATACACAGAACTGGATGGTGCCCACGGTCAACACGGATTGTACAAAACCAAATTAGCAACCAATCGATATGAAGCATTTGCCAAAACCGGTCTTGTAAACTTTGATAAACCGCACAAAAGTTTGGGTTGGATAAACAATGTGGCATGGCACGATCAGGATGGTTATTTCGGCAATAATAATTACACGGGCACGCAGACTAGTTATTATTCCAATCTGATATTTCAAAACATTATTGATAACACCAATCATTTATACCGATTGGGAGCCTCTTACCAGTTTGATAAAATTGATGAGAATTTTGCTGAGCAGTCTTATGACCGAACCGAAATTGTGCCCGGTGTTTTTGGTGAATATACTTTTACCAATCCAGGCAGGTATGTAATTGTGGGCGGCTTGCGCGCGGATTATCACAACGACTTTGGATGGTTTGCCACTCCGCGACTGCACATAAAGTACGACCTAAAAGCTACTACCCACCTGCGCCTGACCGCGGGCAAGGGCACACGTGTGGCCAACCTCATTTCTGATAATGTGGGTGTGTTGGCCAGCTCGCGCAATATCATTGTGCTGGAAGCTCCCAAACAGGAAGTGGCATGGAATTTTGGCACAAGCCTTACACACGATTATAAGTTTCGTGGGCGAGAAGGTGTGTTGAGTCTTGATTACTATTACACCACTTTCGACAATCAATTGATTGTGGACACCTATACCGATGCTGCTTCTATTTTGTTTTATAACCTTGATGGCAAATCCTACAGCAACAGCTTTCAAGCTCAATTGATGTATGAACCTATTGATAGACTTGATGTAAAAGCAGCATATCGCATGGACAAAGTGGTGAGTACATACAATGGTGTACAGAGCGTCAAGCCGCTCACCGCTCGCGACAAAGTGTTGTTTAACATTTCGTATAAAACCAAGTTTGAGAAATGGGTATTTGACGGAACTGTTTTATACACCGGCCGCAAGAAACTGCCTGCTACGGTTTACAGTACCGATCCGTTGGGGGAGAATGTATCTTACTCTGATCCATACGTTACGGCCAACGCACAAATAACCCGTAATTTCAAAAAGTGGTCGGTATACAGCGGAGTAGAAAACTTAACAGACTACACACAAAACAACCCAATAATTGGAGCGGATGATCCGTTTGGCACTGGATTTGATGCAACAGTAATATGGGCCCCGCTAATGGGCCGAAAAATTTATGCAGGATTGCGATATAAAATCAAATAACTAAAAAGAGAATAAAATGAAAAATTTGAGAAATTTATTTGGAATCACCATGATGATGGCACTATACATGCTAATGGTGCAACCCGCCATAGCAAAGGTGACACCAGATACCGTGGTAATAAAAGTGTCGACTGTGTGTGACATGTGTGCCGAGACGATAGAGAAAGCGATGGCTTATGAAAAGGGAGTCATCTCAACCAAAGTTGATGCAAAAAAGCAATTGGCCACCATTATTTACAATCCGAAGAAAACCAATGAACTCAAAATAAAAAAAGCCATCAATATGGCCGGCTATGATGCGGACGATATGAAGGCTGATAAAAGAGCTTTTGACAGGTTGGATGAGTGTTGCAAAATAGACCGCAACGAAATACACTAATCTAACTACTCACTAAAAACAGAATATGCTATCGGGAAATTTAATATCCGGTAGCATATTTTTTTAGGTTCATTTGGATGGTGTTGCTTAGCACCTTGATACCTACTTTGTTTTCGCCACCTTGTGGTATGATAATGTCTGCATGCCGTTTGGTTGGTTCTATAAACTGTTCGTGCATCAATTTCAGCGTATGCTCATAACGCTCCAGCACTTTGGCTACATCGCGCCCACGCTCGATGATGTCGCGTTTTATCACACGCACCAAACGATCGTCTGCAGGAGCATCTACAAACACTTTTATATCCATCAGGTCTCTTAGTGGAGCATGATTCAGCACGAGTATGCCTTCCACTATCACCACCTCGCGCGGTGCAAATGGAATTGTTTCTTCGCCTCTTGTGCAGGTATGGTATGAGTACACTGGCACACTCACAGCCACGCCATGTTTGAGGTTGTTAATGTGATCGATCAGCAGATCAAATTCAATAGAGTCGGGGTGATCGAAATTGAGGCGTTGCCTTTCGGCCTGCGACAGATGGCCCTGGTCTTTGTAGTATGCATCCTGATGGAGCACGCCTACATTTTCCGCTTTCAGCAGCTCCATTATTTTTTGAACTACTGTTGTTTTGCCCGAGCCTGTGCCACCTGCTATACCTACTATTACCATTATACTTTCGCTATTGATGCCCGAAAGTTATGAATAAATGGCCGCACCAGCGACCTTTATTTTAGTCCAGTTTCATTTTTAGCTGGGCTACTTCTTTCTGCAGGTTGATGACTGCGGTGGTGAGGTCCTGTCGTGGTTGGTTGCTTTCGGGCAGTTCGGAACTTATGAAGTGTACGAATTTCCATACTTCGAGCACATCGCTTACGGCTATTTCGTAAGGCTTGTACAGTGGGTTGGTAGAGCACAGCAGCAGTGAGCCTTTGTCTTTAATATGGTTGTGCACCATTTTAAATACGATGCCTTCGTCAGCGGTGACAATGATGTATGGCAATCCGTTTTTGATGTGGTTCCAGTTCTGTAGGTATTCACCTGTCACCCACGATCCGTCCGCTACGGGCGGCATAGAGTCGCCACTGATGGGGAAGGTGCGGTACTTGCGTTCGCGCGAGAGAAAGGGCAGGCTGAATGCGGGCAGTACTTTTATGTAATCGGGGTCGGCATATCCGCGGGTGTAGCCGGCCTTGGCTTTTACGGGTACCAGTTCGGTGTTTTCGGTGTTGTTGCTGTCGGTGGTGGTGGCCAGCACACGCAGTTGCGATCCGGTGATGTGTGCGTGGTCATAGCCGCGCTCCAGTTCGCTCAGTTTGAACTCGCTCATTTTTGCCAGGCTGGTGCGCAGCAGCACGTCAACGGGTACCTTAAAATAATCGGAAATGGCGATGAGCAATTCGTAGGGTGGCTGGTTGTTGCCCAGTTCGTATCCGCTGAGTGAGGTGCGCGTAATGCCCAGCGCGGTGGCCATTTCTTCCTGCGATCTGTTTTTGCGCTTGCGCAGCAGTTGGGTGTTTTTTCCAAAATACAGCATGTGTGTTCCTCCTTGTTGTGAATAAAAAATTATAGTGCAAGGTAATAAATTTGCAAACAAATTGCTAATTTAATTGACTATAAAATGACGATAATATAGTCGTAAAAAGAAAGAGTTACCCATGCATAGCAGTGAGCCGCGGCATATCGTACACATGGATCTGGACACGTTTTTTGTGAGCGTGGAGCGGCTGCGTAATAGCGCGCTGGCCGGGCGGCCGCTTATTATTGGTGGCCTCAGCGACAGGGGCGTGGTGGCCTCGTGCAGCTACGAGGCGCGCGTGTATGGCGTGCGCTCGGCCATGCCCATGCGCATGGCGCGCCAGTTGTGCCCCGATGCACTGGTGATACGTGGCGACATGGAGGCTTACTCGCGCTATTCGGGGCTGGTTACCGAGGTGATAGCCGAAAGTGTACCGTTGTATGAGAAGGCATCTATCGATGAGTTTTATATTGACCTTACCGGCATGGATCGTTTTCACGGATGCCTGCAGTACACCGATGAGCTGAAGGCGGGCATACTGCGCGAGACAGGGCTGCCCATTTCTTTTGGCCTGTCGGCCAATAAGACCGTGTCTAAAATAGGGACCAACGAAGCCAAGCCCGATGGCCGCATACAGATACATCACGGCACCGAAAAGACTTTTCTCTCGCCCCTTTCCATCGCGCGCATACCCATGATAGGCGAGGCCACCTTCCGGCTGCTACGCGGCATGGGCATAGCCACCATACACACGCTACAGCGCACGCCGCCCGAGATGCTTGCCCGCGTGCTGGGCAAGGCAGGCACGGTGATATGGAAAAAAGCCAACGGCATAGACAACAGCCCCGTGGTGGCGTACAGCGAACGCAAGTCCATAAGCACCGAGACCACCTTCGACAAAGACACCATAGATGTAACCGGCATTCGCGCGCTGCTTACCGGCATGGCCGAAGAGCTGGCCTTCAAACTGCGCAGCCGCAACAGGCTCACCTCTTGCATCACGGTGAAAATACGCTACGCCAACTTCGACACCGAAACACGCCAGCTGCGCATACCCTACACCGCGGCCGACCACGTGCTGATGGCCCATGCCCACGAACTATTCGACAAGTTGTACAGCAGGCGCATGCTCATACGGCTGGTGGGCGTAAGGCTCTCGCACCTTGTGCAAGGCTCCATGCAGATCAATCTTTTTGAAGACACCCAGCGCCTGGCCGGCCTCTACCAGGCCATGGACCGCATCAAAAAACGCTTTGGCGAAGAAGCCGTAATGCGCGCGGTGACCATACGGTGATGATGAAGTAAACTAATAATCAAGGCTGTTACTGGATGATAGCGTATCGCGTTATCCTGGGCGAAAGCTCAGCCCATCGATTGTAATCGTGGTGGATTAAGAAAATATCATTTTGGGTTCCGATTAAACCGCCTATTAAACCACCACCAATACCCAAGCCGACTGCAAGCGATAATGCTTTGTATTCTTTTGAGCGAGCAGTAGAACAAGCAACGACTTGTAATAATATAGGACCTGACGATTGGCATTCGTCATCTTCAAAAGCTGATAATCCAACAAACTCGCCCAAAAGGAAACCACCTAAAAATCCCAAAAATATCCCCATCGCAACGCTGTTTTTTCTTTTTAGTCTAAGGGTATTGATTTCATCGTAATTGAACTGAAGATGCTGTAGCGTGGAACGAGAAGAAGTTACTTTCCTTAATAATACGATACTGCTGTCATTTACTTCATACAAGCTGCCAACAATTGGAGTATCGAACATTCTCGATTCGATTGATGCCATGTATGGCCTCTTCTCAAGTCTGCGAATTGTGGTTTGGCTATTTCCAACGAGGGGAAATAAAAACGCATTCAAAACAAATAAGAGAAAAAGCCGCTTAACCATTTTCCGAATTTACAAAGAAGAAACAGAATAATCATGACAACCGATGTCTTTGGTTTTAGATATACAATCATCAATATTTCCTGTCAGCACATTTCCCGATTTATTATGACAAAAAGGACATGACATCACATCACCCTTGGTGTCAATATAAAGTGAGCGCTGCCCGGCCATAAAACACCCCGCTTTTCGCTGATAATAGCCTGGATACACAATGATGGGATAATTTTGGTAAGTAGGGTCAGTAGCTATTGTAAAGTAAAATTGTTCCAATGTCTGGATGTGTGATTTATGTAGCATCACATCTTTGTCAATATAGTTGCCTGCCTGTCTGGGTTCGAGCAATTGAATAAATTCAACTCCCATACGAAATGCCATGTGTGCATATTCGAACAGGTTATGTTCGCTGATAAACGATTTGGTGGCACAAATAGAGATTGCAGTGACCAGATTATTGTGCTTCGCATTTTTAATCGCATTGACTGCTTCTTCAAATGACCCGGATCTCCTTCTGAATTTGTCATGAACTTCTGCATCGAAGTGATCTATACTTACCACCAGTCCTGTAACCCCTGCCTCCTTCAAACGCATAGCGTTCATTTCGGTAACGTTGAATCCTGAAGTTACTACCCAAAATTCTATGGAACTGCTGTATTTTTTTGAAAGTGATACGATATCATTTACACGCAACATAGGCTCTCCGCCACTAAGGTGAATCTGGCTCACGCCCTTTTTTATTAACCCGGATACAATCTGCTCTAAATCATTGTAATTATAAACTTCAGGTTTATTCAGATTCAACCCTTCAAAACAATGCTCACAATTGAGCGGACACTTATTTGTAATAGCCAGAAAAACAAATCTTAAATCATTTTTGTGATTGTCTTTTTTTTCGAGCCGGTTCAACTCGAAGTGTATCATTTTAGCAAAACTTTGGGAGGGAAAACCGGGAGCGTACAAAAACCAATGCTTTTTATCACCCACCTTCTTGAATTTATTTATGGGCATGTCACCATGAACACTTCTCCTGTATTGTTCAAAGTATTTTGCCTTTCGCAATACAGTCAATGGATTTCGATAATACGATAATAACTGTTTCAGTAAAAATATTTTGAGCTCAAACCGTGCATTGAACAAACTAATACTTCGCATCACAGCTGTTTTTCTTTTTAATAGCCAGAATGTGATGTGACTCCAGGGCGTGGTGTTTTTAGATACTCGACTTGCAACAATCGTAATGGAATCCATATTTATTTGGCCACTATCGGACCCATTTCGTTCAGGTACCTATCATAGAGTTGTCTGGAAAAATTGGTAAAACTGCCAGGCTGTTTGAATGATTTTAAATATGCTATGTCCGGCATTCCCGAATATTCTCTAACATGTTCATAATAACCTTTGCCATGCAGATACACGTCATATTTCTTGTCTGATTTGCCATTCTTGCATAAATATTTAATAGTGGCAACATTCCCAGGTTTGGGTTGACTTAAGTAATAATTATCATCCCACATCAGATTAGCCAACACGTCTTTGTTGTTCTCATTCACGGCTGATGTGGGCTTAAGCGTGAAGGTTCTCAGTGCGGTTTGTGGAGTAAAATCTATTGCTACCTGGTCCACTTCCCAGAACATAAATCCGCATGAAAGGCGTACTTCTAATGTGTCCGAATACAATCCTGATAAATTTAGCGGTACACACATATCCCTGTTGGCCAGCGGACCAATGGTTGGAATTTCATCTACAACAGTCCATCGGTTGTCAATTTTTAATTCAATTTTCAGGGGTAATTGTTGTTGTCTAGTCCATTGTTGCAATGAATCTTTGTTTGCATGCCGCTGCTTTACAATCCATTGATTGTAGTAGGAGCCAAACAAACTGGTAAACTTTCCAAAAGTGTAATCAAGCCACAAGCTATTTTTAGCGGTGAGCAGCAAATTGGCTTGAGCAGCATTGTGGGGCTTCACAAATTTCAAATCTAATTGAGCCTTGTTTTGGAGATTTGCCTGGTCAAAGTAACATACGAGAGAATCAGAAGAAGCTATCTGTTTTGAAATATCAATGATTCCGTTTAGTGTAGCTGTGATGGGAGGAATAGGATCGCCCACAAGGAGAATCTGTCCATTTGAGGCAATCCGTGTTTTTGCATTTGGTTCATGCTCCACTACTATAACCTCAGCCAGATTGGTGTACTGTTTTTCAAGCAGTTCATTGGCAATCTGAATCTTGATTTCACCATTTTGATGTAAATCCACGTTTTCGAGCAAAGTCAAATAATCTTCTCGTTCAAGAGGCAAAAAAATGGCGCCTCCAAATATTTCTCCTTTGAATTGGTATGAACCATCTTCATACACATACACGTAAGGACATGAAGATTTGGTCAATGCAATGATGACAAGAGCCAATACAAAAACGGCAGCTGCAATCCCAACCACGGCCAGAATAGTTTTGCCTGCACTGCTTCCGGTAGATTCGGTAATCGCGACTCTTGACACGGATCCGAAAGGGACTTTTATTATACTGTCATTGAGGGCAATGTTGGTGGCAAATATCTGAACCTCCTTGATTTTTGTTTTTTGATTTGAAATCTTGTCCTTTGAATTCGGTTGAGTGGGTTGAATTATTTTACACAAAAAGTAATTCTCAATAGTGTTTATTTCATCAATCTGAACCGTTTCGGTAATACCTCCAGATTTTATAGTAATGTACTTAAGCTGGTTTTGGGCCGAAACAAATTCTTGCTTAGTCAGCTCCTTGCTTAAGTCTTCATATACCCATGTTTTCTTTGAAGTGCAGCTTATCGACAGATGCAACATGGCAAACACCATGAAGATAGACAGGACTTTTTTGGAAAGGATTTCCATGCGAAAGGTAATAGAGGGGTATTCTTGAACAGAAACAAAAATAAATTTATACCAATCTACAGTTACTCACAAGCGTAAAAACACCTGTCCCCGAATTGTGAATGAAATTCACAACCCGGGGACAGGGCTCCGTTAAATGTGGGTGGTCTTACTTTTGATTTGCCACTATTACAAACTGTACATCGAAGTCGTCATAAATGACTTTGTCTCCGATATCGGCAAAAAATGTTTTTGAACCGTATTTCACATCATATTTTGAACGGTCAATGGTTGCGGTTCCTGACCAGATCATGCCGGTCTCTCCGTTTTTGTAAACCGCGTCAAAAGAAAGTGGGTTGGTCTTGTCTTTAATAGTGAGGTCACCGCTTATGGTATGTGTATGAGCGTCTTTCTTTTCTGCTACCGGTACAATCGATTTGATTACAAAGGTTGCAGTAGGGTATGTAACCACATCAAAAAAGTCGGCTGATTTAAGATGGCCTTCCAATTTACCTTTCATGCCTCCTTCCTGATCAGTGTTGTTAATGCTGGACATATCAATGACAATTGAGCCTGACATGGTTCCGTGGTTGTCGAGCAACTTTCCACTGCTAATATTGATTGTGCCTGAATGCTGGCCCGTGAATTTTTTACCTGTCCAGTTTAATGTGGAGGCTTTGGTGTCCACTACATATACATCGGTATGCAATGTGCTTACGGCAACAAATGCGCTGAGCGTCAAAATTGCTATCAATGCCGGCATTACAAGGATTCTTTTCTTCATGATTATTTATTAGTTGAGGAGTTAAAAAAAATACACTGCCACTTGCGTGACAGTGTATAATAATAACAATAATTGTACCAACAACAATTAATGCTATTGTCCTTTGCTATGGCGTGTTACAGGCCAATAATTATTTTGTCTTTTGGGTATTTGACAGCAAAACCCAATGTTTTTTTCTCGGTATCGCCAGGATTTATATTCAATTTCCAAGTTACAATGCCTGTATCAGCGTTTAGTTCGCCCCCGTTCAGATCGGTGTCTTTTATTTCAATTTCTTTCACGCGCGAAACAGGTATTTGATCTTCCAGCACCAATTCTATTTTTTCCTTTCGTGTGTTTTTAATCACTATCTCATATTTGCGATCCACCACACGGTTGCCTCCCAAAAACTGATTTCCGCTCTTTTCGCGAAGTAAAGTTCGCTTAATCACAATGCGCTTGTCGCGGCCCAACGAAACATTCAGAGTATCAAGTACCGAAGCGGGATCAATAAATGACTCACCCACAAAAGAGCCTTCAAAGAATATGCTCATTTTGCCTGCCACCAGATTCATGTCTTCCCACCCGGTGATGGCCGCAGTTAAGAATGCATCTTTATCCAGTTTGGGTACTGCGCTGTAGGTGTAAGAGGCAGGGAGGTCATTGGTTTGCAAATCGATGGTGTATTTATTTCCGTCTGAAGGAATGGAGTAGGGTAGTTTCACTTCAAATTCGGTTTGCAAAGTTTGGTCGGTGGCCACGGTGTATGAACCTGAACTTTCTGCAGTAGATAATTGGTATGCTGATGCATCCTGCATCATTTCATCATTTTCGCGTTTCTTTCCCGAGGTCGTTATCTCCATCGACTTGAGCGTGTGCACACGCGGCATAGGTCTGCTGAAAGAAATGTACCACGGATTCAACACCGGCTTGATTGCGCCAAGGCTGGGCTGACCAGTCGATAATTTTAGATTGATCTTGTCCCACTTTTCGCCCGTTTGCTGATACACCTGCGCACGCATTTCCAGTGTGATTTTGCTGGTGGTGCCGGCCGAACGCAAATTGTAGAGTGGTTCCCATCCGGCATTGTTTACCAGATAGTTTATCTCAAACTGCCCGCGCCCCGCGCCTTTGGCTATGGTGGTCACAAAAATGCGGCTTGTAGGTTGATCCACTTTCTTTATTTCTTTCAATTGGTTGTTGATTTGCTTTACACGCTCATTCAATTTTTTTTCTTTGTTATTGATGTCGGTAATTTTTTCCTTCAGATCAAAGAGCCGTGTTCTGAACAAGTCGGCCATTTTGATTAGCTCTTCTGTTTTAATCCCTACATTGGCCCCGCCAATGTTTTTGTTGGCTTGCAGTAGTGCCACCTCATCATTATAGGCTGCCTTGCGGTTGGCCAGTTGATCCTGGTCTTTTTTAAACATCTCTAGCGAATCTTCCAGTTGTATTTGCTGGCGCGATTTGGGTGTGGGCTCAAGATAATTGAGTTGAGTACTCACCGACAGAATTACGTAATCGCCTTTGCCCCGTACTTCTATACTGTTGGCTATCAGTTTGGACGACAAGCCTTCAATGATGTAGATAGTTTCTCCGGCTTTGTGATTGAATTCAACGGTACGGGTAACCATGGCTTGCGATCGGTAGATTACAATGTCTTTGACGGTAGTGTTGCCAAGTTTGGTTTCGTCATCGCCATGCGCTGCAGAGAAAGTGATGAGTAGGAGGGCGGGGAGAAGCATAATCTGGTTCACCCATTTCGAAAAAGTGTTTGTTGGTAAGTTCATGTTGTAGATTTATTTGTGTGCGTTTAAAATGCATTTTCGGTTAGATGCAACGCATCATCCATTTCCACAAAATTATCAATTCCGTGCTTGGGGTTATTCAGCTTTGAGAATTGGCTGCAGTTATTGAAATCGTTCACTGTTCCGCCTGTTGATAACTATTTCACTTTTTTGAAATTATTTTTTTCGCTGAACTGCGGTTTTGCAATTCTAAGATGCCGTTTTTCTGTTTGTAACGTGTTGGTAATGAGGGTTGTTTAAATGACACTCTTTTTTGCAACATAGAAACCACTGACTTTCAGGCGATTATGGGTGTTTCGTATATTATAGGAAAGTAAAAAACGCTGCGCAGATAGGCTGCGCAGTGGGAGTATAAATTTGTATTCAGTTCATTTCTAACAGTTAAAAACCAAAAAAATCATGAACAACGCAGTAACGAGTTTGATTAACACATTGAGTATGGGAGATGTAAAGACTATGGGGGGATTAACCATAGTGCCGCTGATGACAGTGGAGAAGGCGCCATTTGGGTTTATAACCTTGCGAAGGGCATTGCAGAAGGGGTTGGCGGAGATCACGGAAGTAAGTGAGTCGGGGGTGGTGGGGAAGCTTTTGGTGAAGAATAAGTGTGAGTTGCCACTATTGATAGTGGATGGTGAAGAGTTGTCGGGTGCCAAACAAAACAGAATTGTAAATGTGACCGTTTTGCTGGAGCCAATGCAGGTAACCGAAGTGCCTGTGAGTTGCACCGAGCGTGGTCGTTGGAATTATAATTCCGACAAGTTTGATGACTCAGGCAATATTGCCGAGCACCGCCTGCGCGCGGATAAGAGTGCTGATTTGGTAGACCGTTCGATGCGTATGGAACGCAACGATTTTGAAGCCGATCAAATGAAGGTGTGGAGTTCTATTGAGGAGATGAATTGCAGCATGGCTCCCGGTGAGCGTTCGCGCACCGAGTCGATGAAAGATGTGTTTCACAGCCAACGCCACACCCTCGAAGAGTATGCTACGTTCTTCAAAATGACCTATGGGCAAAAGGGGCTGCTGTCAATCATCAACGGCAAAGCATCCAGTATTGATTTGGTTGCCGACACAGAGGCATTTGCCGACATCTACGACAAACTGATTCGCAGTCTGGCGCTGAGCGTGGCGTACTCACAGCCCACAGAAACCAAACTCGATGCCGATGATTTTAAGATTGAGGCACACAGTTTTCTTTCAAAAATTGGTGCGTGCGACAGTGTGAATTCGCCCTCTGTTTCTATGGGCATTGATGTATGCTACAGCAGTCCCGCTCTCACAGGATCCGCGCTGGTGGCCAAAGATTTTGCGCTGCACATCAACGCCTTTGCCCGCAAATAATCTATTGCTTTGTTGTTTTAGTGTTAATTGAAAGACCGCCTCCATAGCTATGGGGGCGGTCTTTTTTAAATCATTAACTTTTAAAACTTAAACGAAAGTCGGGTATAATAATAGGCTCCTGAAAAACCCATTTGTGCCGCATCCCACAACCCGCCAGACTCGGTAAGGGCGGGATCTTGTTGATCGGGATACGTATTGAGGACGTTGTTGCCACCAATAGTTAGTTGTGCGTTTTTAAACTTATATCCAATAGATAAGTCGGTGGTTACTTTGGGGTCGTACACATCCAACTCATTGGTAAACGGATCATCACTTACAGTGATCACATCATCCCCATCGTCATTGAAGTTGATGAGTTCAACTTTACCAAACTGAGTAAATCTGAGCGAGCCCACAAAATTACTGTATCCATATTCCACTCCGAAAGTCATTTTGCTTTTGGGCGCAGAGGCTAACAAGAAATACTGTTCGCGAACTCCAAAATACGTTCCTTCTTTGCCTTCGAGTTTTTTGTTGGTATATATTTTATCAATTTTCATTTCATTAAAATTACCTGCAAGCGTAAATTTTAGATTGTGTTTGCCGGCAAGCCATAATGAATAACTGAGTATAGCGTCTACACCGGTGGTGGTGGTATTCACCGCGTTGGTAAAAAATTGTGCAGCTCCTACATTCAGCTGCTGCAGCTCTGCTCCAATATCCGGATCATCATCAGTAAAGGCACCTGTCAACACTATCCTGTCTTCTATTTTGACTGAGTATCCATCCAGGGTAATTGTGAATGCTTTGTAATTTGCTGCGATACCACCGCTTATGTTTACAGAATTTTCTTCTTTCAGTTCGGGTATGCCCAGCGCGCGCGTAATGGGGCTGTTATTTTTTGCTATGATTTTGTCTATTGGCACTCCGGCAACAAAATCGGTAAATGTGGTATTGTAGTATAGTTGTGCCAATGAAGGCGCGCGGAATCCGGAACTTGCTGCTGCTCTTATAGAAACAGCTGATGTGATTTTGTAACGCGCTGCTAATTTACCATTCACTGTGTTTCCAAAGTCGCTGTATCTTTCAAACCGGCCTGCCGCACTTACTACAAAAGCTTGCGTTACATCCAGTTCAGCATCTGCGTAAATTCCAAGATTGGTTCTTGATTCATCTAGTTCGTTGGAAGGTTGAAACCCCGGGAAACCCTGCGATCCGCCCGGACGTAAAGTAGAATCCTGTCCAACAACGTTTCCATCATCATCAAACAAATCATACACAAAATACACCGGACCATAGTTCTGATAAGAACCTTCTTCACCGGCAAAAATGCTATAGTTTTCTACACGGTATTCGGCACCCATGGCCAGGTTAAGTCCGCTGCAAAAACTGTTGTATAGTCTTGACATGTTCATGCCCGTGGTGTTTTGCGACAATTCAAACCCTCCTGCATCAAATCGTGTAGGAGAATTGGCGAGCAGCGTTGCATTCAATGTGTTGTCAACTATAAAATGAAAACGATTGCTTCCAAATGTATTGTTGAAATCCATGTTCCATTTATTTATCTGTGACTTTATACCCGTTGAAACAGATTTATCATTTATCACAGATTGAATTTTTGGATCGAAACCATTAGGATATATTTCAATCACATTTCTTTCTTCATCAGGCACACGCGTCCATGCGTATGCGTCTGTAAATCGATGGTTGAATCCCCCAAAGGCATAAACCCTTGCATTGCTTCCCGCACTAAACTCAGAATTGAAGTAAGCACCAAAATTTTCTTGCGCTGCATCGCCAAACTGGTTGCGGTATATATCAAATTTTGTAGGGTCCGATGGCCTGTTAGTATGCTGCTTATCCTGGTAATCCATGGTCAGATTCAGATACCCATCGTCTTTGATTTTGACACCGTAATTTCCATTTACCTGCACCGTGCCTCCATCGTAATCTTCGGTACTCAATACATTCACATCCGAAGGTGGCTTTGCGTTGAATGTTCCGGTAGAGAAACTTCCGGTGAATTCATTCACGTTTGATTTCAACACAATGTTGATTACGCCAGCAATAGCATCTGAACCGTATTGTGCAGAAGCACCATCGCGTAAAATCTCAATGCGTTCTATTGAAGATGCAGGGATGGTATTTAGATCAGTGCCTGTGTTACCACGACCACGTGATCCGAAAATATTAATCAACGAGGATTGATGTCTTCGCTTGCCATTTATAAGAACCAAAGTTTGATCAGGACCCAGTCCGCGTAGAGTTGCAGGGTCTATGTGGTCAGCACCATCGGCACCCGATTGTTTGTTGGAGTTGAAAGAGGGTGCAGCATATTGCAGCAGTTGATTTATCTCTACCATTCCGGTGGTACTGGTCACTTTTGAAACATCAATGATGTCTACCGGTACGGTGGTTTCAGTTGCGGTGCGGTTGAGTCTGCGCGAGCCCACTATCTCCACCGCATTTAAATCCAAACCTTGTTTCATCACCATGTCAAGCGTAGTTCTGCCATTCGCATTTACTTCATGTGTGGTGAAGCCTACGTAACTGAATACAATTAGCGCATTGGTTTTTGAGTACTTTAAATTGTAGTTACCATTGAAATCGGAGGTAGTTCCGTTGGTGGTGCCTTTTTCATAAATGGTAACACCAATAAGGGTTTCCCCTTGTTCATCTGTTATTTTTCCAGTGAGACTATTTTGGGCTGACGCACTCATCATCGCGATGGTGCAAAAAAGCAATAAGTAGATTTGTTTTTTCATAGTCGTTGTTTTTGGTTAGTCTAAAGTAGCTTAATTTTCGAAATGGATTTGTTTCGTACTTCAATGCGAAGCATTCATGATAAACAGCACGATAATCAGCAGCGCCAGATTGAAAAAACTATTGATCAGCAAATCGCCTTTGCGCTTCCATGACCACAAGCCGGCAAGCGACAATGCAAATAATGCAATGGCAAACATGGCGAAGTTTGAGAAGATTCCATAAGCGGGCTTGAACTCTGTTCCTGTGTACGTCATCCGCCTCGGAATTTCAAACAACGGGCTTGCCTGCACCGTAATTTTGTCGCCTTCGGCTATTAGGAAAAACATTTCACGCTGCACCGGTATTTGATAGCGTTCGGTATGTATTCTTCTGTTTTCAATTGCGATGCTTCGCTGTTGCACTATCTCAATATTTCGGTTG
Organism: Bacteroidia bacterium; assembly: GCA_037968415.1. GTDB lineage: Bacteria > Bacteroidota > Bacteroidia > AKYH767-A > JBBKVM01 > JBBKVM01. The sequence continues at coordinate 28,344 of JBBKVM010000002.1, read as the reverse complement.
AGTATGGTTTGCTCTTGTGTATGTGCAGGCAACACAAAATCGGCCAGCAGTGCCAGGCACAAGGCCGTACCTGCAATGGCCACCGCGCGGGCCGTGTACACCAGAAAAGAGTAGAGGCTTGTGTTTTCTATTTCTTCTTCTGCACGTCTGGCCTGTTGTTGTCTGCGGTACTCCTGCCACCGTGCTTTGTAAAACGGGTCGTTGGCCTGGCGCGAATATTTCGGATAGGGTTTGGCATCGGGCCTTGGCGCTGGGCGCACGGGCTGCGCGCCTCTTTCCATCAACGCATCATAGGCCTCGCGCACACGCAAAAACTCTTCGCGCGCTGCCGGTGACGGGTTGCGGTCGGGGTGCAGCAGCAACACTTTTCTGCGATACGCCTTGCGTATTTCTGTTTTGCCTGCGCCCGGTGGTATGCCCAATATGTGATAATGCCGATCGGCCATGGTTTTACAACTGCCTGTGTGTCTTAAAAGTACATATTGGCCGCAACTTTTTTGCGGTTTTTATGATTTATGTTGCTAACTTATTCGTCCTGTTAATGATGAAATAATCGTCATTACTTTTTTTAACGATGTACCTCAACTGCCATTCCTATTACAGCCTGCGCTACGGCACCCTGCCTGTAGAGGCGCTCGTGCAGCAGGCCTCTGCCGCGGGCGCGCAGGTGCTTGCCCTCACCGACATCAACAATGTGTCGGGCACGTTCGATTTTGTAAAAGCCTGCCGCACCGCGGGCATCACCCCCGTGGCGGGCATGGAGATAAGGCATGGCGACACATTGCTGTACACGTGCCTGGCGCGCAACAACCGCGGCTTTGCCGAGATCAACGCTTTTGTGTCGCACTATCATATAGCCGCACAGGCGTTGCCCGCGCGCGCGCCTGTTTTCGACCATGTGCACGTGGTGTATCCGCTGGGCACCACCCATCCGCTGCGCGACAACGAATACATAGGCGTGCCGCTGGCGGCACTCTCGCGGCTGGCCACCACCACCGCCCGCCAGCGACAGCGCATGGTGCTCATGCAGCCCGTTACGCTCGCCCAGCCGACCGACATGCAGGTGCACCGCCTGCTGCGCGCCATCGATCACAATGTGGTGCTGAGCAAGCTGCCGCCTACGGCCACATGCCATGCGGGCGAGGTTGTGCACACACCGGCCGCGCTGGCCGCCCGCTGCGCGGCATACCCCGAACTGATTGCCAACGCCTCGCAACTCGCGGCCGACTGCTCTTTCGACTTCGACTACCGCGTGGTGAAAAACAGAAAGACATTTACCGGCAACGCCTATGACGACCGCCTGCTGCTCGAAAAACTCGCGCACGAAGGCATGGAATACCGCTACGGCCTGCGCAACAAAGAGGCGCAGAAACGCATCGCCCACGAGCTGGAAGTGATCACCCGGCTTGGCTTTCTCGCGTACTTCCTCATCACCTGGGACGTGATACGCTACAGCATGTCGCGCGGCTTCTACCACGTGGGTCGTGGCAGCGGAGCCAACAGCATTGTGGCCTACTGCCTGCGCATCACCGATGTAGATCCCATCGAACTCGACCTCTACTTCGAACGCTTTATCAACCCCGCGCGCACCAGCCCGCCCGACTTCGACATCGACTACTCGTGGCGCGACCGCGACCAGGTTATCGACTACGTGTTCAAACGCTACGGCAGCAGCCACACCGCCCTTATGGCTACCTACAGCACCTTCAAAGGCAAGAGCATCATCCGCGAGCTGGGCAAGGTGTACGGCCTGCCCAAAACAGAGATAGACGCGCTGGTGGAGAACCCGCCTCCCGAAGAGAGATGTGACGACATAGCGCGCAATATTTTTTCGCTCGGCAAGCGCATAGCCGACTATCCCAACCTGCGCAGCATCCACGCGGGCGGCATACTGGTGAGCGAAGAGCCCATCTTCAGCTACACCGCCCTCGACATGCCGCCCAAAGGCTTTGCCACCACACAGTTTGATATGTATGTGGCCGAAGAGATAGGCTTCGAGAAACTCGACATACTGAGCCAGCGCGGCATCGGACACATACAAGACAGTGTAAACATCATACAGCGCAACCGCGGCACCCGCATCGACATACACGATGTGCCCCGCTTCAAACAAGATCCGCAGGTGGCCGAGCAACTGCGCAAAGGCGACACCATCGGTTGTTTTTATGTGGAGAGCCCTGCCATGCGCGGGCTGCTCAAGAAGCTGCGCTGCGACAACTATATTTCGCTGGTGGCTGCCAGCTCCATTATCCGCCCGGGCGTGGCCAAAAGCGGTATGATGCGCGCCTACATACACCGCTTTCATCACCCCAACGATTTTGAATACCTGCATCCGGTGATGGAAGCGCTGCTCAAAGAAACCTACGGGGTGATGGTGTACCAGGAAGATGTGATCAAGGTGGCGCACCATTTTGCGGGGCTCGACCTGAGCGAGGCCGATGTGCTGCGCAGGGCCATGAGCGGCAAGTTTCGCGGGCGGGCCGAGCTCGACCGCATCGTCAAAAAGTTTTTCGACAACTGCCGCGACCGCGGCTACTCCGACACGCTGGCGCAGGAGGTGTGGCGGCAGATAGAAAGTTTTTCGGGGTACTCATTCTCCAAGGCGCACTCGGCCAGTTTTGCCGTGGAGAGCTATCAGAGTCTGTACCTCAAGGCGCACTATCCGCTGGAGTTTATGGTGGCGGTGATCAACAACTTTGGCGGCTTTTATTCCACATGGGTGTATGTAAACGAGGCGCGGCTGGCGGGCGCGCACATAGAGAACCCGTGTGTAAACCATAGCGAGCACCTCACCACCATCAGCGGCACCACCATCTGGCTGGGCTTCATCCACATCAAAGACCTGGAGAGCGGGGCGGCCGCGGCCATACCGCACGAGCGCGAGCGCGGAGGGCCCTACCTGTCGCTCGATGATTTTGTAACGCGCACCGGCATCACGCGCGACCAGCTCATCATACTCATACGCGCGGGGGCACTGCGATTTACCGGCCACAGCAAGCAAGCCCTGCTGTGGGAGGCCCACATGGCAGTGGCGAAGTGAAACGGAAAGGCAATACGACCAAAAAAAATCTTTGAATTTTTGAGACTGCAATAAAACCACTTGATTATTCATTCATCAACTGTACCTTGTAAAATGAAAATGGAATAACCGTTGATTTTAAAGTAATTAAATCATAGGATTATGAAATTAATTATCTCACTAGTTTTTGTTCTTTCAATCCAAGTTGCTTTAGGACAACTCGGAAATGCATCATTGATGATCAGCTTTAAAAATAGCATGGGCAATTTCTATGAAAATTATATTACCATAAATACCACTTCAACTAACATTTGGCACGTGATGTTAAATTTGCAAAATCAATTATTATGAAAACATCACTAACAGTATTCCTGATTTTGATTTTTAATTGTACCCATGCACAAATTAGTAATACAGGGCTGCTAATCTCTTTTGAGGATAATATGGGCAGCTTCTATGAAGACTATATTAAAATCGATACTTCAACCAATAATATCTGGCAAATTGGAACACCAAATAAAAGTATTATTAATTTTAACGGAGCAGCAATATCTCAGCAAAAAGGAATAGTCACAGATACTTTTCTACCCTACCCAACCAACGCTTATTCTTCCTTTATTTTCACCGTGCCCTTTCAATTTATGGGCAATGATGACGTAAATAGTATTTTTAAATGTCAATGTGATTATACTGTCTTAAGCTTTCATAGTAAGTATGATACAGATACATTAACAGATGGGGGCACTATTGAAATTTCTTATGATGGAGGACAAAACTGGATAAATGCAGTACATGATCCAATATATGATGAAGGAAATTTAATTTATGATCCAAACGGTTTTGTTCAAAGCTTAAATGCGCCCGGTTATTCAGGAATTTCAAAAGATGTTTCATTTCTCAGTAATTGGATACACCATGAAAAATACTGGTATTGGATTTTTAATCCCAATATTATAACACCTGACAGTATTATGATAAAATTTCTTTTTGCTAGCGATAGTATTCAGAATAACAGAGGAGGTTGGCTATTAGAAGATTTGTTTATAGCAATAGGCACGCTAATAGGCGTAGAGGAAATAAAAGTTGAAGAAAAAGTTTCAGTTTTTCCTAATCCTGCCTCGAGTATCTTATCAATTAAAGCGAGAGAAGATTTTAGTTTTCACATTTACATTTATGATATAAACGCAAAATTAGTATTAGACAAAGAGATAATAAGCGGTATTGATTTATATATACAGAGTTTGCCTGATGGTATTTACAACATTGTTATTGAAACACCGACCAACAGATATGCTAAAAAGTTTGTTAAGCATTTTTAATAATTCAATTCATGAAATTTTTTTTCATATCCGCTATCATCACATTGCTGTTACACTATGGCGGGATAAGTCATGCGCAAACCAACGTGTATCATCCTTTCCCTGATTCAGGTGCGGTGTGGAGGGTTGATCTGGTACGATGGGATAATCCATTTGGAACTAATTACTTGTCTGCGTATCAATATGAACTGGGAAATGATACATTAATAAACGGTGTTCCATATACAAAGTTGATTAGATCCGGATGGTTTAATAATTCAGGATTTCCAATCTACGAAAGTTGGTTTTACATGGGTGCAATTCGACAAGATACATCACAGAAAAAAGTTTACTTTTTAGATGGATCTTTGGGCACGCTTTCTGTTTTATATGATTTTTCGCTCCAGATTGGTGACACAATACCCCCTCCACTTCTCGGACAATGTCCATATAAAATAATAACTTCAATTGATTCTATACAGATTGGGAGCAGTTATCGAAAAAAAATTAATCTGATGAATGGCTGTGGGTTTCCGATGAATTATGCTTTTTTAATAGAGGGCATCGGAAGCACCAAGGGATTAATAGAAATGTTAGATCCTTTTGAAAGTTCAAGTCAGTTGGTGTGTTTTTCGATTGATGGAATCACATTATATCCTGACACCAACACAGCCTGTCCGATTTTTACAACTGTCGAAAATATTGAACATGATAATAAAGTATTGGTACATCCCAATCCTGTAAAAAGGGGAGGTCAGTTGTACTTGACGTTACGCGCCAGCAAAACTTATACTATTCAGTTCTATAATGTTATGGGTGTGTTGGTGTATGAAGTAGCCACTGATGATAACACAATCAGATTGAATGACAATTTGATTTCCGGAATATATTTTTACAGAATTACCGGAATAGATGATTCGCACTTTTCAGGGAAACTGGTGGTTTGTGATTAAACACAAAATATTTGAAATGAAAACGAAAGCCACAATTATAATGCTGCTCATTGCCAATCTTATTCCCGCATGTTCGCTGGCGCAATGTACCGGTGGATTTTTTGGCGGGACATTAAATTTTTCAAATACTGATCAAACTATTTTAGTAACCGGTAACCGATATTATACCTTTCATGCCGATTCTGGAGACCGTTACTTTTGGACAAGCCAAACAATAGTAAATCCGGGTGAAATTACAATACTCGATTCGACCGGAACTTTTAGCTATGCTTATGACGGTACTCACCCTAGTGGAGCATTTGGATTGTATTGGAAAGCTCCATACACCGGTACTTTCAGGGCCCTAACTAATATGCGTCCATGCAGTGTTGCACCGGTTGTATTGGGTACAATCAGATACATATATTTCCCATATATTAAAATGCCGGAAGACAGCGTTCAATGGAGTATTCGGCTATCCAATAGCCTGATTCCATTTTCCAGAACAACACAATATAAGATGCGAGGCGACACTGTTATTGATAATAAAGTGTTCAACAAAATATATTCCGGGATTGATTTGAATTATAATGCCCCTTCCGATACACTTCATTGCTTCCTTCGGGAAGAATCGCGCAAATGGTATGTCAAATATCCTTTGACCTCTGGCTTTGATACTACAGAACTCCTTTTGTTTGATTATAATCTACAGCCTGGCGATACATTTAATGTAAGATTATTTAACTACGTCAGCGATTCGGTTTTCTCTTTTAAACTTGAACACTTTGCTCAGTTTTATACTGGTAATGGAATGAGACTTTTGCATCAAATGACACCATTGAACCCGATGAATGTGTGGGGCTTTACCTGCGAAGCTGGATTTTACTGGATTGAGGGAATCGGTGCTTTTATTGGTTCTTTTTACATGGAAATACCTCAATATGCATGTATTAATTATGGTTCTCAGACAGCATGTTTTTGGGATAACGGGAATTATTTGATAGGTGGGGGGGTAGGTTGTGATTGGAATACTTCAATTATGAATCAAAGTCATGAATCATTTGTAAAAATTTACCCAAATCCTGCAAAAACAGGAAATCAGTTGTTCTTACCATCTAGCTCCAGCAATACATATACTATTCAGTTCTATAATACTTTGGGTGTGTTGGTATATGAAGTAGCCACTGATGATAATACAATTCGATTGAGTGATAATTTGATTGCCGGAATATATTTTTACAGAATTACCGGGAGAGATAATTCGCACTTTTCAGGGAAACTGGTGGTTTGTGATTAAACATTCGCAATGTGTTAGCGCAAGAGTAATTCAATGCTTCATTTGTTCAAGAAACTGTCATGGATGGTTCTCAGACTCACAAAGGTGTGTAACTGTTGCACTTTGAGGACAAGGCCACGAGTATAAACTATGTGAGGAAAGTTATGTTGCAATATTAATGAAACCCACATGGCGGTGGCGAAATAAATTACATGATAGGGTATTGACAATCCCAAAATGAAATGATAAATTGTCCAATTGTCATGTTTATTTAACTTAAAAATCTCACCATGAAAACCACCATGAAGTTAAGCTGCCTGCTTGTGGCAGCCACGATGATGCTTGCATCGTGCCAGAAAGAAGAGCCTATGATAGACTCATCAACAAGTGACCAGACGATGGTCGACCAGCGCAAAGAAGTGATGACATTTTACGGACCCGCCCAACCGCTTGGAAATGGCGTAGTGCGCGCCTGGGTATCGCAGGATCAGAATGGCATCCCGTTGTCAGTGGGTTTAAGTATGTCGGATAAGGCATTGCAGAACCTGCCTGCCGATCCAAGACAATATTCGCTGGCATTGCCAACGCATGTGTCAATCAATTTCACGCACGTGCTTTTTGACTGGAATCCACAAGGGCATGAGCCTCCCGGAGTGTACGATTCCCCGCACTTTGATTTTCACTTTTACACCATGCCTTTGGCGACCCGTTTGTCAATTGGTCCATTTGACTCAACACAGTTTTCAAATGCGCCTGCGGCCATGTATCGGCCGCCTGCATATCTGCACACACCCGGAGGGGTACCACAGATGGGAGCGCATTGGATAGATTTGTTGGCGCCCGAATTTAACGGCCAGCCTTTCTCCCGTACATTTATTTATGGAAGTTACGATGGCGAGTTTATTTTTTATGAGCCCATGATCACATTGGCTCACCTGCTGTCGCAACCAGATGAGGTATTGCCGATTCGTCAGCCACAGGCTGTGAAGCACACAGGTTATTATCCTCTCAACTATATGATAAAGTATTCCACGAATCCCAAACAATATATCGTGGCTATTACAGACCTGACGCATAAGACAGGACAATAATAAAAACAAAAGGGCTGGCAATTGTCAGCCCCTTTTATTTTTTCTGCTTTGTTTCATGCAACTTCTTAGTTCTTAATGCTTATTAAGACTGTTTACAAGCATTCAGGTTTTTTTAAGATTGTTTAGGCTAACCTGCCTGAAGAATTGTCATGATACGCTGTGAAATACGAAATTAAAATCCGAAGGGGTTTTCAATGCATGGTAATTTTATTACCAACGGTAAAGGCAAATTATCGAAGGGGAAAAAACAGAATAATTAGCGCGCTATCGAATCACAAATTTTTTGGTGAGCAGTTGCGTGTTGGATTGAAGCGCGAGCACATACATTCCGGCAGGCAGGTTGCCGCGTTGAATTTCTACTTGCCCCTCGGTGATGTTGTGTTGCGTAAATACTTCTCTGCCGGTAATGTCGACCACAGAAAGTGTGTAGGCCGTGCGCTGGGCGTTGTCAAAATATACGGTGGCACGCTCTGACATGGGGTTGGGGTAAATATTTACCTTATCACGGCTTGCCGGGTATGAAGGTGCATTTGAAATTCCGCTATACCAGGTGTTGACTTGTGCGGCTGCTTGCTGTAATTGCATCACGCTGGCCCACGGGCCGCCACTTGTGGCGCGGGCATACACATAGGCCGTCTCCATATAAATGTGATCACCGGGTGCAAATTGAAAAGGGCCAACAGAACCAATGATTCTTCGGTCAGCCGGGGGCGAAACATCCACCCAGTTCTGTCCCTGAAAAGCAGGATCGGTGTTGCCCGGGAAAATATAATTGGTGGGGATACCTCCGCCACCGGGACTGTATCCGTTGCCCCCAAAAGTAAGCGGTGTGCCATCCTTCCATATACAATTAAAAGTCCTGTAAAAATCACCGCAAATTACCGTAGGATCTGGCCATGTGCTAAAATCTTGTGTATACCCCATTGAGCGTCTTAACGGGTGATTCAGAAATATCAATCCCTGGGCCGGAGGATTGAGGCCATAGCCATCAGGCCCTTCGTCAATTGAATCACCGTTGTAAGCGTAAATCATTTTGTTGGTCACATCCGTTCCTATGAAATCATCAGCGTAATTGCCCACATCAAAATCTGCGAACATCCCAACCAGTACCGAATCATATATTATGTTTGAACGATTGATGATGTCATAGTGAAGGAAAACGGTGTGATTCATTGTCGGGTTGGCAGGAGCGTCAAAGGCGTATACCATTCCCCGCACTTCAATTTTCATGGCCGGGCAGTTGGATTCGGTGTGGGCAGCATAGTTGTCGTTCATGATAAAGTAGAGACACTCATCACCTTTTATAGCCGGATAGTCGCCCAGCATGGGCTCGTATATCTGGTTGTTGTTGATATCGACAAACGGGGCCAGGCTTGATGGCAGCGTTCCGAAACCCGGTCCGGGCCATTGAGCCACTGATACGGGCATGGTATATCCCGGTTGGTTCCAGAAGTTTTTGTGGTAGTCCACTTCACTCTGTTTTATTCTCCATGTTTTCGACCAATTGAGTGGGTTCGGGGCGTTGCCATTCACAGTATCCAGCGGGCCTGAGAAAAAATCCATTTTTGTTGGTGTGCGATGTCGTTCGGCCGCAAAATACATGTTTTGGTTTGCGTCAAATCCACCAATCCATAAACCGCTGACAAAAATCGTGGATAAGCCCGAACCTTTCGGAACTTCATACCCTGCGTTGGTTGTCAGATCCCAAAACAGGGGTCCGTTTGAATGAACCAGCGCTTTCACATTATTTGTTTCTATGCTTTGTGGCGAGCTGAGTTGCTGCGCAAATGCAGAAGGCATGCACCACAGAACAAAAATAAATTGCAGCAGATGTGTTTTTAATTTCATTGATGCTTCTTTTTGATGCAACATGTAAGTTAAGTAAAAAGTGAACGGTGTTCACCTTTTTATTGCTATATTTTTAAAACCATTTTCGTCAATATTTTCGTCACAAAACGCCCATGAAATACGAACTCAAAATACAGGAAGAGCTTTTTCGCACCGCCCCGCGCGCGTTTGAGCTGCCCGCGCTGGTACACCATCCGCTCGAGGATGCCTATGACGAAATGGAACTGCTGGGTTTTCCGGTGTCGTGCACGCATTTCGATATGCTCAAGACGACCTACCGCGGAGGCGTGCTGGCGCGCGAACTGCCCGCCCACACCGGCCGCACCGTGCGCATGCTCGGCAACCTGGTGACACGCAAATACGTGACCACCGTGCGCAGAGAACTTATGATCTTTGGCACTTTCTTCGACCGCGAAGGAAAATTTTATGACACCACACACTTCCCGCCCTCACTCAAAAAAAATCCCTTTACCGGATATGGCGTGTACCTGCTGGAAGGCAAGGTGGTGGAGGAGTTTGACTTCCCCATGTTGGAGGTAAGCCGCATGGCGCGATTGCCCGCCCTGGCCGACCCACGATTTTGCTGAAGGGTTATAAATTTACTGCGCCATACGTATCGCCATCGCGAATGCTTCCCGACTGATATCCTTTTCGAAACCAACGCATACGTTGCTCCGAAGTGCCGTGTGTAAATGCATCGGGCACCACATACCCCTGCGCTTGTTTTTGCAGGCGGTCGTCACCAATGGCGTTGGCAGCATTCAACGCTTCTTCTATATCGCCTTCTTCCAATATGTTGTTCATGCGTTGCGCGTGGTGCGCCCACAGTCCGGCAAAATAATCGGCCTGCAACTCCACCCGCACACTCATCTGGTTGTACTCGGCTTCCGATAAACTGCCGCGCATGCCCTGCACCTTTTCGCTTATGCCCATCAGATTTTGTACGTGGTGGCCTATCTCATGGGCTATCACATACGCCATGGCAAAATCGCCCGGTGCGCCAAAACGATTTTTTAAATCGTTGTAAAAACTCAAATCAATGTAGGCCTTGCGATCTGCAGGACAGTAAAACGGGCCCGTAGCGGATGAAGCATTGCCACATGCCGAACGCACAACTTGCGTAAACAATACCAGCTGAGGTTCCTCATAATCGGTACCAAATTCCTTTTGAAACTGTTCGTTCCATACATCTTCGGTGTCTTGTAAAACCACTTTTACAAAATCGGCTAACTCTTCTTCTTCGGCCGTAGGTTGGTAGTCACCGCTCACTTCGGCCTGCGGATTTTGCTCCTGCACCTGCTGCAAAAGTTGCAACGGGTTGGCGCCCATCATCCACGCGATGAGCAAAATAATAATGGTGCCTACACCCAGCCCGGCACCGCGCTTGATGCCACGCCCTCTGCGGTCGTCTACGTTTCCACTTTGTTGTCGTCCTTTCCAGCGCATGGTATTTTTTGTTTTTGGTTAACGGTGTTTTCTAAACATGATAAAATATTTGAAACCCAAGAAGGAGCAATACAACCTGGTGAAATTACATCCGAACTATTTTGCGAGAGGTGGTTAAACCGTTAACTGATAAATTGATAAAATATATTCCCTGCGGATAATCTGTGAGATCAAAAGAGAATTCGGAGGTGTGAGAAATTACTTCGATTATTTTTTCTCCCAACACATTGGTGATTACAATAGCAGCGTCTTCAAAATTAGTGTCGCCCAATTCTGTGGTAATCATGCCTGTAGTGGGGTTGGGGTAGATGGTATGTTGATTTGCTGATACACCCACTTGTGAAGTGGTGATAAACATATACGCTGCTGATGATCTAGTGCATCCATTGGTAGCCGTGGTCACTACGGAATAACTTCCACTTTGCGTAGGAATAAATGCGGGAGATAGGGCGCCAACAATCACATTGCCATTCAGGTACCACTGGTTTCCATTGGCGGCACTGGAGAACAACGTGTCAAAATTTTGTGTGATGGAAGGTGTGGCGGGGGTGGGCAACACCACAATTGTTTTTCGGTAACAGCTGCCAACAGGTATAGTGCCCAATGAATCTCGGACATAATAGGTATTGGTGGCAGTAGGAGTGAGTGTGATGGAATTGCCGGTGCCTATAATAGTGCTGTTGCAAGTGCCCGCGCGCCAGCGCCAGGATGTGTTTGTCAGTTCGGGAATCATAGTGAGTGTAACCGATTGACCTTGGCAGACAGTGTCGGCAGTGGTATTGATGGCGAGTGTGAGGTCAACAGTACTTTGCGTAGTGTTGGTATTGATGGGTGGGTTGAAATCAAAAATAATATTCGATCGATTCGTGATGTTGGTGTTATGCGGAAGATTGACTTTTGGTTTTATCGTAAACGAAACAAAGCCGTGGCTGCGGGCTTCGTCAGTGGTGGAGTCGGGTAGGTAGATGTTGTTGAAAGTAAACCGCAGCACGCCCTGGCCGCTGACTTCCGTGGTGTATGGGTGCGAAGAGGCTCCCTGCACAAAACTGGTCACCTGCAGGTTTGCGCTCAGCGTGTCGATGATCTGCACGGTGAAGGCGGTATCGTTACCGGTGTTCTGGAATTGGATGGTGTAATTGAACAACCCGTTTGTGGCGGGCAGGAATTTCCCCGATGGCGTGACTTGTTTTTCATTGGGGTCGAATGAACCTGAAATGAGATGGGTGGTGGTAGCCGAATTGTTGGTGATGTTTGGTTCGGTGGTTGTAGCATTTACCGTTACCGTTGCATTGAGTTGCGTTCCGATGAGCGCTGGATTGGCAGGCACATTAAACACAACGCTGGCATTGGTCCAAAGGAAATTTGAAACAGAATTAAGCTGCCAGACCACCTGGCCGGGAGAAGTGCTTAATGGTGTAGGGTTGGCAGATACAAATGAAAGCAACGGGTCATAATTCAGCGTTACGGTCAGCATCCCACTGGCAACATAAGTGTGGTTATCGACTCTGAGGCCATACTGAAAATCGAATCCCGGCCTTGCGATACCATGGCTGATTTTGGCTGAAATGTCAAACGGGATGGCGCTGGTATCGGCAAAGTTCACGGTGACTGTGGGTGTTAAAGCTGAAAGGGTAATCGGCAAAGGATTAGCAGGACATAGTTGCAATAATCCTGATGGGGGATAATGCACCACACTGTAATTGCCCCACGGCAAGTTGGTGGAAAATGTTCCATTTACATTTGTGATCGCATAGTAAGGGCCTGGGGTAAATTCCACAATGGTGTTTGGCAACGCAATGTCGCTTGGATCGTTTGTGCAGTTGGTATTTAAATCTACAAACGCGCTGCCGTTCACATTGCTGCAGGTTGGACCCAAGTCTGGAATCGCAAAAGGGAACAAACCGGAGCAAGGTTGGGATACAGCACCTGAGTAGCCATACTCAAGAAAATAATTGCCTGCATACAGATTATTAAAAGTGGCAATGTTACCGGGAAAATTGCTCCATTGAGAAAGTGGGTTTTGCAATGAATCCAGGAGACTTCCCTGATCCCCCCATCCTGAAAACGCAATGCTGACAGCTACGGATCCGTTATTTTGGCCATTGCAAGCTCCCGATGGAATAAAACTTGGATTTGGATATGCAGGCCCCACCACTGTGATCGATACTACGTCACCACATCCCTGAGAGTCCGTGATGGAAACATTTAAGTTGTCCATGTTACACAAGCCGGTAACATATAAATCTCCATTGGGCGAGGTTCCTGTGGTTCCGATGTTGCTGAAAATAGAGTAGGGAGGTGTTCCGCCAAGAATGCTTGCGCACCACCCAATGGTTCCGTTGCAAGGCGTAGCGAATGGACAAGGATGCATCCCTGGCGCTGAACAACTCACATATGACCAGGCTCCCTGAATGTTTAAATTATAGTTACTAATTGAAGAAATGGCAGTTGCAGTAGCCCCAGTAAAATCAGTTACCACCACGGAATAACTCCCTGCCGACAAGTTGAAAATGGTATCGTTGTTGGAACCCGTGGACCATGAATAAGAATAGGGTGCTGTGCCACCGTTGATCGAATTCACCCATACCATCCCATTGGATCCGTTGCAATACTCATTCACACCATTTAAATAGACATTAAATGCAAAACAGCTTGCCGAAGTGATCAGTGACAATATTGTGTATAGCAATAGTTTTTTAAGCAGGTTCTTCATGTTTTTTGTTTTAATCAACTTTGATTATTTTCTTATTTACCGATGTGGTGTTGTCTTTGATATTTACAAAATAAACACCCGCAGGAAGTTCACTGATATTCAACTGGAGTAGGGCTTCTGTGAGTTTGTTTCGCTCAAGCATTTTGTTCCCCACACAATCGAATACTGTCAAGTATGTAGTGCCTTTCTGCAACTTTGGGATAAAGATATTTATCGCAGACGTTGCCGGATTAGGTTCCACAATGATTCCATTTTCCTGTTCCGGAGCAATCAAATTTGTAGTAATAAAAATATACGGAGTAGATGTTACCGCACAAAAATTGTTGTTGGTAACAACCACAGTATAGCTTCCGCTTTGGGTAGGGATAAGCGCGGGCGTTATGGCACCTGCAATCACATTGCCATTCAGATACCATTGGTTTCCACTGGCGGCACTCGAAAATAAAGTATCCAGATTTTGTGTGATGACGGGAGTGGCGGGAGCAGCCAACACCACAATTGTTTTTCGGTAACAGCTGCCAACGGGTATGGTGCCTAATGAATCGCGTACAAAGTATGTGTTGGTAGTGGTGGGCGTAATGGTAATTGAATTACCGCTGCCGATAAGTGTGCTGTTGCATGTACCTGCGCGCCAGCGCCACCATGTGTTGGTCAGATCGGGAATCATGGTGAGTGTGACCGATTGCCCCTGACAAATAGTGTCGGCAGTAGTATTGATGGCAAGTGTGAGGTCCACAATACTTTGCGTAGTGTTGGTATTGATGGGCGGATTGAAATCAAAAATGATATTCGATCGATTGGTAATGTTGGTATTGTGAGGAAGATTGTTTTTGGGTTTTATCGTGAACGACACAAAGCCATGGCTGTGGGCTTCGTCAGTAGTGGAGTCGGGCAGGTTGATGTTGTTGAAATGAAAATGAAGAATACCTTGTCCCGTAATCTCTGTGGTGTAAGGATGCGAAGCGGCTCCCGGCACAAAACTGGTCACTTGCAAGTTGGCGCTCAATGTGTCTATCAACTCCACAGTAAAAGCGGTATCGTTACCCGTGTTCTGGAATTGGATGGTGTAATTGAGTAACCCGTTTGTGGCGGGCAGAAATTTTCCCGCAGGCGTAACTTCTTTCTCATTGGGGTCGAATGATCCTGTGATGATGCGGGAGAAAGTCGCACTATTATTTGTGAGGTTGGCTTCGGTGGTGGTGCCGGTGATACTGCAATCAGCAAGGAGGATGGTGCCGATGAGGGCGGGATTGGCAGGTACGTGCAATTGTACTGTGGCCAACGAGGACTGAAAGTTATTGATAGAGTTGAGTTGCCAAACAACTTGTCCGGGTGAAGTGCTCATGGGCGCAGGATTGGCGGCAACAAATGAAAGCAAGGGGTCATAGTTAAAAATGACGGTGAGCACTCCGCTAGAATCGTAGCTGTGATTGGAACTGTTTATTCCATAACTAAAATCGAATCCGGGTCTTGCGATACCGGCTGACAACGAAGCGACAAGATCGAAAGGAATACTACTGCCATTTGCAAAATCTAAGTTGATAGCCGGGGTAGAGGAAGATACTGTGATTTGAACAGGGCTGGCAGGACAAATTTGAGTGACGCCCGGGAAGGAAGTTTGCGTTACGTTGTAGATGCCCCACGGAAGCGGGGTGTCATATTGTCCCAGGCTATTGGTGCTTGCGTAATATGGACCTGGGCTAAACTGTATGATGCTGTTGGGAATGCCGAATTCCCCCACATCCTTGATGCAATTTGAGTTTTGATCAATAAAAACATTGCCCGCGACTGTTCCGCAGGCTGGACCCAAATCAGGAATGGTAAATGCAGAAATTTGAGGACAACCATAATAATCAGGCAAAGTCTCCCCATGAAATTCATAAGTAACTTGAATCGTATAGTTGCCGGGAAGCAGATTGTTTAATGAACAGGGTCCCCAGTTACTCTGGCACCAACTCACCGGTTGGTTGATCGAATTAAACAGTGTTAACTTCCAATTCCAATTAGCCTGGATATTATCAATGGTAACAGCGCCATTTGCCAATGAATTGCAAGCGGGGGTAATCGTTATTAGCGGGTTGAGAGGTGGCGGTGGAATCATGCCCTGAAAATCGTTACCTGTACAGCCGTTGGCATCTGTGATGGTAACATTGACAGAAGTATTAGGACATAAGTTGATGATGTCGAACACGCCATTGTTGGGACTCGGAGGCCAGACCGTCCCGCTAGTTGTTGTTATGGTAAATGGAGGTGTTCCAAGCAAATATTGATTATCAAATTTGATAGACCCATTACATTGACTTGCACAAGGGAATATAGTGTATGGAACTGCCACTATGAATGGAGCCAATGTCGTTTGATTGGAGACATATGCATTGCAGACAGCGGAATCACCCACAGCATCATACACCGTCAAATTGTATGAGCCGGATGTTAGATTATAGATATTTTGTGTGTTTGTACCGTTAGACCAGTTGTAAGTGTATGGCGCAGTGCCTCCTGAAGGTGATGACAAAACCAATCCTGAACCACCATTACAAGCATCCGCGTGGGAATCACACCAAACAGACAATAATGGTGGAGGTGTGGATTCAACAATTTGCGTAAATGCTTTTTCTGATGCAAGCATTAATATTATCAACGTGAATACAATTCGCTTATGCATTTCGATAAATTTAAGTCTGATTAAATTTTAAACACTTTGGTTAATTCCACTCCATTGATGCTGATTATTTTTAGAAAATAAATGCCGGGAATATATTCAGTAAGATCAATCGAGAATTTATTTTCACTAATTCCGGACCGTTCCATCACAACATTTCCAATGCAATCGTAAACAATGATTTTCTTAAGAGAAGGATGTTCTTCATCGATTTCAACGAAAAGTTGACTGGTTGTTGGATTCGGAAATACTTTTATACCGGCATTCCTGATCAAATCAACTGTCAAGGTGGTGATAAACATGTAGGCAGCTGATGAACCGGTGCATCCATTGGCAGCCGTGGTCACAACAGAATAACTTCCGCTTTGCGTAGGAATATATGTGGGCGATATGGCGCCAGCAATCACATTACCATTAAGGTACCATTGATTTCCACTACTAGCGCTGGAAAATAAAGTGTCAAAATTTTGTGTGATGAAAGGAGTGGTGGGCGCAGGCAACACCACAATCGTTTTTCGGTAACAGCTGCCAACGGGTATGGTGCCCAATGAATCACGGACAAAGTAAGTGTTGGTGGTGGTGGGTGTAATGGTAATTGAATTGCTTGTGCTTATGATAGTACTGTTGCATGTGCCCGCACGCCAACGCCAGGATGTGTTAGTCAGTTCGGGTATCATGGTGAGTGTGACCGATTGCCCTTGACAAATAGTGTCGGCAGTGGTATTGATGGCGAGTGTAAGGTCAACTATACTTTGTGTGGTGTTGGTATTGATAGGTGGATTGAAATCAAAAATGATATTCGATCGATTGGTGATGCTGGTGTTATGCGGAAGATTGACTTTTGGTTTTATCGTAAACGAAACAAAGCCGTGGCTGCGGGCTTCGTCAGTGGTAGAGTCGGGTAAGTTTATGTTGTTGAAATAAAAATGAAGGACACCTTGCCCCGTAATCTCTGTGGTGTATGGGTGCGAAGAGGCTCCCGCCACAAAAGTGCCCACACGCAAATTGCTGCTGAGCGTGTCTATTAACTCTACGGTGAAAGCGGTGTCGTTGCCGGTATTTTGAAACTGAATAGTGTACTTAATTTCATTTGTAATGGCGGGTAAAAAAGCGCCAAAAGGCTGGACATGTTTTACATTGGGGTCGAATGATCCTGTGATAGTGTGTGTGGTGGTGGCCGAGTTGTTGGCTGTATTGGGTTCTGTGGTGGCGGCCTGCATGGCAACGTTGGCGGAGAGCGAGGTGCCTATCAATGCAGGGTTGGCGGGCACATTCAATGTGACTGTGGCAACACTAGATTGAAAATTGGTGATGGAATTAAATTGCCACACAACTTGCCCCGAAGAGGTAGAGAAAGGCGCAGGGTTAGCCGATACAAATGAGAGCATAGGATCGAAATTGAGTGTGACCGTGATGACACCACTGGGTGTGTAGCTGTTATTTTGTGCTTTCACGGCATACATAAAATCAAAACCAGGTCTTGCGGTTCCATTGCTGATGTGTGCAACGATGTCAAATGGAATGGCGCTGGTGTCGGCAAAATTTATGGTAGCGTTGGTGTTAGACGAGGACAAGGTGATAGGAAAAGGGTTGGCGGGGCAGAGTTGCACGAGCCCGGCAGGTGGATAATGCACCACGTTGTAGTTGCCCCAGGGTATATTGGTTGAATAGTGTCCTGCACTATTTGTGTAAGCATACCATGGGCCCGGAGTGAACTCTATCACAGTATTAGGCAAGTTGATGTCGCCCACGTTTTTTACACAGTTGCCATTTAGGTCTACAAAAGCATCGCCTTGCACGGTGCTGCATGTGGGGCCCAGGTCAGGAATGGTGAAAGGAAAATATTGCGGGCACTCGTATCCTGGCAAAGCCGTGGCGCAGTAAGTCTCAACCAGATAATTGCCGGCAGCTAAATTTAACGGAACGCCCTGTATGGCATTGGACACAAAGCAGCATAAATTGCAACAGTTGTCCGTAAGCCAGATACGCATGGCATCACAATTCCATGCTGCCCAAGAAAGATTGGATATGGTTACTGATCCATTCGCAAGCGAATTGCAAGCCGGAGTG
Organism: Bacteroidia bacterium; assembly: GCA_037968415.1. Taxonomy (GTDB): domain Bacteria; phylum Bacteroidota; class Bacteroidia; order AKYH767-A; family JBBKVM01; genus JBBKVM01. The sequence continues at coordinate 9,989 of JBBKVM010000002.1, read as the reverse complement.
ATTACGAACGAAGGGTTTTGAACAGGCGGACCGCCCCCAATCGGGATGTTTTGCCCACCGGTACACCCAAGCGCATCGGTGACAGTGACATTAAGTATTGTGTTATCACACAAGTTTGCAAACTCTGTGGACCCTGCTCCCGGGCTGTTGGGAATCATGGTTCCCGCACTGGGAGAATAAGAGTAGGGGGGCATTCCGTTTATCATTGAATCCATCACGAAAACAGATCCATTACATTGGCCAGCACAAGGGAATTTTCCTGCGTAAGTAAATGCAACCGTGGTGTTCAATTGGTTTGCCACTGCTGCTGAAGCACTTGCTGTGCTTCCTGTAAAATCAGTTACCGTCACCATGTAGGTGCCTGCCGACAAGTTCTGGATGTTTGCTGTAGTTGCACCTGTGGACCATAAGTAAGTAATTGGAAGGGTGCCCCCTGAAACATTTGTATTGATACTTCCATTGTTTAGTGTGCATGCAGAACTCACTGTATTGAGAAATACACTCAACGGAGGATTGTTTTCGGATTTTGAACAAGTGCTTGAGTTTAGGTTAGAACTAAACCCAGGCATGGGTGCTATATATAGAATACACAAAACGGAGATTAAATATTTTGTCATGATGAGTGATTTACGAAACAAGGTATATAATAATTCAATTGGTCTGAGGTTTTTAATAAGCTTTTAATATGGAGATAAAAGATCGGCATGTAGACGCTGGATGGCTTGGCCAATACGAAAAAAATAATTAACTTTTGAGTTCAGTTTATTGAAATTAAATTTCTTTGAAATAGGCGTAAAATGGCGCTTTGTTGAAAAATGGTCGCTCAATGTTTATAAATCATGGCGCTGTAATTTTCGCTCCCAGTTCGATGTTTATATCTTGCCGACCCTCATGAAAATTGAACTCAGAAAGTGAAGATGAAATTATGAATACCGAAACAACTCCCTACCTGGAAATAAGCGAAGTAAAAACAAAAGCCACTGCCTATTTTGGCGGTGATGAACTTGCCACCAGCACCTGGATGAGCAAGTACGCCATGAAAGACAAGGCTGGCAACTATCTGGAATCCACACCCGATGATATGCATCATCGCATGGCCCGCGAGTTTGGCCGTGTAGAGCAGAAGTATGCTGATAAGCAATTCAGCCACAGCGAACTGTCGGAGTATGGCCGCCAGCGTGGGCTTCTCAATGTGGATAAAATCTACAACTACTTCAAAGACTTTAAATACATCATACCACAGGGCAGCGTTATGTCTTCACTGGGTAACAAGAATGTGTTTGCGTCCCTATCCAACTGCATTGTTCTGCCAGAGATTTGCGATTCTTATGGCGGCATTTTCTATACCGATCAACAATTGGCGCAACTATTCAAGCGAAGGTGTGGTGTGGGTATAGACCTTAGCACATTACGTCCGGCCGGTGCCAGTGTTTCAAACTCTGCCGGTACCACAACAGGTGCAGTGTCATATATGGAGCGCTTCAGCAACACCACGCGCGAGGTAGCGCAGAATGGGCGCAGGGGCGCACTCATGATCACCATGGACATAGCCCATCCGGATATCGAAAACTTTATCACTATCAAACAAGATTTGAGTCGGGTAACGGGTGCCAACATCTCCATCAGATTGTCGGATGAGTTTATGCTCGCAGTGGAGAATGATGAAGATTATACGCTGCGTTGGCCCATTGACGCAGCACAACCCCAATACAATAAAACTGTAAAGGCCACCGAGCTATGGAATAGCATTGTAGCCTGTGCACACAACACAGCCGAGCCAGGGCTTATTTTCTGGGACCGGCAGCACCAGTATTCTACTTCCTCTGTGTATCCCGGCTTTCGAAATGTATCAACCAACCCGTGCTCAGAAATAGCGATGCAGGGTGGCGACAGTTGCAGGCTCATCGCTATCAACCTCTACAATTTTGTTGACAAGCCCTTTACACCCGAAGCTAAGTTCAACTACAAAAAGTTTTACGAAGTAACCTATGAAGCACAGCGCTTGATGGACGACCTGGTGGACCTCGAGCTGGAAGCAATAGACCGCATATTGGGTAAAGTTAGCAGTGATCCCGAGCCGGCTGCCATCAAGCAAGTAGAAACCGACACATGGAAACTATTGCAAGACGCAGGCCGCAAAGGCAGACGCACGGGCCTGGGCTTTACTGCGCTGGCTGACGCCATGGCCGCACTCGGCTTTGGCTTCGATTCTGACGAGGCACTGATGGAAATAGATCAACTGATGCGCACCAAATGCACTGCAGAATTCGACAGTTCCATTGACATGGCCATAGAGCGTGGCAAGTTCGAAGCCTTTGATCCAAAGGTGGAAAAGACTTCGGCTTTTGTAAACATGATGGAACAAGAATTTCCTGAACTTACCGCGCGCATGCTGAAACACGGCAGACGTAATATTTCCATCAGCACGGTGGCGCCTACCGGTACGCTAAGTATTTTGTCGCAAACTTCATCTGGGTTGGAACCCGTGTTTATGCTGGCTTATAAGCGAAGAAAAAAAGTTAATGCCAGCGACAAAAATGCCAAAATAGATTTCACCGATCACATGGGTGACGCGTGGCAGGAGTTTGATGTGTACCACTCTAAATTGAAAACCTGGATGGAGATAGCCAACGAAAGCGACTATGAAAAGAGTCCTTACTTTGGTTCCACCGCAGGTGAGATAGATTGGTTGAAGCGTGTGGAATTGCAAGCCGTGGTTCAAAAGTATGTAACACATTCTATCAGCAGTACCATCAATTTGCCCAACGATGTAAAGCCTGAAAAGGTGGCGGATATATATATGCAAGCTTGGCGCAAAGGTCTTAAGGGTATCACTGTGTATCGTGATGGATCGCGCAGTGGTGTGTTGATGGCGCAAGATGATAAATCCGGTGGCAAACAAACGGGCGACATTGTAGAAACGCATGCGCCTAAGCGCCCCACAGTGCTCGAAGCAGAGGTGGTTAGATTTACCAACAACAATGAGAAGTGGATAGCCGTAGTGGGTGTGATGGGTGCCAGACCGTATGAAATTTTTACCGGAAAAGCGGAAGACACTTTTGTAATTCCAACTTGGGTAAACCGCGGGTGGGTGATAAAAAGCAAAAATGGCGGTGGCAAATCGCGTTACGATTTTCAGTTCGAAGACAAGGAAGGTTATAAAACAACGATAGAAGGATTGTCGCGATCGTTCGACAAAGAATTCTGGAACTACGCGAAACTTATCTCAGGCATACTGCGTCATGGCATGCCGTTGCCACAAGTGGTGGATTTGGTTACCAACCTTCACCTCGACAATGCTTCCATCAACTCGTGGAGAAACGGCATTGAGCGTGCGCTCAAGAAGTTTATTCCTGATGGCACGGTGGCAGCAGACAGACGATGCCCCGAGTGTGGCGATGCCGAAGGATTGTTATATGAAGAAGGATGCTTAAAATGTAAAAGCTGCGGGCAAACTAAATGCGGCTAATTGGAGTTGATTGCTTCAATGATTTCGGGCATATTGTTGGCTGCTGAATTTACCAAAGTAGAAACTTCATAAGCACGCATTTGCTCTGTAGGAAATGGCTTCAGCATGGACATGGCGTCTTCGGGTTTGAGGTGATTATCCAACCAATTTATTTCCTCTTTTTCATCCAGTATCACAGGCATCCGGTCGTGCACCGGTTTTACAAGTTCGTTGGGCGGACAGGTGATTATTGAAAACGAATGGACATTTCCATTCTTTGGGTCTTTCCAGGTTTCATAAATACCGGCAAATGCAAAAAGCCCATCATCTTTTCGGGTAAACCGAATTGGGAGTTTTTGTTTACCCACTTTGCGCCATTCATAGAAACCATCGGCAGGAATGAGGCATCTTCTTTTTTCCAATGGTTTGCGATATACTTTCGATTCCAAGATACCTTCCGCTCGCGCGTTAATCATCTTAAATCCAATCTTAGAATCTTTGGCCCAGAAAGGGATTAATCCCCATCGAAAAAAATGAATTTTGTCAGGTTCTTCCTGCGAAATAACAGGCAGATTTTGCGAAGGTGCAGCATTATATCGCTTCACCAATTCATCGGTATAAAAGGTGGCTCCAAACCTCTCTTCGATCAATTTTTCCTCCTTTGTTATCGAAAATCTACCACACATGTTTGGTTTTTTTTGTTGAGAGCCCTATATTAGTGTAACACCAAAGTACTAATAATGGCTCAATCAGCCATTAACTGGTATTTATAATCAATTAGTGGTGCAATAACATTGTGTAAAACGATGTTAATAATATCAACCCCACCGGCCTTGAATTCCAATTGTGTTCAATTATTCTTGCACTACGGAAAGGTCGATGAATTCACAGTTAAATACCGCAGCAATTTACCTTGCATTACTCTCATTGGGGATCGCCCTGATTTTTGAGTTTGCTGTTACATTGTCACTTCCTTTTCAGGCTTTCATTAACGAGCGACATATAGCCATTTCGGCCTATGCCTATGTGTGTTTTGTATTTCTCAACTCTTCACTCATAGCAGCGCTGTTGGTTCCACGCAGTAAATACATTCGCTATGCAACTGCTACCACCGGGGTGCTAGTGTTAATCTTTTCAGTAGTAATATTAGGCAGCTTGTTGATAGGTACGTTCGCGGAAATCAGGAGTTTGTTGGGTATGGCCATTCCAGTGGCCGAAGTGTATGTGCGCACGAATGTGTCAGTGGTTTCTGCATTAAGTTTTTTGTTAAGTGCGGTGGCGTTGATTTCATGGAGTTTTAGAAAACACGACCAATGGGGAACCTGGCTTGGAGCATTGCTTACAATTTCATTGTCGGTCAATTTGATAGCTTTTGTAGGCCACATTTACTCTTCACCCATATTATATGGGGAGCCTGTAAACCCCGTAGGATTTGTGACGGTGCTTTCTTTGCTGTTGCTCAATGCGGCTTTATTGGCTGCAATTGGCGAAAACTATTTTCCGCTCAAATATTTTGTGGGCAATACAACGCGGGCTATTCTGCTCCGCAATTTTCTGCCACTTGCGTTGATACTTGTGTTGGCCTATGGTTGGGTACTCACCTTTGCACCCACCTATTTGCACATAGAAAACGTGGCATTGCTAGGCGCATTGCTGTTGATAGGCACCATTGTGGCAGTGACATTTATGGTTATCAGGTTGTCAAATTCCATAAGCAATGACATTGACCAGGCGCAGGCCGATAAGTTGAGCGCAGAGCGTGCTTTGGCCAAGAGCCGTGAGCGATTCGATTTTATTCTTACTACCATCAATGAGGGCATTTATGACTGGGACATACGCAACAATACATTTTGGTGGAACCGCGGTGCACGGCTTTTGTTGGGCAGTGTAGCTTCCATACCTGATGACCTGAAAGAATGGCGCTCGCGATTTATTCATCCTGAAGACATTGACAGGGTAAACACAGGATTCAATATCAGTGTAGAAGCAGGTAAAGCAGGGTGGGCGGGTGAGTACAGGATTGTGCGCGATGATGGTGCGGTGGTATCCGTTTATGAGCGAGCCCAAGTGCATCGCAACAGCAATGGGATCGTGAAGCGCGTGGTGGGATCGCTGATAGACATGACCCAATTGATCGAAATGGAAGCCGAGCGCACGCAGCTTGCTTTGATTATTGAATCAACCACAGACATAGTAGTGATTGCTGATCACAACGGTCTTGTTCAATATATGAATGCTGCTGGCAGAAATACGTTTGGCGAATACAACAATTTCAAATTGGCAGACTTGCATACTAGCGGGCTGCACGTGGGAGATAGTTCCAATAAGTTTTTGGGTGAAATTTTACCTCATGCCATCAAATATGGATCGTGGAGTGGAGAGCGAAGAATAAAGCGGAAAGATGGAGTTGAATTGCAGGTTTCGGAGTTGGTACTGGCGCATAATTTGAAAGACAGTAACATGTTTGTAACTATGGTTATTCGCGACATATCCGACATTAAAAAAGCGCAGGAGCAATTGGAACGAGCCAACGAGAAATTGTCCGAATCAAACAAAGATCTTGAGCAATTTGCTTATGTGGCCTCACACGACTTGCAAGAACCTGTAAAGGCGATATCGGGATTATTGGAATTGTTGGAGAAAACTTCATCTGACAAAATTGGCGCGGACGGTGTGAAGATCATCACTTTTGCCAAGCAAGGTGCATCGCGCATGAAAACCCTTATCAAAGACTTGTTGCAGTTTTCATTGTCGGGTGCTGATGTATCTGTGGATGAAGAGACCAATATGATGCAGGTAATGGATACAGTGAGAGAAAATCTATCGGTTTTGATTTTCGATTCGGGCGCAACCATCTCCTATGATGGGTTGTGCACTTTGAAGGCCAACACAGGACTAATGACTTCATTAATGCAGAACCTGGTAAGCAATGGATTGAAATATCGCGGAGATGCTAATCCGATCATTAAGGTCAGTTGCATGGAAGGCGAGCATCGATGGTTGATAGCCGTGGCTGACAATGGAATTGGTATCAGCCCTGAAAACCACCGAAAGATATTTAAGGTTTTTCAACGTCTACACGCTCGCACCGAATATGAAGGTACGGGTATTGGGTTGGCTACTTGTGCCAAAATAGCAGATCTACACAGGGGCAATATTTGGGTAGAATCAGCAGAAGGTGCAGGAAGCACATTCTATTTTACAGTGCCCAAGTAAGCACAATTTATCACAAGGATATTTCAATATTAATGCGACTTTTGTGGGAATTCTAAATACCCCATTGCAATTGCCATTAATAAATTAATATGCCCAACAAACTTCTTCTCAACACCACTTTATTTTTACTCTTCTTGTTTTTGTTGATCGGGGGTATGATTCTGGCGCAGTCATTTCTGGTGCCTGTATGCATGGCCGGGCTAATTGCCACGTTGTTGTTGCCCGTTACGGGCAAACTTGAGAATTGGGGCATAAGCCGCGGTTGGGCTACACTCATTACTATTCTCATTGTTTGCCTTGTGTTGACCGGAGCATTTTTATTACTGTCTGTGCAATTGTATAACCTGATTAGCGACCTGCCCTCAATTAAACTGACTTTGCTTGACAAACTTGAAGGTGTGCGTACATTTATAGAATACAAAACAAACATATCGAGCGCGCAGCAACTGGAGTATGTCAAATCAATGCTGGTCAATTCTATTGAATCAGCAGCCATCAACCTGCAGGGCATTCTCACGGCTACCACAGGTACTATATTTAGCGCTTCAATGGTGATAGTGTACACCTTCTTTTTTCTTTACTACCGTGATCGCCTCACCAAGTTTCTGCTTAATGTTATTCCTACCCAAAATCATGAACACGCACAGCGAGTAATTAAGCAAATAAGTAAAGTAACCCAGCAGTACATCAGTGGGATATTTACCGTGATATCCATACTTGCTGTGCTCGACACTACCGGCATGCTCATTATTGGTATAGAACACGCCATATTTTTTGGTGTACTTGCTGCTATGCTAAATATTATACCCTACATAGGAACCACACTGGGCGCAGTAATTCCTATCGTATACACTCTGATTACCAAGGATAGTATTTGGTATGCCGTAGCGGTGGCATCTATGTTTGCCGTGATTCAATTTATAGAAAATAATTTCCTCACACCCACTATTGTTGGCTCCAAAGTCCAGATCAATCCGCTTGCATCCGTGCTTGCCATCATATTAGGAGGAATGATATGGGGAGTAGCAGGCATGGTTTTATTCATACCATTTATCGGAATTTTGAAAGTGGTTTTTGATAATGTAGATTTTTTAAAACCATATGGTTACCTGATAGGAGAGAGTACCTCACACCATACAGCATCCGGAAAGAGCTGGTATGGCAGGATTAGGGACACAATAAATTTTTAAGCATTTCACAAAGTTCAATCTCAGTTTTTCAGCATGACTTTATATATAGTTATCATCAGTTGTATCGTTTCGTTTATTGCTTTTCAGAATCAAAAGGTTTCACACGCGTTAATATTCAATCCGTATTTAGTAGCTCAGAATAATGAGTGGTATAGATTTGTTACATCCGGAATTATTCATGCCGACTTCATCCACTTGCTCGTTAATATGTTTGTGCTTTATTCATTTGGAGGCGTGGTAGAAGATTATTTTGGATACTTGTTTGGCACGATGGGCACATACTATTTTTTGGTGTTATATTTAGGCGGATTGCTGGTTTCAATAGTGCCAAGTTTTGTGAAGCATAAGCACAATCCGCACTATAATGCACTGGGGGCTTCTGGAGCTGTGTCAGCTGTGGTTTTTTCCTACATAATATTTCAACCATTGCAAAAGATTTATTTGTACGGGTTGATTGGTATACCTGGTATAGTGGCTGGGGTATTGTATTTGGGCTACAGTTGGTACATGGGTAAAAAGGGTGGTGGCAACATCAATCATGATGCGCACTTGTGGGGCGCCTTGTTTGGGATTGTGCTTACTATTGGACTCAAACCATCACTTGCTATTTCATTCGTAAACGAACTAAAGAATTTTTCTAACTATTTTTAGGCCATGGCGCATAAGCACAAGGCTGTATTTCTCGATAGGGATGGGGTTATAAATTTTGAACACTTGCCTTATCAGTATTTGCCCGAACATTTTAAGCTTAATGAAGGTTTGTTCGATACGCTGAAAGTGTTTATGCAGCGCGGATACAAAATGATAGTGATTACAAATCAAGGGGGCATCGCAAAAGGTATTTACACAGAAAAAGAAGTGCTGAAACTTCATGATTTATTTTGTACTGAAGCAAAAAATCATGGAGTTGAAATATTGGATATTTATTATTGTCCTCATCATGATGATTTCGGAAAGTGTTTATGTCGAAAGCCCGGATCGATGATGCTCGAAAAAGCGATGGCCAAGTATGACATTGATGCGGCCACTTCTTATTTTATTGGCGATTCGGCCAGAGATGTGGAAGCGGGTAGGGCTGCGGGATTGAATACAATCAAAATAGTTTCGAACCAATCATTGAAAGACACTGTTGACCTAATAAGCACATGAGTAACACGATAGACTATATCAACTTTAATGGTACACTCGTGAGTAGTGACACGCCAATAATCAATGCCAAGAACAGGGCATTTATGTATGGAGATGCGCTGTTTGAATCGATGCGGTGCATTAACAACAAAGTAATGCTGTTAGACATGCACTATCAAAGACTAATAAGTGGCATGAGGGTCTTGAAGTTGAATGTGCCTCGATTTTTTTCGCCAGATTTTATTGAAGCAGCAGCAGTAGAATTAATAAAGAAAAACAACGCAGGTCGCACGGCCCGGGTACGTATGCAGATATACCGTAATGAAGGCGGGCTGTACACTCCTGAGCAGTATGATGTTTCTTATGTGATGTATTTGTTGCCGGCTGTGACGGATGATTATTGGATAAACCAGGCAGGGCTGAAAGTAAATATTTTTCCAGATGTACGAAAAACACGATCGATTTTGTCACCATTCAAAACATCTAATGCGCTGATATACGTGTTGGCGGGGTTGTGGAAAAAACAGCAGGGACTTGATGATTGTTTGATAATCAACGATCAGGGATACGTGATTGAATCAACAAGTGCCAATTATTTTATTGTGCGTGGTGGCCAATTTTTCACACCTCCAATTGACGATGGCTGTATAGCAGGAGTGATGCGCGATCATGTGATTATTTTGCTACGTGCAGCCGGTAAAGAGGTGATAGAGCATTCACTTGAGATACATGACTTGATGGAAGCGGATGAGTTTTTCTTTACCAATGCCGCGCAGGGAATCAAGTGGGTAGGGGCATTCCGGAACAAAAGATATTTTAAGAAAGAGTCAGCAGCATTGGTGGAAATGCTCAATCAAAATATCCTGGTTTAATTATTTCCATATTGGCTGAGATGTAGCCAACGTTCAGTTTTTTCCTCAATGTGCTTGATGACCGTCTCAATGTCTTTTGCATAGCCACTTAATTTTTCATGATCGACATTGGCGTCACCCATTTGTGCCACCAAC
>JBBKVM010000001.1:0-8547 GCA_037968415.1 Bacteroidia bacterium | reverse complement strand
TGCCGCACAGATCAACCACAAAGACCTTGCGCGCTGGCTCGCCAAAGCCCGCGACATACAGTGGGATTACAAAAACATAGTCAAACGCAAAGGCAAATTAGAACGATTGAAATGAATCTTTGGGCAAACACGTGAAAAACCTTGAATAAAATCGTGATTTAATTGTTTTGTTCGCAGCCCCACCGAAAATTGTAGGTTTGAATCAATCCAATAACTATTTTCGGAAATCTTTTGGAAGCATTACGGAGCATAATAACCTAACTAAACCCCCTTCATGAAAAAAAATTACTTCGCAAAATTGCTTGTCTTACTTGCTTTGATTGCCGCTACTCCCCTGCACGCGCAGGATTGGGTGAGCAAAATGCAAGACCCCAATGTGAACTTTTATGAAGTTCAGCAAACTTTCAACGAATACCATGCCGCGCAGCTTGACGCGCAGGCCCGCCTGCTGACCACCAAGCCTCCCGGATCGGAGCTTACCACTGCCGAAAAACGTGTAGCAGGTTACAAGCAATACAAGCGATGGGAATGGTTTATGGCTCCCCGCGTCAACCCTGATGGCTCTCGCTTCAACCCCATGGCCGTTTCTAACGAGGCACGCAGACTCTATGGCCAGTACAGCCGCACCACGGCAGGCGCATGGACACTCATTGGCCCCGCCACGGTTACAGGCATGAGCGGTGCCGGCAGACTCAACTTCGTAAAAGTACATCCCAACAACCCCAACACCATTTTTGTGGGCTCGCCCGCGGGCGGCCTGTGGGTATCTACCAATGGCGGCAGCTCATGGAGCACCAACACCGACTGGGTCGATCAGGTAATCGGTTGCACCGACATCGCATTTGATCCCACCAACAGCAACATTATGTACCTGGCCACCGGTGACGGTGACGCTGGCGACACCTACACCATTGGACTTTTGAAAAGTACCGATGGCGGTTTGACCTGGGCCCGCACCGGCCTCGAATTCTTTACGGCCAATTACCGACAGATGAGCAAAGTGTTGGTGAACCCCAACAACGGAAACATCATCACAGTCGCCACCTCAGGCGGACTCTACCGAAGCACCGATGGCGCAGTCACCTTTACACAAGTGCAAACTGGCTCGTACAAAGACATGGAATTCAAACCGGGCGACCCCAACACCATGTATGCCTGCGGATCTTCATTCGTAAAATCAACCAACGGTGGCGCCACCTGGAGCACCATCACCTCTGGCCTGCCCGCTGCCGCGCTGGTTAGCCGCATGGCCATCGCCACCACCGAAGCCGATGCCAACTATCTGTATATGATAGTAGGCAAGCCTGCGCCCAACTACGGCACCGAAGGCTTTTACAAATCTACCAACAGCGGTGCAACCTGGAGTAAAATCAGTACGCCCGACATAGGCACACAGCAGTGGTACGACCTGTGCATCGCCTCTTCGCCCGGCAACCGAGACGAAGTGTTGATAGGCGGACAAACACAGTTTTTGAAATCGACCAACGCGGGTGTTACCTGGAGCAACAGCGGTGGCGGCACGCACGTAGATTATCACGATGTGATGTACACCAATGCCACCACTTGCTACATGGCCAATGACGGTGGCGTGTATAAATCAACCAACGCTGGTGGTTCGTGGACCAACCTCAGCAATGGACTCACCATCGCGCAGATGTACGGCTTTGGCCAGTCGGCCACCAACCCCAACCTGCTCATACATGGCTGGCAAGACAACGGCACCAACCGCTACAACGGCACCAACTGGAATTCTATACTCGGTGGTGACGGCATGTTGTGCTTCATCGACTACAACAACGACAACAACATGTGGGCCGAGAGCCAAAACGGTGGCCTCGCGCGCAGCACCAACGGAGGCGGCAACATGACATCCACCAAAGGAAACATCAACGAAACAGGTGCGTGGGTTACGCCCTGGCTGCAGGACCCCAACGTACCCGCTACAGTGTATGCAGGATTTGTCAACGTGTGGAAAAGCACCGTAGGCGGTGGCACCTGGACCAAAATCAGTAACTTCAATACCACTGCTACACTCAATCGCCTGGCCGTATCCGAGGCCAACTCGCAAGTGATATGGGCAGCCAACAACGCGAGCCTCTTTATGACCAACGATGGCGGAGCCACCTGGAACACCATCGGCAATGTGCCTTCTGGTACCATCACCTACATCACATGCTCCAACACCGACCCCAACAAAGCGTGGATCACCTACTCGGGTTTCAATAACCAGAACAAAGTGTTTCAGACCAACGACCAGGGCAACTCGTGGATCAACATCTCCGCATCACTGCCCAACGTACCGGTAAACTGTATCGCCTACATGAAGAACTCCAATGACGGCATCTACGTGGGCACCGACCTCGGTGTGTTCTACAAAGACGCTTCGCTCAACACATGGCAGCCGTTCTTTGATGGCCTGCCCAACGTGATTGTAACACAGCTGGAGATATTCTATCCCGGCAACAAACTGCGCGCCTCTACCTACGGGCGCGGCCTGTGGGAAACACCACTCTATGTAGCCGGCAGCTATCCTCCCGCTGCATTCTTTATCTCCGATCAAACCATTTCGTGCCCCGGTGCGGGCGTGCAGTTTACCGACTACTCTGCGGCACAGCCCACCGGCTGGACATGGAGTTTCCCCGGTGGCAATCCTTCAAGCTCTACCGCACAAAACCCACTTGTGTTTTACAACACACCCGGCAGCTTTGACGTCACACTTACTGTGACCAACGCCAACGGCACCGATGTGTTCACAGCCAACAACCAAATCATTATTGTGGCCAGCCCCGTGGCCGCGCCTTCTACGGTGGGCGCCCAGCGCTGCGGACCGGGTACTGTAAACCTTTCTGCCTCTACCGGAGCCACCGGAACCATCCGTTGGTGGGATGCTCCGGGCGGTGGCAACATGGTGGCCACAGGCACCAGCTACGCGCCATTTATCAGTGCCACCACCACCTACTATGTAGACGTAGACCCACCACCCGGACTCGTTGACTACGTAGGCGAAACAGGCATCTCGGGTGCGGCAGGCGCGTACTTCACCGCCAACGACATCCGCGGTTTGTACTTCGATGTCATCGACCCTGTGATACTGAATACCGTAAACGTATTTGCCAACTCCGATGGCAACCGCACCATCGAAATCATAGGACCCACCGGCAACACCGTGGCCGAGAAAACAGTGTTCATAGCGGCCAGCCCCAACGTGGCCACGCCCGTTACGCTCAACTTCAATTTGTATCCGGGCACCGGATACTTTATCAAGTGCCGTGGCAATGTGGATTTGTTCCGTCACTCTTCGGGTGCAGTGTATCCCTACACCAGCGGATCTATCAACATCACCGAGAGCAACGCCTCGGTACCCGGTTACTACTACTTCTTCTACGACTGGAATTACACAGCCGTCACCTGCAACTCCGAGCGTGCGCCTGTTACCGCCACCGATACGTGTGCCATCATCGGCATCAACGAATTGTTTGCCGGAGGCGCTATGGACATATACCCCAACCCCTGCAACGGCACCTTCTCGGTTTCGTTTGATGTGGCCCAGCGCGACAATTACAAAGTAGAAATACTCAATGCCATGGGGCAGGCCATCTACACCGAGCACCTCACCCACTACCAGGGCAAGTACCACACCGACATCGACCTGGGCCGCAAAGCCAAGGGCATGTATGTGCTGCGCGTAAGCAATGCCACCCGCAGTGCCGTCAAAAAAGTAGCGGTGTACTAATACACTGCACATCAATCATTATCAAAGCAACAAGGCCTTCGGGTTTTGTTGCTTTTTTTGTGCGGAGGGTGTATACTAATTGAATGATGAAAGCGCCCGGTTTATGTAGCGCAAATGCTGGCCTGTGCGCAATGGCCAAACAGCTACATTTTGCTAACAACCAAACTCAATAATGTTTAAATTCGGGCAATAGAATGCCATGACCGCAGAAATTAATAAACGTTATGGATTAGCATATATAAACAAGTTATCAGCCATTTTAACGCTGCGGATTAAAAACATTGCTAAAACAATATGAACACTTAAAATTATTACATCATGAAAAAATTAATTCTGCAAATTTTTTATTTATCGATTGGCTTGAATATACATGCACAATCCTGGAATTCGATAGGTTCCGGTGCAAGCAGTTATATTTATGCAAGCTATACCGATACTGTTAATAATACTTTATATATAGGAGGACATTTTACAAGTTTAGATGGTGTAAGCGCCAATCGAGTCATAAAATATGACGGGAATACATGGACAGCCTTGGGAAATGGAATGAGTGGAGGCGTATTTGCAATAACAAAATATAACGGTGCAATTTATGCTGCAGGAGAATTTAGTACTGCAGATGGCAACACAGTAAATAAAATTGCTAAATGGAATGGTAGTAATTGGGTCGCGGTTGGTAATGGTTTAAGCACCTCTAATAATGGCGCATATGCCTTAGAAGTTTATAACGGAGATTTATATGCAGTCGGTAATTTTACTCCCTCAACAGGAAGTATTTTTAATCAAATTGCAAAATGGGATGGGACAACTTGGAGCGATGTAGGGGGAGGGCTTACAGGAGGTAATCCAGGCGTACTTGCTTTGAAAGCTTACAATGGAAAGCTTTATGCAGGTGGAAATTTTATGTACGCTGGTGGAAACTTTGCACAGACTATAGCAAAATGGAATGGCACTAATTGGTCAGCTGTTGGGAGCGGAACTAATGGAACTGTTGTTGCTTTCGCCATTTTTAATGGCGAGCTGTATGTAGGAGGAGCATTTAATAACGGATGCGGGTATCCATGTACTTCCAATGCGATTTGTCGTTGGAATGGTAATGCATGGTCAAGTGTAAGTATAGGAATGAACTCAGGAGGAATCAGGGCATTGGAGGTTTTTAATAGTGCCCTTTATGCAGGAGGTTCTTTTACAACCGCAGATGGAAATCCGGTGGATAAAATTGCGAAATGGAATGGCACTAATTGGTCAGCATTGTCTAACCCAGGTATGAATAATATCGTAACTACTTTAAAAACTTACGATGGAAATCTTTATGCAGGAGGTTTATTTACATCTGCCGGTGGAGTTTCAGCTAATTATATTGCAAAGTGGTCTGCACCCTTGGGAATAATTAATACTATTAACAGCAGTTTTATTAATATATATCCACTTCCATTCACTAACAGTGTAACAGTTGAGTTTAATAATAAAAATAATGAAACATGTGTATTGACAATATTAAACTCTATTGGTCAGGAAGTGTTGCAGATGAAAAATATTAACTCGGGGCAATTCATAATTGAACGAAATAATTTAAAGGAGGGTCTCTATTATTACAATCTTAGTTCTGAAAGGGAACTTATATCAGCAGGAAAATTAATTATTAACTAATTTCAACTGACAGGAGCTTCGCGACCTATCAGGTAAAAACATTATATAGTAATTGAGAACTGAACTTGTTGCAAAAAAAACGGCTTCGCTGCAGCGCGCACCGACCAAAGGGAGCTCAGCGAAGCTAATCCTTTCGCGTGGCTCTAATTTCCACATAACCCCCGCTCCCGCACCAGTCTCTCACGCCTCCCCACCGCCCAAGCGCCTAGCCTGTGTGTTATGGTTGTTTTGGTTACTTTATTGAGAGTTTATCGAACTGCCACAGGCCATATGAACCAGGGTGCCATTCAGTAACTAAAATGAGTACTTTAGTAATGCGAACCGGCTCCACTGAGAAAACCACAAATGAGAGAAATTCAGTCAATACAATTTATGAGAAATAGGCGCAACAAACATTCACAAAGCCGCCTGTTTTTGGGCGGCTTTGTGAATGTTTTGAATGAAGAGTTTCACATTTATACAAGTTAGTGGTAAGTTTAGGGACAGTATTAACTCGAAACTTTATAGCTTTGATTTAACTGAATAAAATTATTGAACTCAACCAAAATATATGGACGAAACAAATTCTATTCTAACCCCTGTAACAAAAAAAAGATTGATAATACAAGGATTCAGCTGTTATACGGATAAAGAACTGAATGATTATAAACACGGAATCCGTTTCTCGTATTATCTATGCGACTTATTGCTCATCCTTGGCTTGTTGCTGGCCAACTTTTACATTCTGGCCACCATAATGATTATATCATTTTTTGGCGCATTGCTTCAGCATCATCCCTTCGATTATCTCTATAACTATGTGATAAGGCATATAATTAATAAACCGCCAATTCCGATACGAACTAATCAAACAAGATTTGCATGTGGCATTGCAGCCGTTTGGATTTGCTTAATAATCTTTCTTTTTTACATTCATCTTAATCTTTGGGCATATATAGCTGGAGGTATTATAGTATTTGTAGCAACCTTAGTAGCCACTACAGATATTTGCATACCCTCCATGATTTACAATTTTCTTTTTAAAAAAGAGCAGCAAAACAATTAAGAAAAACCCCCAGTTGGGTGTAGATTCGAGCGAGCGTAAAAGCCTTAGCCATCTACGACCCCACGAGCTAGCTGTAGTTTATAATAAATAATAGATAGGCGAAGCTTCGTGTGTGAGATTACAGACTGTCAGTTTCGCCATTCCCCCGGAATTTATTATTAAATAAGCAAATATTTTACTGATATTTGACTAACATTTTTATAATTAAACTTTTATAAAATCAAACTCTTATGAATAAACCTCTTGCCATGTTATGGGCAGCTTTTATGTTCCTATTTGTAAATGCAGATGCGCAGATCCCAAATTGGATTTGGGCAAAAGCCATAGATGGCAATGCAAACAGTGCTAAGATGATCTTTGATCCGGTGGGCAATATTTATATAACAGGATTTTTTGGCGCTACATGTGATTTTGATCCGGGACCGGGTGTTTATAATGTAGCTTCTAATGGTAATCATGATGTTTTCATATTAAAACTTGATGCAGCCGGTAATTTTATTTGGGTCAAAACTTTTGGTGGTCAGCGTAATGACCAAGGCAGTTCAATTGCCCTCGATGCTGCTCAGAATATTTACATCAGCGGTCATTTTGCTGACACGGTAGACTTTGATCCCGGTCCCGGAATATTTAATTTAATTACTGCTCCTTTCGGCCAGGACATTTTCATCTCTAAACTGGACAACGCGGGCAATTTTATTTGGGCTAAATCAATAGGTGTTCCACCAACTGCAGAATATATTGAGTCGATAGCCATTGATACTTCAGGTAATTTATTTGCGACAGGAACATTTGTTGGCACATTGGATTTTGATCCGGGACCCGGGGTTTTTAATATGAGTGCAGCGGGCGTAACGGATATTTATATTTTAAAATTAGACAGCTCGGGTAATTTTGTATGGGCTAAGAAAATGGGTGGAACAAATTCGGATGAAGGAAAATCATTGGTGCTTGATGCATCAGGGAATATATATTCCACGGGTCATTTTGCCCAGACTTGTAATTTTAATCCGGGTGGCACTTATAATATGACAACTCCCGGAAATAACCTTGATGTTTATGTTTCTAAATTAAACAGCTCAGGTAATTTTGTTTGGGCAAAACAATTGGGCGGAACAAATTTTGAATATGGCTACGCAATCAACATCGATAACTCCGGAAACATTTACACCACCGGCAACTTTTCAGGGACAGCTGATTTTGATCCGGGTGCAGGTGTTTTTAACTTAACAGCGACCGGAATCATTGACGTATTTATTTCCAAATTAGACAATGCCGGTAATTTCAAATGGGCTAAAAGATTGGGAGGAACTTTGGATAATTACAGTTACGCAATAGCACTGGATGCCAAAGGCAATGTTTACACTTGCGGGTTTTTCAAAGGAACAACTGATTTTGACCCCGGTGTTGGCGTTTATAATTTAACATCAAGCGGAAACAGAGATGTGTTCATTTCAAAATTGGACAGTTCCGGCAATTTTAACTGGGCAATAAAAGCAGGTGGGACATCCGATGAAGAAGGGCGTTCTCTGGCAATTGATAATTCCGGTTTTTTATACGTTACCGGAATATCTACAAGTACTTCAATCACATTTGGCTCTACTACTTTTAGTGGTAGCTCCAGAGCTTTTGTATGTAAACTGGATACTTCTACATTCATTACAGGTTATAATGAAACATCTATTAATGAAAACGCATTGACTTTATTTCCTAATCCTTTTAAAGATGAAATAAAAATTCAATTAAAACTGAATGAGCCTTCAGAAATTATTTTATATGATATTACATCCAGAAAACTTTTACAGCAAACATTTACAAATACTACAACACTAAACACCGAACCACTTGCAAAAGGAATTTACATTTACGAAGTGCGAAATAATAAGGTAGCGATACAGAATGGAAAGGTTATCAAGCAATGAAAGGATAAAAACTGGGCGCAACTGTGTCAATCCCCCGCTGCCGCACCAGTCCCTCGCCCAGCGCTCCCCTTCCGCCCAAGTGCCTACCCAATGTGTCCTGTTTGTGTTGGTTATTTTACTGAGAGTTCATCTGACTGCCACAAGCCATATGATTCAGGGTGCCACTCAGTAGCAAAAATTAGTACTTTAGTATTGCGAAC